>NZ_BAABWT010000001.1:0-898619 GCF_040365955.1 Phaeobacter sp. NW0010-22
TTGGGAAATCAAGAGCTTCAGTTTCACCGGTATTGGAAACAACCTCTATAGTTCCAGAAAGTGGACCACTCGCAATATCCGTACGGGACGCTGTCGAGAAATCGGTCGGGAAGGACAATGTAAGAGCCTGAAATTCCGCGTAGGATCCGATGAAGATCAGAGTATTGGTTCCGTCCGGCTGTGCGACGAGCCCACCGTGACTGGCAATTGCCCCAATTGGCAGGCCCGAAACTTCGATCCGTATCTCGGAAACCGAGGAAGCAGAACTAGCTGTATCAAAGCGAATCTCAATTTGATCAGCGGGGCGGATACTGGTGATCGCGTCCGTTTCTGCCGTAACCAGCTGGCCTTTTAGAACAATCTGTAGGCCAGCGGGCGGCGTCCCATCGTCCTTATCTCCAGCGTAGCGACGTTCTAACTCATCTCCGAATTCATAGTCCGTTGGCGGAAGCAATGGGTTGATTTCGAGACCGAGAAGCGGGTCGCCGACGACCAGTTCCAGATCATCTGCAGACCCCTGATGTGGGGTCCCAAGACTGAGGATGAAATGAAGTGGAACCCTAGGCACATCGCTGAGCGTGGTCCATTCGTTTTCTGGTGTTGCCACGTTCCAGAGACGACTGAAAGGAACAAGGGCCATCCCAGTATCGACCAGCAGCGAGGTTTCAGTAGCATTTGGAAAGACGATCAGCGTGCCATCAGGTTGCACTAGGATCAGGTAACCATCTAACAGCAGTGGGTATTCAACAATAGCTCCTTCCGGAAGTTTGACAGAAGCGAGTAGGTTGGTGTCGACAACGAGAATGTTGGGTGCCCCGGTCTCGAGCATATGCCGGAGAACAGCTTGGGAAAGCTGTTCGGTGGTGAGTTGATCCTGACTAGTCGACATATGCTGATAACCTTAGAACAGATAGGAAGCCGTTAACCTGTGATAATCTTAGCCGGAGTATTGCGCGGATCAACAAATAAGCCAACTGCGATGTGTGGTTTCAAACACAGTGTTCTTGGCTTTCCATTGGCTATCTTGAACCTTCCCGAGACTGTTGCATTAAGCGTTTCGCTTGGTCACTTTACGACTTTTGAGGTTGATCATGCCGCGCAAATGGCCGTTCAACCGCCATTGTTTTCCGCACAACTTCAATCCTTTTTGTTGTGCGTTGATACCTGCGCTAACCTCTGTCTTATCTGGAAGTTGTAGATTTGCTTGCTGAATGCGGTAACACCGTTGACCGATCCACCGGGGTTTGCTGGGTTCAAAAGTTCAGTCCCGATTTGACCAAACGAACCGAGAAACACCTGCACCGGACGAGTATAGATTGGCACGCAAGCGAGGCCTAGATCGGTGTTGGTGGGAAGTAAGTGGTGCTACTTTTGACGCGCGATCGATGCGAAAGAGTAGATGGTTGATTTCCACCTGACCGCGCGGCGGGATACGAAGGCTGCAAGAGCTTTTCTTAACAAGGCTATCGAACGCGTTCGGCCCTAACAGCCCGTCACGATCTGCACGGTCAAGGCATACACCTATCGCAGCGTCATTCGTGCGATCAGTCAGCGGTTAAAGCTGCATTCCGAAAGCTTCCGGTACATCAACCGAAAATGGTGCAACAACTGAATGGAAAACGACCACGCCTCTATGGGACGGCTCCTCGGACACCGACAGAGCTTCCGTTCCTTGCGGAATGCAAAAGGTACCCTTAACAGCATAGAGACAATCCGCACGATCAAACGCGGACACGTCCATCAAACCCTACCAGGCATCAGCGGCGAGCTCTAGTTCATCGCTTGGTGTACGAAGCGGATGCATAAACAAGAAGCGGTATTTGACGTAAGTTCAGTTGCTCGAGTACAAGGCAGTAGCCCCTTTTGGCTTGACGCCACTTGGCAAGCTTCCGGCGTTCTTCCAAGCTCAGGTAAGGGTAGCAGCGTGCCATCCGCATCCCCAGTGCAACGTCCTGTTTTGATGGGAATTTGCGCTTCGGATGTGGTTCTATCATGGCTACATTTCGGAGCCGTCTATTCATCATAATGTTAATTTTAGGAATTGTAGGGAGACCGGATGATGCAACATTGCATTCCGCGAAAACCACGGTTGCTCAGCCAACTTAGTAACCCTGCATGAGCATCTGAACAGGGATGGTGATTTTCTCGAAATCACTGTCTAGGTTGCCAATGGGTGCATTTGGAATACCGATGGGAACTGGTGCCAGTAATTGTTCATCATGACACCCAGTTCGCCTTCCACTTCAAGTTCAGGTTTGAGTGGGTAGCGGGCTTTGCTACGCTCGATTTCGGCAGAAGAGTCGGGGCAAAGTGCGTGTTCAGATCGCACAGAAGATCGGTTTGAACGTCATGAACGTAGCCGTTGCCCGAAGATTTCGGAAAAACAACATACTCGGACTTTAAAACTGGGTGAAACCATCAAGCGGCAACCTGCACTCCCTCTTCCGCTGCTCTGGAGAGGTTCACCTTCACTACCGGTGCAGAATAATAACTCTGGCGAGGCCGCTCTTCTCCATTTCAAGACTTTTCGAAATCGAAGGAGCCGAGCATTTGTTGGACATCAAGCTGCTTCGTCCGGAAGAGCAAACCGATGCTTCGATTATCTTACCCATACCCAAACACGAGAAATCTTAGAACTGCAATTACCACCCCGCCCGATCGGCGAAGTAGAATTTCCTATCATTTGGTGCCTTACTCGACGAATTCAAAGTCTCCGAGTTTCCAGCTTTTGTTGAAACTTGGCTACAGTGGGCCTTAGAGCGGCATCATCAACTTAAAGCTTCTACACGGAGCGGTTTTCACCCAGTTGTAATCTAGGGTAACTGCATCTCGAGCGTAGTTTCTATGGTAGGTTCAGCGGACAGGCGCTGTGATGGGGCTGGGGGTCAAGGTCCCGCGGAACCGGTTTCGGCGGCGTTGATAGCGGCGGGTCATCTCAGCCGAAGCGGGCCCGAGTTGTTTCTGGACATGGTGTTCGTCAACTAATGCCGATTAGACGAGGCCCCGCGCGCAGGGAATGGCCCGAGAACAGGGCGAGCCGGTTTTCTCGGATAGTTCCGGTTGAATGCCGCGTTTTAGAATGGTTTGCTGAATGAAGCGGGCAATGTGTTTGTCACTTAATCGTGCTTCCAAGGCCTTTTTTCCGTCCCGCGATGTGCGCACAAAGACTGGACTGACATCAATCTTTACGAAGTGCACCTATTGTTCGAGAGCATGGATTGGGCAGATTGGCTTCGAAGGTTGGCGCCCAATCTCTACTGAAGGCCATCCAATCTTAGCGTTCAAGGTGAGAATTTCGCTATCGTCGAAGATATCGATCTATCCACCGGATTTTGGGGGGACATTCTTGCCGACATCCAAGCTGACGATCTGGGAACGGTGCAAACCGCCTCCGTATCCCAGAAGCAGGATCGCTTTCTTTTACCCCGGCGGGCGGGCATGTTTGTGTCGGACCCGGGCCAACACGATTGCGATTTGCCGGTTTTGATGATTAAGGGAGAACCAGCACTGCGCGTGTTTCCAGCCGAGCCCGAAGAGGTGACGGTCTTTCGTCGATAGCGATAGGGTAGGGAATCCGTCCCCTTCAACCACCACCACCAGCATCAGCGTGCAAAGTGCTTCCTATCTGCGGCATGGCGTGGGGGTGAACATGCTGGCCGACTGACTGGCGCTGAAAGCGGTCACACCAACATCAAAACGGGAAAGTCGTTTGGCAAGAGAGGTAGATACGCGCTGCAAAAGGAAACAGGGTATCTCGGATACACCAAGGCTGACCTTTAAGTGGGCAAAAATCGATTAAGTAGGCAAAAATCGATTTTGGGTAACAATGTCGGCTCAGAGCCCAGAGCGGGCTTTGCCTATGAGAGCAACCGGTCCACTTTCTGGCGCGCCGGTGCTTGGGTAATCTCTAACGTGGAATTTCAATCCGTTTAGGTGCAAGGTAATTGCGGATTGCAATTGCAGGAGATGATTTCAATGGCATCGCATTTTGGCACTGGAAGTTCCCCCGACTACTCCAAAGCGGTGGATAGCTTCGATCTGGACGCCGAAAGGTCCCTGTTGTCCGGCAGTTTCAGCGACGGGATCAACGCATGCGTGGAATGCTGCGATGCTCATTTGCAAGGCGCTTCCCTAGCTTTGGACTGGATTAGGCTGGACGGGCATCATGAGACTCGCAGCTTCGCCAAGTTGCGCGATGAAGCTTCCCGCTTCGCTAACCTGCTCAAGAAACAGGGCATTCAACCGGGCGACATCGTGGCGGGACTGTTGCCGCGCACCCCTGATCTAGTGGCGGTTGTGCTGGGCGCGTTCCGCGCTGGTGCGGCTTATCAGCCTTTATTTACAGCCTTTGGCCCCAAGGCTATCCAGGACCGTTTGACTATGAGCGGCGCGAAGCTGGTTGTGACCGACCTTGCCAACCGCGAAAAGCTCAAGGATGTGAAAGGTTACCCGCCTGTCGCATTGATTGCGGATACCTCACAAGAGCTTGTTACAGGCGACATTGATTTCCGCCGGATAATGGCCGCTCAATCAACTGAGTTTGTCCCAGTTTTGCGAAACGGCGATGATCTGATGCTCATGATGGCCACCTCTGGAACTACAGGGCCCGCCAAGGGTGTGCCTATCCCGCTAAAAGCCTTGCCTGCCTTTCGATCCTACATGGTCGAAGGTATCGACCTACGGCCTGAGGATGTTTTTTGGAACATTGCCGACCCTGGCTGGGCCTATGGGCTCTACTATGCAGTGATCGGTCCATTGCTACTGGGTCATGCAACCACTCTGGTCGAAGGGCCATTCACGGTGGACAGCACTTATGATGTGATTTCAAGGTTGAGCGTAACTAACTTTGCTGGTGCGCCCACTGCGTTTCGACTAATTATCGCCTCCGGAACCGAACGTGCAGTTCAGCTGCGTGATCAACTCCGCTGTATCAGTAGCGCGGGCGAGCCGCTGAACCCCGAAGTCATCCGTTGGTTTGAGGCAGAACTGAATGCACCGATCAAGGATCACTACGGGCAGACCGAAACGGGCATGCTAGTTAATAACCATCACGGGCTCGAACACCCCGTGCGCCCGGGATCGGCAGGTTATGTCATGCCGGGATACAGAGTCGAGGTTTTGGCCGAGGATGGCAGCATTGCCAATCTCGATGAACCGGGCCAACTGGCCGTGAAAATCGCGGAATCGCCTCTCATGTTTTTCGGTGGTTATCTGAACAAGGGCAAAAACTCGATCGAGAACGGTTACTATCTTACTGGGGACACGGTGGAGCGGGATGAGCACGGGTGCATAACTTTCGTAGGACGTAACGACGACGTTATCACCTCTTCGGGCTATCGCATCGGACCGTTTGATGTAGAAAGCGCCCTAATCGAGCATCCCGCAGTGACAGAGGCTGCGGTTGTTGGCGTGCCGGATAAAGAACGGACCGAAATCGTGAAAGCGGTGATCGTTCTAGCAGAGGGCAGAGAGGGCAATGAAGAGCTTGCCGCGGAACTAAAGGAATATGTCAAACAGCGCCTCTCGGCACACGCATACCCTCGGATTTGCGAATTCGTGACCGAACTACCGAAAACACCCAGCGGGAAAATCCAACGGTTCCTGCTGCGAAAAGCGAGTGTTGGTGCTACTTGATCCGGCTTCTCGAAGTCGAATGCGTCATTCAAATTCTGGAGGGCGGAGAACGGTCGCTCAATCCGCTGAGCGGTCATCCAGAACGAAAAAATGCTGCACCTATTATCAATGTCCGATGTTTGCGCTGCATCGCCGCGAGTTCGTACCCAGCCGTAAGCTTGACGGGGTGACTTTGCAAAGGTCGCTCTCTGCGCATTGCTGCCGTTGAAGCGCTCCGTAATGAAGGGTCTCAATTTGCCCTATTGAGCAGATTGTTAAGTCAGGCCGTATTTCGCGCGCGCTTTTGCGATCCGATCGATTGCGATTTGATGCTCAGACACAAGTTGTGACAACGTTTCCACATGGTTTTCCATCACGTCGTCGAAGCCCTTAAACGAAATTTCGGCAATGGCAGCGTGGGCGGATGAAAGCCCAACCAGTTGTGCATCCAACTCGAGCATTTTCGCTGCTCGGTTGCGTCGTGGACGTTCACCAATATATCCGCAGGCATTTTGTGGAGAAGCGTTGCAAAGTCCCGCATGGCTGCCATCAAACGCGAACTAACTATGATTTGATTAACCAAATAGTCAGGTTTCAGCGAATGACCACAAACCCAGCCACGACCAATGGAAGAGTGATTGCGACGTAGTCAGCTATCACTGCATGTTTATACATTGCATGTGCAAGCAGAGGCATATCATCCGCTCGCAAGGGTAACTCAATAACGGAAATGATCCGGACTGAGATTGTGAATTATTGGTCATTGGTCACGTATCGCCCTGTGTGGTATAGCCGAGTAAATAGAACCATGATCCCCGGAAACTATTTCGGAAAGCCAATTCTCCAAAGGGCTTGATTTGGCTTAATGGCTACTAGGATCAGGACACATTGATTTAAGGTCCGTTGCATGGTTCAAGGTTCCAAAAATGACGCGATGACATGTTTTATCCTATGGGTTTGAGCGACGCACCGGAGGCGTGTCTTGCATCATATGCTTGAAGGTCCAAATCAAAGCGCATCGAATATCGACTAGCATGGGCATTAAAAAGAGGGGCGGGCTTTGTTCGGCTACCTGCCGCACTTTGACAGATTGCTCGCGGACCGCGGCTATGATGCTAGTTTGTTTCCGGGAAGCCTTGCAAGACAAGGGGAAGCGCACTTGAATACCCAGAGGAAGACGGGGCAAAACGCGAGTGAAGTATGTCAAGCGCTGCTAAAAGCGACGTAACCGCATCGAGAAGGTATTTGGCCGTCTCAAAGATTGCCGGCGTATAAGGACCATATATGACCGATGCTCAGAAGGTCTTCCTCTCAGCTATCGCTCTCATCGCAATCGTCATTTACTGGTTTTGAAACTCGATGGGTTCGACCCCTAAGGATCTGGGCGGCAAGATCGTACTTTTTGCGATGACTCACTGCCCAGATGGTTAATGTCTTAAAGGGTGGCGTCACTGCCTAGCACGGTAGTAAACTCATTTGAGAATGTCCCACCGTTCCCGTGTGCTATGGCAATATTGGCGTCCTTGATTTGACGTTCGCCACCGGCACCTCGCAATTGGGTTGCTGCTTCGATCAAGCAGAACAGGCCATACATGCCGGGGTGTACACAGCTTAGCCCGCCCCCATTGGTGTTCACGGGCAAAGATCCCCCCGGAGCAATGTGCCCTTCAGCGACAAAAGCGCCTGCTTCGCCCTTTTTCACAAAACCCATGTCTTCAAGGAACAGAAGGGTATTGATCGTAAAGGCGTCATAGAGCTCAACAACGTCGACGTCTTTGGTGGTAACCCCAGCCATCTCAAATGCTCGCTTTGAGCTTTCGGTTGCGCATGTCGTTGTCAATGAGCCCGTTTGGCTGATTTCGCGGTGTGAGATGGCATTGCCGCCGCCTAGGAAATAGGCGGGCTTTTGCTGGTAATCTTGGGCGCGTTCCGCAGATGTAACAATGATGGCTGCGCCGCCGTCTGACATCAGGCAGCAATCCAATACGGTGAGGGGATCTGCCACTTTGGGGGAGGCGAGGTATTCTTCCATCGTCAAGTCCGCACGCATTGTTGCATCCGGATTGAGTTGTGCCCATTTGCGCGCCGAAATTGCGACGTGACCCAAGTGCTCTTTGGGGACGTTGAATTCGTGCATATAGCGCTGTGCGGTAAAAGCATAACCGGGTACGGGAACCATTGGCTCATATGCCCGTTCCCATTGTGGTGTTTCGATGATGCCGTTCAAATTCCGCGATGATTTCGCGTTCGAGCCATAGCAGATCAGAACGTTTTTGCAGAGACCGGACTGAATCGCCATGGTGGCCTCGAGCAGGTAAGACATGAACGACGAACCGCCCACCATGTCAGAGTTTGCCCAAGTGGGTTTAATACCCAGATACTCAGCGATCGAAAGGGTGGGGAAGAAGTGGTAAAATGTACCGCCGCAGATCCCGTCGATTTCTGACAAGTTCATGCCGGCGTCAGCTAAAGCGTTTTGTGTCGCCTTCGCCAAAAGCTCAAGCGGAGAGGTGTTGGGTGACTTGCCTAGACCGTAATAGCCGGTGCCTACAATTGCGGATTTGCCGCGTAATGGATGTGACATGTAGAGGTTCCTTACGCAGGTTTGAAGAATACAGCAGGTTCACCGGATTTGGCGTTCGGGCCAAAGTCGGGAACTGTGACAACGGCCTGAACTTGCATGCCGATTTGGATCGCCTCGTTGTCCACATCTAGGATACGGCTGAAAATACGGGGACCTTCGGCGAGATCGATCAACACGTTATTGTAATCGCCACCGTATTTGGCAGGACGGCGAATGATGGTGCTGGCGTAAACGGTTCCGGCACCAGAGGCTTCGACCCATTGCAGATCATCTGCGCCTGTCGTTGGGGCAATTGCTCGTGGATAGAAGACATATGCGCCAGTGCTGGCAGAGCGTTGAATTAAGAATTTCCCATCTGTCAAACCGGTGCGAAACGTCGCGTCGGCTTGTGGGCTTGCTTCGGGGGGGACAAAGTCAGTCATGACATTTTCCTTTCTGATTAAAGAGCGAATATTTCTGCAGCATGAGTTGGTTCTGAGACCTCGACCCGTCGACGTAACAAGCTTGCTTCAGGCAAAAGCCGCGCGCGCACATGAGAGGCTGCAGCCCGTAAAAGGGCAGGCTCAGGGGCATGATCCGCAACGGTTTCAAGATCGGCCCAAACCCGGCCGAAATAGACCAAACCAGTCAAACGCATGTAATCTGTAACAGCAGGCCCGATATCGGTGCCGTTCTGCATGGCTGTTGTGGATGCACGCCAATCTTCGATTGCATCTGCCAGTTCCATCGAGGTCGGGCCCGTTGAAACCAGTTCTGCAAAGGCATCGGCGGCGGCGCCGTTGTTTGTGCGAATGGCACGACGGGCAAGCCCAGTTGCGAGAACGCCATTGGTTCCTTCGTATATTGCCATGATCCGGGCATCGCGCATGATTTGCTCGACCCGGTATTCTTTACAAAAGCCATAGCCGCCGTGGATTTGTACGGCTTGGCTGGAGACGATGTTGACTGCATCTGTTGCAAAGGCTTTGCAGGTTGGGGTGAGGATGTCCAAAAGCCCTTGATCGGCCCCTAGGTCCATATCGACGAATGTCCGATAGACCATGGCACGGCACCCCATGGTGTGGGCATAGATATCGAGAAGCATCCGCTGAACGTCGCCATGTTGCGTGATCATGGCGGTTTCGCCGGCTGTTGTGCCTTGGCGTCGTGCCGAGGCGTGACTGCGCGACCGCTGAAAGGCTGCATCCATTTGTCCAACAGCTTGCAGTGAGACATCCAGCCGTTCAGCGTTCATCATCGTGAACATCGCGGCCAAACCTTGACCAATAGTGCCCAATAATTCTGCCCGCGCACCGTCAAAGGCCATCTGGCAGGTGGGGGAGCCATGCATCCCCATCTTTTCTTCGATCCGTACCGTTTGAACGGTGTTGCGTGTGCCATCAGGTAAGGTCGCGGGGCAGGCAAAAAGGCTCAGCCCGCGCACGCCCGCAGGGGCGTCTGGGGTTCGTGCAAGCACCAGATGCAGCACATTGTCGGTGTAATCATGATCCCCACCAGAAATGAAAATCTTGGCGCCGCTCAGGGCATATCCATCTTCGTCACGGGTCGCGATTGTCTTGATGAGGCCAAGATCCGATCCTGCATCAGGTTCTGTCAGGCACATCGATGCCATCCATTCCCCCGAGATCAACTGCGGCAGGTACCGGGCCTTTTGGTCGTCACTGCCGCATGCGGTTAGGGTTCGGATACAGCCCTGTGCAAGGCTAAGTACCATTTCGTATGAGATGCAGGCGCCTGCCAACATGTCAGCCAAAACTGCGCCAAAGATATGGGGCAATTCTTGCCCCCCAAAATCTTCGGGGGCGGTAAGGCCGGTCCAACCCGCCTGCCGGTAGCGATCATAAGCGGCAACCATTTCTGGGGGCATTTTGACCCGGCCGTCTTCCAGTTTTGCACCAACCTCATCCCCAATCAGATCAAGGGGCGAGATTTCGGCGTTGATGAATTTGCCCAAAGCGGGGATCAAATCATCTGCCAGATCGTCGCTCCAATCGGGCAGGCGATCCGGTCGGCCGATGTGCTTCAGAACAAAGGCGATTTCTGCTTCTGAGGCAGTATAGTCGATCATGTGTGAACCTCCCCAGGAAGGATTACTGCAGCGGAACCTTTGTAGAGGCCAGCAATACTGTCTGCCCGAAGCTCCAAGGCAAGCCGTTGATTGATATACCCTTTGTCGGTGATCTCATTTTTCTCAACTGAGGGGGTATCGCCTTGGATCAGGACGCGTTTTACACGCGTGGCGCTGCCCGTTTGGGATTTGTTGTAAGCGGCCAACTGTTCAGAAACATATGCACGCACGGCCGGGTCAGCGGCATAGCTTGCAAGCGTATCAACACGACCTGCACGAGTTTTGCATTCATCCGCGTTTAGGAACAAAAGTGCTCCGATTTCGCTCTTGTCATGGCCGGTGATCACCGCGTCTGACACCAACGGTTTCAGTGCCTCCAGCAAGGCCAAACGCAGATTGCCCACGGCGACCCAGGTTCCTGTCATCAGTTTGAAGTTTTCGGACGTGCGCCCGTCAAAAACAATGCCTTCAGAGGGGTCTTCGGGGTTCTGGAGACGTCCGGCATCGCCAATCAAGTAATACCCCTCGTCGTCAAAGGCCTCGCTCGTTTTTGCAGGGTTGTTAAGGTAGCCGGGGGTCACGTGTGGTCCGCGCACACGCATTTCCAATTTGCCACCGTTGGGAACAAATTTGATTTCATTTCCGGGAGTCGGCAAACCCACCACATCCGCGCTGGCAATGGGAAAGTGGACGCAGGTGATCATCATCGCCTCGGTCGCGCCCCAAGCAGAGACAAACGGGATTTTATCGCCACGTTCGTTTACGCCCAATTCTTCGAGCCCCTCCCACAGGTGATCTGGCAAACCAGCGCCTGAGAAAAAGATCAACTGAAGCCGGGCAAAGAAGGCACGGCGCAGCTCAGGGTCATCCCGCAGGAGGGGAAGCATCATGTCAAAGCCACGCGGGACATTAAAAAAAAGAGTGGGCGAGATTTCGCGAATATTGCGCAGAGTTTTTTCAATCTCACCAGGCACGGGTTTGCCGTCATCAATATAAAACGAGCCGCCGTTCCACAGGATTTGATTGAAGTTGAAGTTGCCGCCAAATGTGTGGTTCCACGGCAACCAGTCGACGATCACAGGTGGGTCTGTCTTCAGGAACGGCCAGATCTGAACCAACGCTTGCTGGTTAGCCAGCATCATACGTTGTGTCACAATCACGCCCTTGGGTAGGCCTGTGGAGCCTGAGGTAAACAGGATTTTGCCTACGGTGTCATGTCCCACAGCTTGGCGCGCTTGGCTGACGGCTTCGGACGACTTGGTTCGCAAGGCGGTATCATAGCTCAACGCGCCGTTGTCGGAGAACAATTTAATGTTTTCGCCTGCCAAATATGTAAACGCGTGGTCAAACGCGAGGGCATCATCGGCATAGGCCATGCCGGGGTTTGTCGTTTCGACGATGTGGCGCAGTTTGGTCAGTTCGCCGTCGTAGAGAGAATAGGGGACCGAAACGGGAACCACCGGAATGCCAACGTGCATTGCTGCTAGCATCAGGACGCCGTGGCGGACGGAGTTACCAGACAGGATCAACAGCGGACGGTCCGGACCTAGCCCCTGAAGAAGTAAGAAGGCGGCAAGGGACTGAACCTGTTCGTACGTTTCAGAAAATGTGACGCCTTGCCACTGATCATCAGCCCCGCGTTGCATCAGAAAGGGTCGATCTGGCGCGGCCTCCGCCCAGTGGTCCAGCAGGTCCGATAGGCAGTCGTGTGGCAGGTCCAAGGGCAGGGGGCTTTCCAAGGTGAACGCTCCGTCGCCCAAATCATGACGCCTAACTTTGGCGGGGGCAAATTTGGCGGTGGGCTCTATCCCTGTTTTGGTCTGGTGAACATCTTTGTTCATCGTTTTCTCCCTGGCGTCGTTCTTCGGAATCATCATTCGCGAACCGGTTTTGGTAGAAATAGACTACCCAAGAGATTGTTAGTGTGCAAATGTATTATCGAACGTTCACTTAATTTACTACTTGAGTAGGTTGCCGAAGCGTTTGGGGCAAGAGGAGAGGAACTTTCCGCTGCGTAGCGACGGGTTTGGCAACAAGGAGAAACAAAATGAAGATCGAGAATGCATCAGCAATTGTGACCGGCGGGGCTTCGGGCTTAGGGTTTGCGACTGCACAAATGCTGGCGTCGCGCGGGGCTAAAGTGGCTTTGTTTGACCTGTCTGGTGCGCAATTGGATGCTGCAGCCAAAGATCTAGGTGCCGTAGCTGCGCCTTGTGATGTGACCTGCCCAGAAGCCGTCGCCGAGGCGTTGAACACGGCAATCGAAGCAAATGGATTACCACGCATTGTCGTGAATTGTGCAGGTGTCACACATGGGGAACGGATCGTTGGTCGCACCGGGGCTGCGCCGCTCGAGGGGTTTTCACGGACGGTTCAGGTGAATCTGATTGGAACATTCAACGTTCTGCGATTGGCCGCTGAAAAAATGTCCCAAGCCGAACCCCAAAACGATAATGAGCGCGGCGTGATTATCAACACCTCATCCGCGGCCGCATTCGAAGGCCAGATTGGGCAGGCGGCCTATGCAGCGTCCAAAGGGGGGGTGGCCAGTCTGACCCTACCGGCGGCACGGGAATTAGCGCGATCTGGCATTCGGGTCCTGGCCATTGCACCGGGGATTTTTTCGACTCCGATGATGGAAACCCTCCCCCAAGAGATCCAGGATAGTCTGGGTGCTAAGGTTCCTTTTCCATCGCGTCTTGGCAAACCCGGCGAATTCGCCCAGCTTGCAGGACATATGATCGAGAACACGATGCTAAATGGTGAATGCGTGCGTTTGGACGGCGCCATCCGGCTTGAGCCCAAGTAAGGAAGATTGCGATGGAATATACCAACATAACGAGCGAAACAGATGGCAATGTCGGTATTCTGACATTGAACCGTCCTGCCAAGTTCAATGCCATCAACCATGGGCTGCTTTACGAGATTGAGCACTACTTTGACAATCTGCCCGACGCGATTGGGGCGGTTGTTATGCGCAGCTCTGGCGAACATTTCTGTGCCGGGCTTGATTTGCTGGAGCATTCCATGCGGGATGCAGCTGGGGCTATGCATGAATGCCGTCTTTGGCATCGGATTTTCGACAAGATCGAATATGGGCGTGTTCCTGTCGTGGCTGCAATGAATGGCGGTGTCTTGGGCGGCGGGATGGAGTTGGCGATGACTGCTCATATCCGGGTAAGTCAGCAAGATACGTTTTATGAGCTTCCTGAAGGGCGTCGCGCCATTTTTGTTGGTGGCGGGGCCACGGTTCGGATTGGCCGGATCATCGGTGCCGGACGTATGATGGAAATGATGCTGACCGGACGCCGCTATAAAGCTGACGATGGATTAAGCCTTGGTCTTGCGCATTACGTTGAACCAAACGGAACGATTTTTGACAAAGCGATGGAGCTCGCGCGGCGCGTAACTGAGAATGCGCCGCTTTCAAACTATATGATGATGCAGGCCATCACCCGGATCAACGACATGTCAGCCAGCGATGGGCTTTTTACTGAAAGCCTGGCTGCAGCGATTGCACAATCGTCCCCCGAAGCGCGCGCGGGGATGGAGGCATTTTTGGCGAAGACGGGCAAACGGGACAATCAATAACCCAAACGGCAACGAACAAGAGGGGGTGGTACAGACATCTGTACCAGCCCTTTTTGCATTGCGCGCTAGGGGCGCAGATCCATTTGAGCAGGTGATAGCAGGGATAGAGCGGGGAAAGCGTTTTGGAGGATCGGCTTTCCCCTGACGCGATCCGAAAAAATGAGGGAGCTTCGGATCGGTATGTCGTATCTTGGCAGGCCGGGGTCTGAAGGTGAGAGCGAGGAGATCAGACCCCGGTGCCATCTCTGGGGCAGGTGGGCCGCCCCGGAAATTCAGTCAACAAAAGCGCGTTCGACTACAAAGGTGGCGGGTTTGTTGTTCGCACCTTCGATCAACCCAAACCCTTCGAGGGAGGCTTTGGTGTCGCGCAGCATGTCCATGGAGCCGCAGATCATGCCCCGATCTACTTCTGGCGATATAGGCGGAATGCCAAGATCGTCGAAAACTTTACCACTGGCCATCAAATCTGTGATCCGACCTTTGAAAGGGTAATCTTCGCGAGTGGTTGTACAGTAGTGGCGCAAGTTCTGGGCCATTTCTCCGACCAGAGGGTCTTCTTTCAAGGCTTTGACAAGCTGCTTGCCATAATCCAACTCTGCCACTTCTCGGCAAGTGTGGGTTAGGATGACCTCGTCGAATTTCTCATATGTTTCGGGGTCGCGGATCAGAGAAGCAAACGGGGCGATGCCAGTGCCTGTTGAAAACATCCACAACCGTTTACCCGGCAGTAGCGCGTCATTAACCAGCGTTCCCGTGGGCTTCTTGCGCATCAAAACGGTGTCTCCGACTTTGATTTTTTGTAGGTGTTCTGTCAGCGGGCCATTGGGGACTTTGATGGAGTAAAATTCGATTTCTTCGTCCCAACTGGGCGAGGCGATAGAATAGGCACGAAAAACCGGCTTTTCCGCATTTGGGAGCCCAATCATCACAAACTCACCGGAGCGGAACCGGAATGTCGACGGGCGAGTAATCCGAAATTTAAATAGACGGTTAGTGAAATGTTCAACAGATGTCACGGTTTGAGCGAACACGCCTGCAGGGGCAGGGAAGTCAGTTTTGGGGGAGCTATCTAGCGGCATTGGTGTCTCCTTGTCGATTATGCGGCGGCAGGGGTTAAGGACAACAGAGCGAGTTTCCCGTCTTTGCCATTCCAGTCGTCGGCATCAGGCATCGGATCTTTTTTCTCAACGATGACGGGCCAGAGTTCGGCGTATTTTTGATTGAGCTCAACCCAAGGCTCCATTCCAGCCTCTGTATCGGGACGAATGGCATCAGCCGGGCATTCGGGTTCACAAACGCCGCAGTCAATGCATTCGTCAGGGTGGATGACCAGAGTGTTTTCACCTTCGTAGAAGCAATCGACAGGGCAGACCTCGACGCAGTCAGTGAATTTGCAGTTGATGCAATTGTCGGTCACGACGTAGGTCATACAGGCTCTCCATTCATTTGTATACTAATGATTATTCGGAATTGCCAAACTCTGTCAATATGTATTTTTGGCGTTCGATCTTTGGAGATCAAATGCTTGACGCGTTCTGATGATACATTAGTATGCAAACGATAATTTGCGCGAACTTTCGCAACCGGAGGAAACGATGACTGGAAAGCTTGTCATAAAAAACATTGGGTTGTTGTTGTCAGGGAAGATGGAGCAACCGATTCTAGATGGCGACTGCCTGATTGCCCTAGACGGCAAAATTGCTGAATGGGGGTATGAAAAGGATCTGGATTGTGAACACGCAGATACCGTTGTCGATGCACATGGGGTTGCGCTGGCTCCGGGTTTGATCGACAGCCACATTCACCCTGTGGTCGGGGATTACACTCCGCGCCAACAGCAATTGCATTGGATTGATTCCACGCTGCATGGTGGGGTGACAACACTGATTTCAGCGGGCGAAGTACACATGCCGGGCCGCCCTAAGGATATCGTTGGTCTGAAGGCGATGGCGATTGCTGCGCAGCGTTGGTACGAAAACTTCCGCCCTTCGGGCATGAAAGTTCATGCCGGTGCCCCCGTGATTGAACACGGTATGGTCGAGGAAGACTTCAAAGAAATGGCTGACGCCGGTGTTAAGCTCTTGGGCGAGGTTGGCCTTGGGACTGTCAAAGATGGTAAGACAGCCAAGCAGATGGTTGATTGGGCCCGCAAATATGGCATTCAATCTACCATTCACACCGGGGGGCCATCGATCCCGGGTTCGGGTTTGATTGATGCTGATATGGTTCTGGAAACAGGGACAGACGTGATCGGGCATATCAACGGCGGGCATTCGGCCCTTCCGGATGACCAGATCATGTGCTTATGCGAAAGCTGTACCGCAGGGTTGGAAATCGTGCACAACGGCAACGAGCGCGCCGCTTTGCTGACATTAAATACAGCGCGTGAACTCAAGCAAATGGATCGCATTATTTTGGGCACAGATGGCCCGGCCGGGTCCGGCGTTCAGCCCCTCGGGATTATGCGGATGGTTGCGATGCTGTCGTCGCTTGGGGATGTCCCGGCGGAAATCGCGTTTTGCTTTGCCAACGGAAACACATCCCGTCAGCGCGAACTTGATACAGGCTTGATCGAAGTTGGGATGTGTGCCGATTTCGTATTGATGGATCAGGCCCAGCACGCGCCAGGTAAAAACATGCTTGAGTCAGTGCAGCTGGGCAATTTGCCCGGTGTTGGCATGACCATTATTGATGGTGCTGTGACTAGCCACCGCAGCCGCAACACGCCCCCGGCAACACGCTTGCCCGAAGTCGTTAGCTAAAACCCAGAAACTCCCCAAGACTGTTCCCCAGCTGCCCTTAAGGCGCTGGGGGTTTTTTTGAAAGGCACGCATGATGAGCACACCGTTGCAGGGTCTGAAGGTGATCGAACTGGCGCGGATATTAGCAGGTCCGTGGATCGGTCAAACTTTGGCAGATTTAGGCGCTGACGTACTTAAGGTGGAAAGTCCTGATGGCGATGATACCCGCAAGTGGGGCCCCCCGTTCATTGAGCGTGAAGGGGAGAAGACCGCCGCCTATTTCCACGCGGCCAATCGCGGCAAAGACAGTATTGCCCTGGACTTTGGCGACGCAGGGGATCGGGCAAAACTGGTGGGCCTGATCTGCGACGCAGATGTGTTGATCGAGAATTTTAAGGTTGGCGGGCTCAAGAAATTTGGCCTCGATTACGAGAGTATGAAGCAGATCAATCCGCGTCTGGTCTATTGCTCTGTGACAGGGTTTGGTCAGGATGGACCTTACGCGCATCGGGCGGGCTACGATTTCCTGATCCAGGGCATGAGCGGTGTTATGGATCTGACGGGGGATCCGAACGGGGAGCCGCAGAAAATTGGTGTGGCTTTTGCAGATATTTTTACGGGGCTATATGGGGTCATTGGAATTCAGGCAGCCCTTGCTGAGAGGGACCGGTCGGGAATGGGGCAGCACGTTGACCTGAGCTTGCTGGATTGTATGACTGGGGTGTTAGCGAACCAAGGGATGAATTTCTTGGCCTCTGGAGAGTGTCCGAAACGTCTTGGCAATTCGCATCCAAATATCGTGCCTTATCAGGTGTTTCCCGTGAAGGATGGGCACATCATCATTGCGTGTGGCAATGACCGGCAATATGGCACCCTTTGTGATATTCTAAATGTGTCCGAACTGGTTAAGGACCCGCGTTTCTTAAGCAATGCGGATCGAGTGGTACATCGCGCTGAATTGACGGACATTTTGACCAAAGCGTGTTTGCTCTGGATCAAGGAGGATCTGCTTGAGGCGCTGGAAAAAGGGGCTGTACCGGGTGGGCCAATCAATTCCGTGGCCGAAGCTTTGAGTGATCCTCAAATCAAGTATCGGGATATGCAGATCGCCCCCGAGGAGGTGCCCGGATTACGTACGCCGATAACCTTTTCGCGGTCAGAGCTCAGCTTGGCCAAAGCATCGCCGCAAAAGCCGACGAGATCATGATATCTTTCGCAGGATCTTGATAAGGTTACGTTGTTCGGCGGCGGTTAAGGGCTTTAAGGTTTCGGCAGTAATGGCGTGCCCAACCTCTGCCATTTGCCTGACCATCTCCTCTCCCTCTGGGGAGAGTGAGATCAGCGTCCGACGTTTGTCGTTTGGATCTGATTCTGCGAGGGTCAACCCCTTTTGACGCAGACGGTCCACTACGCCCTTGATAGTGGCCACATCCATCGCAGCCAAACGCCCCAAGTGATTTTGTGAACACTGTCCTTGCTCTGAGATACGGAGCAGGGCACCAAATTGCGTGGGTGTCAGCCCATTTAGAGTGCGCGACTGAAAAATCGTAGCATGCCTTTGGCTGGCCAACCGCAGCAGATAACCCACCTGATCGTCTAATTGATAGGCGTTCTCATTCTGCTCTGCTGCATCTGTCATTATCGTACCCACTGCTTTTTGATCATTTGCAGTATAACAACTAAGGGTATGCGAACAACGGTAAAACCGGGCCGTTTCGGCCCGGTTTTTTTGATTACACCGCGAGGTATTTCTGTGAGATCTCAGGATGCTGATCGAGATGATCAAACGACCCATCATAGCAAACCTGACCCTTTTCAATGATGTAGGCCCTATCAGACACCAATCTCGCAAAGTGAAGGTTCTGTTCCGAGATCAACACAGAAAGCCCCTCACGTTTCAACTCTGCGATGATATTGGCCATCTGTTCTACAATGACAGGAGCGATCCCTTCGGATGGTTCATCCAGCAAGACCACCTTTGGATTGCCCATCAACGTGCGGGCAATAGTTAGCATCTGTTGCTCGCCACCCGACAATTGCTTTCCCAGGTTTTTGCGCCGTTCCAACAGGTTGGGAAAGAGCTCGTAGAGATGCTCCAACGTCCATTCAGGCGCGTCTTTGCGCTTGTCACGACGGCCGACCTCTAGGTTTTCTTCGATCGTGAGATCCCCGAAAATGCGCCGCTCTTCTGGAACATACCCAACACCGGCCCGGCAAATCAAATGGGATGGCTTGCCTAAAATATCAGACCCCTCATAGGTGATCTGACCCGTTTTCTGGCGCACCATGCCCATGATGGATTTCATGGTGGTCGATTTGCCTGCCCCGTTGCGCCCTAAGACAGCAACCACTTCGTTTTTCTCGAGGGACAGCGAGACGCCGTTCAGAATTTGCGCGCGCCCATATCGAGCGTTCAGGTTTGCGACTTCAAGCATGGGCCAACTCCTCTTCGAATAGGGTGCCGCCGCCCAAATAGACCTCTTGCACTGTCGCGTTCGCGCGGATCTCTTCGCCAGTACCCTCCGCGATCAATTCCCCCCGGTTCAGCACCAGAATGCGGTGGGAATGGGCAAAAACCACATCCATGTCATGTTCGGTGAACACCACGCTGACCCCTTCACGTTCGACGATTTCGGCAGTTAGGGCCATCAAAGCGATACGTTCAGAGGGTGCCATACCTGCCGTTGGTTCATCCATCAAAAGCAATGCAGGTTCATGCGCCAGTGCAATGGCAAGTTCCAGACGTTTCAGATCGCCATAGGCCAGTTCCGAGCAAGCTCGCTGGGCCTGTTCGCTCATGTTGACCAGATCGAGCAGAGCCATCGCCTCGTCGACATACAATCGCGTGGCACGTGAAAATAAATCGAACACCCGTCGATGATATGAGATCAACGCCATTTGGATGTTCTCCAACACGGTCATCGACAAGAAGGTTTCAGTGATCTGAAAGGTCCGGCCAACTCCCATCCGCCAGATTTTGCGCGGTGGTGTTCCCAGCAATTCCTTGCCGTTCAACTTGACTGAACCAGTATTGGGTTTCAGATACCCATTCAACATGTTGAAGCAGGTCGTTTTACCCGCGCCATTAGGCCCAATCAGAGCAAGGAATTCCCCCTTGCCAACGTCGAAGTTCACATCTTGAACAGCTTTGATCCCGCCAAAGCTTTTGGCCAAATTGCGAACTGATAGAACAGGGCTCATGCTGCGTCTCCTTTCTTGGTCGGCATGACAGCACGCAGTAGTCTTTGAACGCCACCAGCAATGCCATCAGGGGCCAGCAAAACAACAACCAAAATGATCCCGCCAAAGATAAAGCGCCAATATTCGAGCCGGGTAACCCAGTCCTCGATCATGACAAAGGCCACGGCACCAAAGATTGGGCCGGCCAGCGCATGAATACCACCGAGCAGCACCATGATTAGGCCATCAATACTTTGCGCGATTCCAAGGCTGTCTGGGAAAACAGATCCTTTGGAAAAAGCAAAGATTACACCGGCCAGCCCCGCAAGGGCACCTGCCAAGGTAAAGCCCATCCATTGATGGAACTTGGTGTCGACGCCAATCGCTTCGGCACGGGTTTTGCTGTCACGGATGCCACGCAATGTATAGCCGAACGGCGAGTGGGCGACGCGGCGCAGGAACCATATGCCACCGATGCACAGAACAAAGGCAATATAGAAATATACTTGATCCGAACTGGCCCATTTCGCGGGCCATACGCCCAAGATACCATCGTCACCACCAGTGAAATCCTGCCATTGGAAGGTTACGCCCCATAGGATTTGCGCGGCAGCCATTGTGAGCATGGCCAAGTAGACGCCAGATAAACGGACGCAGAACCATCCAAAGAACAAAGCAGCCGCTGCCGCAGCAATGGGGCCGAAAATCATGGCTGGGATCATGCTAAATCCAAGCAGTTTTACGGAGAGTGCAGCAGCATACGCTCCTACACCAAAGTAAGCAGCATGTCCAAAGCTGACCATGCCCCCGATACCCATCATAAAATGTAATGAGACCGCGAAGAGCGTTGCCACCATGACGTCAACAAGCAGGATAGTGGTGAATTCCGCTACAACAACTGGGCTGAGCGCAAGCATCGCCACCGCTGCAAACAGGATCATCGAGGCTTGATTGCTCATCAATCTGAGAGGTTGGTCGGGCTCCTCTGTTCCGCCATGCTCACTTCCGGGTTTACCGAACAAGCCATAAGGACGCACGATCAACACAACCGCCATAACGATAAACGGAAGAACAATCGAAATTTGTGGGAAGATAAGGATGGCAAAGGCGTTCAGGACCGAAATCAACACGGCCGCCACGAAGGCGCCTGTTACACTGCCCATCCCTCCAATTACCACAACAACAAAGGCTTCGCCAATGATCGACAGATCCATTTGCAGCGATGCTGCCTCGCGCGGTATTTGCAAGGCGCCACCAAGACCGGCAAGGAATGCCCCAAGGACAAAAGCAGCAGAAAAGAGCCATGCCTGGTTTACGCCAAGAGCAGCGACCATTTCGCGATCCTGTGTTGCGGCGCGCACCAGAACACCCCAGCGCGTTTTATGAAACAAAAACCATATACCCAGCAAAACAGCAGGCCCAATACAGATTAGTGCAAGATCATATTCGGGAATGGGTTCACCCATGATGCGGACGGCCCGATCCAATCCAGGCGCACGTGGCCCCAAAAGATCCTCAGCCCCCCAAATGGCGAGGGTGCCATCTTGAAAGATCAGCACGACGCCGAATGTCGCAACCAGTTGGAACAATTCGGGTGCGCGATAAATGCGGCGCAGAATGGTCAGTTCAATCAACAGACCGACAACACCGACGATAAGGGCGGCAGCGATGACGCTGAACCAGAACCCAAAAATGCCCGCATTTAGGGTCGTGACGAGCGTATAGGCCAAGTATGCACCGACCATATAGAACGAGCCATGAGCAAAGTTCACGATCCTGGTCACACCAAAGATAATTGAAAGCCCCGATGCGATCAGGAACAGCGACGAGGCATTGGCAAGCCCCGTCAGCAACTGCGCGAAGTAAAAGCCCATGAATTCCCCTCCCGGCTTTTGAATTTGAATGTCATAGGGCGATTGCCCGCCCTTTGACGTTTCGTGAGTGGTAGATTTCGTTAGTCAGCTGGGCGCAGTTTCGCGGCTTCTTCTTCTGACGGCAGATAGCTGGACCCATCGGCATAGTTCCAATCAACCAGCTTAGGTTGGCCATCTACGAGAGAGGTTTTTCCTACATAGGCGCCCATCGTGGATTGGTGGTCTGCGGCGCGGAACATGAATGGACCGGTCGGGCTGTCTGCTACCTCTAGCCCCTCCATTGCTGCCAGCAGGGCAGCTGTGTCGGTGGAGCCGGCTTTGGTAAGCGCTGCCGCAATCGACAGGATCGAGTTGTAGCCAACGATCGAGCCTGTCTTGGGCTCTTCGCCAAACATGTCAATATAAGCCTTGGCAAAGGCGGCGTGGCTATCGGTTGTGATGTCCGTGCCGGGGTATCCGGTGACAATCCAACCTTCGGGGGTTTCGTTGCCCAGCGGCTGCAGATACTCAGGTTCGCCGGTCAGCAAAGACGCAACTGCTCGGTCTTCAAAGAGGAAGCGCAACGACCCTTCGCGAACAAACTTTGCCAAATCGCCGCCAAATGTCACGTTAAAGATCGCGTCGGGCTTGGACGCTTCGAGCGCGCGCACTGTTGAACCTGCATCGATCTTGAACACAGGTGGCCACTGTTCGGTTACGAATTCAACGTCAGGGCGCAGGCGGCTGAGTTCGGATTTGAAGGCTTTTACAGCATCTTGACCGTAGGCATAGTTGGGCGCGATCGTGGCCCATTTAACGGCGTCGAGTTTGGCAGCCTGTTCCGCCAGCATTGCTGCTTGCATGTGGGTCGAGGGGCGCAAGCGATATGTGTACTTATTGCCTTTTGACCAAACAATTGCGTCGGACAGTGGTTCAGATGCGAGAAAGAGCACTTCTTTTTGTTTCGCAAAATCTGCGACTGCCAGGCCGATGTTGGACAAGAACGTGCCAAAGATCAGTGCTGCACCTTCTTTGGAGACAAGTTCCTCGGCGATGCGGATTGCTGTTGCTGGATCACCGGTATCATCGCGGCTGATAACTTTGAGCTGCTTGCCGTCGATGCCGCCCGCAGCATTGATTTGTTCGACGGCCAGCTGCCAGCCCTTTTTATAGGGCTCTGTAAAAGCGGGGAGCCGGGTGTAGCTGTTAACCTCGCCAATAACGATCTCGTCAGCTGCCATGGCAACTTGTGGGGCAAAGCCCACCAAGGGCAATGTAGCGAGCGCCCCCAATACGGTGCGTCTGATTAATGACATGTATTTTCCTCCAGTTAGATCATTTATTCTGTTCGCAAGGCCGGTTGTGCCCGGCTTCTTGGTGATTGTCAGCAAGTGATTGACCTTACGTAATCCTTTAGCGCAGTCCGTCTGTCCCTTTGGCGTCCGAATGGGTCAGACCACCTACACGGGGCAAGGGGCGCCCGCTGTCGGTAACCGCAACCGCAACCATGATTTCATTGGCGCGCGGGGAGTCGTTCAGGCGCACTTCGATCCCGTCAAAATGACTGCGCACATAGGCGGCATCCTTGTGGCCCAAAGGCACATCCAGAACCTGACCGGGGCTACCCATCTTTTTCGACGACGGAACCAAGGCGGCGCCCTTTTCAACTTCTTTGCGCAGGGGCGCGCCGAGCTTTGGGTGTAATATGGCTGCCGCGTGCTCTAGCTCACCGTTTTCGCCCACCATGGCGGACTTGCCATAGCTTTCGGCTTGATCTGGTGTGATCCCCAAGGCCTCGACGCACCGTTTTCCTAAGATCGTGCCTAACTCGGCTCCGATATCCATCAGAGCGGTCAGGTCCTCTTGGTAGGTGCCAGCAAACGGGTTAGCGATGACCGCCACAGCCACGGCTTTGCGCGTGGCGGGCACAATTGCGCGCCCAGCTTCGATATGTGTTTCTTCGACATTTACAGCGATTTTGCGAATGTTCATGGTCATCTCAAACCGTCCTCCCCTTTGATTTCTGATGCGGGCAAACCTCCCGATCGGGAATGGATGCGTTCGCCGGTGCTCATCACAAGAGCAAAGGCCAACTCGTCGGCACGAGGGGCGTCGTTGCAGCCCACTTCCATGCTGTCGAAATGGGATCGCACGTAAGATGCGTTGACGTGGGTAATTGGCACATCAAGCCGCGCCCCTACGCCGCCCACCTTTTTTGATGACGGAACAATGGCATTGGCGTTGCCCAAAAGTTGGCGCATGGCATAGCCACCGGGGGCGTGCCAAAGGGCACCATGCTCTAGCTCACCGGCTTCACCAACCAGTGCCCCCTTGCCGTATCCTTGGATGTTTTCTGGGCCGCCAAGCATATCAAGCAATTTCTGCGCCATTTCCAAGCCAAGCGGCTTTAGATCTTCCATGAAACCTTGGATTTCAGGTTCAAAACGCCCGGCAAATGGGTTCTTGATAATTGCCAATACTGCAGCTCTACGCTGAGGCGTTTCCGGGGCAGGGCCCCCTTCGTGAAAGATCTCTTCATACGAGGCGACGGTTTTTCTGAGAATGACGTCAGGCATTTAGCAAAGTCCTGTTGGGTTGGTGTTCGGTGAAACCGGAATGTCCTGATTGGCGGATTTCGCCCTGCAGGGAAAGCGAAGCGGCGCGGATCAAATCGGCGTCGCGCATTTTTTCGGCGTCGATCTGACCGCTTTGCAGCGCATGGTGAATATCTGTGCGTGAAAGCGCCCCACATTGAACTGTGACAAGCTGCTGACCAAGGTCACTATCGTCCTGAATATCAGACGCTGGACGGCGGCTGATTGCTGGATGATCGGGGAGATTGACAGCATTGGCGATCAAAGTTGCGGCTACATCCGCAGTGGCCGCAGTTTGAGCAAGGACCGTGACGCTGTCAGCAATGCCAAGGGACAAGCTGCGCCCACCGACCCCCGACGTGGCGATTCCAGAAATACCGTCTTCGGCATTTATCAGAACCCGCCCTAAATCGTGCCCCTCGACCGAGGCCATAGCCATGGAAAAGCTCTGCCCCGGTTCCAAGTGTATCGCGATGTCCCCCCCGTTGTTGACATATGCACGTTGCACATCAGTGGCTGACGTGATGGCATTTAAGATCGTATCAGCCACGGCACCTGCGACCGCCGCCATTGGGGTGACGAATTGGGCGCAATGTGGGCGAACCGCACTTTGCATGTGTTGTGCGATGGCCTCCCCTGCTCGAGGGCTGGCTTCGGTCATCGGGGATTTGAGAAGGCGAAGGTTCCCAACCAACTCCTCCAACACGGTCTCAAACCGGGCTTGTGCCGCTGCAAATGCCCTAACTCGATCTCCATCTGCCCCGATGATCAGATCAATCGGCCCGTGCTGCAAATGCAGCCGAGTTCCACAGGAGAGAAGGGCGGAAACAGGTCTCATTTAGACCAACGATAATTTGTGTGCGCCATAGGATCAGGCTGGTTGTCGAACTGTGCAACCTTGCGAGTGCCGTCTGATACCACGTCTTGAACCAACCTGATTTCATCCATATGGCCACCCAATGTGCCATAGTCGCTGACCCGCATGGTGAATTCGATCGGGGCCACCAACGCGGGAGTTGGAACGTACCCGAACGAGCCTGTCGGCATGTCCAACACATCCACCATCACGGTAATGCCACCTCCGGGCCAGACATAGGCTTCGGCCCCACCACAAGACACAAACGTGAGTGAATCTTTGACGGATTTGGTGAGTTTGACGGGGTTTTCCGTAACGCCAGCGCGCAAACTGCCACCGGCACCGCCCATGAACAGGACTGAACAGACCGACGGTTCACAGTTTTCCGCAATCAGGTCAGCTGATGCTTTCAGCTTTTCCGGGATTTCTGCGGGTTGCGGCGTCAGCGTCTCGTCGAGTTCGAAATATGCGTACTGCTCACCGGTGGTTGATACCATCAATAGGCGCATGCCTTCTTTGGCAAACTTTGGATTGAAATCGCCTAGGATTTTGAGTGGATCTTCGATATCGGTGCCGCCCCAGCCGGTGCCAGGCTCCGCGACTTGGAAATACCGTCCGGGCGTTGATCGACGACCGTTGATTTTGATTCCGGTCGCGGGCACGTCCAACAATTTGCCGGCCTGATGCTCTGATAGAACGCCGGTGATGTGGTCATCGACCACCACTATGTCGTCCACGTGACCCACCCATTGTGTGGCGAACATGCCAATTGTAGCAGACCCGCAGCCAACCCGCATCAACTTCTCTTCGACGCCATTGATGATCGGGGCTTTGCCGGCTTGAACCACAACCGTGGTTTCGTGCTCAGGCTCACCGATCACCATTTCCACGGCTTCTTGATTGCAAAGTTTCAACAGTGCATCACAGGTGATGCGGCCCTCTTTCTTGGTCCCGCCGGTCAAATGCTCGACGCCGCCGAGGCTGAGCATTTTGGATCCGTACTCTGAGGTCATGACGTGACCGATCGGCTCTCCGTTAACGCGAACAACGTCGCGCTCGTGGCCCAGATGACGGTCGGTGTCGATTTTGATCTTTACACCGCAGTAGGAAAAGATCCCTTCGGTCACAACGGTGACCATATCGACGCCCTGAATTTCTTGGCTGACGATGAAGGGGGCAGGTTTGTAATCGGGATATGTGGTGCCAGCGCCAACCGCGGTAACAAACGGACGATTGCCCTGAACGATATTCCCATCCCAGTCATCGGGCCCTTTGCCGTCCTTAAGGAATGGCACGAGTTTTTGGCCCGAGCTTTCAATGATGGTCAAAGCGTCAAGGCGTACCAAATCTCCGCCATGGTTGGCGTACCGATCACAGGCTCCTATTTTACCGTCAGCGATATAGCACATGACCGGGCAGGCATCGCAGCGGATCTTTTCAGGTTTAGCGGTTTCATTTGCCATTGTTCTTGTCCTTGATTGCGGCGCGCACTCGGGATGGCGTAGCGGGAACTTGAGTCAACCGGACACCGCAAGCGTTCTTTATCGCGTTAAGAATTGCGGGCGCCGTCGGGATGAGGACATGTTCCCCCAACCCTTTGGCGCCATAAGGGCCATGCGCGTCCGGTTCTTCGATGATGACTGTTTCAACAGGGGGCATATCGCCCATTGTTGGGATAAGGTAATCGTGCAGGTTTTCAGTGCGGCCGGGAATGTACTCTTCCATTAAAGTCATGCCGAGTCCCTGTGCGATGCCCCCTTGAACCTGACCTTCGACCAACATCGGATTGATCGCTTTTCCTACATCGTGAGCGGCGACAAACTTGAGTGGTTTGACTGTTCCAAGCTTGGTATCAATTTCGACCACAACCAAATGCGCGGCATATCCAAATTGGGCATAGGGAATGCCCTGACCATTTTCATCCAATGGCTTGGTGGGTGGGTCATAGGTTTCCTGTGACAGCAAAACATACCCTTCATCATCGGCGCTTAGGGTCGCTAGATCGATGGTGTGAGCCGTGTCCTGGTCTGTGATCTTGATCTGCCCGGCGCTGATATCCAAAGTGGCATCCGCACCAGCATTCACCTGTGCTAGGATTTGCGTGCGCATTGCGTTGCCGCTCAGGCGCGCGGCGCTGCCTGAAACATAAGTTTGACGCGAAGCCGAGGTTTTCCCGGCATCGGGCGTCACGTCGGTATCAGGCCCGACGATTTTCAGCTGGTGAACCGGGATTCCCAACGCCGTCGCATAAATCTGGCTGATGACGGTATTTGCGCCTTGACCAATATCCATGGCCCCTTGGTGCAAGACAACGGTACCGTCTTTGCGGATGCCGGATTTGATGGTTGACGGGTTTGGCAAAGACGTGTTGCCGCATCCATACCATCCACCCGCAAGCCCGACGCCGCGCTTGAAGGTACCGTTTTCCGCGTTGAACGCAGTTGCATCCGTGCGTTCGCTATCCCAAGCGGATTTCAGCGCCTCAAAGCAGGACTTGATCCCGACGCCCTGTTCAAACACCTGTCCGCAGACGGTCGGAACATGGTTTTCCAAAGAATTGCGAATTCGGAATTCCAGCGGATCTATGCCCAGCTTGTCGGCCAGTTCATCAAAAAGGCTTTCTTGTGCGATGGCTGACTGTGGCACGCCAAATCCACGGAACGCGCCAGCCGGGGGGCAATGGGTATGAATGCCCTGAGATTCTGCCCGGTAATCCGTGATTTGATAAGGGCCTGAGGCATGGACTGGGACGCGGTTCGCCACAGTCGGTCCCCAACTGGCATAGGCCCCTGTGTTGAAGTAGCCAAAGAAATCAAAGCCTTTGATCTTGCCCTCTTTGGTGGCGCCGATCCGCAACGTGATGTCGGACGGGTGTCGTTTGGTGGTCGACTGCATCGATTCCGTGCGCGAGTAGGTGAGCCGTACCGGCTTGCCGGTTTTGAGTGCGCCCAATGCGAGGAAGGGCTGTACACTCAGGTCAAGTTTTGAGCCAAATCCACCGCCCACACCTGTTGGAATGATGCGGATTAGTTCGCGCGGCATTCCAAGAATAATTTCCATAGCGTCCAGATCCATCACCGGCGCTTGGGTGCAGGCATGGATTTCGACCCGGCCATTGACGATTTCTGCAAACCCAGCCTCGGGCTCGATATAGCCGTGCTCAACAAAGCCGCTGCGGAAATTGCCCTCCACTGTGACATCTGCATCCGCTAAAGCGGCTTTGGCGTCGCCGCATTGGACAAACCCGCCGCACATCACATTGCCTGCGCGGTCGGCGTGCAATTGGGCTGCATTTTCAGCCATGGCCTCGTGCACAGTTTGGCTGGCTGGGCGTTCCTCCCATGTGACCGGGAATTGAGACGGGTCAAAGGCGCGAACGGCCTCTGGCGTGCCAACAATCGCTGCTACGGCTTCACCGCGGAAACGGGTTTCGTCTTCGGCAAAAACAGGTTGGTCTGCAAAATCTGGAATGACCCCAAAGACGTTGCGACCGGGGATGTCCGCACTAGTCAGCACAGCTTCGATGCCGGGGGATTGAGCAAACGCGTCTAGGTCGCCAAATTGAAATCCTGCGCGCGGGAAGGGGGATCGGATGACCAAGACTTCCAGCGTACCTTGCGGTGCAACATCGTCGCCGAACGCTTCGGTACCGGCGACTTTGCCAGCACCATCCAAGCGGCGGATCCCTTCACCGGCGTGACCCATGGTCAGGTCGGGAATGTCTGTGGAGCCAGCGGCAATCACAGCATCAATAATCTTTCGATAGCCTGTGCAGCGACACAATACTCCGCCCAAGGCATCCTGAACCTGTGTTTCTGAAGGGGTGCTTTCTTCGCGAAGCAGTGCCACGGCCGACACTATCATGCCGGGGGTGCAAATCCCGCATTGCGCGGCACCATGGTTTTGGAAGCTTTCGGCCAAACGCAATGCATCCAAATCCGTTTTTGCAAGCCCGCCCAGTGTTTCGACACTGCGTCCTGCTGCTTGATGTGCTGGCATTAAGCAAGCGCAAACAGGGGCGCCATCGACCAGCACAGTACAGGCTCCACAATCGCCTGCGTTACAGCCGATTTTTACATCGCGCGCACCAACACGTTCGCGCAGGGTTTCTGATAGACGTTCGCCTGCGTATGGCTCGACGCTCACGGTCGAGCCGTTCAAGGTGAATTGGGTAGTCATGACATTTACCTGCTCATTCATGGGCTTGCGCTGCTTTTGTGATCGTCCGCAAACACTGCTCTGCCACGGCCTCTAGACGGAATTCAGCACTGCCGCGCACGTCCGCGATGGGCGAGAGCGTTGAGAAATGCGAATCATTCAGAGTGATTTCCCCGAGAGTTTTGCCGATTAAATCTGCTTCGAGTTGCAACAGGCGCTGGGCGACAGGAGAACAAGCCCCAATTGCAACACGCGCGTGGTTGATGCGTCCTTGTGGATCAAACCCGATCACAGCCGCCGTCATCGTAATTGAAATGACCAGATAACGCCGTGATCCGAGTTTTTCGAAGGCGCCTACGGCCGTATGGGGCACATTGGGTAGCAAAAACCCGGTGACCATTTCATCGCTGGCCAGTGCGACGTCTCGAACGCCAGTTATGAATTCATTAAGCGGTATGACCCGTTTACCACGGACCGATTGCAACTCAGCCTGTGCATCTAAGGTCAGCAGCGGCGGGACGCCATCTGCGGCGGGTGAGGCGTTGCATACATTGCCTGCAACCGTCCCTGCATTTTGAATTTGCAAACTGCCGACCTCGCGGGCGGCGGCCTGCAGTCCGTCAAAACAAGGTGGTAGCTTGGTGCGAAAAATGTCGCTCCAACTGGTGGTTGCGCCGATGCGCCAAGTGTCCCCGTCACATGAAATTCCCGAGAGTTCGGGTATCCGAGAAATGTCCAAAAGGTCAGTTTTTATCGGACCTTGATTCTGGCTTGGGAAGTAGTCTGTGCCGCCTGCAACGATTTTGATCTCTTTAGCGGCAATGTGGTCAAGAGCCTCATTTAGGGCGGTAGGCATAAAGTGATGCAAGGTTCGAGTTCCTGTTGGGCGATATGTATTGTTGTTTGTATGCTAATGATATTGCGGGATTCGGAAATTTGTCAATCCAAAGTTTGACGCTGCGAAACTGTTGATAATAATAGGCAAAAGATCAGTGTGTTTTTGTGGAGAATATTTCTTGAATTGCTGCAGTTGCGCAGTTTTTACTTCGCAAGTGCAGCATTGCTGACTTTTCAAAAGCGAACGTGATCGTCGGGCGTCAGAGGAGCGGATCTGAATTGTAGGGAGGGGGCCCGGAGAAATTAGCCGCGTTTAACGATGGCGACTTTTTGAAGAAATTCGTTGACACACTAACGAAAAAACAAAAATATAATGAGCGATCACTAACCCACTTGTTAGCACGATCATGCCAGCGGATGGGAATCCCTGTGCGAACGAAATAACCCTTAGGGAGGGAAGAAATGAACAAGTTCAAAACTTTGCTGGTTGGTGCTGTTGTAGCCAGTTTGGCGGCCACTGCTGCTATGGCGCAGGAAAAAGTTCGAATCGCCTTTATTGATCCGCTGTCAGGCCCGTTTGCCTCGACAGGGAATCAAGGCCTGTCAATTTACCGCCACGCTGTGGATGAATTGGTTAACAAAAAAGGTGCCTTGCTGAACGGTGCGGCTGAGTTTGAAATCGTACCTTTCGATAACAAGATCAGCGCAAAGGAATCGTTGATCCAGCTGCAGGTTGCTATCGACCAAGGCATTCGTTTTATTGCACAGGGCGCGTCTTCGGGTGTTGCTAACGCTATTACCGACGCGGTTAAAAAGCACAATAAACGTAACCCTGATAAGCAGGTAATCTTCCTGAACCACTCAGCGGTTGATCCTGCTCTGACAAACGACAAATGTAACTTCTGGCATTTCCGTTTCGATGCGAACGCAGACATCAAAATGGACGCTCTGACAGACGATATCGCAAACAATCCTGACATCAAAAAAGTGTATGTTATCGGTCAGGACTACTCGTTTGGTAAAGCTGTGGCGGCGGCGGCTGTTCGGTTCTTGAAAGAAAAGCGTCCTGACATCGAAATCGTTGGCAACGAGCTCCACCCAATCGGTAAGGTCAAAGACTTCACGCCTTATGCGCGCAAAGTTATTGCAGCCGAAGCTGATGCTGTCATCACGGGCAACTGGGGCGGTGATATGGTTGGCTTGGGTAAAGCAATCATGGGTGCTGGCTTCACGAAGCCAATCTATACATACTATGGCGCGACATCGGGCATTACCGCCAACTTTGGTGACCAAGGTGATGGTATTGTGAAATTGGCGGGTGCTGGGCAAGTGAACCCTCCACTGTCCGCAGAGGCAGAAGCCTTTACTACCAGCTACTATGAAAAGTTCCCTGAGCTGGATCTAGGTCAACCACAGATGGCCAACGTTGCGCCAATGCTTGCTGTGGCAATCAACGAAGTGGGTAACGCAGATGACGTGAAAGCCATTGCTTATGCTCTGGAAGGCATGGAATTCGATGGCGTGCTGACTGGCAAGACGATCATGCGTGAAAGTGACCACCAAGCCATTCAGACACTGACGGTTCAAGGCCAGACAAGCGAAGGCTTGACCTTTGATTATGACAAGTCTGGTCATGGTATGGTTGCGGAAACCATCGTTGAATTGGCGTCCTTGAATTCGGCTACAACCTGCAAGATGAAGCGTCCGTAACGCTTCGTCACTGCGAAATATGTTGCCAATTCGTCCTGTCAGAGGTTCTCTGGCAGGACAACACTACAAATAATAAAATCTCAAACAGGGAGCCGACAAACGATGGCATTGTTCCTCGTTAACATTTTGGATGGCTTGGTCACCGGGCTTTTGCTCTTTATGCTTTGCAGTGGCCTTACGCTGATCTTCTCAATGATGGGCGTGCTGAACTTTGCTCACGCCAGTTTTTACATGCTGGGGGCGTACTTCGCTTACCAGATTAGCACTGTCACCGGGTTCTGGATGGGCCTCTTGGTTGCGCCAGTGATCGTTGGTGTCATCGGGGCATTGATCGAACGATACGGCTTGAGGCGAGTACATAAATATGGGCATGTTCCCGAACTGATCTTTACCTTTGGTCTGGCGTTGCTGATCGAAGAAGTGGTTCAGTTCTTTTGGGGGAAAAGCCAGATGGCGTATTCGGAGCCTCTCGCTCTGGATTTTGCTGCGTTTTCTATCGCCGGAAACTCCTTTCCTGCCTACAAAGTCTTTATGATTTTCATGGCGATGGGGTTGTTCTTGGTCTTGCTCTATATCCTGACAAAGACCCGGATTGGTATGACTATTCAAGCGGCGCTCAGTTATCCTGAAACCGTGCAGAACCTTGGACATAACGTGCCCTTGGTATTCATGTGCGTGTTTGGCGTAGGCACAGCAATGGCTGGCTTGGCTGGAGTGATCGCTGGGCCTGTTCTAGGAACCTTCCCGGGCATGGCATTGCAACTTGGCTCGATTGTGTTCGTGACGATCGTGATCGGTGGCCTCGGATCGCTCTGGGGTGCGCTCGTTGCATCTTTGATCATTGGATGGCTGCAAACGTTTGCTGCGGCATACAATGTTGCGATGGAAGATATCCTGACCGCCATCGGCTTTACCAAACCTGAAAATATCTGGGACCATCCCCTGCAAGATCTCTGGACCCTCACCTTGCCGCAAATCGGGCCGATTCTGCCTTATCTGTTGATGGTGTTTGTTCTGGTGTTACGTCCGCAGGGTCTGATGGGGAAACGTGAATCATGACCATCGCCAGCAAAACACCACTCACAGCCGGAACAAAACGGCTGATTTCTCTTTCGACTGTTCTGCCTTGGGCGTTCGCGGCACTATTTCTGTTGATCCTGCCAGTTGTATTCCAGACCAGCTCGGCTTTGACCATCATGAACCAGATGGCGATCACAATTGTCTTTGCTCTCAGCTACAATATGTTGCTGGGGCAGGGCGGCATGCTGTCTTTTGGTCACGCTGTTTACATGGGTATCGGCGGGTTCTTTGCCATGCATGTGTTGAACATGGTTGAGTACCAAGGTCTTTGGCTGCCTCTGCCATTGTTGCCGATCATTGGTGGCATGTTTGGCATGCTCTTTGCCTTTATCATTGGTTCGTTTTCAACACGCCGCGCCGGGACAGTCTTTGCGATGATCTCTCTGGGTGTCGGGGAGTTGATCGCCGCGTGTTCCATTATCATCGTTGTCTTCTTCGGTGGTGAAGAAGGGATTTCAGGCGACCGTACTATGGGGCCAGAGTTCTTTGGCATGGATTTCGCGTCGCAGTCTGAGGTGTACTACCTGACTGTTGTCTGGCTGATGATTGCTGCGATTCTGATGTACCTGTTTTCCCGTACTCCGATTGGTCGGATCGCAAATGCAGTGCGTGACAATGAAGAGCGGGCAGAGTTCTTGGGCTACTCTCAGCGCAATGTACGGTGGATTTCTTTCATCGTGTCAGGCTTCTTTGCCGGTGTCGCCGGGTCACTATTTGCGGTGAACTTCGAAATCCTGACCGAGGAAAACCTGAACCTTGCAACCTCTGGATCCATCTTGCTGATCACCTTTTTGGGCGGTGTTGGATTTTTCATCGGCCCAATCATTGGGGCAATTGTGTTTACGTTGCTGCAGACGGTTTTGGGTCTCTACACCGAGATCTGGTCGCTTTATCTGGGTATCTTGTTCGTTGCCTCGGTAATGTTCTTTCCGGGTGGGTTTGCTGGCGTCATAGCTATGCATCGCCGCCCGTTGAGTTTAGGTAAACTGCACTTACTCACGGTGCCGTACCTCAAAGTTGCGATACCTGCAGTGACAAGTATTCTGTCGCTAGCTGCCGTTCTGGAAATCTTGTTTCACAAGCGGCATGGCTTCGCCGGAGACGGTGAGATGTCTCTGTATGGGATCACTTTTGATAGCCACGGGTATCAGGCGCTGGGCTTGGCGATCGTAATCGCTGCTATCTCGTTGTTCCTTGTCTCTCGTATCACGCCAGAGATCAAAGCGGCTTGGGATGAAGCCAATCATGCAGGAGACGACCAATGACGGCGCCGGCACTTGAACTGCGAGACCTAAGCAAAAGCTTCGGACTCGCTAAAATTATCCAGGGCGTTGACCTCAAGGTTGCCAAAGGGGAGCGGCACGCGATTATCGGACCTAATGGGGCTGGTAAGTCCACTTTGTTTAACTTGATCACTGGTAAATATGCTCCAACCTCTGGCGGTGTTTATCTTCACGGTGAAAACGTTAGCGGGTTGAAGCCTTTCGAAATCAACCGCCGGGGTCTGAGTCGATCATTCCAGATCACGAATATCTTTCCAAACATGACCGTGTTTGAAAATATTCGGTGTGGCCTGCTCTGGACCATGGGATACAAATATTCGTTCTGGCACATGATTTCTGGCCAGCAAGATGTGACTGAAAAAGCCGAAGAAATCCTGGAACAGATCAATCTGACGTCTCGTCGGGATTTGTTGGCGGGCACCTTGGCCTATGCAGAACAGCGCGCGCTCGAGATCGGCATTACGATTGCTGGTGGTGCGGATATCATTCTGCTGGATGAACCCTGCGCCGGTATGAGCCATTCGGAAACGGCATTGATCGTGGATCTAATCCGTAAAGTTACCGAGGATAAGACTCTGATGATCGTTGAGCACGACATGGGCGTGATTTTCGATTTGGCTGATAAGATTTCAGTGCTTGTATATGGCGAAATCATTGAATCGGACGTGCCAGATGCTGTGCGCGCATCGGTCAAGGTCAAAGAGGCCTATCTGGGTACCACGCTGGAAGATGAGGGGGTGTAAGATGCTCAAGGTAAATGATCTGCACGCCTACTATGGCAAAAGCCACATCTTGCAGGGGGTTAATCTCGAAGTAGGTGAAGGTGAAATTGTTTCGCTTTTGGGGCGCAACGGGGTCGGGCGTTCGACCACCTGCAAAGCCATCATGGGGGAGGTTTCGCCTCAAGGGTCCGTTGAATTCCGAGGTGAAGAACTGGCTGGCAAGCGCAGCTTTGAAATCGCAAAGAGAGGGATTGGGTATGTACCTGAAAACCGGGATATCTTTCCTGGCTTGACCACACGGCAGAATTTGATCCTTGGATTGAAGCCGGGTCAAAAAGATGGGGATGGGCGGTGGTGTATGGAGGACATGTTTAACATGTTCCCCAACCTTCGGACACGTGCCGATGTCGATGCGTCAGTTATGTCGGGCGGTGAAAAGCAGATGCTCACCGTCTGCCGCGCGCTGATGGGTGATCCCGATTTCATCATGATTGATGAACCTACGGAAGGGCTGGCGCCCAAGATCGTGGAACAGGTTGGGGATCTTCTTTTGCAGATTGCGGAACGTGGTGTTTCGATTTTGCTGGTGGAGCAAAAACTGACGATTGCGATGCGTGTCACCAATCGTGTTTACGTGATGGGGCATGGGCACATGGTGTTCGAAGGAACGCCGGATGATCTGAAAAACAACAATGAGATCCGCCAGGAATGGCTGGAAGTTTAAGCTTGCGGGTGGTCCGGTATGAATTGGGCCGCCCAACTCCTCACAGGGTCATGCTGCTTGCAACGTGTTCGCAAGTCGCAGCGCTGCAAAATAGGCCGAGTATGCCCATTCGACGGGCGGGTTGAGCGGGTTCAGAGAGTCCTGCGTTAAATACAGACCTACGATACCTTGCCCGACAATTTGACAATCCGCATTGCTGGATCTTGGGTAATTTTGCGCCATCACCTCACTTGCCATATCGTAGAGTTTTTGCATGACGCGGATCAATTCCAGACGCAGTCCAGGATAGCTTTCACTGGCTTGGGCCAATGACTGGAAGACTATGTTAAGGCGGGGATCCGTAACGCTCTCACGGCTAAAGAGAGTATCAATAAAATCTTTTGCCGAAGGGTAATCTACCAGAGCTTCTTTCATTCTCCCGGTCAGGGCTTCGATCTCGGCTAGTACGTGTTCGGCCAAGGCCTTGACCATATCATCCCGATTTCCAAGATGATGACGGATCAAAGGGCGCTTCAATCCTGCTTCTGCGGCTATGCGCTCAAGCGTGGCGCCTTCGATGCCGTACTTAGCCGCGCAGGTCAGAAAAGCATCAAGGACTTCGGCTTTACGCTGTTTCTGAACGGAGGGACGGCCCATTTCGTTACCCTTTCACACGGTTACCGGCCAGACAGTAGGTCGCGTGAAAGATGCTGTCAATGAAGGGGTAATCGTATGAATATAAACAAGATTAGGATTCTGACATTTCAGCTTTTAACCCGGACAAAATGAAACTGTGCAGGCTGTCTTTGATTTCCTGAGTAGGGAAATGTCCGATACTCCAATGACGCAATGCCCAAGAGGTGCATAGGAAGTAAACAAGGTTAGCCAGAAGCTCTGTATTGACCGGTTTGAAGACGCCTTGTTCGACACCTTCTTCGATTATGACCTGCCAGCGTTTCATAAATGCACGTTCGGTATCAAAGACCTTTAATTTGTTTTCGGCATTCAGGGATCGGGTTTCAGAATACACAAGGTTTATATATTTCCGGTTTTCACCGATATAATCGATGTAGCGATCTACGGCTTTGATCAGGTTCTCTTCGGGTGTTCCTGAAAGGAATTCTTCGTTGTCAAAGAAGGTGAACATGCCCTGCATGTTGACGGTCATGATCAAGTAGAGAATGTCGTCTTTGTCTTTGATGTATTTGTACATCAACGGCACCGACAACCCGGCCTCGCGCGCAATTTCCCGCATGGTTGCATTGCCAAAACCGTGGCGTGCGATGACTTTACATGCGCCCTCAAAAATCTGAAGACGACGGGTTTCAGCAGTGCTGGACAGGGTCTCTTTGGTTACGGCTTCTGTAGGTTTTGCAGCAGGTGTTACAGGGGGCTCGGCTGGCACAATGACACGGAATACACAGAGTGCTTCGGCAATATTCCGTTTCTTGGAGGAGTCTCCACCAAGTTGAGAGAGTACCACGCGGCACACATGTTGATCCGCCGATTTAGAGGACAGCCTGGTGGGTTTTGCCACTAACGATTCTGAATTGAGTGTCCCCAAAGTTGAAAGGGAGCTCGACACCAACTCAAGAACACCGGTTGTTTCTCGTTCCAGCTCGCTTCGAGCTGCATCAATTGCGAGCGCTGCGCAGGCGCCATCTTGGGTTTTTTGTTCAATAAATTCAGATATTTGCTCTGATGAATAAGAGTGCATAGTCACCCACGGTCCCTGTCTGTTCTTCCGCTACGATGCGGGGGGTGGACGGACTTGTCCAGATTGAAGCGGACCTGCAAGGCCCAAAAGTAGTGTTTGCTCACTAAATTGACGGGAGGTCACGTCGCTTATGCAGTGCATATCAGCAAAAAATATTTGACGTCACTGAATTTTTGAGAAAATATTAGTGAACGTTCATTAATAAAGGAATCGTGCCATGAAGTTTAAGATTCTCGCCATCCCCTTCGCACGACAGCATGGCGAAGACGTTCAACTTGCCGGGCGCGATCCGGGGCGTTTCAATAAGATGATGCACACGTTGCGGGATCAGATGGTTCTGGCCGAAGAGTTGGGATACGAAGGGTTCTGCCTGACCGAGCACCACATGCAGGTCGAAGGCATCGAATGTACGACGAACCCGCTTTTCTGGAACATGTACATCGCGCAACACACCACGAATTTCAAAGTGGGTCAGTTGGGTATGAACTTGACCGCGATGAACCCGATCAAAACCGCTGAAGACATCGCGATGCTGGACCACATGACCGGTGGCCGGGTGTTTGCGGGTTTCTCACGCGGGAATACGCCTCGCTGGACCGCGACAATGGGTCAGCACTTGGACATCACCTCGACTGAATCCGACAAATCCGAAGCTGATCAACGAAACCGCCGCGCCATGTATGAAAACTGGCGCCTGATCAAGTCGCTGTGGACGGATGACTTGACCAGCCACAATGGCGAGTTCTGGGATTTCCCGTCAAATGTCGAATGGGAATTCAATCCAACGAAACTGTGGGGTGGGGACAGCCCGGTTGACGAAAACAAGATCCTGCGCAAATCCGGTATCGTGCCGCGTCCGCTACAACAGCCACATCCCAAGGTGTACGCGCCATTCTCATATTCGATGGAAACGGCCAAGTTCTGGGCTTCTGAAGGGGCCAAGATGGTGTCCTTTGTAACTGCGGACAAAGAAGAGTTCATGCCAGTTATTTTGGACAATTGTTTGGAGGCGGCTCATGCCAACGGCCTGACGCACACCACAAATAATGATGTGCTGACACTGGGTGCGCATCTGATGATGGGAAAAACCCCCGAGAAAGCAAAACAGTATCGCGGCATGTTCGATACCCTATGGAAATCAGCCTATGATGCTCCACCCTATCACGTGCCACTCGGCCGGATCTGGGACGGCTCGCGCCAGCAGGTTGTGGATCAGGTCTGCGAATTGGCCGAACGCTACCAGATTGACGAATTCTTTGTCTGGCACCACGTCAACTATTTCGGTGACGAGTTGGAGCAAGAGGCGCTGATCGAGTTTTCCGAAGGCGTTATCAAACAAGTCAACGGCTAGGGCCGACGCCGGGCCGCTACAGGCCTGGCACTCATTCCAGAGGACGTCTGATCATGACAGGTAATACGCAAGAACTGTTCAAGCAGGGGATGCAACTACTGGCGGCATCGACCACCATTATCACCTCAGAACATGAAGGTGCACGGGCGGGCATGGCGGCTACGGCTGTGACATCTTTGGCAGCAGATCCCCCGTCTTTGCTAGTCTGTACCAACCGAACCGCGCGGACCTTTGAGTACATCATGGGATCGGGGAAATTTGCAGTGAACGTTGTGCCTGATAGTTTGCTCGATGTTGTCGGGGCGTTTTCTTCGAAGGAAGACAAGGAAAAACAGTTCCAGATGGCGGGTACATGGGGCTGCTCAGAAAATGGTCTACCAATTCTGAAAGAGGCGGTCGCGTCTTTCGAATGTACGGTCAGCGATTGGACCGATGCGCACACCCATCGCGTATTCTTTGGCCTCGTGAATGCGGTGCACCTGAATCCCGAAGCCTCGGCTTTGATTTACGCCCAACGCTGCTTTTTCAAACTAGCGCCAGTTGCGGCGTAACTAATCCCGGAGGACAAAATGGCGGATATCGCGAAAATCGAGATCATGATGCAGGACTATATCAATGGTCTGCATACTGGTGATCAGGCTGCAATCGACGCGCAGTTCTTGCCAGAATGCGATCTGTGCTGCGCCAATGAGGATGGCAGCTACATCCACATGACTCTGCAGCAGTACAAAGATCTGGTTGCGGGCCGCAAAAGCCCCAAGGAACTGGGCTATCCGGTCTATGGCCATGTGGTGCATATCGACCAATCCGGCCCTAACACGGCCTTTGTAAAGGTCGATTGCGCTGTGCAGCCGAAGTATTTCATCGACTACCTGTCATTGGTCAAAACTAACGGCGTCTGGAAAATCGCGTCCAAGGTTTACTACGTCAAGAAGTACCAGGAATAACAATCCTCTAGCGTAACAGAGATTATCATGACCGGCCCGATCCATACCTTGTCTGCTATTGAATTGACCGATGCGTTTCGCCGTCGCGACCTGTCCCCTGTTGAGTTGCTGGACGCAACACTTGCGCGGATCGAAGAGGTTAATCCGAAGATCAACGCGATTTACCACATCGACCGAGTTGGGGCCGCACAACAGGCTGAGGCCTCTGAACGTCGTTGGCGCGAGGGCGCGCCCTGTGGTTTGCTCGATGGGGTGGTGACCACGATCAAGGATGCGCTTGAGACCAACGGTATGCCGGCCCATCGCGGGTCGGCGGCTGGCAGTGGGGTGGTCCACTCCTCCGACCACCCCACTGTCGCAAGGATGCGCGACGCCGGCAGTGTGATCCTGGGGAAGAATACCATGTGCGATTATGGCATTCTGGCTGCGGGCGTCAGTTCGTACCATGGGGTCACACGCAACCCATGGGATCTGAGCCGTACCACCGGGGCGTCCTCTTCCGGGGCAGCGGCCAGTGTGTGTGCCGGGATAGAGCCGCTGTCAATCGGGACCGATATCGTGGGTTCTATCCGATTACCAGCGTCCTATTGCGGCTTGGCGGGGCATAAACCCTCGTATGGGCGGGTACCTTATGCCTTTCAGGGCAGCCCGGTTTTAGTGGCAGGTCCGTTGGCACGATCCTTCACCGATGTCGCCCTGCATATGAATGTGCTGACCGGCGTAGATGCGCGAGATTTTTCGGCGTTGCCTCGCGAGGATGTGGATTATGTGGCCGAGCTTTCGCGGTTTGACCCGACGGGCAAGCGCGCATTGGTGATCTCCGAGCTGGGCATTGGGGAGCCTGTAAGCGAGGACGTGGCAAACGCCACCTTGCGCGCTGGCGAGGCACTGCGGGGGTTGGGCGTGTCGGTTGATCGTTTGAAAACGCCTCCGTTTGAGCGCGGCGAATGGGCCTCGGCCGAGCTGTTTTATATGGCGCGCACCCTTAGCGAACTGAGCCAGAACCCAGAGGTGGATCAACGCAAGACGCCCGTTATTTTCGATTGGACCCGCCGTGCGCTAAATCTAAGTGCCACAGACCATCATGCCAATTTTGTTGCGACCCAACTGCTACGTGAACGAGCGCTGAACCTGATTTCAGGGTATGATTTTGTGATCTTGCCTTCGACACCGACAACCGCCTTTCAGGCCGAACTGCCAGGGTCGGATCCGGACCAGATATTTGAAAGTTGGGCGAACACCTTTTTGTTTAATCTGACAGAGCAACCCGCATCCAGCGTGCCGGTCGGGCTGGACCGCGCGGGTTTGCCCATCGGGGTGCAAATCGTTGGACAGCGATATGACGATGTGGGCGTGTTGGGATTGTCATTCGCATTGGAGCAGGTCGTAGAACGGCTGAACGCACCACAACTCTGAACTCACCAAAATAGAAATTCTAACATCGCTGCCGGGCATGAGAGCGCCCAGCGGGGCAATTCTGGAGGAAAACTCATGGCGAAACAGACCATGCCGGGCCAAATCATGACCATGCCGCTAACGGTGACGAGCATCTTTCGTCACGCCATGCGCGCGCACCCCGAAGCCGAGATCGTCTGGCGGAATTCTGACATGTCGATTGATCGCCACAGCTTTGCTGATATGGGGCGCCGAACGCAGCAGCTTGCGCATGCTCTGACTGAAATGGGCGTTGGCGCGGGGGATCGCGTAGCCACGCTGGCTTGGAATAATGCTCAACACTTAGAGCTGTATTACGCCTTGGCGTGTCTTGGAGCGATTTGTCATACCATCAACCCGCGTCTGCACCCTGACCAGATCGCTTTTATTGTGAACGATGCGCAGGATACGCACCTGTTCTTTGACACGACTTTTGCGCCGCTGGTTGATGCGGTGTCGAGCCGTTGCCCAACGGTTCAGGGGTGGTTTAGCCTGACAGACTCAGATCGTGTGCCTGATATGAAAACCCGGTTCTCTGACTACGAAAGCTTGATCGCGGGTAAGCCGGACACTTTTGATTGGCCTGAATTGGATGAAAACGCAGCGATGGCGCTGTGTTATACCTCGGGCACAACGGGTAACCCCAAGGGTGTGCTCTATTCCCATCGCGGCACCGTGTTGCACGCTATGGGGGTGTCTGGTGGGGATTGGTTGGCGCTTAGCTCGCGGGATGCGACGTTGCCGGTGGTGCCAATGTTCCACGCCTGCGCCTGGGGTATTCCTTACGCGGCACTGATGAATGGAACCAAGCTGGTGCTGCCCGGACCGGGAATGGACCCGGCACCCTTGCAAGAGCTGATGGATTGTGAAGAGGTCACCATGATTTCAGGAGTTCCGACCGTTTGGCTGGGGCTGTTCGAACATTTGGATCAAAACCGTGCCCGTCTGAAAACCGTGGAACGTGCCATGATGGGCGGTTCCGCCGCGCCGCTGTCTTTGATCGAACAGATCGAAAAAGAACACGGTATCGAAGTCGTGCACGGGTGGGGCATGACCGAGCTATCGCCCGTTGGCACGCTTGCGGTTCTCAAGCGCGGCGAAGACAAGCTGCCGCTCGATGAACGTCTGCAGATCAAAACCAAACAGGGCCGCGCGCTGTATGGTGTCGAAATGCGCATCGTTGACGACGCCGGCGTGTTGCTGCCACACGATGGTCAAGCCGCTGGTATGTTGCAAGTGCGCGGTCATTGGGTCGCCTCCAGCTATTACAATGGGGCAGGGGCGGATGCCTTTACCGATGACGGCTGGTTCTCAACCGGTGATGTTGCGGCCATTGACCCCAAGGGATACCTGCGCCTGACCGATCGCACCAAGGATGTGATAAAATCGGGTGGCGAATGGATTTCCTCCATCGATTTGGAAAACATCGCCATGAGCCATCCTGACGTGCTGGAGGCGGCTTGTATCGCAGCCAAACACCGCAAATGGGATGAACGGCCTCTAATCGTTGCAGTGAAACGCGAAGGTACAGATGTGACCCGCGAAGACGTGTTGGCACTGTATGACGGGCAGATCGCCAAGTGGTGGACCCCGGATGACGTGGTGTTCCAAGCCGAACTGCCACACACCGCAACAGGTAAGGTGTCCAAGCTGCATCTGCGTGACCAATATGCGGACTACAAGCTCCCAACCGACAACTGATCATTGGAGGGGGCGGTCACCGTCCCCTTTACTCTCCCCTTCCTTTTCTTCTTCCAAAGGTCTCTTCCCATGCGTTCTGTTGTTATCGTTTCCACCGCCCGTACCGCCATTGGCAAAGCTTTTCGTGGGGGGTTCAACGACACCCATCCCGCTGTCTATGGCGGCCATGCTGTGGCCGAAGCCGTCAAACGCGCAGGTGTTGATCCGGCCGAAATCGAAGATGTGATCATCGGCAACGCCGTGCCTGAGGGCGCCAATGGTGGCAACTTAGGTCGTCAGGTTGCATTGCGTGCGGGTCTGCCCGTTACCGCGTCTGGCGTAACCATCAACCGGTTCTGTTCCTCGGGTCTCGAAGCACTGGCGCGGGCCTGTTCGCGGGTGATCGTTGATGGCGTTCCAGTCGCTGTTGGTGGTGGTGCGGAAAGCATTTCGCTGGTGATGAAAAACACCAACCAGAACCGTCTGGAAGAGGCATGGCTGAAAGAGAACGTGCGCGGCATCTATGATCCGATGATCAAAACCGCTGATCTGGTGGCCGAGCGTTATGGCATCACCCGCGAAGCACAGGATGCCTTTGCCCTGCAATCGCAGCAACGCACTGCAGCGGCGCAGTCGGCTGGCAAATTTGATGACGAAATTGTTCCCATCACAGTGACCAAGCTGAACACCAACCGGGAAACTGGCGAAGTAACCTCCGAAGAAGTTACCCTGACACAGGACGAATGCAACCGCCCGTCGACCACATTGGAAAGCCTGCAGGGTCTGAACCCGGTTATGGGCGAAGGCAAGTGGATCACAGCTGGTAACGCATCGCAGCTGTCTGATGGTGGTTCTGCGCAGGTTGTGATGGACGAAAAGCTGGCCGAACAGCGTGGGCTTGAGCCGCTGGGCCGCTATGTCGGTTACGTTGTGGCTGGTTGCGAACCCGATGAGATGGGCATCGGTCCGGTCTTTGCTGTGCCAAAGCTGCTGGAACGTAACGGGCTGAAAATGGATGATATCGGTCTTTGGGAACTGAACGAGGCGTTTGCGAGCCAAGCGCTGTACTGCCAGCAAAAACTGGGCATCCCAAGCGAGATCCTCAACGTTAACGGCGGCGCGATTTCCGTGGGTCACCCCTATGGCATGTCCGGCACACGTATGGTCGGCCACGCGCTAATCGAAGGTAAGAAACGCGGCGCCAAATACGTTGTCGCTACCATGTGCATCGGCGGCGGTATGGGTGCCGCTGGCCTGTTCGAGGTGCTGTAAATGTCCGAAATTAACAAAGTGGCGGTTATCGGTTCTGGCGTTATGGGGGCAGGCATTGCGGCCCATTTTTCCAACGCCGGAGCACAAGTGGTTTTGCTCGATATCGTACCCAAAGACGCCGAGGATCGCTCGATGCTCGCCAAGGGGGCGATTGAGCGCATGACCAAAGGTCGGGCACCGCAATTGGCGGACCCGGCCTACGCCTCACGTCTCAGCGCGGGCAATTTGAACGATGATTTGGAACAATTGCGCGACTGCGATTGGGTGGTCGAGGTGGTGCTGGAAGATCTGGCGATCAAGCACGCATTGTACAGCAAAATCGCGCCGTATCTGCGCGATGACGCGATCCTCAGCTCGAATACATCAACCATTCCTTTGGTGGAATTAACCGCGCAGATGGATGAGGGGCTGCGCAAGCGGTTCGTGATCGTGCATTTCTTTAACCCGCCGCGCTACATGCGTCTGGTTGAACTGGTTACTGGCCCGGATACGGATCCCGCCACCACTGAACGTGCGCGTGCCTTTAGCGACAAACGTTTGGGTAAAACCGTTGTGCCCTGCAACGACCGTCCCGGTTTCATTGCGAACCGATTGGGTGGTCTGTGGATGAACGCCGCAACACGCGAAGCTGTCGCCCGTGGCATCACGGTTGAAGAGGCCGACACCGTTCTTGCGCGCCCCTTTGGTGTACCGGGCACAGGTGTCTTTGCGCTGATGGATCTGATCGGTGTTGACCTGATGGGCAAATCCCGCCTGTCGATGCGCAACCTGCTCGAGACCGACGATCCGCAACAAACCCGCACCGAAGGGTTGGAGCTGTTTGATCAGATGGCAGCAAAAGGTTTTGCCGGGCGCAAGGTTGGAGCCGGGTTTTATAAACGCAGCAAGGATGCAAGCGGTAAGCCTGTTGCCGAGGCTGTTGATCTGGCAACACTGGACTACCGAACCCAAACCAAGGGGCCGGAACTGGCCAAATCCTTTGGCATGGATTTCATTGATCAAGCCGGGGATCGGCTGGCAGACTATGCTTGGTCTGTGATGGGGCCAACCCTGTCTTATGCAGCCTATTGCGTGCCCGAGATCACCGCTAATCCAGCTGATATCGATGCTGCGATGGAGCTGGGTTATAACTGGCGTATGGGTCCGTTCAAGCTGATCGACAAGATCGGCGTCGATAAGATTGTCGCGCGTTTGCAGGCCGAAGGACACGACGTGCCGCCATTGCTGGCGCTGGCTGCGGATCGTGGCGGAATTTATTCGGGCAAAGGCTTGGATCGCAAAGTTTTGCTGCCCTCGGGTGAACAGGCCGACGTACCACGCGGGCCGGGCGTGATCTTTGCCTCTGATCTGACTGACGTGCCTGTTTTTGGAACCGACGCCGTTACACTGCGCGATATGGGCGATGACGTAGCCCTGTTGACTATCACTGCACCGAATGCTGCGCTGGATGATCCAGTCATGACCGGTGTGTCCGACGCGCTTGATGTGGTCGGACGTGATTTTAAGGCGATGGTCATCGGCTCGGACGGCAATCATTTCTCTGTGGGGGCCAACCTGAAAAAGGCTCTGGATCGCGCCGACGCTGGGGACTTGGATCTGGTCGCAGATCAACTTGCCATCGGGCAAGCCACCATGCGCAAGATCAAATATGCGCCGTTCCCCGTGGTCTCTGCCGCTTGCGGTCTGGCCTTAGGTGGTGGATGCGAGATCTTGATGCATTCAGATCGTGTCATGGCAGCACTCGAAAGCAACATCGGCCTGGTTGAGGCGAACGTGGGTCTGTTGCCCGCATGGGGTGGGACCACGGCGCTATTGCTCCGGAAAACTGCAGAACTTGGCGATCCAATCAAGGGGGCAGAGGCCGCGTTTGATGTGATTGCTGCGGCGTTGATGGCTGGCTCTGCGCCAATGGCCCAACATGCGGGATATCTGCGCCTCACGGATGGTGTGGTGATGAATCGCGATCGCCTGCTGTCCGAGGCCAAAGCAGCGGCAATGACGTTGGCCACGGGGTACTCCGCTCCGACAAAGGCTGAAATCACGTTAGATGCCGAGGCGATCACCAAGGCCTTGGAACCGCGTTTGATCGCATTAGCCAAAGCCACGGCTGACGCGCCCTATACGGTCGAAATCGCACGTGAAACGGCACATGTTCTGGCCGGCGGTGAGGGCGGTACCCTAACCGAAGAAGCGCTGCACGCGCTTGAGGCCCAAGGCATGATGCGCCTGATCCGGCAGGACAAAACAGTTGATCGGATGCGTCATACCATGGCCACCGGGAAGCCCCTGAAAAACTGACGGAGGAAACGATGGACTATCACCTTCCCCTACGGGATTTGACTTTTCTTCTTGATGAAGTTCTGGATCTGGACCAAACGCTGGCGTTGCCAGGGTATGAACATTGCGACAAAGATACCTTCTTTGCCGTGGTTGATGCGATCAACGGGTTTGTGCGCGACAACCTAGCGACCTGTAACGAAGCTGGCGATCGTCCGGGCGCAAAACTGGACGATGGGCAGGTCTATGCTGCGCCGGGCTTTGCTGACGCCTACAAAGTGTTCTGCGAAGACGGCTGGAACGCGCTGGCGCTTGAAGAAGAGTACGGCGGGCAGCAATTGCCTTTTGTCCTGCACGCCGCGCTGCGTGAAGGGATGGCAGGGTCAAACCTGGCTTTTGCCTTGATTCACGAGCTGAACTTTGGCGTGGTTGAGGCGCTGATGGCCCATGGGTCTGATCACCAGAAATCGGTCTATTGTCCGCAATTGACCAGCGGGAATTGGGCAGGGACCATGAACCTGACGGAACCCCATTGTGGGACCGATCTGGGACTGATCCGAACCAAAGCCGTTGCCAATGATGACGGATCTTATGCAATCACTGGCAACAAGATCTTTATCACTTGGGGTGATCATGACATGTCGGAAAATGTCGCACACCTTATTTTGGCACGGGTTGAGGGCGCGCAGCCCGGTCCCCGTGGCTTGTCGCTGTTTCTGGCCCCGAAATACATGCTGGATGAAGAGAACAACACGACAAGCACCCGAAACTCGATCACGATTTCCGGGATCGAAGACAAAATGGGTATCCACGGATCACCGACCTGCGCCATCTCGTTCGAAGACACCAAAGCGTGGATTGTCGGCGAAGAAGGCAAAGGTCTGGCAGCTATGTTTGTTATGATGAATGCCGCGCGCCTGTCGGTTGGCCAGCAGGGGTTGGGCATTGCCGAAGCTGCAATTCAGACGGCGACCACATATGCGCATGAACGCCTTCAAGGGCGAGCTGAAGGCGAACATTGGAACCCTGAGGGGCCAGCCGATCCTTTGATGGTCCATGCGGACGTTCGCCGTCGATTGCTTACGGCGCAGGGCGAAATGGATGCCGCGCGTGCGTTGGCTTATTTCGGCGCTGGGCTGTTGGACGAAGCGCACCGAGCCGCAACGTTCGAGGCGCGTGGCGAAGCCAATACTCAGCTATCTATGTTGACGCCTGTTCTGAAATCCTACCTCTCTGAGTTGGGGTCGCGGATGGCCAATGAAGCGGTACAGATGCACGGCGGACATGGGTTTATCAAAGACTATGGCGTTGAACAGTTAGTGCGCGATGTGCGCATTACCGAAATTTACGAAGGCACCAGTGCGGTCCAAGCGCGGGATCTGGTCACGCGCAAAGTGCGCGGAGACGGCGGCGTAGTCGTAAAAGGGTTTGTCGCCGAGATGTTGGCCGAGGCCGACGCATTAGGCGACGATCTGGCGGATGTAAATATAGCTCTGCGTGATGCAGCTGCACGATTGGCACGGAGTACCGATTGGGTACTTAGCGCGGCCTCTGGGGATGTTCTGTCAGGCGCCTGTGACTATCTTGAGGTGACGGCCCTAAGCTTGAGCGCCTGGATGTCGGCGCGCATCGCCCGGACCGCCAGCGCCGGAGCGGGTCAGCAATCATCGGACTATTATGCGGACCGGGTGGATGCGGCACGTGCGTTCCTTGCGCGGGCTTTGCCAAGGGCGATCAGTCACGAAATAATCATGCAGGCCGGGGAACCGGGGCAGATTTTTCGCGCCGACCGCTGCCTCTGAAACAGGCCATCACATACAAACCCGGGCGCTTTTCGAGCAAGGGCGCCCGGCCCCCCGAACTTTGCTAGCCTTGCGATGCAGCTTCGTTTCAGGCATCAGCGCGCATACCTCAACAGATCGTAAGGGCCTGAACATGGACTATACCAAATCCGGAGCGCCCAAAAAGGGCAGCAACAAACCGCGCCACAAAGAACACAATGCCAAAGGGTCGTCGAAAAACCCCTATGGCAAGTCAGAAAGCAAAGCCGACCTGCTGGCGCGCATGAAGGCCGCGGCAGAAGCGAACAAGAAACCAACCGTAGAAGAAGGTTAGGGCCTTAGTGCCCGGCAGCAATCGCCAATCCATCTGCGACTGCAGTAAACACCTCGGAAAACTCGTGTTGCGCCTCGGGAAACGTGTCTTTCATGGTATTGGTAACAAATGACATCAGGCTTGACCCACCGACGTAGATGACTCGGTCCACACGTGCAGGCGCGCAATCTGCCATCGCCAGCGTTTCAAGGGCACCGGTTTGGATTGAGTCGGAAAAGCTGCGCAACAAATGATCCAGCATGATGGGATAGAGCTCGGCTGAGAGGCCGCGTTCAACAATGCTCAGATCGATCTCAGCCCGGGTTTCGGTGCCGGAATTGGCCGCGATCTTGCCCCGTTCAACGGCAAAGGCAATATCGTGGCCCAGTTCGGATTCGAGCACATCGACAAAGCGTTTCAGCTTTTCCGGTTCTTGGGACATTTTATGCATATCAGCGACGGTTCGACGACTGGTTGCCGTGTAAAGAAACGGAATTTTCTCCCACGTCGCCAAATCGTTGAAGATGGCGTTGGGGGTGGTCATCGTACCGGGGCCGTGCAAATTGCGCAATTCGCTGCCCTTACCCAGTAATGGCATCACGCGGTCGATGCTGACGGCGCGGTCAAAATCGGTTCCCCCGATCCGTATGCCATGGTTGGCAAGGATATTGACGCTGCCTCCCTGCGCTTGGAACAGAGAAAAATCGGATGTCCCGCCGCCGATGTCTACGATCAACCCAAGCGATTTGCTCTGATCAAGGGCACCACTTGCAATCGCCGCAGCTTCGGGCTCTGCCATAAACGCGACGTCCTTGAAACCGGCAGCCAAATAGCAGGCGAGCAGATCTTCCTCGGCTTTTGCGTCCCGCGCCGCATCGTTTAGATGAAAGTGAACCGGACGTCCGGACAAAACGCGTTCAAACACCAATCCTGTTTCGGCTTCTGCCCGTGTTTTCAGCTGTTTCAGGAAGCGTGCAATAATGTCTACAAAGGTGACGCGCTCATTCAGGATCTGGCGTTTTTCATGCATCAGTGAGGTCCCCAGAACCCGTTTCAACGCACGCATATAGCGCCCTTCAAGCCCATCAATCAGTGCTGTGTTCGCGGCCCCACCAATAAGCGTCTTGCGCGTGTCGAAATCAAAGAAAAAGGCAGTGGGTAACGTGCGTTCCCCGGCCTCAACCTCGATTAAGTGGGGTTTTCCATCGCGCAGCATACCCGCGGCAGAATTGGAGGTTCCAAAGTCAATTCCCAATGCCAGACTTTGTGTCGTCATGCCCACTTCCTCGCGATCACCAATCAAAGAAAGCAGCCGGATTAGGCGCTGGGTCGTTTAAGGTCAAGCCTGTTTGAACGGCTTCTGCTGCGCAGTCGCCAAAGTGGGGCCCAAACCGCCACAAGGAATGCGAAATCGAAAAAAGGAACACACCAATTCGGCGTCAGGCGTGCCCCTTTGGATGATTTATGAGAAAAGCCCCAGCCGGGCGCCACTGGATAAATTTGTGAACCGTTTCAGGTTGGGGAATAGCCCATCCAAGGCATCGGACTGAACACCAAACCATAAGGACAGATCAGCATACAATTGATCCGTCGACGTCGTTGGGATCAGGACCCCGTCACCGATGTCTTGTAGGTTGTCATTGCCTAACCCCAGGCTTGGGTATTCGCCGTAAACACGGCCCCCTTTGACAGGTGCGCCCATGACGATCGTGTTGCCGCCCCAGCCGTGATCCGTGCCATTGCCGTTTGACGTCAATGTGCGTCCGAAATCAGAGCCGGTAAATGTCACAACCTTTTCGTCGAGCCCCATGTCGCCAAGGGCGGTCTGAAATTCCCCCAGTGCACGCGACAGAATGCCCAGCATTTGACCCTGATTGTTCAAAAGCTCATCATGGTGATCCCACCCGATATAGCGAATGAAAAAAGTCTGCTGTTGCAGGCCCAAGGCCTCAGAAGCTTTTATGGTGCGAGCCACCATGCGCAACTGTTGACTTAGATCCGTGGTTGAGAAGTGCCCCGGTACAGAAATTCCGCGCGTCGCCTCTTGGAACACTTCATGCTTGGCTTGGGCTTGCCGTGTCAGGTCCAGATAGGTTTCCATAAATGGATCGTCTCTGTGGTCTTCGTTCATCAATTTGGTAAAGCTGTTCAACAAGGCGTCATTCAGGTCACTGCGCTCTTCTTTGACATACAACCCTACGGATCCATCGGCGGTGATGGAATAGGGTAGGTTTTGATGCCCGTTTTGTTGAATGTTATGACCTGCAAGCGAGATGTTCATCGGGATGTCATGTGCAGACAGACTAGGCTGCAGCTCATCTGCGAAATGACCAAACCAACCATCGTTCTGGCGCAAGTCAGGGCGCGATGTCTGCCAGTGCTTGAACTGATCCGCGTGGCTCAGCAAACCAAGTGGAAGTTGCGCAGACCCGTCATAAAACTGAGCCTTTTGAATGCGCTCGACCAAGGGCCCAACGTTGGCAACAAAGGCAAGCTTCTTGTCATTGTAGAGCTGCTGCACCTCAGGCATGGCACTGTGCAGGCCAAAGCTGCGCCCGTCGTCGTCCTCGGGGCCGTCTAGGGCTAAGAGGTTGCGTCGCTTGTGCGCCAAATTGCCCCGCGTTTTGGCGTATTGTTTATAAAAGACACCCGTGTTTGGCACCAACATATTGTAGCTGTCGTTGCCGCCATCCAACATGATAAAGACCAACGCTTTGCGCTGTGGTGTGATCAAGGTGCCTTTGGCTGCAGCATTGGCAAGACCCGGCAAGCCGACGCTCATCGCAGTGCCTGCGGCAGCCAGACCTGTGGATTGCAAGAATGCGCGGCGTGTGAAGGGGGAATTGAACATGGCTCAGGCCTCCTGAACAGTGAATTCGGGAGAGATGGAGATCATGAAAGCAATCGTTTGCACCACCCATTCCGGGTTGTTTGAAAACTGGCGGATTGCCTCTTTGATGCGCGCTTTAGCGGTGCCCGATGTGCGCCCCGTCAAAAGAATGCTAATACGATCAATCAGCGCATCTCGTTTGGCAGCAGACCCGACAGCGGCTATTTCGTCCGAGAAATCAAACCAAAGCGCATCATTTTCGTAAGACCAAAGCGTATCGGGATCCATTTCCATGACCATCTTCTGTTGTTCGGTTGATCCGATCTGGGTGCTGACCAAGGGCAGATACCCGCCAAAGAACCAATAATACATCTGGTTCACGTAAGAGACCGAAGTCGCCGCAGTGTGTAATTCGAACTCTGGCGCAACCAGGCCTGCGTTTTGAATTGGGCCATGAGGGGCAAAATCCGGTTTGTAAAAGTTGAAAACCGTCGGCGCCGAAAGCGGGTGCATTTGCAACGCCTCTTGCAAGTCGTCGCCAAGCACCCAATTGCGGCCGCTTTTGTTTTGCGCATTAAACGCCAAAAGCAACTGTGTGACCCGTTGAAGAGGGGATTTCAGGCGCTGAGATTGCACCCACTTTCCATCCGCTTTGCGCGCACTTGAAAGGCGGGTGTGGGCAACTTCGTTCTGCATTGGGTATGTCAGAATTACATGAATCGTTGCACCAATGTTGCCTTCTTTGCCAAACGCCTCTGCCACGGCCTGTACATAAGCGGGGCTGGGGTTCGAGGTGACCATGCGGTTGATCAGGTGTTTTGCGATGAACGGAGCGGTGGAAGGATGCGCAACCAATTGCTTGACCGCAGACCAGATTTCCTGTGGTCCCTTTTGGCCTCCGGGTAATGTCACTTGACCGTTCAGCAGTGATTTTGCGCCGCGATCATGATAGTTTTCATCGACAACCATTCCCTTGGTCGCGTCGATGAACGGCACTGTTTTATAGGCCTTTTCCACATCATCATCAAATCCAACAGGGTACCCGTTGTAGTCTTTGGCCCAGAAACTGTTGGTCCATTCGTATTGATACGCAGCTGGCAATAATCCGGTGAAAACGCGGGCCAACTCCTTGATGTCGCAGTTGTCATAAGTGGGGATCGGTTTGCCGGCAGCATCCAGTTTCTCGGTGCCGTCTGCATTCAGCTCAAACAGGCCAATAGAAAACAGCTGCATGATCTCACGGGCATAGTTTTCATCTGGATGGATGTTCTGCTGCTTGTCTGCTTTTTGATTCATCAGATGGGACAGATAGATCCCCATCATTGGGTGCATCGAAACTTCGTACAAAAGTTCGGTGTATTTGCCAAAAGCATGTTTGTAGAGCAGATCGTAAAAGCTGGCGAACCCGATTGAATCCAATTCGAGCGATGACTGATCCGAGATCACCAGAATTTCGCTCAGGGCTTGGGCGACACGCTGGCGTAATAGGTCATCCTTGCTGATGAGCGTGTGATCCCACCAGGCCATATGGAAATACCACTTGTAGGGTAGGGCGGGATTGTTGCCATCCCCGTCCAAGGCTGAGGCGCCATGTTCTGCAACCAATCGCTCGCGAAAGTCTTTCCAGATGGAGCGGGTGGCATCTTCAAATTTGCGGCCGTTCTTTGGCTGATGCCGTAATTGTTGGTCCAGCCAAGTGAGAATGCCGGTCTGACTGACTGAATTTAGCAGGGCCTGATCGGCGCCCAATGTGGCTTGCATCAGAAACCGGCTGGTTTCTCCAGAAGTGTTGATCATGGGGCTGTCGCTTTTGAGTTGCTTGAAACGAGGGCTTTATCGGGGCGACAGGAAGGGGCGGAAAATCAATTTACTGTCGTAATTGACAAGTTAATATGATTGCCGCATCCTGCAAGGTAAGAAACAAAAAAACACCCCGCAGCTCGGCGGGATGTTGCTGGTTGTTTTGGTTCTGCACAGGTGAACTAGGGGGCGTAATTCATCGCCATTTCGGCGGTGTTTTCGCCCGTATATTCGACAGAGGCCTCTTCAAACGTTGGAACAGAGGTCGCGCCCGCGCCATTGCTGTATCCCCAGCCTTCGAGTGGCACGGCGCCTTTCATTTCCATCTGACCGTTTTCGTTGGCGTCGTGGTGCAACATGATTGCATAGGTGCCTGGCTCAAGACCCTTAAGGGTGCCTGTAACGGTGCCTTCGGTAGCTGGAATTTTCACATAGCTCACCATTTTGGCGAACATGTTGCCCTCAAACGCGGTTTTGTCGTTGAATGCCAACACGTGGATCGCCCCACCTGATGCATCAACGTTGTTGATTGTAACCGGCATGTCGGCATAGGCCGCTGAGGCGCTAAGGACCGCAGCGATGAGGCTGCTAGTTAGAACTTTTGCATGTACCATAATCAATCTTTCTGAGTTGTAAGAGGGGAGCAGGTCAGAAACCGTAAGGATTTACACCAACCAATTGAGTGATATCGAAGTAGACGCCAAACAAACGCCAAGCCAAATCTTGAACGACATAATAGGTCCCTAGGCTGAACCACATCACAGTGACCGTCCAAAACAGCGGTGGGTTCTCCTGCACGTTTACGATGTCACCAATAAAGGCTTCGCCCGCGACAAAGGACGTATAAGACCACCATAGGAAGAGAGATCCCCAGATCCAGTAATGGCCGAACAGCGTTGCAAAAATCAGCGCAATCACAGTGAGCCACGTGATAGGGTGGTTCGTTAAGTGCTTCATATTATGTCCTTATTTCTTCAACATGGGCGCGATGGCCTTTTTGAACTTGTTGCCAAATGGGGCGCGCAGGGGTTTGAACGGTGAATCCATGTTGATCTGCTTGTAGACAGCTTTTTCGTGGCTAAAGAGTTTGAAGCCATGGTGCCCGTGATAAGATCCCATGCCCGATGGACCAACGCCGCCAAAGGGTAGGCTGTGCTGGGTGGAATGCATAATCGTGTCATTGATGCAGGCCCCGCCAGAGGTCGTGTTTTCCAGAACCGTTTCTTGGTCCTGCGCATCCGCGCTGAACACATACAATGCAAGCGGGCGTGGGCGCGCGTTTACAAAAGCGATGGCCTGATCCAGCGTGTCATAGGGAACAACGGGCAGGATTGGGCCAAAGATTTCGTCTGTCATCACATCTAGATCGGCGGACGGGTCAACGATGATAGTCGGGGCCATAACCTTTTCATTGATCGCGCTCAAATCCTCCCCAGCGGGGTTTACTTCGATCACTTCGGCACCGCTGTCGCGGGCCTGTGTGACGAGTGCTTTCAGGCGATCAAGTTGACGATCTGATACGATGTGGGTGTAGTCGGGGTTGTTTTGTAGCGTTTGATAGGCGGCTGCGATTTTACCCTGCACCGCGTCTACAAAGGCGCGTAGGTTTTCGCGCGGGACCAAGGCGTAATCTGGGGCCAAGCAAACTTGACCCGTATTAAATAACTTGCCTGCTGCGATCCGTGCCGCCGCTGTGTCCTGGTTGGCGTTGTCTGTGACAATGGCAGGGGATTTGCCGCCCAACTCCAACGTTACAGGGACAAGATTGTCAGCTGCTGCGTGCAGGATGTGTTTCCCGATCGAGGTCGCACCAGTGAATAGCAAGTGATCGAAAGGCAGCTTGGTAAAGGCTACCCCTGTTTCGACGCCACCAGTTATGACGACGGCCTCGTGCGGGGAAAAACTCTGCTCGATCAGGGTTTTCATTAGATTAGAGGTGGCCGGCGTGAATTCGGACGGTTTCAGCATAACAGAATTGCCGGCTGCAAACGCCTCGCCCATGGGGCCAATTGCAAGATAGATCGGAAAATTCCACGGCGCGACAATCCCGATCACACCAAGGGGCTGATATTCAATCCGTGCTTTGCCGCCAAACATGTTGAGCGGGAAATCGACCTTGGCTTTGGACGGCTTCATCCATTGTGCCAAATGGCTTTTGGCATGTTTCAGTTCTGTTAGAGTGCCGCCAATATCCGCGATCAGGGTCTCGGCCCTGCTGCGATTGCCAAAATCGGTCGAAATGGCATCTGCAAGCGCGTCTTTGTTGTCTGCGATCAGGTCGATCAGACGATTGATGCGGTCGATACGATCTTTCGCGGTGGGCACTTTCAAGGAATGCGCGCGCTGGGTTTCCAGAAGGGCCTGCATATCGGCTGCGAGGGTCGGGTCGTGATGAGTCATGAAATCATCTCCGTTGGTGTGGGGCAGGCGGGGTAACATGCGCCCCGCCCGTTGAATGTATGAGATTAAGTCGCTGCGCGAGACGTGTTCTGCACCAGGTTCTCGAATTGCTGTTTGTCGATACGGTAAAAGAACAGCGCGATAATCGAGAGCACGTAAACCACCATCGTCAACAAGGTATAGTTGTAGCCAAGGCCGCTGATAATTTCGGGGGTCAGGTTTGATTGGTCCGGCGCGGTTGGAAACCCGATCAGACCTAGAAATGCGCCTGAAATAGCCAGCCCACCCGCGGTACCCGCCTTAAGAACAAAGGTGATAGAGGCAGTAATGATACCTTCGTTTTGATATCCAGAGTGATGCAAACCCACTTCGACGACATCTGCGGTCATAGACGTCATCAGTGAAGTCGTTGCCACGATCAAACCGACCTGCAAAACACCATGGATCAGCAATGCATACAGTAGCATTTCTGTTCCATTGGCTGGAAACAAATCGAAATGACGCAAGAGATAAGGACCGACGCCGACGATTGTTGAAAGCACCGACAGCTTGATCGCAGCGGATTTCTTATTGTCGCGATTGGAAACGGTTTTAATCATAAGCCCTGCAGCCAGCGCTCCGATGAGGTTGGCGAACAAGATGTACACGATCTGATCGTTGCTGAGTTCCCAGTAAAAGCTCATCAAATAGGTCCACAGCGCGGCTCCAATGCCGGCCCCGATGGCAAAAACAGCTGAAGAAATGAAGATGGCGCGCAGGCTTGGCAGACTGGCCGCAGCAAGAAACTGGGTAAAGAAACCGCCTGCATTTCCGTGTTCTGCATGGGCAATCTGTTGCATTTTGCTCTGATACCGGTTGAGCCCCAGCGCAGACATGAGAATTGCAATGCCGATGATCACGGCTCCGAACAATCCAGCTTGTTGGTAACCGGCTTGGTTCAAGATGCCATATGGCATGATGTCGGTTGGCACCAACCACACAACATACATTGCGATGACCATGATCTGACCCGCGATCCATGTGGCTGACACTTTGTATCCTGCTAGCAGGGTTCGCCCATTGTAGCTTGAGGTTAGTTCAGGAACCATTGCGTTATGAGGCACATCATAGAGCGTCATTGCTAACCGCAACGCGATTGTTGTGCCCAGCAGGAACCAGAACAGTTCCATCTGAGACGCCAGCGAAGAGGGTGGATTCCAAATCAGCCAGAACAGCGCTGAAACGGGGATGAGCGCCAGATAGATAAACGGATGCCGCTTACCCATGCGAGATTTCCAGTTGTCTGAAATATATCCAACCAACGGATCCGAAACCGCATCAAAGACAAGCGCAATGGACAGGGCAAGGCCAACCATTTCAGCGGGCAATCCAATGACCAGATTGTAATAGATCAGCAGGAAAAAGCTGAGCCCGTTTGAAAATACGCCATTCGCGATACCGCCCAGCCCATAGGCAAGCTGCATAGAACCGGGCGTGCCGGAGTTTATGGTTGTCATTGGTGCCTCCCTTTGCCTGTGGACCCACTCGTTGGTGGGTTTGGTAAGCTTTAGTTAGTGAACGTTCACATTTGCTTGAAGTGAAGCACATTGCACATTAGTTGTCAAAGATGATTGTTTGTCTAATGTGACTAACAACTGGCCAATCGCGCAATGTCGTATAGAATGAAGAGGAGATTTTCGTGACTTTAGATACCCATATGCCGGATCAAGCCACTCAGATATTACCACCTGAGGCTTACACTTCGCAGGACTGGTTTGACCGAGAAATGAAGGAGTTGTTCGCCAAAACTTGGGGATTTGCGGGTGTTGTCGGCGATGTTCCGAATCCGGGTGATTACATGACCGCAACGGTTGGAACATTCACCTTACTTGTGATTCGGGGGTCTGACGGCGAATTGCGCGCCTTTCACAATATCTGCCGTCACCGAGGGACGGAATTGGTTGATCGGGGATGCGGAAACACTGGGAAAACCATCGTTTGCCCGTACCACCGCTGGACCTTTGGGTTGGATGGAGCATTGCGTGGTGTTCCGGATCAGAGAGAGTTGTTTCCAAACTTTGACAAAAAGGCAAACGGCCTGCATCGCGCCTCGATTGGAGAGTTCAAAGGCCTGGTTTTTGTTAGCCCTGAACCTGATCTGAACTTAGAAGATTGGCTGGGCACGATCCCCGAGGTTGTTTGGCCACATGACTTGAACAACCCGGAACTTGCGCGCGCGCAGGACGTCATTGTGTACGAAATGGAGTGCAACTGGAAAGTGTTCTTTGAGAATGCCATCGACGGTTATCATCTGGCCTATTTGCACGAGCATACATTGGGCGGTCCGCGTCCAGAAAAGAACGTGTGGGATACCCATGGGGATCATCAGGTTTGGTACTCAACCGAACATGAAAATATCAAAAGCCGCATCCCGCAATACGTGGCGGAACAGCTGCAAAAGATGAAGCTCAAACCGCTGCTGCATACCGGGGAACATGGCTATGGTGGTGTGTATGCGATGTTCCCGACCACGTTGGTTGTTACTTCGCCTTACTCATTTTCCTTGTCCATCATGTATCCCATTGCGCCAGGGAAAACTCGGCTTGAGGTGCACAGTTGGATGCCCAAGGGGCGTCTCAAGGCGATGGGCGGGCTGAAATATGTGCCGGGCTATGACAAAACCACGGGAACGGTAAAGTCGTCGCACTGGAAAAAACACCCCTTGGAAACCGGGGATTTCCAAACCGAAGATGTCTATGTCGTGGAAAAAATGCAGCGCGCGCTGATGTCGCCCAGATATTCGGTTGGGCAGTTGGCCAGCGGGGCAGGCGCCGAGTCTCCTTTGACTTATTTTCAACAGCGCGTGCGAAATTTTGTGCCAAAGGCTTAATCTACGCAGCGGCGTTGATATGATGTGCATAACCACCCCGTTCGGCGGGGTGGTTTTAGGCAACACTACGCCCCTAAATAATAAGAGACGCAAGTTGAGGGTGTCTGGTGCGCGCGATGGTGGGGAACACCACCGCGCACTAGAGAGGCGTCAGTGAGAGTGTGGCGCCGCCTCTCGTTGTTTGCAGATCTCGATAATCTCGCGTTTCTGGATTTTTCCAGTTGGCCCCTTGGGGAGGGTGTCCCAGATCTCGATCTCTTTGGGGATTTTGAAATTGGCGATCCGCCCACGACAGAATTCACGCAGTTCTTCTCCGGTCAGGTCTGAACCGTCGCTAAGCGTCACAGTGGCGTGGATCCGATCTCCCCATTTCGGATCAGGCAGGCCAAACACGCTGACCTCGTCCACTGCGTTGTGCTCTGCCAAACAGTTTTCGATCTCGACAGGGAAGATGTTGTATCCGCCTGATTTGATGCGAAATTTCGCACGATCCATCAGATAAATGAACCCTTGGGAATCGCGCGTGGCGATGTCGCCTGTGTACAACCAACCATCGCGCACTGTTTCCGAATACTTGACGTCCTGATTCCAATAACCGGGGATGACATAGGGTGTTTTGATCAACAATTCACCGGCTTCACCATCTGGTAATACGTTGCCCGCGTCATCGACAATTTTGACATCAACGAAATACAGCGGGCGTCCAGCACTGGAAAGACAATCATGGCCCCCGTTCAAAGCGAGATTGTGATCGGTTGCTGTCATCATCATAGACATGCCCATCAATTCAGTCGTGCCGTACATTTGTAAGAACGAACAGCCGAACGCTTGTACGGCGTCGCGAATGGTGGCAGGCGGAATGGGGGCAGATCCATATCCCAACTGACGCATAGATGAGACATTGTACTTTTCGATGAGACCTGAATTGAGCAGGCTATTCAGCATTGTCGGAACCAAGACGCAGATCGAGCATTGCTCTGCTTCGATCATCTGCAAGGCTCGTTCAGCGTCCCACTCTCCAATGATGGCGCATTTGGATCCGTGGAAAATGTTTCGCATTAAATGCATGATCGGAACGCCTGAGGCAGGCATGGCATGCAGGAATACATCGTCAGGGGTGGCGCCTTCGGCCAATGCGATCGCTGCCATCGACTCCATCATCAACTGATGAGGGTAGATGGCCCCTTTGGGCAGCCCGGTTGACCCGGTCGTGTAACAGATCATCAACCGTTCGTGCCGGGTTTGCTTGAACAATGTGTCAGTCGCCCCCTTGGCGATCATTGTTTCATAATCGCGCTCGAGTGAATGACCGGCCCCAATGCCAATTAGCCTGGGCTGGCGATCACTGTGCTGCAACGCACTGGTGGCAATCTCTGCCATTTCCGTCTGTACGAACAATTGATCGATACCGCTGTCATCTATCAGTGCCCCCAGCTCTGGTGGGGCAAGGCGGTAGTTTAACCCAACACGAACGGCCCCGACCTTGGCGCAAGCGCCGATGGTTTCAACCACCTCGATACAGTCTTTGAGGATGACGCCAATTCGGTCGCCTGGCTTAACACCAGAACGGCGCAACTCATGTGCAAGTGCGTCTGTCCGCTCATCCAGTGCACGCCAAGACACTCGACGGCTCATATCTACATAAGCTTCTCGGTCACCGTGGGTGCGGGCATTGCGGTTGATCAATTCACCAAGCGTTAGCATGGGCTTCATTCTCCTCCATCGCGGAACGAATATTAGTGAACGTTCGTTAATATGTCATCTCTTGGATACCCGCCTTTTGTCAATCCTCTTTTTAGGTCGGTCACTTAATCGGCGTCTGGTGGGGCTGGTTCTGACCCGCTGGACCGCTATGGTGACCGAGCACATAATGACAATCCCAGCCCGAGGTCCAAAGTGATCGAAATACGTGATTTGCAATTGCTAAGCGCCTTGGCGCGGCATCGCCATTTTGCCAAGGCCGCCGAAGAATGTGGTATCTCACAACCAGCATTTTCGATGCGCATCCGAAACCTTGAGGATCGTTTGGGCGTCTCTATTGTGCGTCGCGCCAATCGGTTTCAGGGGTTGACCGAAGAGGGCGAGATGATTGTCCGCCGTGCGCGCCGGATCTTGGATGATGCCAAAGCGTTGGAACAAGAGCTGTTGGCGACACGCGGCGAAATCTCAGGGACGTTGATCCTTGGTGTCATCCCAACAGCGCTGGCTTTTACTGGGCGCTTGATAAAGCGATTGCATGCCGCGCATCCCAAAATTGTAACGCGCATTGAGACCTTGTCGGCTTCAAGCATCCAGCAGAAATTAGACGAGGGTACGATTGATGCAGGCGTGACCTATGGAGATAGTATCGGCACTGATTTGCGCATGGTTCAACCACTTTACGAAGAGACCTATGTGTTGTTGGTGCCAGAACATATGACACCCGAAACGGGGCCAATCCCGTGGGCCCGGGTGGCAGACTTTCCGCTGTCTCTCTTGGAACCTCAAATGCAGAATCGCCGCATTTTGGACCGGATTTTTGCTGATCAGGGGCTGCACCCACAGGTGGTCGCAGAAACTAGTGGGTTTACTGCATCCATGGTCATGGCGCGCGAGGGGCTTGCTGCTGCGGTCGTACCGCGTGTTTTAGTGCGTGCGCTTGGTCATTTAGAGGGGACAAAGACCCTGCCATTGGTGGATCCTGTTGTAAGCAAACCGATTTGTTTGGCGACTTTGAACAGAGACCCGGAATTGCCTACAATAGACGCGTTAAGGCGCGTGGTGACGGCTTTGCGGTGATAAGTTGTCGTTATCGTGCAATTGCAAATAGCAATTTGACGATATGCAGCGCTGATGAGACATGGAGCGTCTCAATTCGGAGGGCACGATGGCACCATTGGATACCAAACCTTCAGGCGCAGACAAAGGCGTTTGGAAGTCAGGCAAAGGCAAGGGACGGCGCACGCCAAAAGGGCGTCAGTTTACAGATGAGGCGATGGCCGAGATCCACCGTTTGTTGGGCGATCGTCCCCGACGACGGGATCTGCTGATCGAATTCCTGCATCTCATTCAGGATGAGCACGGTCATCTGAGCGCGGATCACATCGCTGCTCTGGCCGTCGAGATGCGTGTCGGTCAGGCTGAAATCTATGAGGTTGCCACCTTCTATGCCCATTTCGACGTGGTGAAAGAGGAAGAGACCCCTCCACCCGCGTTGACCATCCGGGTTTGCGACTCTCTATCGTGTGAAATGGCCGGAGCCCAACAGCTGAAAGCCGCGTTGGAAGATGGTCTTGATGCCTCGCAGGTTCGTGTCCTGCGCGCCCCTTGCATGGGCCGTTGCGATACTGCACCGGTTCTGGAAATCGGCCATAATCATATCGACCATGCCACGCCAGAAAAGGTGCAGGCTGCCATAGCTGCCGATGACACCCATGCGCATGTGCCCGCGTATGAAGGGTTTGCCGCCTATTGCGACAACGGCGGATACGCCAAGTTGAAAGACTTGCGCGCTGATGGCGATTGGGAACAGGTTCAGGACGATATCCTGTCCTCGGGTCTGCGTGGTCTGGGTGGCGCTGGTTTCCCATCTGGCAAGAAATGGGGCTTTGTTCGTATGAACGAAGGACCGCGTTATCTGGCTGTGAACGGGGACGAAGGCGAACCCGGCACGTTCAAGGATCGCTACTATCTGGAACGCACCCCGCATGTCTTCCTCGAAGGGATGCTGATCGCCGCTTGGGCGGTTGAGGCGGAAACTTGCTTTATCTACATGCGCGACGAGTATCCTGCTGTGCTGGAAATTCTGCGGACCGAGATTGCCGCGCTGGAAACCGCTGGCATCGTAGAATCGGGTTATATTGATCTGCGTCGGGGGGCTGGTGCCTATATCTGCGGTGAAGAATCCGCGATGATCGAATCCATTGAGGGCAAAAAAGGTCTGCCGCGTCACCGTCCGCCCTTTGTGGCGCAGGTGGGTGTCTTCAATCGACCAACCCTCGTTCACAATGTGGAAACTCTCTACTGGGTCTCTAAGATTTGCCGCGAAGGTGGTGAGATCCTGAGCTCTGTTGAAAAGAATGGCCGTAAAGGTCTGCGCAGCTATTCGATTTCGGGGCGCGTTGCGAGCCCGGGTGTGTATTTGCTGGCCGCCGGTTCGACCATTCTTGACGTGATTGATGCGGCTGGGGGCATGGCTGAGGGTCATACCTTTAAGGCGTATCAACCGGGCGGGCCATCGTCGGGCCTTCTCCCCTCTAGCATCGATGATGTCCCGCTCGACTTTGACACTTTGCAGCCCTTGGGCACCTTTATCGGGTCTGCTGCGGTTGTTGTTCTGTCAGATCAGGACACTGCCCGGGATGCGGCGCTGAACATGCTGCGGTTTTTTGAGGACGAAAGCTGCGGCCAGTGTACGCCCTGCCGGACTGGGTGTGAAAAGGCGGTTAAGCTGATGCAGGCCGACAAATGGGATACCGATCTGCTTGAGGATCTGTGTCAGGTGATGGGCGATGCGTCCATCTGTGGTCTGGGGCAGGCGGCGCCAAACCCGATCCGCCTGGTCATGAAACACTTTGCTGACGAAATCTGAGGGAGACAGCCATGCTTGATGCGAGCGAAACCAAAACAGTCACCTTCAGCCTGAATGGCGAAGATGTCACCGTGTCCGAGGGCACGACAATCTGGGAAGCGGCCAATGGCCGTGGCCTGATCATCCCGCACTTGTGCCACAAGCCCCAACCAGGCTATCGCCCCGATGGCAACTGCCGCGCCTGTATGGTCGAGGTTGAAGGCGAGCGCACATTGGTCGCGTCCTGTGTGCGTCCCGCTGCCGAAGGAATGGTGGTCAAATCCGACTCTGAGCGGGCCGAGAAATCGCGCGCTATGGTGATGGAACTGCTGGTGGCCGACCAGCCGGAAGAGGCGCACGACAAATCCGCCCACTTCTGGGATATGGCTGAACTGAGCAACGTCTCTGAGAGCCGGTTTCCTGCCAAAGAAGTCGAACAGATCCCTCTGCTGGATGACAGCCACGTGGCGATGCGCGTCAATCTTGATGCATGCATCAACTGCAACTTGTGTGTTCGTGCTTGTCGCGAAGTACAGGTGAATGATGTGATCGGCATGTCCGGTCGTGGCCACACCGCGCAGGTAACATTTGACTTGGCCGACCCCATGGGGGCTTCGACCTGTGTGGCCTGTGGTGAATGTGTGCAGGCCTGTCCAACCGGCGCGCTGATGCCCGCCACTGTGTTGGATGACCGGCAACAGGGCGACAGCAAGGATTTCGATTCTGAGACAGAAAGCGTCTGCCCATTCTGCGGCGTGGGCTGCAAGGTCAGCCTCAAAGTCAAAGACGGTAAGGTCAAATACGTCGAGGGCATCAATGGCCCCGCCAATGAAGGCCGCTTGTGCGTTAAGGGCCGGTTTGGGTTCGACTATATTCACCACCCACACCGCCTGACCAAACCGCTGATCCGTCGCGACGATGCCCCTGCCAAAGGGCTGAACGTGGATCCTGGTAACATCGGCACCCATTTCCGCGAAGCTTCGTGGGAAGAGGCGATGGATCTGGCCGCGACCAAGTTGAAATCGCTGCGCGCTGGCGATCCGCGCTCGGTCGCTGGCTTTGGGTCTGCCAAATGTACCAATGAAGAGGCGTATCTGTTCCAGAAGTTCATCCGCCAAGGCTTCAAACACAACAACGTCGACCACTGCACCCGTTTGTGCCATGCGTCCTCGGTTGCGGCGCTGATTGAAAACGTTGGCTCGGGTGCGGTAACTGCAACTTTTAACGAGATTGAAAACGCAGATGTGGCGATCATCATCGGGTCCAACCCGATCGAAAACCACCCCGTTGCAGCGACCTATTTCAAGCAGTTCACCAAACGCGGTGGCAAGCTGATCGTGATGGACCCGCGTGGCGTTGGCATGCGCAAATTCGCGACAGAAATGCTGCAATTTCGCCCCGGCGCGGATGTTTCGATGCTGAATGCGATCATGCATGTGATCGTTGAAGAGGAACTGTACGACAGTCAATACATCCACCGCTGGACCGAAAACTGGGAAGCGGAAAAAGAACATTTGCGTGACTTCAGTCCCGAGAAAATGTCCAAAATCTGCGGCATTGAACCGGATCAGCTGCGCCGTGTTGCGCGTCTGTTTGCCGGTGCAAATGCGGGTCTGATTTTCTGGGGCATGGGCGTCAGCCAGCACATCCACGGCACGGATAACTCGCGTTGCCTGATCAGCCTTGCCTTGATGACCGGCAACGTTGGTAAACCTGGTGCGGGTCTGCACCCGCTGCGCGGTCAGAACAACGTGCAAGGCGCATCTGATGCAGGTCTGATTCCGATGTTCTTGCCCGATTATCAGTCGGTTATGGATGACGGAATTCGGGCCAAGTTCAATGACGTCTGGCAATCTGATGATTTCTCAAACGAGAAGGGTCTGACGGTTACCGAGATCATCGACCAAGCCTATGCGGGCAACATCAAGGGGATGTACATTCAGGGCGAAAACCCTGCGATGTCCGACCCGGATGCGGATCATGCGCGTGCTGCCTTGGCCAATCTCGATCTGATGATTGTTCAGGATATCTTCCTGACCGAAACAGCAAACTATGCTGACATTATCCTGCCCGCCTCGGCGCTGTACGAAAAGAATGGTACCGTCAGCAACACCAACCGTCAGGTGCAGCGTGTGCGTCCCGCCGTGACACCTCCGGGTGAGGCGCGCGAGGATTGGAAGATTACGGTCGAGCTGGCGCAGCGCATCGGTCTGAACTGGGATTACACGGATGTGAGCCAGGTCTTTAACGAGATGAAGCAGACGATGAAGTCGTTAGACAACATCACCTGGGATCGTCTGAAGACTGAAACCATCACCTATCCGTCCCTTAGCGAAACCGATCCCGGTCAGGCGATTGTGTTTGGCGATGGCTTCCCCCGTTCTGAGGGGCGCGCCCGGTTCACCCCGGCCAGCGTCATTCCGCCAGACGAAGCACCAGATGCCGAATACCCGATGATCGCCACCACTGGCCGTCAGCTGGAGCACTGGCATACGGGGTCGATGACACGCCGTTCACTGGTTCTGGATGCTGTTGAACCCGAGGCGAACTGCTCGCTAAACCCGCGCACTCTGAAATTGATGGGTGTCGAACCTGGCGATATGGTTCGTCTGACCACGCGGCGCGGTTCGATCGATATCATGGCGCGTGCCGACCGGGCCATTGCCGAAGACATGGTGTTCATCCCGTTCGCCTATGTTGAGGCCGCAGCGAACATTCTGACCAACTCGGCCATTGACCCCTATGGTAAGATCCCCGAGTTCAAATTCTCGGCGATCCGGGTTGATAAGATCACTGACGCTGTCGCAGCAGAATAATCTGAAAAACGGGCGGCCTTTTGGGTCGCCCGTTTCACTTTTGCACCAAACCGTTTGACGAAACGGCGCATATCTGATCCAAGCGCGCGCATCTGCCATGCTGCCTTGAGAACCGGGACATACACACCATGACCACCAACAACCGTATTGCGCTGTCCAGCGATCACGCTGCTATCGAACTCCGTCAGGCCGTTGCCGCACATGTTGCGTCGCTGGGTTGGGAAGTGGTCGATATCGGACCCACGAGCCTAGAAAGCACGCATTACCCCAAACACGGCGCAGCCGCAGCACAGTTGGTGGCCTCGGGCGATTGCCGTCTGGGTATTGTCCTGTGTGGCACCGGGCAGGGGATCATGATGGCCGCCAACAAGATCAAAGGCATTCGTTGCGGTGTATGTTCCGAGACGTTTTCCGCCAAAATGATCCGCCAGCATAACAACGCCAATATGCTGTCCATTGGCGCGCGTGTGGTTGGCGAAGGATTGGCGTTGGAAATCGCCGAGGCCTTTGTCAGCACCGAGTTTGAAGGTGGCCGTCACGCCACCCGCGTTGACATGATCGACGCGCTCGAAAACTGAACTAACACAGAGCAAGACAGCGGCGTGAAACCTGTTAGGCTGTGTGAAAACAGCCTTTTACGGAGTGTTCGATGCCGCGTCGTTTTGTTGATCTTTCTGTTCCGCTTGAGATGGGGATCGTCTCAGATCCGCCGATCATGCTGCCCGAGATCGAATATCTGAGCCACGACCAAACTGCCGAGCAGGTGATGTCGTTCTTTCCGGGGCTGAAACGCGAGGATCTGCCAGGGGGCGAAGGTTGGGCGGTTGAACGCCTGTCGATTGCGACTCACAACGGTACGCATCTGGACGCGCCCTATCACCACCATTCGACGATGAACAACGGTGAGCGTGCGATCACGATTGATGAGGTTCCACTGGAATGGTGCATGAACCCCGGTGTGAAACTGGATTTTCGCCATTTTGAAGATGGGTATGTGGTTACCGCAGCAGATGTCGAGGCCGAACTGGCGCGGATCGGGCATACCTTGCGACCATTGGATATTGTCGTGGTCAACACATCGGCGGGGGTCTGTTACGGACACCCCAATTACTTGATCAAAGGTTGCGGAATGGGGCGCGAGGCGACGCTCTATCTGACGGAACGCGGAGTTCGGGTCACCGGCACAGACGCGTGGAGCTGGGATGCGCCATTTCCATTGACCGCGCAAGCATACGCCGAAACGGGCGATGCCTCGATTATCTGGGAAGGGCACCGGGCGTCGATGGATATTGGCTACTGCCACATGGAAAAGCTCACAAACCTAGAAGATTTACCTGCGACAGGGTTCGAGATTTCCTGCTTCCCCTTCAAAATCAAAGGTGCATCAGCCGGGTTCACTCGCGCGGTCGCGATTTTTGAAGAGGAGTGATGTCACTCGGCCAGATGACGAGACATAAACCGCCCTACGTCGCCTTCGCTGGGACGTTGGCCGGTAAACACCTCGACATAATCGGGAATCCGGGCCAGGCGCTTAAATCGACTTTCCTGAAATTCCATTGATGAATGCCCGGTCTGGGCAAACAAAAGCGCACGGGTGCGCACTTCGGCTTCGGTTTCCGAATACCCAAAGTGGGTAAAAATGCCTTCGATGGCGATGCGACGCTGGGCATCGGCCTGATCCAAACGTTGTTGCAGCGAGGTATCTGTGCGGGCCCAATTGCGGATCGCCAGATCCAGACGGGAATCGAACAGATCGTCGTTCAACCAACAATCAAACAGATTGAATATCGCTTCGCAGATATTCTCGGCATATGCATCTATTCGCGTGATCAGGCCGTCGGTATTCTTGGCCTCCCACCGTTGGACCATGGCATCCAGCAGGGCTTCGCGATCCTTGAAGTGCCAATAAAAGCTGGGGCGCGACAAGCCAACCCGCTTTGCCAAGGGCATGATTTTTACGGCGTCGATACCTGCTTCGCACAAAAGATCGGATGCTGCATCCAGCCAGAGCGTTTCGGAACCACGTAATCGGGAAGGGGGGTGTTGCGTCATTCCAACGATTTAACAGGGCTCTGCGTCAGTCGCAAGAAAGGGGCAGGATGGATGGCGGGATCGCTCTGGTGACTCTGAAACCACGACATACTGCAATTCGACCTAGCGTCATCAACGGGTTGGGCTGGATTTGCGTCAGGGATCGGCCTTTGATTGAACTCGGGATCAGATGGAGGCTCCATGTTTATCAAGCTGCTTATCGCCAATCGGGGTGAAATTGGAATTCGGATCGCCCGAACGGCCGAGGCAATGGGGCTTGAGACAGTTGCGATCTTTGCTCCGGACGATGCCAAATCCTTGCATGTGAAACACGCAGACCAAGCCGTTGAGTTGCCGCAGATGGGCGTCGCGGGATATCTCGATATCGACGCTATCCTGAAAATCGCGCAAGAAACCGGATGCGATGCTATCCATCCCGGATACGGCTTTCTAAGCGAACGCGCCGACTTTGCGCGTGCCTGTGTGTCTGTTGGATTGACTTTTGTTGGACCAACTCCTGAAACACTTGAGACACAAGGGGATAAATGGGCGGCGCGGGCTTTGGCCGCGCAAGCCGGTGTACCAGTCCCTGCCGGGCAAGGGCCTTTGGGCTCGGTTGCTGAGGCTGAGCGGGTATTCCAAGAAATCGATGGGCCAGTTCTGCTAAAAGCACTGCAAGGTGGGGGCGGACGCGGCATGCGCATTGTGCGGGAAATTGATGACATCCCTGCCGCGTTTAGCCAATGTCAGGCCGAAGCTTTGGCTGCCTTTGGATCGGATGAGATTTACGCAGAACAATTGCTGCGCAATGTCCGGCATGTCGAAGTTCAAATACTCGGGGACGGTCAGTCAGTCACACACCTGTGGGAGCGGGATTGCTCGTTGCAACGACGCCACCAAAAAGTCATCGAAATTGCCCCGGCCCCGAACCTGCCTTCGGAAACGCGCGATCGACTTATATCATCGGCTCTCAAGATTGGCCGTGCCAGTCAGTTGCAAGGGCTTGCGACTGTTGAGTTCTTGGTGTCCGCAGATGGGCAGTATGTTTTTATCGAAACCAACCCGCGCATTCAGGTTGAACATACCGTGACCGAAGAGATCACCGGATTTGATCTGGTTGAGCTTCAGTTGCGTCTGGCCGCGGGTGAGACACTGGATCAGATCGACTCTGGCTTATGTGACCCTGCAGAACCGCGTGGGGTCAGCTTGCAAACGCGGGTGATTACCGACCGTCTCACCCCAGAGGGGATCATGCCCACCAGTGGCCAGATCAATGGGTTTCAAATGCCGTTTGGTCAGGGCGTGCGCGTCGAAACGCAGGGCTACGCGGGCTATACCACTCATCCGGGGTTTGATCCGCTATTGGTCAAAGTCGTTGTTCATGCGGCGCGGGGTGGCCTTCCTGCTGTTGTGCGCAAGGCAGAACGCGCTTTGTCCGAAATCGTGGTCACTGGCGTCGACACCAACCTCGATCTGATGCGTGGGCTTTTGCAGCGTCCTGAAATCGCTGTGTGGGATGTGTCGACCCGAACCTTGGACATGCTATTGCCCGACTTATCCGCCCCGGCTGACAGCAGGGCGTTTATTGAAACCGAAACAATCACGCACGCACCATCGATGCGTTCGATCCCAAAGGGACAGTGCTCAGTCGATGCACCAATGCAGGGAATCGTTAGAGAGATAGCCATCAAGGTCGGGGACCAATTTCAAGCAGGGCAAGAGCTTGCGATCATCGAAGCGATGAAAATGCAGCATGCTGTTGTCGCGACCGAGTCTGGTCAGGTCGAAGAGGTTTTTGATGCCGTGGGAGATCTAACCGCACAGGACCGTCCCATTCTGTCTTATTCTCCCAGACATGACAGTGGGACTGACGAAACTAAAGCTGTGATAAAGAACCCTGAATTTATTCGCCCAGACTTAGCCACGCTGCATGATCGTCTAGCGCTTACCTTGGATGCAGAGCGTCCAAAGGCTGTCGCGCGCCGCCAATCACGGGGGCAAGAGACGACGCGAGATAGCGTTTCCGCTTTGTGTGAGGGGGGGACGTTTCATGAATACGGCCAATTGGTTATAGCCGCTCAACGCCGCAAGCTTGGCGTTGAAGCCTTGCGCGAGATAAGCCCCGCAGATGGGATTGTAACTGGGTTGGGAAGTGTAAACGCCAAATCCTTTGGCGAAGCGTGTTCACAAGTCGCGATCTTGGCCTATGATTCAACGGTGATGGCGGGGACCCAAGGCGTGTTCGGACATCGAAAAACGGACCGCTTGTTGGACAAAGCTACTGAATTAAAGCTGGCCACCGTCTTTTTGACCGAAGGGGGCGGAGGGCGGCCCAATGATGATGATTTTGCTGGAACAATGCATTGCGCTCTGGACGTCAAAACCTTTTCTGACTTTGCCAAACTGCGGGGATGGGGGCCTAAGATCACAGTGAATTCGGGGTTTTGCTTTGCAGGCAACGCCGCCCTGTTTGGGGCGGGGGATATCCGCATTGCGACTCGCAACAGTTGGATCGGTCTCGGGGGCCCTGTCATGATCGAAGCCGGTGGCCTTGGAACGCATCATCCGCGAGAGGTTGGGCCGGCGCCCATGCAGGCGGAAATAGGGTTGGTTGATGTGCTGGTCGAGAGTGACGCCGATGCGATCGCAATCACGCGCAAGGTGCTGTCCTATTTTCAAGGCCGCGACAAAGAGTGGAGCGCCGAAGACGCGCGCATTTTGCGTCACCTGATCCCGGAAAATAGGCAACGCGCTTACGATGTCTGTCAGGTGATTACAGCCATGGCAGACAACGGCTCCTTTCTGGAGTTAGGGGAACAACATGCGCCAGGGCTCATCACTGGGTTTATGCGAATCCAAGGGTATCCGATGGCAGTGATGGCGAACAATTCCCTTCATCTCGGGGGCGCGCTAGACGCGCCCGCTTCGGCAAAAGGCGCGCGCTTCTTACGCTTGGCGGGGCGGTTTAACCTACCGGTGGTGTCTTTGTGTGACACGCCCGGATTTATGGTTGGGCCCGAAAGCGAAACCCAAGGGGCTGTTGGCGCTGCCTGTGAATTCATCGAGGCAGGCGCAACGCTGCGCAGCCCGATTTTGTTTGTCTGTTTGCGCAAAGGCTACGGTATTGGGGCGCAAGCCATGGCCGGGGGCAGTTTTGCTAACCCCAGTTTTACAATTTCTTGGCCAACCGGTGAATTCGGGGCCATGGGCCTCGAAGGAGGGGTGCGTTTGGGCTACAAACACGAGCTTGAGGCCCAACCCGATGACGAGGCGCGCGAGGCTTTGTTTAACAAACTGGTAAATCGCGCCTATGCCGAGGGTGGAGCGTTGAACGTAGCATCCTTCAATGAAATCGACGCCGTGATTGATCCTGCGGACACGCGCGACTGGATCGTCAAAGGGGTCGCCCTGCACCAGACACCGTAACGCAGTGCGTTTGCTTGTAATTTTCAGCCGCTGTAGTGCAGGATAAACCCGTTCAAACACAAACAAAGGTGACAGTGATGAGCGAGACGGCCCAGAGCGGACATGATGGTCCTTATGCCGCCCCGATTGAAGTCCGCGGACACGCGGTGAAACCGGAATGGATCGACTATAATGGCCATATGAATGTGGGATATTATGGCGTTGCCTTTGATCTCGCGCTCGAGGAAATGGTTGGCGATCATCTGGGTATTGGCGAAGTCTATGTAAATTCCGCTGGGGCAGGTCCCTACATGATCCAGTCTCATATTCAGTTCCAGCGCGAGCTGTTGGATGGGGATCGGTTCTATTTTCACTTTCGCCTTTTGGATCATGATCACAAGCGGTTGCACTATTTTGGACAGATGTTTGCAGAAAAGGACGATGTTCTTTGTGCGACCCAAGAAGGGATGATCATGAATGTCAGCCAGGCCACGGGACGTGGGGCAGATTACCCGGATTGGGTGGTGGCGCGCCTGGCTCAGATGTTGGCAGATCATAAGGCGTTGGACCCCGCCCCCCAAGTGGCGAATCCAATTGGCATTCGTCGTAAGATTTAAATTACGGCGTGCCGGCACCCTACGCATAAGGGGCGAACAAAAAGAAAGACGCCGACCCGGCGCTGATGCAGGGTCGGCGTTTTGTTATTTTGGACTTCGGTTTGGAGTGGCTTTGGGGTGCAAGTCGGTTGACTACCGAAGGGTGCACCCCAATGCCGGGGTTTAGGCTACGAACCCTGGGTCTTCTTCTTCTTCCCAGTCGTCGTCTTCCTGCTGCTGAGGGTCATCCTCTGGAACCGGTTGGTTCATCAGGCCCATGATGTCATTCAGTGTTGGTTTGCTTCCGCCACTAGACCCTTTTGTTCCACCCCCTTTGGTGCCCCCGCTGGCGTAAACGACGGTGTCTTCATCGTTCCAATCGTCTTTGGGGTCTCCATCATACGCAGGCAGTTCATAGACCTTTCCGGAATTGCCGCCAGTTCCGCCCGAACCCTTGGTTCCACCAGATCCTTTGGTTCCACCAGATCCTTTGGTTCCGCCAGATCCTTTGGTTCCGCCCGAGCCTTTGGTTCCACCAGAGCCTTTGGTTCCGCCCGAGCCTTTGGTTCCGCCCGAGCCTTTGGTTCCACCAGATCCTTTGGTTCCACCAGATCCCTTGGTTCCGCCAGAGCCTTTGGTTCCACCAGAGCCTTTGGTTCCACCAGATCCTTTGGTTCCACCAGATCCTTTGGTTCCGCCAGAGCCTTTGGTTCCGCCAGATCCCTTGGTTCCGCCAGATCCCTTGGTTCCGCCAGATCCTTTGGTTCCACCAGACCCTTTGGTCCCACCAGATCCATTCGCCTCGTCGTATTCGTCAGCTATCGTTTTCTGGTACCATTCATCGAACTTGTCGCCTTCGACGCCACCATTGTGATAAGAGTCTGTGCTGCTCGCTTTGGCATTCAATGCATCATCTTGCGTCAAAAGTTCTGGCGTTGCCCCGCTTGTGTTAACGGCAACTCCCATGCTTTCTAGATCGATGTCATCCAAGGAAAGTGGCCCAGCATTTGACCAGATAGTGAAGTTGATGTGTGGGGTTTCACCATCTGTTGAATCTGGTGACGTTCCAAACTGAAGCGCGCCATCAAATGGTTGATCGGTCATGAACCCATTAGAAAGGGTGGTTACACCATTGGGGTCGGCTTGTTGTCCGGTCACTCCGAATTCGTTTAAGGGCGGATCAAAGACAAGATCTTCGACGGCGGAATCCTGCGCCATATTGAAAAAGAAGCCGTCAATATCAGCGGGTGTTCCGGCCCCTTCAGTCGGTGCAAGCTGAATAAACAGACCACCGTTTTCGATGTCGATTACTTCAACGGTGACCTGAGACTCGCTGCCAACTTCAAAAACCGCCTTGGTCTTATCGTCGCCGCCGCCAGATCCATTGGTGCCGCCTGAACCCTTAGTGCCACCCGAGCCTTTGGTTCCGCCCGAGCCTTTGGTTCCACCCGAGCCTTTGGTTCCACCCGAGCCTTTGGTTCCACCCGAGCCTTTGGTTCCACCCGAGCCTTTGGTTCCACCCGAGCCTTTGGTTCCACCCGAGCCTTTGGTTCCGCCCGAGCCTTTGGTTCCACCCGAGCCTTTGGTTCCACCAGAACCCTTGGTTCCACCCGAACCGTGAGATGTATCATACCATTCCGAAAGGACTTGATCGTACCAGTCGGCTAAATCGGAGCCGTCTACTCCACCGTTATAATAGGAGCCGCCTCCCCAATTCCAATTTCCGTAACCCATAAAATCATTCCCCTCTGCTGGTGCGATGTTCCGCCTGAACCGCAAAACGGCATATGCCCCCACAATGCGCGTAGCTGCAGCAGAACTTTGAATGGGGCTCAAATTATGGGCCGACACGAACTTGGGCAATTTTGTGTCAACTTTCAGGTGGTTTTTATACAATTCGCCCCAATTTTCGGACACAATCTGGTGAAAGTCGGGGGGATTGTTTTGACGTTGTGCAAAAACCGGAAGCGCCTCAGAGCGTTAACTTTAGGAATCAACGCTGCTGCTGTTCTCGTCTTAGCTTTCTAAATTCCTCAAATTCGCCAAATTTGGGCTGTACCACTCGCTTGCATAGTCAGCGTCCCGTGGGCGCAAGAGTAACGAAACAAGAGGTGGTAGTGTGGCCAAGGGTAAAAAAAGCAACCGTATGACACGGATTGTCGACGCAGCTGAAGAGCACTTTGGCCGCCCTGTAATGAAAGTCACGGCTCCGGGGGGCGAAGGACGCTCCAGCTTTCGACTGCATTTTGAAAACATGGATGTCATTGCCACCTTGCGCCCAAATTTTCGACGGACCCATCTCGAGGCGTTTGTTCTGGAACGGTTGCGCACCTATTGTGATGACGTACCGGAATGTCTGGGCGTTGTTGGCGAGGTGATGTTCCAAGCGGATGTAGGTCGCCGCCGCCTGAATCAGGAAATCGTACAACACGATGCCGCAAAACAGATGGACCTTGCGGCAGAAGCTGTTGCAACGATTTTCAGGTTCCAAAGCGCTGCACGTAAGACCGATCTGAATAAAATGATGCCACATTTGGGCGCCAACCAAGGCTGGGTCAACGGTCTGGTTGATGGGATCGAAACCTTGGAGCTCTACGGCTCGGGGGTGCCAAAACAGTTTGACCGGGTTGCGGCCTGTGAACGTCTGACCCAACCCGGCCGACAGTTCGTCAAATGGGACTGCCGCTCAGGCAATGCCGCGATTGGCCGGGATGAAAAGATGCGCTGGTTTGATTTTGAATACTCGGGCATGCGCCACGGTGCCGAGGATTTTGCCTGGCTCATCGGCGATGAAGCATGGCCAATTTCACCTGAAAAGATGGTGGACGTCATTATCGAACAGTTTGACCCTGAGTGTGGATATGAGATCGCGGATTATTTGGACTACCTGTCCGTTTACCTGACCTTCCACAGCACGCAGCGTCTAAAGCTGATCCTGAACGAGGCGCAAAAACGAGGGTGGCTCTCGAAAGAGCGGGTGCGCAAGTATGATGACGCGGGAGTACACCCGGAGTTCGCCGCACAAATTTGCGACGTTGGGCGCTATTTCTCGGCGCAGTCCAAAATTACTGCACCTCTGACACAGGGTTTTGAGGCTGCAAAAAGCAGTTTTCAGGAGATCCTCAAAGAGGGTCGTTCGTTAAAGAGCGCCTGAGGCATGGATGGCGTGGTGGAGTTCCCCGCTGAACGCAACAGAGCAGACCCGGGCGGGTTTCGCGTCGACAGTATCGAAACGTTCGATGGATTGCTTGCGCTTAAATCCGAGTGGCAGCGCCTAGAGCGCTTGGATCCGGAGAACACGGTTTTTCTGTCCTGGGACTGGTTGGCACAAGCCTTTCGCCAAACCGTTGGGCGATGGCGTGTTTTGGCGGTTTACCACAATGCCAGATTGGTTTGCGTGTTGCCTCTGAAATACCGGGTTCATTGGAGTACCACGACCGAAGCGTTTCAATCTGAAATCGAAGCGGGCGGGCGCTTGTTATGGAGCGAATACACGGGTTTTTTGTGCGATCCTGCTGTTGAAACAGACGCCATTCCGATGCTGAGCAGCTATTTGCGGGGCTTGCCTTGGTCCCGATTGAACTTGCGATATGTAGGGTCCGAAGATCGATCTGCGTTGTTCATGGGGGGATTTTCGCAAGCTGAATATTCCAAGCGCTGGGAAGAATATCGGATAAACAAGGGCGCTGTGGACAACCTGTCGTGTCCTCAGATTGCGCTGCCGAGTGATTTCGATACTTACCTGAACCAAGGCCCAAGCAAAAACACCCGTCAAAAAATACGCAGGTTCACACGAAAATACATTGAAAGCGGAGAGCTGACCTTTGCTGCAGCAACCGACGAAACGGTCAAGGAAGACTTGGGTGTTTTACTTCGGTTCTGGATGTTGAAATGGTCGAAAACCAAAGGAGCGGAAGGCGCGCGTTTGGTGGCCTCAAACTATCTGCGGATGCTGAGCACCGCGCATCGGCTGGGATTGCTCTATCTTCCTGTGCTACGCAGGGGCCAGCAACCGATTGCGGCATTGGGGCACATATTAGATCCTAAGATGAAGCGGGTGCATTTTATCGCGGCAGGGCGAGATGAAACAGAGCAGGGCGCATATATCGGTCTGCTGATGCATTCCCAAAGTATCAGATGGGCCATTGACCAAGGGTATGCGGTCTACGACTTCTGCCATGGGGATGAGCCCTACAAATTCAGTTTTGGGTCAAACGCAATCAAGCTCAAGTCGATCCTCATCCGGCGTCGGGAACTGCCCCGTGGTGGCCGGTCACTTGACCCTCTTAATCACCGTGAAGCTTTGGCGCGCGTGCTAGAGTTTGTAGAGGCGGGTAAAAACAAACGCGCCGCACTGGGATGTCGGCAGTTGCTCTCTTTGACCCGCCCAACCGTGCCCCCAAAATAGATCTGCGGGGGCAGAGCACTTTATCTGTGTGCTAGGTTTTGCACGAGGTAGTCAATGAACGCGCGCACTTTGGGCTGTGTAAACCGGCCCTCTGGATAAACCGCGTAGACGGTTTGCGTCTGCGGATACAAATTAGGCATGGCATTTTGTAGCCGACCCTCTGCGATCGCATCCGCGTAAAGGAAGTCAGGTAAAAAGGCGATACCAAGCCCGGCTTCGGCGGCATGAAGACGGGACTGGCCATCGTTCACGGCCAATTCCCCCGAAACGGCGACAGAGCGGGTTGTGTTATCTTCTGTTTCAAAGTGCCAAACATCGCCGCCCGGGCGCAGAGAAGCGCTCAGTAGCTTGTGTTCGGTTAGATCAGCTAAGGTAGCAGGCATACCTGCCTCATCTAAATAGGCTGGGCTGGCGACTAGACGCATCGGGTATTTCAGCAGTTTGCGTGCGCGCAACGTGCTGTCTTGTAAGGCCCCCGTGCGCAACGCAACATCGACTCCCTCAGCGATAAGATCCAAGCTTTTGTCATTGAGCTCCAGATTGACGGCGATATCAGGGAATGTACCGAGAAATCCGGCCATCAAAGGCGATAGCTCGTGAATGCCGAAATCAGTCGCGGCGGAAATGTTCAAGAGACCAGCGGGTTGGGCATGCAACGAGGCAACCAAAGCATCTGCGTCTCCAGCATCATTTAGAATGCGGCTGGCACGATCATAATAGGCTAACCCGATTTCCGTCGGATTGACCCGACGGGTGGTCCGGCTGAGCAGCCGTGCACCCAAGCGCGACTCTAGGGACGAGATGTGCTTGGAAACGGCTGACTTCGAAATACCCATGCGTTTTGCGGCATCGGTAAATCCACCTTCTTCAACAACCTTGGCAAAGGTCTCCATCTCGATCAGTCTGCTCATGTAATCCCCTTCAGTTTTCAAATGCGGTGGGCAGGCAGAGTGGGCTGAGGACTCTGGGCCTTGTGCAAGTGACATGGGGTGACGGAAAATGAGGCGCCTACGAATTAGAGCCAAAATTTTCTGAAAACTGGACAAATTTTGTGTATTTTGAGTTTTGGCACTAACCTAAAGATATAAACGACAACAGTTCCGGGATGCGAATGTCTATTAACCTCAATACTTTGAGTGCCTGTATCAGGGGCGGGTGGTGCAATGTCAGATCGTGATATCACGCCAAAGCATGGGGCGGTCTTTGTACAAGTGCTTGCCAGAGATCTGCTAGAACAGGGGATTTCCGAGCAAAAGGTGTTTGAGGGAACCGGTTTTGGCCCTTGGGTGTTAGAGCAAGATAAGCCTTTCGCTCCTTTTGATGATATCGCCGGCTTTTTTGAACACGCCGCCGATTTAACAGGGGACGACACGCTTGGCTTTATGCGGGGCGCACAACGAGAAATGCGCCGCACTGGGTTGATCAGTTATGTTGGCCTCGCATCTCCGACGGTTTCGGATTTCATTCACAACGTGACGCGCTACCGCCAGGTGTTCAGCGATGCAGTTGAGGTCGATATCGGTCATTTGCAAAGAGATGGAATTTTGCGCTGGCATTTTTCTGTCCCATCTATGGTTCGGCGACGCCAATACGTAGAGTTCGGGGCCTCTGGGTTACTCCATGCGATGCGTCAGGCGGCCAATAGGGATTTCTGCCCAAAGTTGGTGACGCTCCGACATTTGCGAAATACAAATGTAGACGTTTTAGAGCGGTTTTTTGGGTGCGAGGTTCAGTTTGGTGCAATGCACAATGCATATTACTTTCACCAAAAGGATTTGGAACTACCGCTGATGACCGCTGATAATGAACTCTACAGCGTGCTGACGGATTATTGTGAGGCGATCTTGCAAGACAAATCCCGAAACTTGCCACCCATCGTCATCAAAGTAGAACGCGCAATCGCGGATCGACTGGCGAAAGGAGAGGCGCATCAAGAGGCCGTCGCGCTCGCGCTGGGCATGAGTGCGCGAACGCTCGCCCGCAGATTGGCTGACGAAAACACGACATTTTTCAAAACCCTAGAAGAACTACGATCGTCCCTCGCTGTGAGCTATCTGAAAGACAGCAATCTGGTGTTGGCAGAAATTGCGTATTTGCTGGGGTATTCTGCATTGAGCAGCTTTAATGAAGCGTTCAAGCGCTGGACAGGTCAGACACCAGGGCAATTTAGGATCAGTTAGCGGTTTGTATCGTCGTATTGCTCTGCCTGTGCGCCACCGTGGTGTGTAAAACGGTCAGAGATTGTGGCGGCCGTCTGAATTTTGCCACAATTCAATCGATGTCCCCCATTCTTTACGCAAGGTCGTACGGCGTGATTCTACTGAGGAGAACTCGTTGAATTTCGAAACAATTGACGATTTTTCGTGTGATTGGTTCGCGAGCTATGTGAAAAAACCATGTTTTTCTATAGTGTTGGCAAAAGAAACAATCTGTTTACGCGGTATTTCTTAAAATTTTCACAGTGAGTGTTACTTTCCATCATGGCAGAAATACGGCTTAAAATTGTCTGGTTCTTGCCTATATCTCGACTGACAATGGTGTGGGTGTCTGGAGATAGAACTGAAACGTTTGGGTGAGCTGCTGATCCTGAGCAATGATAGTAGTGTGTTTTAGGTGCTGCGCGTCGAAGGGCTGATCGTCACGCATCTCCGTCATGTCTCTTTGGGGGGAATGATGAAATATTTTTTGCACGAGGCTAGTTTGGTCTCAAGTGGTGCGTTTGCGTTGGCCCATTCGGATTCTGCTTTGTCAGCCCCGGAATTAGTTTCATTACCACATGCGGCAAACTTGAACGCTCCGGTAATGAATGCGCGCTCCGCGGCCAAAACATCAAACGGTTGGTATAGTGCAGCTGGAAAGCGGGCCTTTGACTTGGTATTGATCCTGTTGTTCCTGCCTGTCTGGGTGCCTGTTGTCGCGATATGCGCACTTGCCTTGTGGATCGAAGGTGGAACGCCGTTTTATCGTCAGGATCGCTTGGGCAAGGGTGGAAAACGGTTTTCAATCCTGAAATTGCGCACGATGGTTATGGATGCAGATGTGCGTCTTGAGCGTCTCCTCAAAGAAGATACAGACCTTAAGAAAGAATGGGATACCACCCAAAAGCTCAAGGATGATCCCCGCATTACCCCGGTAGGTCGTTTCTTGCGCAAGACATCATTGGATGAACTGCCACAACTGTGGAATGTTATTCTGGGTGAGATGAGCCTAGTCGGCCCGCGACCTATGATGCCTGAACAGTTGTCTATCTACGGCCCTCCAGCGGCTTATTTCGCGATGCACCCAGGGATTACAGGCGTGTGGCAGGTGTCCGCTCGCAACGAAGATCATTTCTGTCTTCGGGCCAAAATGGATGAAACTTATGCCGAAACCGTTAGCTTCTCCGGGGATGTTACATTGCTGTATCGGACCATGGGTGTTGTGCTGCGTCAGACCGGATATTGAGCCTTAACTGGCCGAGATCGTAAAACTTAATTATTACTGAGTGGCTTAGGAGCCGGCATATGGCTTATCATGACCCGAACCTCGTAACAGATGTTGCACCGGTCAATTCGACCGAACAACGGAAAGACATTGAAGAGATGAGCGATCAGTCGCCGCGTCCCTTTCGCCGCAAAGCGGCCCTGTTGGCCGAGGCCGACCTGACACTCGACCCAGAGACAGACTCGGGTTCGGTTTCCGAACAGATTCCCGAGATAGACGAAATTCGGCCACTGTTGCCGATGACCTTGCCAGAACCATGGGAACGCCTGCGCCGTGTTCCATTTGGTGTGCGCAAACATCTGCTTGCGCGGGCTCCTTTGGTCAATTTCTTTCGGGCAGACCCGGCTGCCAAGGCGTTTGATGTATTGCGAACACGGCTTTTACAGACCCTTAAGGCGCAAGGTTGGTCTCGTGTGGCAATCGCAGCACCGACAAGCGGCTGTGGAACAACCTTTACTGCTGTAAACTTGGCGCTCAGTCTGGCTCGGGTGCCTGAAACCAGAACGGTTCTGATGGACATGAATATGCGTCGTCCTGGCGTTGCCGCCGCAATGGATATCGACAGTGGTGGTCAGATGCGTCGCTATCTGAAGGGCGATGTTGAAATGGTTGATCATTTGGTGCGTTGTAGTGATGGCATGGCCGTCGGCTTGAGCGAAGGTTACGTTACCGACGCTGCCGAATTGCTGCATGCGCAATTCAGTCACGAGGTTCTGGATGATTTGACTGACAGTCTTGAACCAGATGTTGTGCTGTATGATATGCCCCCGGTGTTAGAACACGATGATCTCGTTGCGTTTACGTCGCAGGTCGACGGCATCTTATTGGTTGCGGATGGAACACAAACAACTGCCGCGCAGATCCGCGCCTGTGAAGAGGTGCTGGGGTCAGATACGCCACTGTTGGGCGTGATCTTGAACCGTGGACGTGGCAGTGGTTTGGAAAACTACGCCTTCTGACACGGGGTTGTGACGCAGATCCGCCTTAGTTTTGCCGACAAGCAGTGGTAATGTCCTGTTGAGCGGCCCTGAAATAGGGCTATTTGAGCAATAAGCAGGGCATAAAGCCCGACGTGTTGGAACGAAGCACATGGGTTCAATTTTTTCTCTGGATGACTTTCTGGATATGACGCGCCGCCGCGCGCTCCTCATATTTGTGGTTATCGTTTTGGGGACCCTTGTATCGTTGGGTTTAGCGCTCAGCCAAACGCACGAATATGAATCCGCCGAGGTTCTTCAGATCGTGCAACCCAAAATCGCCGATGATTTTGCTAAATCTACCGTTGATGGATCTTCGGCGCGTCGCCTTCAGATGATCCAGCAACGTTTAATGGCCCGCGATATGGTTCTTGAAATCGCAGACCGGTTGGGGGTGTTCGCTGACCAGCCAGATAAACGGGATTCCGAAAAGGTCGCTATTATTCGGCAGGCCGTGAATATCGAGGGGGTAGCCGCCGCGCGCGATGGGTATACAGATGATGGTACAATCTCTGTTTTGACAATTACAGCACGGATGCCAACACCGGAACTTGCTCAAAGGCTGGCTCACGAATTTGGAACCCGCACGATTGAGCTTAGCAAGCAGAGCAGGCGTGAGAAAGCCAATGAAACGCTTGCCTTTTTTCAGGCTCAGGAACAAACACTTGCGGCTGAGATCAGCGCGCTGGAAGATGAAATCACGAAATATCGGAACGACAACAATTTATCGCTCCCGGGAAGCGTTGCTTTTCGGCGTGAGGAAATCGCGACGATCAACTCTGGCCTTCTCGAAATCGCCCGAGAGCGCATCGAAGTTGAACGTGGGATGGAGCTTGTCGAAAAGAACGAGCGTCGCGCAACAGCAGACCGCTTGCGCGGGGATTTCCAAGAGAAACTGGCAACGCTGGACGCGCAATCAGAGTTGTTGTTGGCAAAAAAACGTGAACTGGAACAGTTGATTGAATCCAGCCCCGGAATTGAACGGCGATTGGCAAGTTATGATCGGCGCTTAACCCAACTCCGTGATGAGATGGAACGCATTGCGGGGCGTCGTACGGATGCTGAGCTTGGTCTCCGTCTTGAAGATGATCGTCAGGCCGAGCGGCTAACTGTAATCGAAGAGGCCGCGCAACCAGACTTTCCTGTAACCGAGAGCCGTAAGAAGAAAGCAGTTGTTGGCGCAGGGTTGAGCGTTTTCGTGGCCTTTGCCTTGGCTATTTTCTTGGATATCCGAAATCCGGTGTTGCGGTCTTCGGCGCAGGTTGAACGGGAACTTGGGTTTAAACCTGTCGTAACGGTGCCCTATTTGGACACGAGCGCACGTAAGAAATCGGTCTGGGGCCGTATCGGGCAGTTCTTTTCGCGAAAACCCCAAGGGCCTGCGCCTACGGACTGATCGTTACAATTGTGAGATTAGACTGGTCTTGTCCCAGTGTAATGACATTACGGATGCCGCAAATAAAGCGAGTGTGATGACGGCGACCAGATCGTGAAATGGTCCCCATGCATGGTGTTTGCGCGCAAGCCAAACCTGAACAGGATAAACCAAGAACGGCACAACTCCGATGGCCAGAATGGCTCCGATTAAGCCAAACTGGGTAATTCCAATCAGGATTGCCGAGATTTGCAGGCTTGCACGGATCAAGTTCAGTATGAAAAAAGACCGGCCGTCTCCCGCGGCCAGAGCGGCCTGATCATATGTCATTCCAATGACTTGTGGAATAAGTGCGAGCGAAACAAGGGTAACAATCGGGCCAGATAGAAGATACCGATCATCATACATAAATGCGACAAGAGCAGGTCCAACAAAGGCCATGACCAAAAGCAGCCCGGCAATAAGGGATGTCATTCCAACTCGCATGATTTGGTGTTTGCGTTGATTTTCGCGATTCATGAACGCGGGCTTGTCTCGATAGATGGGGATCGCGATGCGTTGGTTGATCGCAAATCCTAACATGCTTGGAAAGCTGCCAAGGAAAAACCCAATGTTATAAAGCCCCAACATTTCAAGCGACAAGAACCGACCAAGGATCGCCCGGTCACCTTGACTGATGAGAAATGCCAGACCGGTGCTGAGAAAAATCCATTTCCCAAAATGGGCCAATTCGGCGGCAGCCGCTGTCTCCCAACGAAATTTATTGCGCGCTCCGGGTAGGAAAAAATGGGTCAGAACAAGTTTTGCGACTTCTTGCAGGACGCTGCCAAGCACCAGTGACATAATCGATTGCGTCATTACGGCCATTACAATCATAAAGACCAGGCCCAAAACTTGACTGATCAGATCCAGAACCGTTAGGCGACCGATCAAGAGATGCCTGTTTGCGGTTTCTATCCGCGTTGGATTGAATCCCGAAACCAACAAGGCCACAGCGGCGATGGGCAAGTAGGTATTCAGGTCTGGCTCCGAATAAAACTGAGCAACGGGCCCTGTCACAAGGCAGGCGACCCCAAACAGAAGTGTTCCGCGTATGACCTGAATCGTCCAAGCCGTATTCAGGAAATCCGGGTCATCCCCGCGTTTACTTTGGGCGATAGAGGGGGAAATGCCGACATCAGAAAACAACATCAAGCCAACTGTTACGACGCTGACCAATGCCATCAAGCCAAAGGCTTCGGGAAAAAGCAGGCGGGTAAGGATCAGGTTGGATGCCAACCTGAGGGCCTGACTGCCGCCATATCCGATAAGAACCCAAGAGGTGCTGCGCAGGACACGTGCAAATAAACTAGAGCCACTAAAGGCTGCAGCCGGTCGGGTCATGTCTGTTTCCGTTCATCATACCCAAAGGGTAGGGCCAAGCCGTGTTAACCTATGCTCTCGTCCCAAACGCGTCAATCAAAGCCAAAGGCGACATTTCAAACAGCTGCTTCTTTTCAGGTGAGGCTCAACACGATAGGTATATTGAAAATCCGTTTCACGGGGATGTTGATGTGAAAATTGCTTATGTATTGAATACTTACCCTCAACCTTCGCACAGCTTCATCCGACGTGAGGTGTTGGCGCTAGAGCGTCAAGGCTTTGAGATTTCCCGGTTTGCCATGCGCAGATCTGCGGCGGAATTGGTGGACCGACAAGATCAGGCCGAGGCGGAAAAAACAGACTATATTCTGGACCGGGGTGCGCTGGGATTGGTTTTTGGATTGGTGCGATCTGCATTGCGTCGCCCCGGGGCCTTTTGGCAAGGCGCAAAGACGGCCTTTCGCTGCGGTCGGGCGTCACCAACGGGTGTGTTGCGTCACGTGATTTACCTGGCCGAAGCGGTCGATGTGGTCCAACGGGCAAAATCCGCTGAGATAGAGCATCTGCATGCCCATTTTGGCACCAATGCCGCGACGGTTGCGATGCTCGCGCATGTTTTGGGTGGGCCAGAGTATTCATTTACGATTCACGGACCGGAAGAATTTGATGCCCCTGCGGCTTTGTCTTTGGGTTCAAAATTGGATAGGGCCAAGTTTGCGGTCGGCGTCAGTCAGTTCGGCCGGAGCCAGCTCAGCCGATGGGCAAAATTTGAATCTTGGAAACACCTGCAAGTGGTTCACTGTGGGATTGAACCACATGCGTTTGCCGTGACCCAACCGATGTCAGAAAGCACCCTGCATTTGGTTTCGATTGGTCGGTTCGTCGAGCAGAAAGGGCAAATGGTCCTGATTCATGCGTTGGCGAGGTTGCGCAATACCCATCCTCATATCCATCTCACATTGGTTGGAGATGGCGAAATGCGCGCAGATTTGGAACAGGCTATTGCCACGCTTGATCTAAGTAAAATGGTGACGCTGACAGGATGGCTGGATGAGGCAGGCGTACGCGCAGCTTTGGGGGCTGCACATGTTCTGGTCATGCCCAGCTTTGCCGAAGGTTTGCCCATGGTCGTGATGGAGGCGATGGCCGCCGCACGGCCTGTCATTGCGACCTACATAGCGGGAACCCCGGAATTAGTGGTGGATGGTGAAACAGGCTGGCTCGTCCCCGCAGGAGATGCGCAGGCTTTGGCGATTGCGATCGAACGGGCTGAACACACCCCGCGGTCTGAGCTGGATCAGATGGGGCAAAAGGGGCGTCTGCGTGTGTTAGAGCGTCATGATATAGATCGCGAAGCGACGAAACTGGCGACGTATTTCCGCACCAATATCAATGATCGCTTACCGCCCTCGAGCCCAGTTTGATTTATCCCTGAACAAGGGTGTTTTGACCGCGAGGCTGACCGTTACATACATGCCGAACCCGATTGGATCGCATATCAGCCTCCGGAACTTTCCGCTTAATGGGACGCCCGGTGTATCATCGTTTTGCATCAGTTCTGGGAACTTGCGCTTGATTTCGTCCACACCTGCGTTTTGGCGCCGGCGCACTTTGACCAGATTGGCAAAGCCTTCGACCATTGGCCAGGTGTATCCCGCTGCAACACGTATCCGTTCCGTTGGCGCAAAGCTGAGGCGTGCAAAGGTGTCATCGGAAATGATATCGGGCCAGTCGTTCCAGCGCGCGCGCCCTTTTGCATTCACCGCGAACAACCCAAAACCGGGGACGCCAGTGGTAACAAAAGGAAGGGTGGCCCAGCACCGGGCGTAAGCCCGTGTGATCCAGCTCGACGCGCGACTGACACGCGGAGATCCACTTGCATAAAGTGACACATCAGCAGAAAGCGCTTTGACGATCTGCGGCAAGAGATCGGGATCAAGTTGAACATCCGCGTCGAGATAGGCGCGGATTGTTCCGGTCGCTGTCGCATCGCCTGCCTGCAGTGCACCCAGCTTTCCCCCTTGTTTGAGATCCAGCACTTTCCACGTCCAGCCCAAGTGTTCTGCAGCATCCCGAAAGCCGTTCGCCAACACGACCGTGGTATCGGTGCATCCGTTGGCAACGATCACGACGTCGGTTTGCCACCCTGCGGGCAGCGGGGCAGAGGCCAGCAAAGCCCGCGCGCAGTCTTGGATATATTCCGCCTCGTTATGGGCGGGCAGGATCACGCTGAGAGTTTGGTTCATTTAAAGCTGTCCACCACATCCCACCGGGGGTTCTGGTCGCTCAGGAAGCGCAGATGCCCCCAACTGCCCCATTTGTTGGCGGGGTAAACATCTGCATAGGCGTTGAACAGTTTGCCACCGATCGCGTGCCAACCTTGGATCAGCTCTTTGTAGAGCTCGCCCATTTCCGGGGTGTAATTGAGATGAGTGAGAAAGGCGGTCAGTTCGTCGTCATCAACGGGTGGTCCGACGCCGACCACGTGGCTGCCCCCTTCGTACATAATTAGGTCCAAATTGTACTGTTCGGCGATTTGGGCGTGATAGGGCAGGCGTTCGGTTAGGTTGTGGGCCAGCGTATCGACATTCTCACCGCTTGTTGCGCCATCACGCAATTCCGCCCAGGCTTGGATAGTGGCCAGATCAAAACGATGCTCTGCGACATATTCCTCGTGTGCCGATCCGGACAAGCCTTTGGCATCTGCCTGTTGTTGCGCTGCCACCAAACTGTCGTTGAGCCATCGTTTGACCATGGGTTGGCGGGCCTCTGCTCCCAAAAGGGCGCTGAAATATCCAGTGACGGCATAGGCATCAAAATAGGTCGCGGGGGCTTTGTTTTCGGCGCTTTCATCCTGCCAGTGTGGTGCCCTTAGAATCTGATCTTCCAACCCGAGCCAACCAGTTTGCGTCGAAATCACTTTGACCAAGCGGTCACCGGCCTGATCGCCATAAACCTCTGACCATATTTCGGCCATTTCCATAGCACGCACTGCGTAATACGAAACCCAGAGGTTGTCTTGTTTCCATCGTGCTTGGGCTTGTTCCTCGGCCCAGGCAGCCTGCTGAAATTGCCAGTTCCACACTTCGTTTGAAAGTTCGACATAGGCTTTTTGCTCGATCCAGAGCGTGTCGCGCACATAGGTCGCGAATTCCCGAATGTAGGTGTCACCCGCCAGATGGGGCATGTTGAACCAGCCGTCGGCCCCCGTGCGGTTCAACAGCTCAACCATGATTTCCATGGGAACGCCATGACGGCCATAGGTATAATCATCTGGCTTCGGGCGGTCTTTCCAAGCCGATTGTGTTGAATCGTTGGTTTCCATCCAATCCATGAAGCGAAAGGCGGAAAACCCCTGCATTCGATCCAACCACAGCGGATTAAATATCGCTCCCGCATCGTAGGCCGCAACATGGTCCAGCTTGACCACTGAAATATTGCGAACGTAATCCCCGCCCAAATGCGTGCGTTGAATACGCAAATCCACGCCGCCAAGTCCGGGTTCATAGTCAAACTCGACTGCGTTCTTACCGTACCTTACATTTGTGCCGCGACCAGAAACCTCGATGACGCCTTTGCCCTCGTAGCGTAGGCGATAGCGACCGGCTAATGACACAGCTTTGGGCGAGATATCCGTGAGGATCAGCGTGCCGATTGACCCGAGTTCTGGCGGGATTGCGACCGGCCAACCGTGGGCATCCAGATAATCTGCTGCTGCCAGATCATCGTGGTTTGCACCGCCCCATTCGCCGGCTCTATGTCCAATCCAGGGGCGGGCGGTTTTGAACACGTCCAAAAATGGTTGCTGCACGGACCAGTCGCTGACTGCCGCCAACCCAATTGCCATAGGAACCTTGGCGTCGGGGTCCAGAGGCGGCGCAAAGCTTTCGGCTAGAGTTTGTGGCGACGCAGACTCTTGTGGCGCTTGTTGCTTTTCCTGATCGGGCTCTTCGACGTCTTCAGGTGGTGGTGCGGGGGTCTCTTCCACTGCGCGAGCCACCTGAACCGGATGAGCGGCATAATAGTCTGAGACGGCCTCCCAAGCTATGTCCTGCAGGCGTTGCGCTTGCAGCGGGTTGAGGGCTTTGAATGGCTGGCCCCAAGGGTCTCTCAGACGTCGTTTTATCCCTTTGGGGGGTTCCCCTGTGACGGCCGCATATTGGACCATCGTCAGGAAATAGAACCCAAAATCGTTGGGGTGTATGTCATCAAAAAAGAACTGATCGATCCGAGTGAACCCCGGCACGGTCCCATTGGCGATTTCATCGGTCAATCTGGCGATGGCTTGACCCGCTGGCAACAGGCGCATCGGTTCGCCCGGTTTTGATCGGTTGGCATTGACGCCATCGACCACAGATTGCCAGAGCGCTAGATCTTGATCCAAACGATCGCGCCAAGGGATGTCCGCAGCGGCGTCAAATTCAGTAGACAGCCCGCTGCCCGAGCGTAAATCGTGCCATGTTTCCTGCAGGAAAACGCGTGCATCAGGGTTGGATTGCACGGCCAAATCGTAATACCGCGTCGCGACCCCAATGGTGTCACTGTATTCGATATGGTTGGCAAGCGGGATGGCCTCGGTCAGGATAACGGCGTTGTATCCGCCTGTCGCCAAAGCCTCTCTGGCGTTCATGCCTTGGGCTGTTGCACCATTGTCCCAATTATATCCAAGCGGCGAGCCGTTGATGATCTGCATTCCCACAGTGATGCCCCGGTTGCCGAGTGCGCTGGCAAACATGTCTGGGTTGGTTGGACCAAATAGGCTGTGACCGATGAAAAACACACCCGTTAAGGTGGAAAGCCAGCTCATTGAGGAATCCCCGTCTTTGGATAGGAGGTGACCGTGGACCAGACCGTCTCTTGCATCAAGTGTGCAGTGTTGGCCGGGACAGCATTTGCGCTTGTACCATCGGCCCGCAACAGTTCATAGGGCAACCCAACAGGAGAGCGTTGATAAAGCACAGCATAATGCGTCAGAGCGACAAGGTAATTGCCAGTGTCGCTAAGATGAATTGGATCGATCTCGCCTGTTTCTGTGCGCGAAAACAGGTCCTCTCGGGTGGAAAGACCGGGAATGCCGCCCCTTGCATCCACCTGTTCGATCAAACGCGCCATGACTTGGCCAGCAGGGATCACATAGATGGGGCGATTTGGGGCGTTTTTCAGATCAGGGAGCAGAACTTTTTTTTCCCACAGGGCGCTTAGGTCCGCGTTGACCCGTGGCAACCAACCCTGAGGGTCATCCAGACGGGGCCATGTTTCATAAAGAAAAACTTGGGTATCCGCAGAAGACTGGCGGGCCAGTTCGGCCCATTTCGAGAGGTATTTCGCGCTCTTGTGGTATCGGATTGCAGCGCGCAGATCGACCATTTCGGTCAGGACCACCGCGTCGTATTCGCCAGATCCGATGGCTTCGGTCGCGGGGCGAAAATGAGGATGTGCATTTTCCGTCTCAAAACCTGCAATTGGAACATCGGGATACCAATGTTCACGTAAAGAGGTGCCCCAGCCCAACTGGCTATCATAGCGGTGATCCGACCCCGCCAACTGCGCGAGCATGGCTGGGATGTCACGGCCCACAAGGCTGTGGCCCAAATGATAAACTTTGAGAGGACCTTGTGGCATCGCCGCTGGGGTGGCGTATGCGATTGTGACATTCTGTGGCTCAAGGTTGCCTTTGGGCAAAGCCCACCAAATCGCCATACCCAATAGGAAGAGGACCGGTAACATCAGTACAATTGCACGCATTCCTGATCCTTTCGGCGGTTCCTCTTCGTTGGGTGATCCGGTTACCGTCGCCTAGTTGTTACACCAATTCCATTACCGTCGTCACAATCAGGCCATGGCCAATCGCATACCGCCCAGAGATCGTGTCACCGCTTGCAAAGGGTGCCACATCTTGGCGAAAATGGGCAACAAAGCTTTGATTTTCAAGGTCCACGGCAATTTCAAGCGTATCAAAGTCGAACAGAGTTTGACTTAGCCGATACTGCGCTTTGTAGACACATTCTTTGATACTAAAGATCAATTTAGCGCTTTGACCTGGATTTTCCTGTTCGGCCAGCCATTGGCGTTCGGTCTCGGTGCAGATGGTGGGGAGCAAATCATCATCAAGCGGTTGATCAGGTTCCAGATCAAGCCCAAGCAGGCGTACCTCTCCTTCCCAACCGACGGCGGCAAGACAGGCCGTGTCTGTATGTGTGATGGAACCAACCAGCATTGGGGGCCAGATGGGCGCGCGATCTTCGCCCATAGGAATTGCGATGGCTGGGGCGCCCAACTCTTTGAGCGCCAACCGGGCGGCGGCGCGGCCAGCACTAAATGCACGCAGGCGCTTGTCGACGGCGTTTTTCAAGGCCTCGGTTTCTTCGGGGTAAGCGTCATAGCGACCCGTTGGGTTGGCCGAGGCTAAGGCAACTTTGCCTCGCAGCAGTGGGCTTGCTAACATCAATGCGGCAGTATGATCCAGATCGCTCATTAGGTGCGTTCCCGTCGGTTGGCGCGCATAGCTTTGCGCTTGGACATGGTTTCAGTTCGGGCGGGTTCGTTAACTTGGGGTGCTATAATGGCAGGCGCATCCGCAGAAAGATGCCCGGCCAACCCCCCAAGGGTTGGAAAGCGGAAGATGTCGGTGATTGACAGGGACGGGATGTTCAGCGTTTCACGAATTTCACGGTGGGCTTGAACAGCCAACAGTGAGTGTCCGCCAAGGGTGAAGAAGTTGTCGTCTTTCCGAATATCCCCGACGCCCAGAATACGCGCCCATATGGTTGCGATCTGCCCTTCGATCCCGTCGCTCTGGACAGGCGTCTCATCCCGAGGGGCCTGTTGGGCAGCGGGTTCTGGCAGGGCCTTTCGGTCGATTTTCTTGTTTGGAGTCAAAGGGAAGGCTGGGAGAGTCATGATGTGGCTGGGGATCATCACCTCGGGCAAGTGTGCCGTGAGGTGGTCCCGCAAGGCCGCGTCAGGCACCGGCCCAGAGGTCGTGATGTATCCAGCCAGGCGTGTGTCACCCGGGGTTTTTTCGTTTGCAACGACGACAGCCCCGCTGACGCCCGCAAAGGCCGCCAAAGCACTCTCGATTTCACCAAGTTCTATCCGCTGGCCACGAATTTTGACCTGATGATCGGAACGGCCGAGGAATTCAATTTGACCATCGGTGCGCCACCGCGCGAGATCGCCCGTCCGGTACATCAACGGTGCCGCAGCGACTGTTAAGCCAGCCTCTGCTGCAAAGGGATCGTGGACAAACCGCTCTTCGGTCAGATTGGAGCGCTGCCAATATCCACGTGTGACACCTTCGCCGCCGATCAGCAATTCACCGGGAACGCCGATGGGACAAGGTTGCCCTGCTGCATCCAGAACATAGACCGCTGTGTTCGCAATCGGGCTGCCGATGGAAACGGTTCCTGATGCGCCAGCAGGTACGGCAGTCGACGTGGACCAAATGGTCGTTTCCGTCGGCCCATACATGTTCAAAACCGAAGCGCTGGTGCATTCCCGCAGGTCTTCGACCAGTTCGCCGGGCAGGGCTTCGCCGCCCAGCAACAATTGTTTAACGCGCCCAAGTGCCAAGCGCGCTTCGTCGTTCATTGCTATCATGCGGGCCATTGAGGGGGTGCATTGCATATGCGTCACATCATGGCGCAGGATCTGCGCCGCGAGCGAGAAGTCATCTTCGGCAACGGTTGAAGGCGCATTGGCGCGCTTCAGAACTTCGGCAAGGGGTGTCAAACCCTCAAGCACGACATCGGGGTCGATGCCATAATCAATCAAGCATGCAATTTCATCGACACCAATCCGTTTGAGGGATTCAGCGCGGGCCAGACCATCCTCGACCGTTCCAAACAGACCTGAGTCTTCAAAATACCGTTCAAACGCAAAATCTAGGATCGCTTCGAGTTCATCGTCGCTAAGGACGCCCAGGTCCATTTCAAAGGCATTGGACACGCCCTGCGGTTTTTTGAAGGCGGGAAAGGCCCAGGCGTATTGTTTGATAAGACCGGCTGCAGCGCGCAGATAGTCCTTCATTGGTTCGCGTGCGATGCGCGCCGCTTCTTCCCGCGTTTCGGCAAGATATGTATGCAGCATCAGTGTGACTTTGAATTTCGCCGGATCATGGCCTGCGGCGCGCAAGGCCGCGTGATAAATCCTGATCTTTTCGGCGACTTCATCAATGCTCTGACCCAAGAGGTGTGTCAGGACGTTGGCGCCGATGGTTCCGGCCTCTTTCCAGGTTTCGGGGTTGCCAGCGGTCGTAACCCAAACGGGCAATTCATTCGAAACGGGGCGCGGTTGTGTGACAACTTCGTACATCGTGCCATCCGCCTTGGGAAAGGCGACCGCCTCGCCACGCCACAGCTTGCGCAGGGTTTCGATGGTTTCAAACATCGCTGGTTTGTTGCGCGGGGGGGTGTTTTCGGGGCGAAGAACAAAATCATCAGGCTGCCAGCCAGAGGCAATCCCAAGGGCGGCCCGACCGCCCGTCAGGTTGTCAATGATAGCCCAATCTTCGGCAATTCGTGCCGGGTGGTGCAAAGGCGCGACACAGCTGCCAGCACGAACAGACAGGTTTTCTGTCACGGCGGCGACAGCAGCGCCCGTCACCGCAGGGTTGGGGTAGGGGCCGCCAAAGGCGTGAAAGTGGCGTTCAGGCGTCCAGACGGCGTTGAAGCCGTTGGCGTCGGCGAACTTGGCTCCTTCGAGCAGGAGTTTGTATTTCTTGGGGCCAGGGCCATCGTCATTGCCCCAATACATCAGGTTGAAATCGAGCGGACGGTCGCTGACGGCGATGGGGCCTTGGGACACTACGGCGCGATTTTCATCGCTGCTCAGCACCACTTTGAAACCGCGTGCCAGAGTCCAGAACAGTTCGAGGACCGAAATGTCAAAGGATAGGCTGGTGACAGCCAGCCATACACCGCCCTTTTGATGATCGATCCGATCATCCATGCCAGCAAAGAAATTGGCCACGTTTCGGTGTTCGACCATGACGCCTTTGGGCGTTCCGGTCGAACCCGAGGTATAGATCAGATACGCCAGATCATCCGCACTGGCGCCGCCATCAACGTTTGGCGCGCTTAGATCCGGGGTCACTGTGTCGATGCATAGGACATCCGCCGACGACGCGGGCACTGAATCCTGCAGCGTGCTTTGGGTTAGAATGACTGCTGCCCGACTGTCGGTTACGAAGTGGGCAATACGATCTGACGGATAGGCCGGATCCAGAGGCACATAAGCTCCGCCTGCCTTGAGGATCGCCAGCGCGCCGACTATCAGGTCAACAGATCGCTGTACATACAGCCCAACATTGGCGCCGGGGCCAACACCCATTGCGCGCAATTTCTCAGCAACGGTATTTGCGCGGGCGTTCAAGGCTGCATAGGTGAGCTGCTCGGATTCAAAAACAAGCGCGGTCTCATCTGGGCTTAGTGAAACTTGTGATTCAAATGCCTGATGAATTGTCTGCGTACGGTTGTAATCGCGCGCGGTTCTGTTCCAGTCGGTTAGCGTTTGAGAGCGTTCTGATGCGGGCAGAATGGCGAGTTTTTGTACCGTTTCCCCATCCGGTGCCTGTGTCACCGCATACATCGCGCTTTCTAAGCGGCGGGCAAGGATCTCAATCGCAACTGCATCGAGATGTCCGGTATGCGCGTGCAGTGTGGCATGTCCCGGTGACAGGCAAACTGTGACGTCTGTTCCGTCAATAGGTTCGGCACCGTTAAGAGACAGTCCAAACGCAGGCTGCGTGACCGATCCAATTTCTGGGTCGCGCGATGGCAGATCCATCGCAAACCCACCCAATGCGTCCGCCTTGGCGATGTGGTGCAATGTGCGGTCGGTTAGAGCGGCCAAGGGTTCTGAGCTGCGGATTTGTAGGGGGACCCACGGGCTGAAATGTTTTGACTTTGCAGCATCCTGGAGGGTTGCATTGGAGACAGCGATATCGCCGTACTCCTCACCGCTGCTGCGCAATGCAAAGGCAAGCACAGCCGTAAGCGCCTGTTCACCAGACAACCCATGGGGAACGGAGATCCGCTGCGCTGACCATGATCCATCTTGTTTGAGTGTGGCCAAAGGCAAGGGCAGCGACGCCATCGCCGTCAATGCCTTGCGCCAATAGGGCTCGCCCTTGAGCGAACGCGCGGCTTGCTGCGCAATCTGTTCGGCCTGATCCTGCGAAAGGGGGGCCAAGCGTGTCCCAACGGGCGCGAGCGCTGCAAAATCAATTGTGTCACCGCTCAGGGTGGTAAGCCCCTCTAGCAACAGATCGTTGGATCCGGTAGCGACCCGCAGTCCGGAGGGGTCATTGCTGACTACGGTTCCGGGAAGATATCCAGAGGCCGAGGCCATAATCTGTGCCTGCGCCACGCGCACGGGTTGCCCGGAGATAAGGATTTTAGAGGTGGTCAGTGGATTCCAATAGGCGCCGAAATCCAACCCGCGAACGTGGGCGGACAGGACCTCTGCGGTTTGGGTGTAGCTGAGATGCCCACCCGCCTCGGGACGATCCGAAAATGCGAAATAGCTGCGCTGGCTTAAATCCTGCGGGCTGCGATTCAGATCCGTTTCAAGTTGATCAACAACGGACGGAAAGCTGTCCATCGCTGCGGCATAACATTTGGAGTTCAACGATAGGGCGGTTTCGTCTTCGGCAATGTCGAACAGGGATTGTGACAGAATATCGCCTTCGTCGATCCCGCCTTCGATCATATGCCAAGTAATGCCGTGTTGCTTTTCACCATTGAAGATTGCCCATGCTGGCGTGTTGAGGCCAGCATATTTGGGCAAAGGCCCGTCGTGAAAGTTGATCGCGCCTTTTTTGGGCAGCGCCAAAACTTTTTCCGGAATGATCGCAAGGTTTGCGATCGAAAGCAGCCAGTCCACATCACCCGTTTTAAATTGCTCAGCCAGGTCATTCATTTGGCTGACAAGTGGCAAGCCTTTGGTCTTGGCCCAGTTCTGAATTTCAGCATTCTGCGTCTGGACTGCGCGCACTGAATGGCCGCGCTCTAGCAGCATTTCGGTGCATCCGATCAATAGGGATTCATTGCCGATGACAACACAAGAAAAAGTCATGTCTGGTCCTCCGAAATTGGGACAGAAATAGTCGGACTGCGAGCGGCAGTCTTACGAAAGGGCGCGCGTAACAAATGGGTGGTGAGGTCAGTCAAAAACCAATCCGGGTCGACCTGAGGTAGGGTTTGGATCAGGCGGCGGAACCGCCAGATGAGACCGCCAGCGATCAAGGCGAGCGTGCTGGCTACAAAGTATCCGGACCCTTTGGATTTAGTATAATAATGCTGCCGGGAATCGAACCAGTAGCCGGGCGTCCGTGACCAAGTTTTCATGCCAGTGCTGGCCGATCCGATGTGAACGACGCAGCTTTCAGGTAAGTAGTGCGTGTTCCACCCAGCTTCGGCTGCGCGCCGACACAGGTCGGTTTCTTCAAAGTACAAAAAGAATGTTTCATCAAAGCCGCCGGTTTGATCAATCACCTCTCGGCGGACCATCAGGCTAGCACCTGCGGTCCAATCAACTTTGGTGTCAGTTTCTGGGATAGGCAGCCGAACGACAGCGTTTTTCATCCATCGTGTGATCACGCCGGTGTGGGCCGCTGCTTCGAAATCCCCGCCCATGGATGGAAATCGAAAGGCCGTCGGATGGGGGGTGTCATCTGTGCCGCGAATGGCGCTTCCGACCAACCCGACCTTTGGATTTTCGATCAAGTAATCCCGTAACTTGGCAATCGCATCGGGGTCTGGCCATGCATCCGAATTGAGCAAGTAGTAGAAATCGGGCACGGACCCGTCCGAGAGACGCGCCTGCATGCCGAAATTCATGCCAGCCCCAAAGCCACCATTGTGGCCGCTGTCCAGCACCCGAACCCGATTGTTTTGGGTCCACCCGTTTTGCTCTGCCGCATGGGACAGCATCACAAATGAGTCATCCTCAGATCCATTGTCGATGACAACGATTTCCCCATCCAACCCTTCCATTTCACGCAGGGCTGCTGCGCACGACTTGAGCGTCAGCTCGGGCGTTTTGAAATTGAGGATTATGGTGAGAATTTTGGCCTTGCTCTCGCTCATCATTCGGCGACCTTTGAATACGCGCGAGGAACGGTTTCAGCCTCGTCGATGAACCCCTTTAGGTGCTCGGCCAGAACGGCAACATTTGGGACAAGTACCATGCTGTCGTGATCGCCGGGAACCTCAACCACACGTGTTTTTGGCGCCCATTGGGTCCACTCATTGTCTTCAAACACATACTCGCGTTGCTGGCTGACCCAACGCCCGCCCGAAACTTTCCAGTGCTTGTCCAGCGGTGGGCGGAACAGAACCAACGGACCCGACCAAGGGCGCAGCGAATAGACGCTAATGGCTTGATAAAAGGCGGACTCAATCTTTGTATTGTTGAAGGAGGTGATCGCAGTTTGCGGGCGCTCGCTTTGGCGTTTTTGCAATTCCCACGCGATCCGGTTCCCAGCCCATTCCGTCAAGAAGGCAGGGCCCTTCTTGCGCAATTCACTCATTTTTATCAGCGCCTTGTCTCGCTTCGACAACGTCGGGCGGACTGGAAGAGGGGTGTCGAGCATCGCGAGCAGAGCGACCTCTTCTCCAGCCTCTTCCAGTTGGTGGACCATTTCATAGGCAGTGAGACCGCCACCAGAAAATCCACCCAGCAGATACGGCCCGTGGGGCTGAACCTGCCGAAGTTCAGCAATATAGTCTGCGGCGGCTTCGACCAGCGTATCGTGGGCCTTGTCCTGTCCGATAAGGCCACGCGCCTGAAGCCCATAAACAGACCGTTCACGCCCCAACATCAGGGCCAAATGGCGCAGGTTCAACACATTGCCGAACATGCCAGCCACAATGAAAAACGGGGTGGCTTGGCTGTCTTTCGCAATGTGCAGCGGTACGACGTGTTTGAAGTCTGTTTTTGCTTCGGGTGCCTTGTCTTCGTTTGCGGCATCTTCGCGGTGGCCGATGCGTTCGGCAATACGGGCCACATTGGGGGCCTCGAACAGAAGCGAGATTGGGAACTCAACGTCAAAGGTGCGATTGATCTGCGCAAAGAGCCGCACGGCAATCAAGGAATGTCCGCCCAGATCAAAAAAGCTGTCTTCGACGCCGACCTGTGTGACCCCTAACAAGGTCTCAAAGAAGCCCGCGAGCGTTTTTTCGGTGTCGTTACGCGGAGCGACGTAATTCGTGTCCAGATCCGGGCGTTCAAAGCTTTGGGCGTCGCCTGCGGAGGGTGCCGAAATGCGGTCTGCCTGCTTGATCAAGTCCGAAAGGTCCATGGAACTCACGTAAACCTGCGACAGACCGGTGTTGAGCGCACGACGTAGGGCTTCGGGGCCTTCTTCGCGGCGGATGCCTTGGCTGATGTTATGATGCAGGCGCTGTTCCTCGGGCGACAACGGCGCGTCACTGCTGTGCGCTTCCAATCCCAAGGCCACTGCGTCTGCGTCTGGTGCCGCGGCAGGGCTCAGGTCGATGGTGCCAGTGGTGGCTTGCATCTGAAAACCTTCGATCTCGACGCAGATTTGGCCATTTGGATCGCTCAAGGTCACGTCAAACGAGACAAACCCATCGACCGCTGCGCTCCCTTCCGACAGGCGGACCCAACTGCGGATTTCGCGCGGCAGCGGGGAAAAGACTTGGATGGCGCGATATGACACGGGAACCCAGAGTGACGTGCCATCATAGCCGGGCGCGAGCGAGATGGCCCATCCTGTTGCAAGGTCCATCAGGCCGGGATGCAGTTGATACCCCTCAGCCAAATCACTGTGATAGGCATCTGGTAGAACCAGTCGGGCAAGCCCCTCGTTCGCTCCCAGGGCAAAGCTGCGCAACACATGCCACCGCGGGCCAAACGCCAGATGCCGTTCTTGGGGCGACTGCAGATACCCGTCGACCGGGCTTGTTTCCGTAGTGGGGCATGTGGCTGTGATCGCAGCCAAATCCAAAGGCTCCGATTGTTTTGGCTGCAATATTTCAACTTCTGCCTGCGCGTTAAGCTCGTAACCATCCCGACAGGCACTGTGCACGCTAAAGGCATAGCCTGTTGGGGTTGTTTCCAACCGCACGACGATCTCACGCTTGGCGCGATCCACGGCCAATGGTCTAAAGAAATACAAGTCACGAATAGCATAGGGCAGATCAACACCATGTGCCTTTAGGGCCTGTGCTGCGAATTCTACATATCCGGTTCCGGGCAGCAGGGCATCGCCGTTTGTGGTGCGGTGCTCATCCAGAACCCAGTGATCATCGGCGCTGAGATGGGAGACAAACAAGCGATTTCCCGAAGGGTCGAAACCGGCCTCATCCAAAAGCGGCAGGGGGCTGACAACACGTTCGGTCGGTGGATTTCCGTCGAGGCGGGTATCTTTCGCTTCGGCGGCCATGCCAACGTCAGACCAGACCCCCCAATTGACGGCAATCACACGGGTCGCGCCTGATTTCCGGCTGTTTGCCCATGCATTTAGGTATTCGTTCGCCGCAACATAATCGACCTGACCAGCAGGGTGTGTCGCGGTAGAGGAGGATGCGAAAAGCACCATTAGTTCCAGCATACCGTCCGGGAAAATCTCATCCAAAACGCGCAGCCCGGAAATCTTGGGCGCTAGAACTTGCTGAAGCTCAGCTTCGGTTTTGGTCAGGATTGGACCGTCGTGGATGTGACCTGCACCATGGATGACACCATTCAATGCGCCAAAGGTTTCTTCGGCCGTGTGCAGCGCTGCGCGCATTTGTTCGCTGTTGCAGACATCGGCGCTGATCGCGAGCACGGCACCTGAGTTTGAGGCCTCCAGATCTTGCAGAGCTTTGATGCGGCTCACAGTCCGATCTACCGGGCTGTGGCTGGCAAGATAGCGGGCCCATTGGTCACGGGGTGGTAAAGGGTCACGCGACAAAAGCACGACATTGGCGTGATGGCGTGTCATGAGATCACTGGCCAAGGTCAGCCCGATCCCGCCAAAACCCCCGGTGATGAGGTAGGTTCCACCATCTTTGAAGACCGGGTCTTCCTCAGACAACAGGGTCGGCTTGTAACTTTGCCCGTACCGCTTTTCACCCCGCCAAGCCGCGTCAGAGGTTGATGGCTCGGCAAGCAGTTCCTCGAGAATACGTGAGGTCGTAGTATCGGTTTGTGCAGGTGTTCCAGATCTTAGGTTTGCAAAAAAGCCGGTAGGGGGCGTCTCAGGAAGCTCAATGTCCACACGTGCACAGGTCACACCGGGCATTTCGTGTGGGATAACACCTAATGGCCCTGCGATGGTCGCTTTTTCGGGGTAAGGCAGCGCTTCTGAAAACACTTGTGCTGCACCGGTGGTGAACGTGATGATGTGAACGTTTTCAGGCATTTCCACGCTGCCTATGGCTTGCGCCAAGGCCGTCAGCGAGAGAAACCCACATTCCATGTTACGATCATAAAAGCTGTGACCGGGGCGGAAGATTTCCTGATCTGTAACCAGCCAAAAATGCCCGATCCGGTTGGGAAGATCGCCCGCATTGGCTAATTCTTGCAGAAGTTGGTCATAACTGCGGCGGCCTTGCTCGGGCGCGATTTGATACTGGGTATCGCCTAATTTCGCAAAGGTATCCCCAGCACTGACGCGAATGACCCGATGGCCAACCGTGCTCAGACGTTCGCAGGCGGGTCCAGCGATATGAGCATCATCCTCAAATATCAGCCAGGTCATTGGCGCGATTTCTGACAGTTCTTGATCTACGTCGATATCGCATTCAGCCAGACGCGGCCGCCATGCGGTCCGGTATCCCCATTGGGTCTGATCGTCTTTGCGGGCCAGTGCGCTGTCGGCTTCGATGGCGATTTGCTTGCCCGGTTCGATAAAATAGCGGCTGCGCTGAAACGCATAGGTTGGCAGGGGCAGGCGATGGCGCTTGGCCTCGCCCCAGATTTGCGGCCAATCCGCCGCAACACCACAGGCCCACAGCCGCCCGAAGACAGAAAAGAAATAGGCATCATCTGAGATCGCCTGATCTGGATGGCGCAATGCGCTCAGGACTTGCGCGGGGTTCACGCCGTCGGACATTTGCGCAAGGGAGCTGAGCGCCTTGCCGGGGCCAACCTCTAGGAACACCCGGTTGGGGGCTTGCAGGGTTTTGATGCAATCCGCAAACATCACAGTATTGCGCAGCTGGCCAACCCAATATTCTGGATCGGTGGCTTGCGCGTCGCTCAGCGCTGTACCGGTTCGGTTGGACATCACAGGGATGGTGGGCGCATCCAGAGCAATCTTTTTCAAGAAAGCCCGGTATTCTGCCAGTATAGGGTCCAACATGCGCGAATGGGCGGCAATGTCGATTGGAATGCGTTGATGATCAACATCTTGCGCGCTGAGGGTTTCTGCAAGCCGATCGAGCGCTGCTTGTGGCCCTGACACGGCAGTCAGGCGCGGGGCGTTCACGCTGGCGATGTCTATGTCATCGTCAATCAACGCCTGTACGTCCTCTAATGGCAGCGAAATTGACAACATCCCACCGGCGGGAACCGTGTCAAACAATCGCCCCCGAAGCAGAATGAGATCGATGCAATCTTCGAAACGCATCACACCTGCCAAACAGGCGGCGGTGTTTTCCCCCATGGAATGGCCAACCATTGCGGTCGGATGCACACCCCAGCTGAACCATAGCTGCGCAAGGGCATATTCTACGATCATGATCAGCGGGAGCTGAACCGACGGCTGGGTCAGTTTGGCGTTGGCCTGTGTTTCATCGCCTTCGGGCAACCAAATGGATCGGATGTCATAATCCAGCTGCTTTTGCAGATGTTCTAAGCCGCGGTCCATCCACTCCGCAAAAACCGGTTCGGTCTCATAGAGATCGCGTGCCATGCCCGCGTATTGCGCGCCGCCGCCGGGAAACATGAATACGGTTTCAGGGGATGCACCCAGAGCTTCGTGTGTGAACACTTGACGTGGGTCGGACGCTTCTAGCATTTCAGCCGCTTCCAAAGCGGTCTCAGCTACAAGAATACGCCGTTTTTCAAAGGCGCGGCGTCCCTCTTTCAGGGTGTAGGAAACATCTGCCAGATCAACATCAGGATTGGAGCGTAGATAGGTGGCTAACGATTGGGCGTTTGCGTCCAATGCAGCCTTGGACCGCCCCGAAATGCACAATATGTGAAAGGGGAAATCACTTTCTTCAGAGGGGCCGCGATCCGTCGCCTCTTGCAAAATTGCATGGGCATTGGTTCCGCCGACGCCGAGTGCGTTGATTGCTGCACGACGCGGCCCCTTGTGGGATGTCCATTCCCGCAAGGTGTCGTTGACTCGAAACGGGCTGGTTTCGAAATCAATGGCGGGGTTTGGCGCTTCGTACCCCAGGGACGGGGGGATCTCGCCGTGGTGCAGGCCAAGTGCTGTTTTGACCAACCCGGCAACGCCAGCAGCCGTATCGAGATGGCCGATATTGGTTTTGACAGACCCAACCCGGCAATAACCAACGTCTTGGGTGCTTTCGCGATACGCCTCACTTAGGGCCGAAATCTCGATCGGGTCACCAAGATATGTGCCGGTTCCGTGGCATTCGACGTAGTCAATCGTGTCGGGTTCGACTTTGGCAGCGCTTAGGGCTTGTTTGATTGCGATGGCTTGACCATCGACGCTGGGCGCAAGGTAGCCAGCTTTGGCCGCACCATCATTATTGATGGCAGACCCTTTGATGATGGCCCAGATATGGTCGCCATCCGCGACCGCATCTTTTGCGCGCCGCAGTGCAACAACACCGGCACCTGATCCGAAAACGGTGCCTTGCGCACGGTGGTCAAATGCATGGCAATGCCCGTCAGGCGATAGGATTTCATTCTCTTTGTAGAGATACCCACGCCCCTGCGGCAGCTCGATGGTGACACCACCGGCCAATGCCATATCGCATTCGCCATTCCGTAGGGCCTGGCTTGCATAGTGAACCGCTACCAAAGAAGTTGAGCAGGCGGTCTGCAGATTGATCGAAGGGCCTTTTAGATCAAAAACATGACTCACGCGGGTCGACAGGAAATCTTTGTCGTTGCCGGTGTGACGCAGCAGGAACATGCCCACATCGTCAACCAATCCGGGGTTCGAGCAGATGTTGAAATAGAAATAGCTGCCCATTCCGCAGCCGCCATAAACACCAATTGATCCGTCGATGCTTTCCGGAGGATGGCCTGCGTGTTCCATCGCTTCCCAAGCGGTTTCAAGGAATTTGCGGTGTTGTGGGTCAAGGATCGCGGCCTCTTTTGGGCTAAACCCAAAGAAATCAGCATCAAAAGTATCGTAGCCATCCAGTTTGGCCGTAGCGCGCACGTAATTTGGATTTGCCAAAAGGTCCGGGCGTTCTCCGGCGGCCAGCAGGGCCTCGTCGTCCACAACGGTTATGGATTCAGTTCCGGATCGCAGATTTTCCCAGAATGCAGCAGCAGAGGCTGCCCCGGGGACGCTTACAGACATGCCAACGATTGCGATGTCGTCGTTTAGATACTCGTGTTTACTCGTTGTCATAGGGCGACCAAACGATCCAGTCTGTGATTGCATCAGCCCGTTCCCCCAGAATTATTACGGCACAGGGGTAAAGGATGAAGCGTTTACAATTTTAAAGGCTCACGTCACCTTGATCTTAAGGTCTTGAAAAGCTGCACCGCAACGGTCCCGTTTTCAAATCCACAAATCTTGCCAGCGTGAACAAACACAACCATTGCCTAACTTTGTGACCAGAGTAGGGACAATCTGTGTTCAATCCAGCCTGAGCCAAAGATTCTCAAGGATGTCACATCACATTGCGGGATGACGCATCCGTCTTTGACCGTCCGATGACAGGGCCTTTGCCAAACAGAGGCGGTTTTTCCGCTTTTCGTTTCGTTGCCTTGCTTTTCTCAACGTAACCTAGCACCGCTCCTGCACATAACCACGTAAAGGGCGTCAACGTGGCGTTCAAGAGCATGTCCATCATAGTCGCGGCCAAGATAATCGTGATTGTCGCCACATAAGGAGATATCTCTGATTTCTTCATTGTGCGCATTTTTAAGTACAGATGCGCGATGGGCGCGGAGAGAAGGCCCATTTGAGCAATGTAACCAACCCATCCAAAGCTCCCAAAGACGATGATCCAATTGCCATCAGGAATGGTCAGGATCTCTCCTGTCTCTGGATCCAGCTGTAGGTTTCGACCCCAACCGCCCCACCCAAACAATGGTTTTTCGTGTGCCCGGTCCAGCAGCAGCTCTTCGTTGTTGAACCGGAATTCTAGGGATTGCGCGCGTTCAGAGCTGAGGCTGTTGGCAAAATCTAAAATGGCTTCGAGCGGGATAAGGCCCGCGTTTCGCAACATGGGGTAAAAGATTGCAATCAAGGCCATAAACGCGGCGATGCGCACCTTTGTTCGCTGTGTTGCAAACAAGATTAGCGGTGTCAGAATAATCCCATAGGCAATCGACGCAAAGCTTTTACAGGCCAGAAGTACAAAGAACATATAGACCGTCGCGAGAGACCAAAGCCGCCCTGCTTCGCCCTTTTCATGGCGCGCCAAGGTCGCAACTGACAAAAGCACGGTAAACATGAACAACGCCAACCAGAGCCCATGGGGCAGGAATACAATTGGACGAAAGCCGCTCTCGCGGATCATCTGATTGAAATCGTGTTGGAAAAATCCATAGACAAAAATGTTGAGGAGTGGGCTGATCAGGGTCTCAATCCATGCGGGAATGGAATAGATCAACCCACCTATCGCGAGCGCAATAATGATCTCGCGCAGTCCAACCGCCGTAGCGAGAAACTGGCGAGCAAGAAAAAAGGGAATTAATACAATGAATTGACCGATGAGGACTGACAGAATATCGCGCACGCCCAGACCCGGAACAGAAAATGTTACAAACGTAATTGGATCGCTGTTGGCTAACACCTCAAAGACCAACGGATCGCGGTTGGTCAGGATGGTGGGTACAGTTCCAACCAAAAAAGCGATAAGCAGAAGGCGCACGGATTTGAGCTGTGGCCAGAAATTCAGAGACTTATGGGCAACAAAAATACAGGCGAGACAGGCACTGACACTGGATATGGAATCCTTGTTCATTGAGGGGATCAATGGGAGGTCGAATTCGGCGACGGGCGGCAGGATCAAGTATCCGCCCAGCAGGCTCCAGATGATAGCCCGTTCCAGAGACAGCTTTTGAAACAGCTTGATACAAACCAGCGGCCATATCATCAGCATCAGATAAGCGAGTGCATTGGGCATGTGGGATCTGGATTGCTCTTAGCTGTGGGGTTGGTGCAGTGTATCAATTTTGTGCGAATTTGTCAGGTTTTAGCGTGAGAATGCGGCGAACAGATGGCAGGAATAGTACGCTTTACCCACCATTTGCTGGCCCTGAGCTGTAGAGCAGGGTAGGCAGTTGACACCAACACAGGAGAGTGACGTGCAGTTCGCATTCGGGGATCAGGCAGTTAAGGTCAACATACCGACCCGCGTTGCCTTGTTCGAGGAAATCAAACGCCGGTTTTCGGAACGGCAAGGGTTTGCCTTAGCAACGGTCAATTTGGATCACCTTGTCAAATTGTCCGAGGATGCCGCGTTTGCGCAGGTCTACGCAGCGCAGGACCTGATCGTTGCAGATGGACGCCCGATCGTGGCGTTGTCACGGATGGCACAGCGCCCTGTTGATTTGATGCCAGGGTCAGATCTTGTGCGCCCTTTGTGTACCCTCGCGGCAGAAAGCGGTGCGCGCGTTGCTTTGGTCGGCAGTTCTGATCAGGCGTTGGCAGATGCCAAGGCGGTCCTTGAGGCGGATACACCGGGGCTTGAGATCGTTTATTGTTGTGCGCCGGCCTATGGGTTTGACCCAAGCGGAGACATAGCAGAGGAAATCTTGCTTGCGTTAAACGATGCGGGTGTACAGCTGTGCTTTTTGGCGCTGGGCGCTCCTAAACAAGAAAACCTGGCTTTGCGTGGGCGAACGTTGGCTCCACAGGTTGGCTTTGCCTCAGTTGGCGCTGGGCTGGACTTTTTGGGGAGGCACCAGGTGCGTGCCCCTTTGTGGGTGCGCAAGATTGCGCTTGAATGGCTATGGCGTGCTTGCAGCAACCCGGTTCGTCTGTTTCCGCGCTATGCCAAATGCGCGTTGATTTTTCCGGGGCAGATGGTGCGCGCGTTCAAAATGCGCAATGTCGCGCAGGATTAGAAGCCGAATAGATTTGCCTCAGATATAGCCTCACGGATGAACCCTGCGCGATCTGCTACGGGGGTCCAGTTGAGCTGTGATTTGGCTTTCTGATTGTCAAATGGGCTGAGATGCGCCCGTGACTGCCAATCTGCCAGTGAAGGACGTGTGAGACCCCTACGCCCAAGAACGCGGGTTTTGAGGAGGTGTTTGAACCTGTCAGCGGCGTACATCATACGAAGATTGCCCCGACCCACACGGATACGGGCCCCAAGGGCATCGTGGATGGCATCGAAATAAGCTGATGCGCTGAACTGAGGTTCACCGATCAGGTTATAGCTTTCGCCTTCTAGGTCAGGACTGTTTGCCATCTGTATCAAGGCGCGGGTGGTGTCATTAATCAACACAAACGGCAGTGTGTTTTTCCCATTACCCCAAATGCGAACAGCCCCGGCGCCGTGCCAACGGCCAATTCCCCAATGTTGAAGCGGTCCGCCTTTGCCCACGACGATGCCGGGACGGGCAATCACCAAAGGCAACCCTTGGTCGCGATGCATGGCTAATAACTGGCGCTCGCATTCTGCCTTGGATCGCGCATAAAGGTTTCGGTCTCGCATATCCTCTGGAAAACCGGTTTGTTCGGTGATCGTCGTTGATGGGTCAGACATATCATAGGAGGCGATGGTGCCCGTGTAGATCAGCCGTTTCACACCTGCAGTTAAACTGGCGTTTGCAATGCCGGTCGAAATCGCCACATCGTTATTCAGACAATCGGCCCAGCTGGTGTCGACGGAGCGGGCTAGATTATAAACAACATCAATCCCCTGCATCGCGTCCACCAAACCGTCGGTGTCACGCAGGGACAGCCCCACAGTTTCCACTTGGTCTGAAAGATCATCGAACGGACCGTGTCTGCCACGACTGATGACACGCACGTCTGACCCATCCTCCACCAGTGCACGTGTTAACGCGCGGCCAATGAAGCCAGTACCACCAATGACCATCGCTCTTGGACGTGGTTTGCGGGTCTGAATATGAGGGGCAGGAGCGGCAAATGTGGTCTGTTCAAGGGTTCTCTCCAGAACGCTCATCACTTGTACAGCTTGTGCGCCTGAGAATCTGGGGTCAGCAGGTTTGTTCTGAAGAAGCGGGTCATAGACCCCCCTCAGCATTCCAAGAAAGCTGAGCCCATAGGGGGATTTTTTGTTGAGTGAGAGAAGTTGCCGTGCAGCATTCACGCCTCCATCCTGAATATGTTGCCAGCCAAGTGACATTTGGCGTCGCAACGGATTCAGCACCAGATCAGAGGTGTTTTCCCCATCAATCAGCAATGTGTCCGAAGCAAAGTCCAACCGTCCCCGGGCGGTTGACCCATGCAGGGTCACGGAACGGTCATCCACCGTTTCCACCAGCGACAGAATGAAGGTCACATCAACATGCCCGGCTCGTGCAAGGATGCGCCAGCTTTGGGGATGGGTTTCCCCGCCGGGCAGGTCAACGGGCTTGCCCAGATTGACGTGCTCGATCGTGATGGCCCCGAACAGGTCGGTTGCAAATGCCACCAAATGTGGCGCCAGCTCCAGCAGCAAATTCTGTGGTTCGCGTAGTAGCCACAATGAATAGGGCCCGGACCGTAATGGAGGCATTGGAAAACTCCACCGAAACTCGGCGGCTGAAATTCGGCCTAAAGCCCCGCGGACAACTTGTTTCTTAAACGCCGCGTAGGATGGCAACCCAAGGAAGTTGTGCCCCGCGTGAAAGCGCCGGCCTGCCAGTTGTGCTGCATCTTCGATGTCTTGCGTTTGCTTTGCGCTTAGGGCGACAGGTTTTTCCACGAGAACATGTAGCCCGGCCTGAAGGCATTGAATGGCCAGATCCCGGTGTAAATCAGGCGGGGTCAGGATGTGTACGGCATCACAAACCTGCGCTTCGATTAGGTCTTCGAGCGTGGAAAACACGCGCGCGCCGTGGTTTTGTGCCAAGGTTTCTGCTTGGTCCACCGATGGGTCGCAAACCGCTGTTAGTTCGATGTTAGGGGTCGCAGCAATGGCATCAGCATGCCAGCTGGCGATATAGCCTGCACCGATCAGACCAATACGAAGAGAAGAAGCAGACATGTGATTGGCCTCACTGGTACTCAATAATTTCAGGGGGACGATTGCGGAACTTGCGCAAGGCGTAGGTTGCCATTCCGATCACGTTGGGAAACTTAGAAATCAACAGGAACCATGCCTGTTGCAGAGAGTTTGCCCAAGGCAAGCCTTCGGATCGGATGCCTCGTACACCGCGGGCATATGACAGGGCATAAAGAAGCAGAACCAGACCGAGCAAGACAGTGGAAAAAGCCGCCCCGATCACAGCTAAAACAGGCAAGAACAGGCCAAACACCAACACTCGTTTGCGTTCAGTGGAAAAATATCCGGCATGCATGTCGCCAACCTGAGCGAACCCATGACCCGCCCGAACGGCACGGCGCCACCACTGGCCGAAATTCGTCATCGCCGCATCATGCCGAGTCATCTGCAAAGGGAGCCGTTCTAAGGCCCATCCGCTGGCGGCGAGGCGCAGGCAGAATTCGTCGTCCTCAGCCGCAATGACTGTCGGGTCGAAACCGTTGACCTGGTCAAAGGCTTCGGCGCGCACCATCATATCACCACCACAGGCCACAATCGGGCCAGCGGGACGATGCCATTCCACGTCGCACATCGCATTGTACACGCTCGCGTCGGGGTACATTTCAGACCGCCACCCTGTCACAACGGCAAGAGTTGGGTCCGCGCGCAGTTTTCGTTCTGCCGCTGCAAGCCATCCGGGCACAATCTGACAATCGCCGTCTATGAATTGGACAAAAGTGGACGGGTTGTGGCGTTGAGCAGCCTGATACCCGGCATTGCGCGCTCGCGCTGCACTAAAAGGTTGGCTCATATCCAATTCAACGATGATCGCGCCTGCGGCCTGCGCCGCTGAAACGCTCTTGTCGGTCGATCCGGAATCCACATAGACCAGACATTGCGCCTGTCCTTTTGCTGCGGCGAGGGCTTGCACCAGTCGGTCGCCTTCATTGCGCCCGATAAGAACCAGATTGATGCTCATGATGCTTGCGCGGCCGTTAGCTCATTCTGAAAACACTGCTCTAACCGATCACAAGCCTTGTCCCAGCTGTGTGATTGGGCTGTGCGCAGAGACGCATCTGACATCTTTCGCCATTCGGGCGCGCTCAGAGACAGGACTTTGTGGGCGGCCTCTGCTAGCCCAGCGGCGTCACCGACGTCTGCAAGAAAGCCGGTGGTGCCTTCGACGATCAAGTCTTCGGCGGCACCAACCCGTGTCGAGGCCAACGGGCAGCGGCAGGCCATGGCTTCAAGCAGGGGCAAAAAGAACCCTTCGGAAGTGCTGGCACACAGAAACACGTCGCAAGCGGCATAGATGTCGCGGATACGGGACTGTGCGGGGCGGTGATGAAAAATGGCGCCTTCAGGCAAGGGCATTTTCTGCGTTGGTGGATTGGCCCCAAAAGCGGCCACATCTAAATCTGGCATCTTTTGTTTTAAGATTTTTACGGTCTCAAATACGGTATCGGACCCTTTGATTGGCCAAGGGCTATACATAAACCCAAGTGTCGGGCGCTGAGCCTTCTCTCGCTCAGGGGCGTGAAACTGTTCCAAATCAATTCCGTTGGGAACCAAAATGGCATCCTCGCGCCCGGTTTCCTCGTAAAGAGCCGAAGCCAGCCAGTTTGAAATCACAAGTGGCTTAAGCGGCAGGTGGTAGGCCCCTCTCGCGATCTGCCAAGGCAGGAACCCGTGAACTTCGTGCCCTTGGATCAGGCGGAACTTTCGGCCTTTTTCCGGCGGTGCGGCATTTACAGCAAATGCGGTTTCCCACCATGTTGCAACCAGAATGTCTGCGTCGGGCAGATCATGTGCTTCGATCTGGTAATCTGATCTGTTCGTTTCGCGGATCGGCAGGGGAAGGGTGTCGAAATGGCCGGGTTCAGTTCTGACCGGGCTAAAATCGCCTTTGGTCGCGGCTTGCAGGCGCTCTTTCCGGCCCCGGCTTTCCGGTCCCGGAGTTACGATTGTGACTTGGTGCCCACGCTCATGCAGCATCCGCGCATATGTCGCGATAACTCGCAAGCCACCAGACAGGTTTGAACGAGGGCTGAGAAAGGTAATCCGCAAAGGGCAGGCTCCGGGTCGCAGAACTGGGAACAGGGGGGCTATTTCCCCCATGTTTAGCATGCGATCTAACTTGATACAAAAAACATTGTTCGGTCTTAAATAAGGATCGCGGGGTGTGCTTTTTTAAGGCGGGTTAGAGGTCAAACAATGGCGGTTTTCGGCCTTTTTGCACTTATCAAGGGTGCGAGGTTGGGATGTGTTTTTATGCTTAGGGCAGGGGATTGAACGGACGTGGTGCGCGGCCCTTGTTGCCGAGGGATTACGGATACGCGAAGATGGCGCCAAATTGAAAGGCCCGGCGCGTCATATGCGCGTCCTTCTGGAGACGTTATCGTCCAACTGCGTAGGCTTGCATTAAACGCGGAGTGGCGGCAGCCCGTAGCAGCCCATCGGCGGATCTGCTGGCGGCGGTCAAACGGCCTACTGTCCAAGGCGCTGCGATCTCTAACTGATGCCCTTTTCTCTGCAGCGCTGCCAAAGTGTCTTTGCCTAACGCAGGTTCCACCATCAGGTGACCGGGGCGCGCATTTCGGGGATAGAATGATTCCTGAAAATGCCCGGTGTGAAACAGGGGCGCATCAATCGCCTTTTGCAGATTGGTTTGACCGTGCACCAGTCGCAAAAGGTATATGAGCTGCCACTGATCCTGTTGATCCCCACCCGGCGTACCAAAGGCGATGTCAGTCCCATCCGGGCTGCGCGCAAAAGAGGGGGACAGGGTGGTGCGGGGGCGTCTGCCCGGCGCGAGCGATGTTGGCAATCCCGGATCCAGCCAGAACATTTGCGCGCGAGAATTGAGCGGCATGCCCAGACCCGGCACCACTGGTGAGGATTGCAGCCAGCCACCGGAAGGGGTGGCAGACACCATATTGCCCCAGCGGTCGATCACATCCAAATGCACCGTATCGCCCTTTTTCTGGGAAAGGTGCGCCATGGTCGGCTCTCCGGCCCCATGGGCCGAACCGCTTTCGTATGTGTGTGACGCGCGCGCAATGGCTGCTTCGGCCCAATGCTCATACCCGGGGATGGTGCCGGGGCGGTGGTCGAATGAGGCGGTATCGCCAATCAACCCGCGCCGACTGTCAGCGTAGGTAGATGAGAGCAACGTCTCTGTTGGTAAGGCAACATGCGCAGGATCGCCGTAAAAGGCCTCGCGATCTGCAAAGCACAGTTTCATCGCCTCGGTGACCAGATGCACAAATTCTGCCCCACAAAGGTCCAGCGTGCTGAAGTCAAAACCCGATAACAGGTTGAGGGATTGCAGCAAGGTTGGCCCTTGGGTCCACATGCCCGCCTTCCAAACCGTCCATCCCTGATATTGCGTGCTGAGCGGGGCTTCGTAACTAGCTTGCCAAGTGGCCATATCCTGGCCCGTTAAGACACCTTTGCGCAGTTGACCGGCTGCATCCATTACGCAAGCGCTTTGCAGGTATGCGTCGATCTGTTCGGCGATAAACCCTTGGTAAAACACGTGGCGTGCGGCTTGGATCTGTTCGCCGCGATCAGGCACACACTCAACCTCTTGCAACAATCGGGTCCATGTGTCGGCCAATTGAGGATTGCAAAACAGGGCACCAGCTTTTGGCGCGGCACCACCCGGCAGCCAAGTGTCAAACGACGTTGGCCATTCCGTTTCAAAGAATTCAGACAGTTCGGCGATGGTATCCGCCACTCTTGGCAGAACGGGGTGCCCCTTGGCTGCATAATGAATGGCGGGTTCAAGGATTTCGCGTAAGGGCAGGCTGCCGTGATCACGCAACATCAACATCCAGGCGTCAAACGTACCGGGGATGACCGTTGCCAACAATCCGGACCCAGGGATGCGATCCAAACCTTGATCCCTGTAGTGTTCGATCGTTGCATTGGCCGGGGCTGTGCCTTGGCCACACACGACAGTCGGGGCTGCGTCGCCTGCGGGCTTCATCAAGAGGGGCATATCGCCAAGTGGGCCATTCAGATGGGGCTCGACCACATGTAGGGTAAATCCCATGGCAGCGGCGGCATCAAACGCATTCCCACCCCGTTCTAGTATCCGCATGCCAACCGCCGACGCGATCCAATGGGTGGACGTGGCGACACCGTATGTCCCAACAATTTCGGGGCGTGTTGTAAAGGTCATCGGCATCTCCAGACAGGTGGGCTGATCGTGCACGCCTGTCTGGGCAGGTCAAGATTGCTTAATAGTCCCGTTCAAAGAACAACCCGATCGAGGTGTCCCCTTCGTTGTCTACGGTACCTTTCGCAGTCCAGCTGTCCGTCAGATCGAGATTGAGGTTCACCTCGGTGTCACCTTGGGTATTGACGGTGAAATCAGTATAGACCCCATCGGCGAGGTATTTACCCGCACCGAATTGGGGGGTCCCGTCGCTGTCGGCGCTGATGTCGACGGAATCGACGCCTGTCGAGTCCCGTATGCCTTTGGTGCTATCGCCCCCTGCACCGCTGAGCTGGGCCAACGAGGCGGCCATCTGGGCCACAACGATTGGAGACAATTGCGAGAACCGGTTCCCAAACAGCAACATTGCCAAGGCTTCTTCGGTAGGGCGTTCGGGATCAGAGTAAATCTTGATTTCAGGCGCATTCAGGGGGCCGGAAATCTCCATGGTCGAGAGGCCTTCTTCGGTGCTGGTCGAAGAGGCGAATTCGACATAGGGCGTCAAATTTCCCTGAAGCGTGACGATCCCTTTGGTCAGTTTCAAGCGGCGTCCCAGAATATCGAGGTTCCCGCGCACCAACTCGATCTGTCCAGAGGGGGAAATCGCGCTGGTTGTTCCACCGATATGCAGATTGCCTCCGAGTTCGGCGTTCAAACCCCGACCACGTACGAAAACTTTGTTGGGCGCCTGTAGGCTGATATCGAGCGCAATTTTAGAATCTGCCTTGGCCGTCTCAGTTTTGATCAGGTTCGCGCGTTTACGTGTTGTTCGCACTGCCCCTGATTCGCGGATGTGGCTGATTTCAGGGATCGGAGCCGATCCAACCGAACCGCCCGCCGCTGCAAGGTTGATGTTGGTTTCGCCAAAAATCACCTGTCCAGCGATAGAACTGTTACCGGCCAACGGGCCAGACATGACGATTTGTCCATTTGCTGAGCTGTCAAACAAGACATTGTCGGTCAGGATCAAATTGTTCAGACCGACTGCAATGCGACCTTGAAATGGGGGGGACAGCTCGACAGGTCCGCTGACTTGGAATGTGCCCCCGGCACGCAATCCTGCGGTGATCGCAAGATTTGCAGAGCTATCGCTGATTGAAACGGTCCCACCGATGTCGGTCAGGGTTTGCCGGGCACTTGGAATGGCCATCGTTGTGCCGGATGTTGTGATCGTGCCGCTCAAGGCGTCCAGTCCGGGTTTGCCTCTTAGCGCCAGATCAAACTGTGCTGCACCGTCGACTTTATTTGGCGAAACAAAGAGGTTGGCAATGCCAAGGCTCAGACTGCCCTTGGCGGTAATATCCGCTTCGCCTGCAGCTTCGTCAAACGTGCCTGCCACTGTCGTTTGAACCCCAGAGGGGCCTTTGGCATCCGCATCTATTGTCCAAACGCCTTGATCGCGTTTCGCAGATCCTTTGGCGTTGAGCGCCCCTGCGAGTTCCGGCAGGATGCGTTCCAATTTGGCAAACTCAGCATCAAAATCCAGATCGGCGTTCCCGTCGGTTTCGACCGTTCCATTCAGCTTTGCGTACGAACTTTGTGGCCCGGTTAGCTTAACATCCCCAAGGAACCCGGTCGCCGTTCGAGACACATCCCCTGCAAGTTTAAGAGGGCCCGAGAGGTTTGGAACGACCCGATTTAAATCATCCAAAGTGGCTTGAAAGCCCAGCTTGCCACCTTGATCCAGCAATGTACCCTTGGCGGTTGCCTTAACGGCTGCCGCAGCCAGATCAAAATTCCTGATGTCCAACCCTTCAGAAGAGTTGGACGCATCCAGCAAAAGGGTCGTTTTACCGGCGATCAGATTGTCCAACTCGGCAATGCCGCTGCGCAAATCCTGTCCGCTGAGGTCCAGATCGATATCAAATACCTTAGTGTCCGGTGTTGCGTTGCCGGTCACAGATGCCGTCACAGCGCCCGCCAAGTCCTGACCCGCCAGCCCCGAAAAGAGCGACAGATCGGGTGCCGAGGCTTTTAATGTCCCGTCCAAAGACAAGGCTCCGCCCAGACCTTTGACCTTGGCCCCGCCTTCTGCAGACACGGCGGCACTGTCCAGCGCAAATCGTCGAACATTAAGCCCCTGATCGTCACGGACTGCATCAAGTGCGATTTTGGTTTGCCCGGCGATCAGCGGATCAATATCCGCCATTCCAGTGCCTAGGTTTTGCCCATCCACATCGAGCTTGAAATCAAAGCTTCCCGTAAGCGGCGCACCTTTGCCGGTGACCGTTGCCCCAACTTTCCCGGACAAATCCTGCCCAGCAATTTTCGAAAACCGAGAAAGATCTGCAGCTGTGACTTGTGCGTTTCCGTCAACTTCCAATCCGCTTTCAAGACCGCTGATTTTGGCATCCGCAGTTGCGGAATAGTCGGTTCCCTCCAGCTCAAATTCGCTGAGCTGTAGGTTGCCATCCCCGGTCAGGTCAAACAGCCCATCCAGCGAGATTCGGTGCCCGATTGCCTGGGCCAAGGCGGGATCGGTGAAGTTCAGGCCAACAAGGGCTGCAAACATATCACCCTTCAGTTCCAGTGTTTCGCCTTGATTCAACGTGCCGCTTGCATTGATACGGGCGGTGTCGAGCAGCATATCAGGTGTCTCAACGCCGCTGGCAGTGACGCTCAGATCAAACTGGTTGCCGTTGGCGCGATCCATCAGCGTCGAAAATTGCGCGGCTTTCAACGTCGTGCGCGGCCCTGACAAGGGCAAGACAATGCGATCTTCGGATGGGGGTGTTATGCGTCCTTGCAGCGCGACCTTGTCCAGTTCACCAGCGGTAATTGCCATTTCCCCTTTGACAGCCAAAGCATCAGAGGTGATCCGCAGCTCAGAAATCTCAAGATGCCCATCGGGGTCATTGCGGCCCTCTAGGCCCAACTGAGTGTCCGTGCCGAAAAACGTATCAAACTCTTCTTCGAAAAAGGGGGTAAGATCGCCCCCTAGATCCGCAGAAAAGGCAATGCTTGTTTGGCCCTCGTCCCCATCCGGGGTCGGTACACCACGCAATCGAACCTGACCGCTGATCCGTTCAGCATCTCCGCTGGACAGACCAATGTCGGCGGTAAAGTCCCGCACAGGTCCTGCGCCTTTGGCGGTCAGCAACAACGGAGGTTGATCGGGGATTTTCAAGGCGGTCGAAATCAATCCGCCCACATCTTCGATCACTTGTAGATCGAGCCCAATTTCCTGGGTCTCGTTGGCGAATTCTGCCGCCAGTTTGATAACGTCACCGGGGCGATCCAGCCGTGTTATGCCCAGATCCGTGTCCAGCGCCCCATCTGCAAAAACCAAAGAACCTGCAACCTTCAGTTCGGCAGGAAGGCCGATCAGAGGTTCCCCCAACCCCAACCTGTCCACCCGGATTTCGCCGAGCGTAATCGCCACTGGCAATTCAGGCAGCTGAAAGGGAGTTGTTTCTGGTGAGGGGAGGTCTGCCGGGGCTGTACTGGGCAAGGGCGCCCGCGCGATCAGGATCTCTTCGGCGGTGAGCGCGTTTACTGAAAAGCTCCCGGTGAGCAGGGCCAACCGGTTCCAGTCGAGCGTGGCATTGTTTATGGTTAGCCAAACACCGTCGTCGTCAGACACAGCGATTTGTTCAATGGTAGCTTTGGCGCTTAGCGCCCCAACCAATCCAGTAACCTTGATGCTGCGCCCATCCCCGGACAGAGTGTCCTCGAGAAAATCGACCAGCATTCCGCCGGATTCCTCTTCTTGGGCTGTCACCATCAGTGGGGTCGAAATGAGACATGTGGTAATCAGGAGAGAGTGTATAATTCGTGCCATCAGAACGCCTGCCCAATCCCAATATAGAACTGTAATCCTTCGCCAGTGCTACCGCTTACCGGATAGGCAAGGTCAAGCCGGAGGGCCCCCAAACCACCCACATCGTATCGGACACCTAAGCCAGCACCCGAATGGCTGTTTGATCCAGATGCAACGAATGAATCCGTCCCGACGGTTCCCACGTCATAAAACCCGACCAGCGTGATTTTCTCGGTCACCTTGCCGCGTACTTCGGCGGTGAGCCCCAAGAACGACCGCCCGCCTGAAACCTTGGACCCAACGGGGATGCCCAGACTTTCATAGGGTTGTCCGCGAACGGTGCCTGCGCCGCCCGAGAAAAAGAGAAGGTCAGGTGACACTTCGTTGAGCGCTGGCCCAATCACGGACCCAAGCTGTAATCGGCCTGCTAGGACAAGTCGCCCTTCGGTCCCGATGTCCCAATAACCACGACCATCCAAAATCAATTGCCCACCGGATTTGGTTTTCGACAGTCCGACAAACGGGGTCAAACGGGCATCCACATAGAAGCCACGGGTTGCACTGACTTTGTTGTCACGTTCATCCAAACGGACTCGGAACGGTAAGGTTAGATACCGAAATGTCCGATTTGAGCCAAAAGCATCATCGGAATTGGCGTAACTGAATGCAAAAGAGGCCTCGGCATAGAGCTTGGGAGAGAAGGTGCGTCTTGCGCCGATCCCGACCAAACCGCGCGTAACGTTATAGTGCGTGCGATTGCGGCGTTCGATCTCGGCCAAGTAAAATGTGTTGTCATCGGGGCCCAGCGTATCAGGGCGATCCAGACGCATCCCGATGCGGCCATCAATGTCTTCGACGCCCCCAATGTTACGAATGCGCGCCTCGAAGCGGAACCGTTCCGCGCCGCCAAACAGGTTGCGGTGGATCCAGTTTGCACTGAGGTCCATGCCATTGCGCGAAGAAAGCTCGGCGCCAAAAGTCAGGCGACGCTTGGGCAAATCCTCGAATGTGGCGTCAAAATCAAGCGATCCATCAGGGTTGGGTGTGTCATGTTCAGTCAAAGAAACAGAGTTAAACGCATTGGTACGACGCAAGCGTGTCCCAACCTTTTGAACCTGCGCAGGTGAATACACTTCACCCGTTGGAAAACCCGCAATCTTGTCGATCGAAGTTGGGGTGACGTCACTTTCACCTTGAATGTGCATTTTTCCAAAGGTGAGTTTCGGGCCGGGTGCAACGGCTATTGCTGCATTCAGGCGCGCATTTGCGTGCTGCGCTCTGATATTTTGTGACCCGATATCTGCCTTTGGGTGCCCGGCATCGTGCCACGCATCAACAGCTGCGCTCGCGGCATCCCGGATCGCCCCGGTTTTGGCCGTTTGGCCAACCGCATAGGTATCAGGAATGACTGTTTCCGGGGTTACAGGAGATATGTCTGCCTGACCAAAGCGAAAAATGGGTCCGGTTTTGACCGTGATGTCGATAGCGTTGACCGAAGAAGGCGTATTTAGGGGGTCAATATTGGCGGCTTCTTTTCCATCAAGCCGAATGTTGACTACAGGGCTGAAATACCCTTCGTCGTATAAGATTTGTACAAGGGTGCGATAATCCGAAAGCGCTGCAGAAAGCAATTCCAGAGGGGTTTCCAAACTGCGCGATTTTGCTGCAAACGCCGACGACCCGTTCTCAAGCCGTTGGCGCAATTCATCCGGTGCCCCTGGGGCTTTTAGACTGGTCTCTAGCGCCATGGCGTAGCCCGGCGCCAAGATCAGGCACGCTGCGACAATACTGTTGCGCGTTGCTTTCCAACGGCTGCTCGATGCCATCGCTTGGACTCCAGACTGTTACACTCGTACGGACGAATTTCTCGCTGAAGAACCCGCCATTCGAACGGATGCTAACACACTACATGCTGAGTTTGGAAAGGGTAATTGGCGTCGCAACCCCAACTTATTGTGGTTTGTGATGCCTGTTGGACACCATAGAAGTTGTTCGAACTGGAATGTTCTATTCGTCAGTGCTGAGCGGCGCGATACCAACGCACAATGGCTCGTCGATCTTCCGGTTCCATGAACGTAACATTGGCGGGTGGCATGGCATGGGTTAAGCCAGCCTGAACATAGATCGCACCAGCATTGCGCGCGATATCTGCTTCGGTTTCAAGCAGCACACCTTTGGGGGCCCAGAGCACCCCTTCCCAGACCGGCTCGCGGGCGTGGCACATGGAACAGCGCCCCATCACGATCTCATGCGCATCTTCAAACCCATCAGCCGCGGCGAACTTTTGTTCAAATGCTGTCAGGGGCTGTGCTTCGGCTTCTTCAACCGGAGCAAACATTGGCGCGGTGGACAGCCACATGATCAAAATGAACAGCGTCGCAGTAATGGCCCAAGTCCAGTTTGGCTGACCTTTGCGGGCGTGCATGGTGTTAAAGTAGTGGCGAATGCTAACCCCCATCAAGAAAACCAGCGCCGCAATGATCCAATTGTATTCGGTGGCAAAGGCCAATGGGTAGTGGTTCGACAGCATCAAGAAGATCACTGGCAGTGTAAGGTAGTTGTTGTGCGTCGAACGAAGCTTGGCAATCTTGCCATACTTCGGATCAGGAGTTCGACCCGCTTGCAGATCAGCCACGACCACACGCTGGTTTGGCATGATGATAAAGAACACATTGGCGGTCATGATCGTTGCGGTAAACGCGCCCAGATGCAGCATCATCGCGCGGCCCGTGAAGATCTGGTTGTATCCCCAACCCATGACGACCAGCAATACGAACAGTAATCCCATCAATAGGGTCGGCCGCGATGCCAATTCAGATTTGCACAGCGCGTTATACACCAGCCAGCCAATGGTCAGGGAGGCTGCTGAAATAAGGATCCCTTGCCAGACCGCCAGATCCGCCTTCTGAGCGTCGATCAGATATAATTCAGCCCCGGCCCAATACACGACCATCAACAAAGCGGCACCGCTGAGCCAGGTCGTATAGCTTTCCCATTTGAACCACGTCAGGTGGTCCGGCATCTCAGCCGGAGCGACGAGATACTTGCGAATGTGATAGAAGCCACCACCGTGAACCTGCCATTCTTCGCCATGGGCCCCGGTGGGGAGGTCCGGAGCCTGACGCAATCCAAGGTCCAGCGCAATGAAATAGAACGAGGAACCGATCCATGCCATTGCCGTGATAACGTGAAGCCAACGTACAGCAAATCCGATCCATTCCCAGATCACGGCCATATCATACATGAGGGGTACTCCGGTCTTTTGTCCCAGACTAGGCAAAGAGTGGTTTATTCGGTATTCCCAGATATTATCAAGCTGTATCAAAAAAACTGAGAAAATGTCTTACCTCGACAATATCCGAACCTTTGTCCGCGTTTATGAACTGGGCAGCATGTCTGCCGCGGGACGTGACCTGCGGGTTTCTCCGGCCGTCACCTCTGCGCGCATCTCTCAGCTCGAGGATCATCTGAACGTCCGCCTGTTTCAACGCACCACGCGAAACCTGTCTCCGACGGAGCAGGGGAAAGCGTTTTATTCTGGGGCTGTGACAGTTTTGGATTCTGTTGATCAGGCCGAAGCAAATGTGATGAATCTGACGGACACACCGCGCGGATCACTCTTTGTTGCCGCCCCCTTGGGAATGGGCCGTCGCCTTTTGGCGCCAAATGTACCGGATTTTCTGGCCGAATATTCAGAAGTCGGTATTCGGCTGCGATTGAGCGATCGCACCGTAGACCTTACGACCGAAGGGCTGGATCTGGCATTTTTTTTAGGACAACCAGAAGACAGCAACCTTCGGATCAGGAAGATAACTGATTGTCGCCGCGTGCTTTGCGCTGCCCCGGATTATGTCCGACGGTGTGGGACGCCCGCAACTGGGGATGAACTGGTGGCGGGCGGGCACGAATGTTTGAATTTGCGTTTTCCCGGCGCGACTGAGTTTCAATGGATGTTGCAGACCCAGAATGGCCCCAAACGATTTGCAGTTTCAGGACGGTATGAATGTGATGATGGGGACATTCTGACCGACTGGGCCTTGTCCGGGGAGGGGATCGCAATGAAGCCTGTGTTCGAGGTTGCGGATCATCTCCTAGCTGGGCGCCTCGTCCCTGTTGCGCAGGAAACACCACCCGTGCCGATACAGATGGCTGTTTTGTACACACATCGCCGCCATCAGGACCCCAAGTCCCGTTTGTTTATGGACTTTATGACGGACCGGATTGGCCGTGCGGTGAAAGAGGCCGAGGCAAGCTTGCCCTAAGCGAGGAACTCCCGCCCCTGCTTGTCTCTTGCAGAGGCAGCGCAGCGTTGGGCCGGGCGCCGGACTGCGGTCCGGCGCGGGTATGTATGGCCACTGAAGGTTTTTCGCTCGATAGGCTTAACTGCCGCGGTAGGTGGAATATCCGAATGGGGAAAGCAATAAAGGCACATGATAATGCTTGGCTTCGCTTAACCCGAACCTGATCGGTATTTGATCTAAAAACCGCGGAGCATCACTGGGCGCTGCGTGTGCGTCCAGATAGGCCCCAGCGTGAAACACCAGTTCATAAACGCCAGTCTCGAAACGGTCTTTAGCTAAGATGTGTACGTCTGTCCGCCCATCTGAATTGGTGGTGAGGGTGTTTAAGTGCACACGCGAGTCCCCTGAGATTTTGTACAGGTCTATGCGCAAACCTTGTGCAGGGCTTCCTAGCGCGGTGTCCAATACGTGCGTGGTCAGATATCCAGACATCAGCCATCCTCCTTTTGCCTATCTGAGGTTTCTCAGGTTTTTTGCGCATTGCAAACACTCTCTGCCCGACAGACTTTCGCATATTTCTTGAAGATCCCTAGCTGTTTACGCTGCCCGCGCGCCGTTAGGCGTGCTTGGCCCAATGGGCGGGTGTGCATCTTTGATGCACGCGCAACGGGCGGGAGCATCTTCATTGCTTTGGTTTTCAGTAAAGCCAAAAGGATGTGTCAAAATTGATTTGAAAATTAGATGGGAAAAAATGCGATACTTCTATTCTAAACTAAACCCCAGCCCGGAACGTTAAGATGGAAAACGCACGATACCCTCGCAATTTGATTGGATACGGAGCCAATCCGCCCCAAGCCAATTGGCCGGGGAACGCCAAGATCGCGATTCAAATCGTATTGAACTACGAAGAAGGTGGGGAGAACAACGTTCTGCACGGAGATCAAGCGTCTGAGGCGTTCTTGTCTGAGATCGTGGGGGCAGCGCAATGGCCCGGGCAACGACATTGGAATATGGAGTCCATTTACGAATATGGCGCGCGTGCCGGGTTTTGGCGATTGCACCGCCTGTTAAGGGACGTGCCGATTACCGTATACGGGGTTGCCTCAGCGCTTGCACGATCACCGGATCAAGTGGGGGCCATGAAGTCTGCCGGTTGGGAAATCGCGAGTCACGGCCTCAAATGGATAGAATACAAAGATGCCACACCCGAAGCTGAGCGCGCAGATATGCGAGAGGCTATTCGGCTCCATACCGAAGTCGTCGGGGAAAGCCCTAAGGGCTGGTACACAGGGCGGTGTTCTGAAAACACGGTCCGGCTTGCCGCCGAAGAGGGGTGCTTTGAGTATGTGGCCGACACCTATGCGGATGACCTGCCGTATTGGGTTCAAGAGGGAAATCGGGACCAGTTGATCGTCCCATATACGCTTGACTGCAACGACATGCGGTTTGCGACACCGCAGGGGTTCAATTCCGGGGATCAGTTTTTCACCTATCTCAAAGATAGCTTCGACGCACTTTATGCCGAAGGCGAAGATGGGTCCCCCAAGATGCTGTCGATCGGCCTGCATTGTCGTTTGATCGGCCGTCCGGGCCGTGTCATGGCGCTGAAACGGTTCTTGGACTACGCGCAGGCGCAAGAGGGCGTCTGGTTTGCCACCCGCCTGCAAATCGCGCAGCACTGGGCCGCAACGCACCCGCCCATGTCACACCCTCGCCCGTCCGTCATGAAACGGGATGAATTCATTGCGACCTATGGTGGGATTTTTGAACACTCTGCTTGGATCGCTGAGCGCGCGTTTGATCTGGAACTTGGGCCAGCCCACGACACAGCTGGCGGATTGCACAACGCTTTGGCGCGGATGTTCCGTTCTGCATCAGAGACTGAAAAACTGGGGGTTCTGACTGCACACCCCGATCTGGCAGGCAAGCTGGCGCAAGCCAAACGATTGACCGCTGAAAGTAGCGCGGAGCAAGCCGGGGCAGGTTTGGACGCACTGACCGATGATGAGAAAGAAACATTCACGATGCTAAACCAAGCATACGTGGATAAGTTTAACTTTCCCTTTATCATCGCGGTCCGCGACCACGACAAAGCCTCCATTCTGGCTGCGTTCCGGCGGCGTATCGAAAATGGTCGAAACGCAGAGTTCGCTGAAGCCTGTTCTCAGGTCGAACGGATTGCCGAGTTCCGTTTGCGCGATCTGTTACCCTCATGACCCGCCAAATCTGCATAGAAGCAATCTCGGCTGAGCGTTTTGCACCCTTTGGGGACTTGATTGATATCACCGGGGAGGTCGATAAAATCATCAACCAAGGTCAGTGCGGTCGGTTTCATGATCGGGCAACATTGGATTTCGCCGACGGCCGTGCGGGGCTGAGCCTCTTCAATGCCAACCCGCGTGCATTGCCTTATCAGTTAGATTTGGTGGAACGTCACCCCGAGGGAAGTCAGGCGTTCATTCCTATGACACACCAACCGTTCCTTGTGATTGTAGCACCTGACGAAGCTGGCAAGCCGGGACGTCCGCGCGCGTTCATGACTCAGGCCGGGCAGGCGGTGAACTATTATCGCGGAACGTGGCACGGAGTGCTGACGCCATTGCACGGACCCGGATTGTTCGCCGTTGTTGACCGGATCGGGGCCGGAGAAAATTTGCAAGAACACTGGTTCGACGATCCATATGTGGTTGTCGATGACTAAGTGAATCCGCCGATAAAGAAGCGGAAAGACCCCCATGTGATCCATTAGGGAGGACCGAGAGATCATGGCCGATACTTCTATAGGAACGCCGCAAGAATTGCGCGATCCAAATTTTACCCCCGCCTTACACAAGGCGATTCCCCTTGGCATTCAGCATGTTTTGGCGATGTTCGTGTCAAACGTGACACCCGCGATCATTGTTGCCGGCGCTGCAGGCTTTGGATTTGGATCCAACTCCCCTGATTTTCCGGAACTGCTGTATCTTATACAGATGTCGATGCTGTTTGCGGGCATTGCCACGTTGCTGCAAACGATAACGATTGGTCCCGTAGGGGCGGCACTGCCGATTGTGCAGGGCACAAGTTTCGCCTTTTTGCCTATCATGATTCCGCTGGTTGCTGGCAAAGGCGTTGATGCGCTGGCTGCCTTGTTTGGCGGTGTTATCATTGGCGGGGTGTTTCACGCGCTTTTGGGAACTGTGATTGGCCGTGTTCGATTTGCCTTGCCGCCCCTGGTGACGGGGTTGGTTGTTACGATGATTGGTCTGGCTTTGGTCAAAGTCGGGATTCAGTACGCTGCAGGTGGCGTTCCAGCGATTGGGAAGCCCGAATACGGGTCCCTGTTGAATTGGTCCGCAGCGCTGGTGGTGATCTTTTCTACGCTTGGATTGAAGTTCTTTACCCGCGGCATGCTGTCGGTTTCCGCCGTGTTGTTGGGTCTGATCGTGGGCTACGTTTATGCCCTGATGATGGGAATGATCACCGTTGAGGCCATCGGGACAAGCTGGGACCGCGCTGCAACCTTTGCGCTGCCGGTGCCGTTTAAATACGGTTTTGAGTTTTCAACCGCCGCTGTCATCGGCTTTTGTCTGATGGCCTTTGTGTCTGCAGTTGAAACTGTAGGCGACGTGTCTGGTATCACCAAAGGTGGGGCAGGGCGCGAAGCGACAGACACTGAAATTGCCGGGGCAACATATGCCGATGGTTTTGGCTCTGCAATTGCGGGCCTGTTTGGCGGCTTTCCAAATACCTCGTTCAGTCAGAATGTTGGCCTGATCGCCATGACCGGTGTCATGAGCCGTCATGTGGTGACATTTGGCGCCATCTTCCTAATCATTTGTGGCCTGATCCCCAAAGTCGGTGCGATTATCCGGACGGTCCCGATCGAAGTGCTGGGCGGTGGTGTGATTGTGATGTTTGGGATGGTTGTTGCAGCGGGTATTTCGATGTTGTCCGATGTCGTGTGGAATCGCCGTAACATGGTCATCTTTGCAATCGCCTTGTCCATTGGACTGGGTCTGCAGTTGGAACCGGGTGCAGTGCAGTACCTGCCGGACACGCTGCGGATTTTGATGACCTCGGGATTGCTACCGGCGGCTCTGATCGCGATCGTGTTGAACCTGATTTTGCCAGAAGAGTTGGCGGATGAGGCAACCGAAGAAGTGTCTGGCGGTATGTCTGGTCACGGATCAGGAAGCCTGTCGGGCGACTGACCCAAAAAGGCGTGGGGCTCCCGCCCGGCGTCTACGCCTGTCGGCGCATGGATAAATCCATGCGCCGCTTCATCGTGTTACGGTTAGATTTGTTTCGGGGTCAGATGGTTTCAGCCATCAGTTTGGCCACGTCTAGCATGCGTGCGGAAAATCCCCATTCGTTGTCGTACCATCCGAAAACGCGGACCTGATTTTCGCCCACCATTCGGGTTTCAGGGCCTGCAATGACCAGCGATTCCGGCCGTGCGCGCAAATCTGAAGACACCAGTGGCATGTCCGTCCAGCCAAGCACAGCTGAGGTTTGCACAGCTTTTTGCAGGGCAGATAGGAATTCTGCTTCACCCATTCCGGTTTCGAGTTGCACAACCAAATCCACAGCCGAAACACTGGCCGTAGGAACCCGCACGGCAGCGCCACTGATGCGCCCGGCGAGGTGGGGCAGAACCGTATCGATCAGATGCGTTGCACTGGAAGTGGTTGGAACCATTGACAGCGCCCCGGCCCGGGAGCGGGCCAGATCACCGCGGGGGGCGTCTACCATCGGTTGGCTGTTGGTGTAGCAGTGAATGGTTGTCATGTGACCTGAAGCAATGCCACCGATCTGATCCACAACTTTGACCAGTGGCGCAAGCCCATTGGTGGTGCAGGATGCGTTGGAGACAATCCGGGCATTGCCCAATTGCGCCTCATTCACGCCCAACACAATGGTCTCTTCGGCTGCCGGGGAAGGGCCCGAAATCAGAACCTTCTTCGCGCCGGCACTCAGACCCCGTCCGGCAACATCTGACGTCCGAGCGATGCCAGTACAGTCGAGGACCACATCAATGCCAGTCAGATCCAATCGGGTTAAATCAGGCGTATGAGTCATTGGGATGGAATGGCCATCCACAATGAGCGCCTCGTCTCCGGCCAGAACCGCGCCCGGATACGGTCCAAAGGTGCTATCGTATTTGAATAGGTACGCACAGGTTTCCAGCGAGGCGATGTCGTTGATCTGTACCAGTTCGACATTGGATTCAGACGGCAGGGCCAACACCTGCCGCAGAATCGTGCGGCCAATACGGCCGAATCCGTTGATTGCGAGTCTCATGTCAAAGCTATGGCAGGAGCCGGAGCCGACCTCAATCCTCGTTCCGCCTCAGATCACTTGCAGGCAACCTGCGTATAGAACTGACCCGAGATGTTTTGATACATACTGGACCTGATCACATTACATCCCGTCGCTTGCTGGACCGCTGCAATCGCTTGCGTGGTCCGCATTCTGGCAGGGGGGCCAAAAGGGTTCAGGTTGTTTGTGTCGCGCGTGGCCCGATAGATCACAGGGGCCTCTGACACTTGGGTCACAGCCCATGTTCTGCTCAGAACGTTTACGGATTTACTGGGCTGTTCGTTGATAGTCGGCACCATCTCACACGCGCTGAGTGCAAGCGTCGCCGCCAGCCCCATCAAAACACTACGCAGCTTCATTTGCGGTTCTCCCAGATACGTCACATTTGGGGAAGTTGACCAAATTGCGGGCCGGGTGTGAAGCCCCAGCCTGTGTTTTTGACAATTTGCCCCGGATTAACGTTGCAAAAGGGTCAGCGGCATGTGGCGATTGACGTCTTTGTACAACAAATACCGGAACGGACCGGGGCCACCAGCATAACAGGCCTGTGGGCAAAACGCGCGCAGCCACATGAAATCACCGGCTTCAACCTCAACCCAGTCTTGGTTCAAACGATAGACGGCTTTGCCCTCAAGTACATAGAGGCCGTGCTCCATGACATGGGTTTCGGCAAAGGGGATAACGCCGCCGGGTTGGAACGTGACGATGTTCACATGCATATCGTGGCGCAGATCATCAGGTTCAACAAAGCGAGTGGTGGCCCATCGCCCTTCGGTTCCGGGCATTGGATTGGGGGCAACGTCTTGTTCGTTAGTCACAAAAGGCTCGGGTCGATCTAAACCATCAACAGCTTCATACGCCTTGCGTACCCAGTGGAAACGGGCAATCGGCCCTGCATGGTTGTGAACGGTCCATTTGGACCCGGCAGGCAGATAGGCATAGCCACCCGGTTCCATCACATGGGTTTCACCTTCTATCGTCAGAGAAATTGCGCCTTCGACGACAAACAGAACGCCTTGGGCCTTTGGATCTGTCTCGGGGCGATCACTGCCGCCGCCGGGCTGCAGCTCCATGATGTATTGCGAGAACGTTTCGGCAAAGCCGCTGAGCGGACGTGCCAAGACCCAGACGCGGGTCTTTGTCCAGAAGGGCAGGTTCGAAGTCACGATATCACGCATCGTGCCTTTTGGGATCACGGCATAGGCGTCGGTGAACATGGCGCGGTCGGTCAGCAGCTGTTCCTGTCCGGGGTGGCCACCTGTCGGAGCATAATATTTGGGATGTGTCATGGTCGACCTCGCTTTCGTGTTGCGCCCACTATGAGAGCAAAGAACAGGCGGCTCCTAGCCGGGAACCACGGATAGCTTTATTCGGGAAAATTTGAAGATTTTACCGTTGTCGCCGCGTCTGCTTTGGACAAGCCCGGGTGGGCCGTGTAACCATAGTGAAAAGGTGCCCGCTGAATTGGCTTGCAGGGGCTCAACCATTCGAGGGTCTTATGAAGTATTTGATTTCGGCAATTTTTCTAGCAACCGTAGGAATCGTCAATGGGCAGCAGGCAGACGCGAAATCGCTGTCTCAGATGATTGCGGACACCGGTCTCAGCCCCGAAGACTTTAGCCTGATGAATGCAGCAACAGATGCCCTGCTTGCTAAGGGGACACCTCAGACCGGGCAGCAGCAATCCTGGTCCAACGCCGACACGAAATCAAAGGGCGTTGTCCGGGTGCAGGGTCTTCGGAATAACTGCGTTTACTTACAGCACCAAACTTATCCCAAGGGGCGTGCCAAACCGTTTGAGATGCGCAACCGTCTGTGCAAAGACAAAAGCGGAAACTGGGTCGCGGTTCCCTGATTTACAGCTTATATTTTGAGTTTGTTCAATTATGGTTCAGCCTAAAACAGTCCAACAAAAGAAGAGGGAAGACGAAGACATGAAGTATACCGAAGAACATGAGTGGCTGTTGCCCGAAGGGGATCTGATCGTGGTTGGCATCACTGCTCATGCGGCGGAACAACTCGGGGATGTTGTTTTCCTTGAATTGCCCGAAGTTGGCACCGAAGTGGTCAAAGACGATGAAATCGTCGTGATTGAATCGGTCAAAGCTGCCTCGGATATTTTGGCCCCGCTGGATGGTGAAATTGTCGAGGTGAACGAAGCTTTGACTGACAACCCCGGTAAGGTGAATGACGACCCAACAGGTGATGCTTGGTTCTTCAAGATGAAGCCAGCGGACCTGTCGCCCATGGACGAATACATGGACGAAGCCGCATACAACAGTTTCATCGGATAAATTCGGATTATGGTCTTGGCTCAGCGCCTCGGGATATCCTGAGGCGCTGACGTGAAGCTTTAGTACCCGCGCGCACGATCAACTTCGTGCAACAGTGTTTCGCCGGTGCTGAGACGGCGAAAATTCTCTGCGACATCCTTTAGGGCCTCGCCCAAATGCCACCCGGACACATGGGGGGTTATGGTTACTTTGGGGTGCGCCCAAAGCGGGTTATCGGCGGGCAAAGGTTCCTGGCTCACAACGTCGAGGATCGCATGCTCCAGTGGGCCATTGTCCAATGCCACCATCAGCGCGGCTTCATCAATGAGATCCCCTCGACCTGCGTTCAGCAAGTGGCTGCCAGGCTTCATTTTCGATAGCAATGCGCGATCAAAAAGCCCGCGCGTGTCTTCGGTGGATGGCAGGATGGCGCACACAAAATCACATTCCCCCAACATGGCTGGCAGGGCGTCATACCCATGCAGGCAGTCAACGCCTTCGATGGTTTTGGGGGATCGGCTCCATCCTTTGACCTTGAAGCCGATGTCGCGCAACATTCCGGCTGAGCGACTGCCAATATGGCCAAGCCCAAGCACGCCCACCACCGTATCAGGGGTATATCGGGGTTCTATGGGTTCCCACGCGGCATTGGATTGCGATGCGGCGTGTTCGGACAGGTGGCGTTGTGCCCTTAAAACGTAGGCCAGAAACCATTCGGCAATTTCACGCGCAGGCGCATCGGGTTTTAACCGGGTGACCCGAACATGATCGGCAAGGGCGGGATGATTGACGATGGTTTCCACCCCAGCCCCCAGTTTTTGAACCAGTTGCAGGTTCGGCAGCTGCGCTGTGCGATCCGAGTTCAGACTGACAACCGCTGCCATTGTGATGTCTTCAGGGTTGCCCATATCCGTGCTGATGCGCACATCGGCGTCGGGCATACTGGCCAACACCTGCGCCGCCAGATCGCTTTCTTCCATCCATCCCGTTATCCCGATATCGATCAGCAGCGCCATGTTTCTTTCCTTTGTAGACAAACCATTCGATTACGTGCCGTCACACGTCTAGACTCTCATCCGGCAGCTAAGTCATCCTCTTTGTCAAAGGTAAAGCGTTGTTTTACCGGATCGAAGAGGATGGAATTTATGAACATGATGTTTGGAATGCGGGAAGAGAACCGCAAGTTGCTGGATCGGGTCGCGACGATGATCCGCGAAGACATCATGCCGATGGAAGAAGAATACCAAGCCGAGATCGCAAAAGAAGATCGCTGGCAGTATACCGCCCGTCAAACTGAGATCCTCGAAGGGCTAAAGGCCAAAGCCAAAGCCGCTGGATTGTGGAACTTTTGGCTGACTGACAGTGACAAAGGCTTTGGCCTCAGCACTGTTGAATATGCATATTTCGCCGAAGAAATGGGTAAAACCCCGCTGGGCGCCGAGGTGTTCAACTGCGCCGCGCCTGACACCGGCAACATGGAAGTGTTCGAGCGCTACGGCACCGAAGTGATGAAGCAAGAGTGGCTGGCCCCCTTGCTTGAGGGTAAGATCCGCTCGGCCTATCTGATGACGGAACCTGATGTGGCCAGCTCAGACGCGACAAACGTGCGTATGTCCTGTGTGCGGGACGGCGATGACTATGTTCTGAACGGTGAAAAGTGGTGGTCGTCAGGCGCCGGTGATCCACGGTGCAAGGTTTACATCGTCATGGTGAAGACCGCTGGCGAAGAGATGCCCAAGCACCAGCGACAGTCGATGATCGTGGTGCCGGCAGATGCCGAAGGGATCGAAATCCTGCGTCCGATGCAGGTCTATGGCCATGACGATGCGCCCCACGGTCACATGCACATTCGGTTCACCAACGTGCGCGTGCCCGCTGACAGCATCCTGCTGGGCGAAGGGCGCGGGTTCGAAATTTCACAAGGACGGCTTGGCCCCGGACGTATCCACCACTGTATGCGCGCCATCGGTCAGGCGGAATCCGCATTGGAACAGATGTGCAAACGCTCGTTGCAACGCGAAGCGTTTGGCAAGAAGCTGGCCAATCTGGGCGCCAACTTTGACATCATTGCGGAATGCCGGATGGATATCGAAATGGCCCGACTGCTGTGCCTCAAGGCGGCTTGGTATATGGATCAGGGCGACCCACGCGCCGCGGCACCTTGGATCAGTCAGATCAAAGTGGTTGCGCCGCGTGTCGCGCTCAAGGTGATTGACGAGGCGGTTCAGATGTTTGGCGGGGCTGGCGTGAGCCAAGATACACCGCTGGCGATTGCTTGGACACATGTGCGGACCCTGCGTTTGGCAGACGGACCAGATGCGGTTCACCGTCGTCAGGTGGCGCGTGTTGAACTAAAGAAGTACACCCAAGAAAAAATCTGAAGGTGACAAGATGAAAGACACTCTCTTTGGTGGCGCGACCTATTTCACGCAAACTCCTGAGGGGGTGTTCTTGGGCAATGACCCCGCACGGGGACCTTGGTCCCCGGATCATTGTCATGCCGGCCCTGTGACCGGATTGGTGGCCCGGGCCGCTGAAACCGCTGTTGGTCCCGACAAAATGCTGACCCGTCTCACGCTGGATGTGTTGCGTCCGCTGCCCGTCGCCGGGTTGGTTATTGAAACGGAATTGACCAGAAACACGCGCACCTTGGCGACCACGCGGGTTGAGGTGCACGGGCTGGATGGAACGTTGTGCATGACGGCCACGTCGATGCATTTGACCCGGAAAACCATGGCGGACGTGCCAACCGCACAGGTCCAGCCGTTGAATTTTGAGGATGCGATCCCTGCTGACCCGCTCTTGGTCGGGGCTCTGCACGACAAGCCATCGTTTGGCCAATATACGGAAACCGCTTTTCCTCCGGGTGTGACACGCGAACCAGGGCCCAAGACGGTTTGGATGCGCACGCCTGCGTTGTTAAAAGGCGAAGATCCATCGCCGATCCAATCCATGTGCGCGCTAGCGGATTGTGGCAACGGGATTTCGTGGAACGCCCCGCCGGTTAAACTGGGTTTTATGAACACAGACCTGACGCTGCAGATCCATCGCGAGCCGGTGTCAAACTGGCTCGCGTCCGAAGCGATTTCGCATTGGCATGACAACGGTGTAGGGATGTCGCATTCCATCCTGCACGACACCCAAGGGCCTGTAGGCGTTGCGCTACAAACCTTGGTTCTTCATCCGATCAAAGCCTGATCAGGCAAACGGATCTTGTGAATACACAACACCTGCAAGGTACAACCCTTGTGGGGGGCAAACCGGGCCGCAGGCTGCGCGCTCTTTCGCCTCAAGTGCCTCGCGCACATCTTCGGGTGTCCACGACCCTGCACCGACGCGTTCCAGCGTGCCAACAAAGCTGCGGACTTGATTGTGCAAGAACGAACGTGCGCGCACGTGGAAATGCACCTCGGTCCCTGCAAACCCATCAACCTGTTCAACGCGTAATTCATCTAATGTTTTGATGGGGCTGAGTGCCTGACAGATGGTTGACCGAAACGTGGTGAAATCGTGCTTACCTAGCAACATGTCGGCCGCGCGCTGCATCTCTTGCACATTCAGTGGGTTACTCACCTGCCAAACCTGCCCCTTGTCATGCGTCGCAGGGGCGCGGCGGGTTAGGATGCGGAACAAATATTGGCGCTCCAACGCAGAAAAGCGTGCGTGCCAATCGTCATCAACCCGAGAACAGGCGACAATCGCAATTGGGTTTGGCTTCAAGTGGTAATTCAGCGCCTCGGACAATCGAAAGGGGTCCCAATCCCGCGTCATGTCACAATGTGCAACCTGTCCCAGCCCATGCACCCCGGCATCGGTACGCCCGGCTGCTGCGACGGTATGGGGGCCTGGTTCCAGCTTGGCCAGGGCCGATTCAATCGTGCCTTGAACTGAAACGTGTTCCTTTTGCCTTTGCCATCCGACAAAGGGTGCTCCGTGGTATTCGACTTTTAACGCAAAACGTGGCATGGGCGCGCTGGTAACGTGATGATGGATACAAGTCTAGGCATGGCGTGTTGGTCTTCCTATCTTGAAGCAAAGCAATAGGGGCAGCGGTTTGGTATTTTCTTCTCTCGCCGACAATTTGATACGCGGCGTTGAATCTGTAGGCGACTCAATTTCCGAGGCGTTTTTTGAACCGGTGCTCCGAGTGGGTGTCACAGGGCTGGCGCGATCAGGCAAGACAGTGTTCATTAGCTCTTTGGTTGCGAACTTGCTGGACCGGGGACGGATGCCGGGGCTAGTGGCGGCTCAAGAGGGGCGGATCGAAGCCGCTTATTTGCAACCCCAACCGGATGATACGGTTCCGCGTTTTGATTACGAGGCACATCTTGGTGCACTGACTGGCCCCACGCCACATTGGCCCGAAAGCACACGTGCCACATCAGAGCTGCGCTTGTCGCTGCGTGTGCGCCCCTCGGGGTTGCTGAGCGGTCTGCAAGGTCCGCGTACGGTGCATTTGGATATTGTGGATTATCCCGGCGAATGGCTGTTGGATCTGGCCTTACTGGACAAAAGTTATGAGGACTGGTCGCGCGAAACATTGGATCGGCTGCAAAGCCGCGCTTGTGCAAGTGATTTTCTGGCACTGGCCGCCAAAACGGAGCCCGCAGCAGCCCATGCAGAGCCAGAGGCCCAAAGCCTTGCGCGCGCTTTTGCCGACTATCTATCTGACGCGCAGATCGAAGGGTTTTATGACTGCACTCCGGGGCGGTTTTTGCTGCCGGGTGATTTGGCGGGCTCGCCTGTTTTGACTTTTGCCCCTCTTGCTGTCCAAGGTGTCGGCCCCCGGCGCAGCCTGCATCGGGAAATGCAGCGGCGGTACGAGGCATATAAATCACAGGTCGTGAAGCCGTTCTTTCGGGATCATTTCGCCAAGATCGACCGGCAGGTGGTATTGGTTGACGCTTTGGGTGCCATCCACAAAGGGCCCCAAGCAGTCGAGGACATGCGCCGGGCTATGGCGGATATTCTAGGGGCATTTCGCCCGGGGCGGAATGCGTGGCTGACCCGATTACTGTTGGGCAAGCGAATTGACCGGATCCTGTTTGCGGCGACCAAAGCGGATCACCTGCATCACACGCAACACGCGCGCCTGACAGCGATTATCGAGGCCCTGACCCGTGAAGCCCGTGACCGGGCACAGTTTGCAGGTGCCGATACCTCGGCCTTGTCGCTGGCGGCCTTGCGCGCCACAACCGAAGAAATTCGCAGCCACAATGGGCGTGACTTGCCCTGCGTTCGCGGGATTTTGCAGGAAACCGGAAAACCCGCCGCGTTTTATCCAGGTGAATTGCCACAAGATCCCGGCCATCTGTTGGGCCCGGCCAGAGACGGTGCAGATACATGGTTGGATGCAGATTTTCAGGCGATGTCATTTGCGCCATCGCCCCTGACATTGGTGCCCGGCGACGGCCCTCCGCATATCCGGCTAGATCGGGCGGCGCAGTTTTTGATTGGTGATCGGCTATGACACCTGTTCTGCGGCCAGCGCGTTCGACCGAAACGGGGAGTTTAGGGGCGATTTTGTACGATTCAGTGAATACGGCAGAGGGTACGGCAGGTCTGTATTCGCTGGCAGAAACCATCGCCTTTTGCGGAGTGATGATCGACCGGAGTTGGGTCACAGTCGCAGAGCAGGACGGAAGGGCCGTCGGCTTCATGGCGTTGGACGGGGATGAGATCTGTAGCCTCTATGTAGCGGCTGATGCACAGGGGCAGGGGATTGGGCAGCAGTTGTTGGCTTTTGCTCGACAGCAGGTATCCCGTCTGACAGTGCGCGCCGTTCAGGCCAATATAGGGGCACAGCGGTTTTATCTGCGCCACGGCTTTACCGAACAAGTTCGTGGAAACGGCCGCGATAACGAAGAAAACCTGCCGAACATTACCTATGTTTGGCAACGCGAGGGGCGTGCAGCATGACCAAAGGTCCGGTTTTGATTGATCTTGACGACGAAACGCAAGAGGGCCCCCAAGTTGCTGATGCACCACCGGTGCCGGAACTTGTGGCGCCAACCGGGCAGGCCATGCAGATGGCCGCGCGTGTTGCCGCGCGCAAGCCATCCCCCCTGTCGAAATGGTTCTGGGGGTTGGCGATGGCGGTGCTCGGGGCGATGGTCTCGGTCGCGGCGTGGGATTTCGCCAATTCGTTGATCCTGAGGATGCCGATCTTGGGTTGGGCCATGACCGGGTTGCTGGGCGCGTTTGTTGTGGTTCTGTTGCTGATTGCGATCCGCGAAATTGCTGCGATTGGTCGACTGAGCCGTATTGATGGCGTGCGGCAGGCCGCTGACACTGCCTTGGCCGATCAAAGTTTGGATCAGGCCCGCGCGGTGATGAAGCGTCTTGATGCGTTGTATTCCGGGCGAGAGGATACGCGCTGGGGGCGCGAGCGGCTGGCCGAACGTACATCGGATCAATTTGATGCGGTTGCGTTGATGGACCTTGCCGAGGCAGAGCTGTTGGCCCCGCTTGATGCAGCCGCCTTGCGCGAGGTCGAAGTCGCCGCCCGGCAAGTTGCAACAGTAACGGCCCTTGTGCCATTGGCCTTGGCGGATGTGGCCACGGCGCTGACGGCGTCGCTGCGCATGATCCGGCGCATTGCTGAAATATATGGGGGGCGGGCCGGGTTCTTGGGGAGCTGGCGCCTGACCCGTGCTGTTTTCACCCATTTGGTGGCCACGGGTGCCGTGGCGGTTGGGGATGATCTGCTCGAACCGATCCTTGGCGGATCTATCCTGAGCCGTTTGTCCCGTCGTTTCGGCGAGGGGTTGGTGAATGGCGCGCTGTCCGCGCGGGTTGGGATTGCCGCGATGGAAGTGTGCAGGCCCTTGCCATTTTCCCAGCGTCACCAACCCTCGGTACGCAAGGTGATTAAAAACGCCCTTGGCGGGTTGTTCTCGAAGGGGTCAGAATAATACGGGAGGTGCGTCTTTGGGCTGGCGCATCGACACGATTCCTGTGCGGAACCCTTCGCCAATCCGCTGCGCCAGAACGGCCCATTTGCGGCCGATATCATGGGGCAACTCTTCGGATAGCACTTGGTAAAACAGGTCGAGCCAATCGGGGAAATGTTCGGCCTTGATGTCGGGGCGAGACACATGAACCCGCATCGGGTTGCCGTTATAGCTACCCTCGCGCAGGATTGCATTGCGCCAGAACCCGGCGATCTTTTCCTCATGTTCGGGCCAGTCCGTGACATGGTTTGCAAATACCGGACCCAGCACCGCGTGGGTTCGAATGCGGCCATAGAACACCGCGACGACGCGGTTTATCTCTTCTGCCGATATGTCGAATTTGCGCAACGGGTTGGGCAGGGGCTGATCGGTCATGTCATGTCTCACCAGTTTATCATGCTCAGAGATAGAGAGCGCATCGCAGCTGGGAAACCCCCTTTGACCTGACGCAAAGCTGATATGCATTAAAGCTGACAAGATGATCTGACCCCTAGCCAGCCAATCGGAGCCAGCCATGCAGGACCACAGCCACGAGCCAGAGGATATCGCGCAGCGGATCGGAACGGCGAAGGGGCATGGCGTTCTGCGGGATGTGGTGTATGGGGCGATTGATGGGTCTGTGACAACGTTTGCGATTGTGGCTGGTGTTGCTGGGGCAGGTTTGTCGCCGTTTATTATTGTTGCTCTCGGGCTGGCGAATGTGTTGGCTGACGGCTTTTCCATGGCCGCAGGCAATTATTCAGGGACCAAGGCCGAGTTGGACAATATCCAACGCCTGCGCGCAATTGAGGAGCGTCACATTGCGCGATACCCCGATGGCGAACGCCAAGAAGTGCGCGAGATCCTGAGCCAAAAGGGCCTGAGTGGTCAGGTGCTGGAGGACGCGACACAGGAAATCACGTCAGATCGCAACAATTGGATCCAGCTTATGTTGGATGGGGAATACGGCCTTGGGGGTGTTGACCCGCACCCCTTGCGGGCTGCGATGGCGACGTTTTTCGCCTTTCTCGTCGCGGGTATGATCCCGTTGGTGCCCTTTTTGTTGGGGCTTGAGGATGCCTTTACATACTCGGCCTGGATGACCTTGGGGGTATTTTTTGCGATTGGCGCGTTGAAATCACACTGGTCCCTGGCGCCTTGGTGGCGGTCGGGGGCGGAAACACTGGCCATTGGGGGTGTCGCTGCGGGCATAGCCTATGGTGTTGGGACGCTATTCAATCAGTGAAGCACTGGGATCAGGGAAACCAACCTGCGGCAACCGGGCCCTCTGGACGGGGTCGCAAACCCGGCCTATAAGCCGACCCAAGATGTTTGGTATGTCGATCATTATTCGAATTATAAACCCGGCGCTCTGATAGACGAGACGCCGGGCAAAGGTGTTTGAGAACTCGCGCCGACCCAAACCGTTCCCCTGATACGCTGATCCAAAGGACGCCACACATGTGCGCCGACACTCCTGAAACGCCCGACTACAAATCCACGCTGAACCTGCCCAAGACCGATTTCCCAATGCGCGCTGGCTTGCCCAAGCGCGAGCCCGAATGGCTGGCCCGTTGGGAAAAGATCGGTGTCTATGACCGTTTGCGCGAAAAAGAGGGGCGGACGCCCTTTACCCTGCATGATGGCCCTCCTTATGCGAACGGTCACCTGCACATCGGCCACGCGCTGAACAAGACCATCAAAGACATGATCGTGCGCTCCCATCAGATGATGGGTCATGACGCGCGCTATGTGCCGGGTTGGGATTGCCACGGCCTGCCGATCGAGTGGAAGATCGAGGAACAGTATCGCAAAAAGGGCAAGAACAAGGACGACGTTGATGTCGTCGATTTCCGTCAGGAATGCCGCAAGTTCGCCGAAGGCTGGGTGGATATCCAGCGTGAGGAATTCAAGCGTTTGGGCATCACTGGCAATTGGGCTGATCCCTATTTGACCATGGCGTATCACGCCGAGGCAGTGATTGCGGGTGAATTCCAGAAATTCCTGATGAATGGCACGCTGTACCAGGGCTCTAAGCCTGTGATGTGGTCGCCGGTGGAAAAAACCGCGCTGGCCGAAGCCGAGATCGAGTATCACGATCACAAATCGCACACGATCTGGGTTCCGTTTGCGTTCCAGAATGCTGAGGGTGATCTGGCCGAGGCGCGTGTTGTGATCTGGACCACGACCCCGTGGACGATCCCGTCGAACAAGGCGGTCGCCTATAACAACAAGGTGGCTTATGGCCTGTATCGTGTAGACGCGACCGAGGAAGAAAGCTGGACCAACCCAGGTGAGCTATACCTTTTTGCAGATGCGTTGGCGGCGGATGCGTTGGGTAAATCACGTGTCACGGAATACACCAAGGTCCGTGACGTGCAGGCGGCTGAATTTCATGGCCTGATCTGTAAGCACCCGTTCAATGGGGCAGATGGGGCCGAAGGTTATTGGGACTATGAGGTTCCGATGATCGATGGCGATCACGTGACGGATGATGCGGGTACAGGATTTGTACACACCGCACCCAGCCACGGTGCCGATGACTATGAAGCCTTTGTCGCGCGCAACTGGATCGACCGGATGACCCACAACGTGGGCGAAGAATCCGAGTTCCTGCCGCATGTGCCGTTCTTTGCTGGTCTGCAAGTTTTTGACCGCAAGGGCAAAGAGGGCAAAGCCAACAACGCTGTGATCGCCAAGCTGGTTGAAGCCGGTGGCATCATCGCGCGCGGTCGTGTGACCCACAGTTATCCGCATTCGTGGCGCTCCAAGGCGCCTATCGTGTTCCGCAACACGCCACAGTGGTTTGCATCAGTGGACCGCGCGGTGGGCGACGGTCAGGATACCTATGGCAAAACCATCCGGGATCGGGCGTTGACCTCGATCGACGAGCTGGTGAAATGGACCCCGGCGAACGGTCGCAACCGTCTGCATTCGATGATCGAAGCACGACCTGACTGGGTTCTGTCCCGCCAGCGCGCCTGGGGTGTGCCACTGACCTGTTTCATCAAAAAGGGTGCCTTGCCCACTGACCCTGATTTCCTGCTGCGCGATGATGCGATCAATGCCCGTATCGTTGAGGCGTTCGAGGCCGAAGGCGCGGATGCATGGTATGTCGACGGGGCCAAGGAACGGTTCATCGGCGACGCCGCCAACCCGGATGACTATGAACAGGTGTTCGATGTTCTGGATGTCTGGTTCGACTCTGGGTCAACACACGCTTTTGTTCTGCGCGACCGCGAAGACGGCACCGAGGACGGCATCGCTGACGTCTATATGGAAGGCACCGATCAACACCGGGGCTGGTTCCACTCGTCGTTGTTGCAGGCCTGTGGCACCAAAGGTCGTGCGCCCTATCGCAATGTTGTGACGCATGGGTTTACGCTGGATGCCAAGGGCATGAAGATGTCCAAATCGCTGGGCAATACCATCGTGCCGGAAACGGTCGTCAAACAGTATGGCGCGGACATTCTGCGCCTGTGGGTGGCACAAACCGATTACACCAACGATCAGCGGATCGGGCCTGAGATCCTGAAAGGGACCGCGGACAGTTACCGTCGTTTGCGCAACACCATGCGTTTCATCTTGGGGTCATTGGCAGACTTTGACGAAGCGGACCGCGTTGAAAACATCGAGGACATGCTGCCATTGGAGCGCTGGGTGCTAAGCCGCTTGGCTGAATTGGACGAAGTCGTGCGCGAAGGCTACGCCAAGTTCGATTTCCAAGGCGTGTTCTCAGCCGTGTTTAACTTTGCCACGGTGGATCTGTCATCGTTCTACTTCGATATCCGCAAGGATGTGCTGTATTGCGACGGCGACAGTGACCGTCGTCGCGCGGCGCGGACCGTTCTGGACATTCTGTTCCACCGTCTGACCACATGGTTGGCACCTGTTCTGGTGTTCACCATGGAAGAAGTTTGGCTGGAGCGGTTCCCGGGTGATGAGAGCTCGGTCCATATGATCGACTTCCCGGAAACGCCTGCCAGCTGGCGAAACCTGCAGAACGAAGAAAACGTTGCCAAAGTGCGCCGTGTTCGTCGTGTCGTAACTTCGGCGTTGGAATTGCAGCGTCGGGAAAAGGTCATCGGGTCCAGCCTTGAGGCAGCCCCGGTTGTGCATGTTGAAGACGAAGAAACCCGTCGTTTGATGGCCTTGGTTGATATGGACGACGTCTGCATCACCTCGGGCCTGACTATCAGCGCTGACCCTGCGCCTGCCGAAGCGTTCCGCCTGCCGGAAACGGACGGCGTTGGCGTGGTTTTCGAAATGGCAGAAGGCGAAAAATGCCAGCGTTGCTGGAAAATCTTGCCTGATGTTGGAAAGCACGCTCACGCAGGAACCTGTGGCCGTTGCAGCGACGCACTGGGCTAAGTCTCGGTACATGAAACAGTATGGGCCTCTTCCAGAAATGGGAGAGGCTTTTTTTGTTGATGGCCCGAAACAAGCTGAAAATGTGCGATGGGCCTTGTCGGATGCGATTAGATCTGAGAGCGTTTGAAAATGGCTATGATAACAGTTGATACTCAGTTTGGGCGGCTTGGCATTCTGGAAGAGGATGGCGCCATAACCAAACTCGTTTGGGATGGCGTGGATGATGATCCCGATTCGGAATTGTTGCAGGAAGCGGCGGCGCAGCTAAGGGCTTATGACGCCGGGAAGCTGGAGAATTTTGATTTGCCTCTAAGGGTGGAGGGGTCAGACATGCAAAAAGCCGTGTGTGCTGCCATGTCGGCAATTCCGTTTGGCTACACACGGACATACGGGGAGTTGGCCAAGGAATTGGGATATTCGGCGCAATCCGTGGGGCAGGGATGCGGTGGTAACCCTATCCCGGTGATTATTCCCTGCCATCGTGTGATGGGGGCCAAAGGGCTGACGGGGTTTTCCGGCAAGGGTGGCGTTGAAACCAAAGTTGCATTGCTGCGTCATGAAGGGGCGGCCGGCCTTCTGATCTGAGCCAGATCAAGGCACCGTCGCTGGAAGTGAGACAGAGTATAAAATAGGATTTTCAAGGAGAACCAAATGTCTGACCGTGCAGCGTTAAAGAAATCTGTTCATGATTGTCTGATGTCGTTGGAAGAATCCGAACTGGCGACCGCGATCGCGCATTACGAGGCATTTCTCCAGAACTCTCAGCTGGATGCACGCGAAGTGCACGACAAGGATGATATCGTGGCATCTCGTGAGAATGCGGATCTCGCTGCTGCGTTTGACACTCCGGTTCAAACCCACCACGCCAAGATTGACGCGATTGAAAACACTGACTTTTCGCTGATGGATGTTGTGGGGCCGGGGGCCGTCGTGAAGTTCGGCGATCGGCGGTTTATCGTTTGTATTTCAACAACTCGATTTGACGTCGGGGGAGTCACCTATATGGGGATTTCGACCCAAAGTCCGATTTACCGCGCGATGGCGGGGCTGAAAGCGGGCGAAAGCTTTAGCTTCAACGGTCGTGACCTTGAAATTCAGGATGTGCTTTAGGCCGCGCGTTCTGGGATCACCTGTTGGGCGATCCCGGCAAACAACAAGTAAACGCTGGTCACGATAAGACCCCAATGGGCCCAGCTTTCCGGGTGGAAATCCACCCAGGCAGCCCATCCTGCGAAAAATGTCCACGCCAGCGCAATAGGCAGCGACACGTTGCGCCACCGTTCGGTGCGCACGGGGTGGATGAATTTCAGAGGTAAGAACATTGAAACGGCGACGACGGTCACCAACACAAAGCTGACCCAGAAATTTGGCTCCAAAGCGAAGATCACGAGGACAACCATATTCCAGCACCCGGGGAAGCCGGAAAAGGAATTGTCCTTTGTCTTCATGCGCGTATCGGCAAAATACATCGCGCTGGCGAAGGTGATGACGATAATGGCGAACCAGCCTGTCCAGCCATCCATCAAGCCCGATTTGAACAGCGCAAAGGCGGGGATAAACACATAGGTCAGATAGTCGATAATCAGATCCAGCAGGACACCGTCAAATTCCGGGGCGTTGGTTTTGACATTGTACCTACGGGCCAGGGGGCCATCGATTCCATCAACGAAAAACGCAACCACAAGCCAGAGGAACATAAGGCTCCATTTGGCATCAACGGCGGCCAGCATTGCCAACATGGCAAAGACGGCTCCGGTAGCGGTGAGCAGGTGAACGGAGAGGGCGCGGATATGAGGTGTCATGGGCATGTATTGACCGAAAATGAAGCGAAGCGCAAACTGTTGATGGGGTGAATTACGTCCAGCGGCGGTGAAACACCGCGGCCAGTTTTTGAGATTTAGGCCTTGGGGTGGCTACGATTGTAAACGGCCATCAGGTGGGCGGTGTCGACGGCTGTATACGCTTGGGTTGTCGAAAGAGAAGAGTGCCCCAACAATTCCTGAATTGCGCGTAGATCGCCACCTGCGGTGAGCAGGTGCGTTGCAAAGCTGTGACGCATCGCATGCGGGGTGGCGGTTGCGGGCAGGCCAAGTTGCATGCGCGCCTTTGCCATGGCGGTTTGGATAGCACGTGGGTTCAACGCGCCCCCACGGACACCCCGGAAAAGGGGGGCATCGGGGGATTGGGTGTGCGGGCATAGCTTCAAATAAGTGTCTACTGCGTCGCGGGCGGCTGGAATGACCGGGACAATGCGTTCTTTGCCACCCTTGCCGCGTATCCGAAGCGTCGCGCCAAGCGGGGTGTCCGAGCCAGTAAGAGAGAGTGCCTCGGATATCCGCAAGCCGCAGCCATACAAAAGGGTAACCACCGCGACGTCGCGCGCGGCAACCCAGTTTGTGAGGGATTGCAGTTCAACGGTTTCGATCATGTCCCGCGCTGCATCCTCGGCTAAGGGGCGCGGGAGTTTTTTCTGAAACTTGGGGGATCGCGTGGACAAAACGGCGGTGGGTTCGAACCCTTCCCGTTCCGCCAGCCAGCGATAGAAGCCTTTGACAGCTGAGAGTTTGCGCGCAAGGGAGCGGGCGCCGACCCCGCCATTTCGCGACTGGGCCATCCAAGCCCGCATGTCGGATACGGTGATTTTGGCCAGTGCCATCAGTCCTTGCGATTGCCCATGGTGCAGGGTCATGAAGGACAGGAATTCGCTCACGTCGCCCTGATAGGCCGTCAATGTGTTTTCTGCGCGCCCGGCCAGCGATTTTTCACGCTCTAACCAACCTTGAAGTGCATCACGGCAGGCTGGAGAGATCAATGTCATGACAGCCAGTGGCGCATGGAGCGTTCAAAGACGCTGGCAAAAAAGGCCAAAAGATCGGTGCCCTGCTGGGGCGTGAATTGATGGGGATCTTCGGCCCCCATGGCCAGCATGCCGGGCAAGCGTCCGTTGCCAAAATCGAGTTTCAGGCAGGCCTCGGAGCGGATCCAATCCGCGCGGTTGCCGTACACTTGGCCCGAGGCCTGTTGCAATTGGCGCAGCGTGACTTGTCGTGAGGGGGTGCCGCGCCCGTAAGTCAGGTAGCTGTCGATAAAGCCGGGCTCTGCCACACTGAGGACATCGCCGAGGCGCTGAACGCTGGGGTCGTTGTCGTTTTGAACAGACTCCAGAACCAAGGTGATGGCGTCTACGCGCAAGATTTCCGCAACCTCGCCACCCAGATCCTGCAGGAAGTGTTCGAATTCCATCGGATCAAGCATGCGCAGGATCGCGCGGTGCACCTGATTGGTGCCGGCCAGGTTTTCATAGGCGGCTGCAATCACCGAACGATGAGTGTCTTCGAGCCGGTCAAGTCGCGCCTCGAGCCGTTCCATCGCGATTCCGCGCAGATCCACGATGTTCCCGCCCATCGCGCGCTCGTTGGCTGCGACCAGCGCATGCATCAGGTCCTGATCGTCCAAAATGGCGTCAGGCTTGGCAATAATGGTGTCACGCAGTGACGGGTCGAGTTTCGGGCTGCTGCTCATTCCGGCCTCGTTATCTATTGGGCGTGTTTATAACATGACTTTGTGGTTTTGCCCGTTGAAAATCAGGGCAGTCGGTAAAAATTGTCCTAATTTTACTAAGATCCGCCGATAAAAGGGGGGCTCCCGCCTGTGCGGACCTGATCAGAGATCAGGTTCCTCCTGTTGGGCGTAGCCCCGAACCCGGTGGGTTCGGGGCTGTATCGCGATATTTCCATGGGCATCCAAACGGCCCTTGGTCATATTATTAGAGGATTTTGATGTCTGCGGCTTTGATGTCGGCCAGGAATGTTTCCAGCCCTTTGTCGGTCAAGGGATGGTTCACCATCGCTTTGATCACGCCGGGAGGGGCGGTGATGACATCGGCACCAATCCGCGCAGAATCCAAGATGTGGTTCACCGACCGGATCGAGGCGGCGAGGATCTGAGTCTCAAAGCCGTAGTTGTCGTAGACGTTGCGGATGTCTTCGATCAACTCCATGCCGTCGAGGTTGATATCATCCAAGCGGCCGATGAAGGGAGAAATGAATGTCGCGCCGGCTTTGGCGGCCAGCAGCGCCTGATTGGCGGAGAAGCACAGGGTCACGTTGACCATGTGGCCGTCATCGGTGAGGGTTTTACAGGCTTTCAAGCCATCCCAGGTCAATGGGACCTTGACCGCGATGTTTTCAGCGATCTCAACCAGTTTGCGGCCTTCGGCGATCATTGTGTCAGCGTCTACGGCTGTCACTTCGGCGGATACGGGGCCGTCGACCAGCGCACAGATCTCTTTCGTGACATCAATGATGTCGCGGCCCGATTTTTTGATGATCGAGGGGTTGGTGGTTACACCGTCGACCATGCCCAGATCATTCAGCTCGGCAATGGCGTCGATGTCAGCGGTATCAACGAAGAATTTCATGGGGCAGTCCTTTGATGGGTTGGCCTCTGTCTCGCTTGCCTTTACCTCATGAGGTGTTCCTCTGAAACCCCTCTGCGTGAAAGGTGATCTGTGCACGGACCTGATTTCTTTGAACACGGTGACCTGGTCGGCGTTCTCACGGCCCAACCCCTGGATCGAATGCTGGATTATAAAGCGCCCGAAGGCGGGTGTTTTCGCGGAGCTTTTGTTGAGGTGCCCTTGGGGCCACGCAAAGTGTTGGGCGTGGTTTGGGGGCCGGGCCAAGGGGACTATGACTATTCCAAGGTGCGCGGTGTGATCCGCGTGCTGGATGTGGCCCCGATGCGTGATGAGATGCGCATGTTCTTGAGGCGTGCGGCGGATTACACTTTGACACCGATGTCTGCGATGTTGCGATTGGCAACACGAGCGCCGGGGTTGGGCGATCCGCAATCTATGCGCAAAATTTATCGTTTGGGCACGGGGGAGCCTGAGCGGAAAACTGATGCACGCACCCGTGTTCTGTCGGTGTTGCGTGACTATGGAGGATTAGCTTTCACGCTTAAGGAACTGGCGGAAGCGGCGGACGTAACATCGTCTGTTGTCAAAGGTTTGGTAAAGCAGGGAGTCGTGCGTGAAGAGGACAGCCCCCGAGATTTACCCTTTCCAAAACTGGACCCGGAACTGCCCAGCAAGGTGTTGACCGAAGACCAAGAGCGGGCCACGACGACGATGCGCGCGGCGCTCCAGTCCGGAAAATATGGCACGGCTTTGTTAAAGGGCGTGACCGGGTCGGGTAAAACCGAGGTCTATCTTGAAGCGGTTGCAGAGGCGCTGCGACTTGGACGGCAAGCGTTGGTCCTGTTGCCAGAAATCGCGTTGACGGCTGAATTTTTGAATCGGGTCGAGGTGCGCTTTGGCGCCCGTCCTGCCGAATGGCATTCGGGTGCGACCATGACGGAACGGCGCCGCATTTGGCGGATGGTGGGGCAAGGGGAGGCCCCGTTGGTGGTCGGGGCGCGGTCCGCCCTTTTCTTGCCGTTTCGTGATTTGGGTCTGATCATCGTCGATGAAGAACACGACACCTCTTACAAGCAAGAAGATGGTGTTTTGTACAATGCGCGCGATATGGCTGTTTTGCGGGCTGCAATGTGCAGCGCGCGTGTGATTCTTGCCAGTGCCACACCATCTCTGGAAAGCTGGGCAAACGCGGATGCGGGTAAGTATGACCGGATCGAGTTGAAATCGCGCTTTGGCGTTTCGGTTTTGCCTGAGATGAAGGCAATCGACATGCGCGCAGAACAAATGCCGTCGGGGACTTGGATTTCGCCATCTTTGCGCCGGGCAGTTGAGGAACGGCGCGCCAAAGGGGAACAGTCGTTGCTGTTCATCAACCGGCGTGGGTATGCCCCGATCACCCTGTGCCGGGCTTGTGGGCAGCAGATTGCCTGCGACCACTGTGACGCCCGGATGGTCGAACATCGGTTTCTAAAACGCTTGATGTGCCACCAATGTGGCGAGACAAAACCGATGCCCGAGGAGTGCCCTTCTTGTGGAGTCGAAGGCAAGTTGGCAGCTGTTGGTCCGGGCATCGAGCGATTGGCCGAAGAGGCCGAGGCGGCATTTCCTGATGCGACGATCGTGACGCTCAGTTCGGATATGTTCGGATCGGCGCGCGCGCTGAAAGCGAAGATCGAAGAGATCGCTGAGGGCGATGCGGATATCGTGATCGGCACGCAACTTGTAGCGAAGGGGCACAATTTTCCGAACTTGACGCTGGTTGGGGTGATCGATGCGGATCTGGGTCTACAGGGATCTGATCTGCGCGCGGCGGAACGTACGTTTCAATTGATGCGTCAGGTGGCAGGGCGTGCGGGACGGGCGGAGAAGCCCGGTCAGGCTTTGTTGCAGACGTTCCAGCCAGAGCATCCCGTTATCCGGGCGATCCTGTCCGGGGACGAGGACGGGTTCTGGGAGGCCGAGGCGCGGGAACGGCGTGGGGCAGGTGTGCCGCCCTACGGGCGTATGGCGGGGATCATTTTGTCAGGGCCAGATGTTGCTGCAGTGTTTGATCTTGGCAATGTTCTTGCGCGCAATGACGGCCCGTTGCGCGCGATCGGGGCGCAGGTGTACGGCCCGGCCCCGGCGCCAATTGCGCGTGTTCGGGGGCGACACCGGGTGCGAATGCTGATCAAAGCGGAAAAAGGAGCGCCGTTGCAGGAGGCCATATCGCGTTGGATTGCCCCGCTGCGTTTGAAGGGCGATCTGCGGTTGAGTGTCGATATCGACCCGCAGAGCTTTTACTAGGCTATGCGGGGCGGGGGATCAGGTGGCAAGAGCGCCTGCTCTTTGATCGACAAGATAATCCGTTACCATCGCGCCGACCCACATAAAGAACAGCGCAGCCCAAGCGGTGCCGACAAAAATCGACCCCCCTGTCACGCCAGCACCGATGGCGCACCCGCCGGCCAACATGCCGCCAAAGCCCATCAAAGCGGCCCCGATCATGGCTTTGCGCATTGTAATGGTATCGTCAAAGGCCTGTAATTTCAGCTCTTTGGCCCAAGCAGCGGCGACCAGTGCCCCTATGAATACGCCGGGAACCAAGCCGACATCGAATTCCAGAATGGCGTTGCGATCAAGAAAGAACATCAGTGTGTGCGCGGAGGGGCCGGTGAACGTCGCGCTTTCAATCTGAACAGGATCAAAGGCCACTTGGCTGAGCGAGTAAGTCAGAACCCAGCCCATCGCGACGGCAAATCCGACACCCGAGGCGAAAATCAAGCGGTATGCACCGATTTCGTTTCGACGCGATAAGATCAGGGCCAAAATTGCGATCAGAACCCCAATGATGAGGCCGCTGTAGCTGGGCAAGCCAATGGTGGCCAGCAGATCCATATTCCGGCCACCATCGGTGATCCACAGGCTGGCGATACGATCCCGAAAGGGGGAGAGGATGCCAGACAGGCTCATCTGTGCGACGACGGCAAAAATCAAACCCGACACCACGGACCGTAGGTTGCCGGTCGCGGCAAGCACCAAGAGACGGCCAGAACAGCCGCGTGCCAACACCATGCCTGTGCCAAAGATCAGCCCACCAACAACAGCGCCGGACCAACTGCCGGGGACGGCCATCATGCGCGCATCTGCTGATTCCATGAGGCCGAGGAGTTGCGCGGCTTGGACCCAGACGACGGCCGTTGAAAAGGTTAGAAGCCAGACCGATACCTTGTCTTCCATCCGTCCCCGGGCGAATTCGACTGTGGCGGCGCGCAGACAGAACCGCGAACGCTGAGCGGCGATCCCAAAGGTGAGGCCCGTGAGCAGGCCAAACAAGGCCGCTGTTGGGGCTTCTCCAATGCGTTCTACCAGACTGACCAGATCCATAATGCGCCTCCGTTGCATTCATGGATTGCGATATATTGTTAAGTGAACTTCTCTGCATTGATGCAGATCAGATGTGCGTTCGCGCCTTTCCTCTCGCCAAGTCTGCGGAATGGGCGTAGAGCAGATCTCATGTTGAAACCGATTTCGTTGGCTGACGCACAGCACCTGCCGTTCTGGCGCCGCCCCATCACCTTGTTGTTTGTCATGGCGTTGACCATGCCCATTGCGTTCAATGCCTGGAGCGCATTGTTGAACAATTTTGTTATCGAGGTGGCCAATTTTGATGGGGCTGACATTGGCCTTTTGCACACGGTTCGCGAAATTCCGGGCTTTTTGGCCGTTGGTGTGATCGCGGTCATTCTTTTTGTGCGTGAGCAAGTCTTGGGGATGATTTCGTTGGCTCTGCTTGGCGTTGCGACCGCTGTCACAGCATGGTTCCCGAGTTTGGGAGGACTGCTATTCATTACTTTGCTCAGCTCGATCGGGTTTCACTATTACGAAACAGTGAACCAATCACTGCAATTGCAATGGCTTCCCAAGGATCAGGCGCCGCAGAAGTTGGGCTGGCTGGTTGCTGCGGGATCCGCGTCGACCTTGGTGGTTTATGGGTTGATCGTGCTGACATGGGAACGGTTCGATTTAGCCTATAACACGGTGTTTATGGCTGCTGGCGGATTGACGGCGCTGCTCGCGATCTTTTGTTTGGTTGCTTATCCGCAGTTTGAATCTCCAACACCGCAAACCAAAAAGCTGGTGCTGCGTCGGCGATATTGGTTGTATTATGCCTTGCAGTTCATGTCTGGCGCGCGCCGTCAGATCTTTATGGTCTTTGCCGGTTTTATGATGGTTGAGAAATTCGGCTTTGAAGTGCACGAATTGACGGGCCTCTACATGATCAACCTTTTGATCAATATGATCGTGGCCCCAATGTTGGGTAAAGCGGTGTCCGCGTTTGGGGAACGACGAACATTGATGTTTGAATACATTGGGCTGGCAGTTGTCTTTGCGGCCTATGGTGGGGTCTACTGGTTTGGTTGGGGCGTCATTTTGGCGGCAACTTTGTACGTTGTTGATCACGTGCTGTTTGCTTTGGCTTTGGCGCTCAAGACTTACTTCCAGAAAATCGCAGACCCAGCCGATATTGCACCCACGGCGGCGGTGGCCTTTACCATTAATCACATCGCGGCCGTGTTTCTACCGGCGCTGTTGGGGTTATTGTGGGTCATTTCACCTGCGGCCGTCTTTGGGCTGGCTGCAATGATGGCCTTGGTTTCGTTTGGCCTCTCGTTGCTGGTTCCACGACACCCCGAACGGGGCAACGAGACCGTTTTTTCCAAATACACGGCGGCACCTGCCGAATGAGGGCGCATGGCTGAACAAGGGCGCTTTCTTACCGGGTCTACGATGGGCCATGTGGTGCGGATGACACTGGCGGGAACGCTGGGGATCACCTTTGTTTTTCTTGTCGACGCCGCCAACCTGTTTTGGATCGCCCAACTGGATCAACCGCGCTTGATGGCGGCGATCGGGTTTGCCTTTGCCATTCAGTACTTCTCGGTCTCAGCCGGTATCGGTTTAATGATAGCCTCGACCGCGTTGGTGTCCCGTCGCATTGGTGAAGGGGACAGAGAGCTGGCGCGGCGCAACGCGACAAGTGCGGCGATGATTGCGTTTGTGTTTCAAAGCATCGTGGCTGCGATGATCTTCATTTACCGTCACGAGATTGTCGCGCTGTCCGGGGCAACCGGGGAAACGGCGGCTCTTGCGGCGCGGTATCTGGCGATGTCGGTGCCGACGCTTGGGATCATGGCAATTTCGATGATTGCCAATGGCACTCTGCGGGCCGTGGGTGATGGGAAGCGGTCAATGTTGGTGACGCTGACGTCTGGCGGCGTGGCAATGGTGATTGACCCAATCATGATCGTGACGTTCGGCTGGGGCTTGGATGGCGCGGCGATAGGGCTCAACATTTCACGCGTTGTTATGCTGTTCATGGCGCTGCGCTTTGCCATTGGGACCCACAATCTGCTGGCTTTGCCGAGTGTCTCTGGATTTCTGGAAACTGCCAAACCTTACTTCCAGATCGCATTGCCCGCGATTTTGGCACAGATGGCCACGCCTGTTGGGAATTACATGCTGACCGCAGTCATGGCGCCATTTGGGGACGAGGCCATGGCTGGTTGGGCGGTGGTTGGTCGTTTGACTGTCGTTGCCTTTGGCGGGATTTTTTCGCTGTCTGGTGCGATTGGTGGGATTTTCGGTCAAAATTACGGGGCCCGATCTTATGACAGGCTGCGATGTACCTATCGGGATGCGCTGATTTTCGGCTTTGTATACACGGCAGTCACTTGGGGTGTTCTGATCCTGTGCAAACCGCTGATCCTGAGCGGGTTTGCTTTGGCCCCCATGGGGATCGAAGTGGTCACGGCATTCTTGTATGTCGGAGCAGGGGGATTTGTTTTTGCAGCCGCTCTGTTTGTTGCGACCACCGCGTTCAATGCCTTGGCACGACCAACCTGGGCCACGCTGACGTCATGGGTCAGAGACGGAGTTATGACCCTGCCATTTGCTTTGGTTCTGTCGGGCTGGTTTGACGCGCCGGGGGTGATTTATGCCCAAGCCATCGTAACGGTTCTGGTTGGGGGCGTCGCTGCGTGGCTTGGATGGCGATATGTGTGCTCTTTGGGTCGTGAACAGTTGCCAAAGCTTGACCTTGCCCCGCCACGGCCCTACGCGCATGCAGACAGATTTAGGAGACGCTGATGCCTACCTTTACCGCGCTGACCACTCTTATGGGCAAAGCGCCCGCAACTGCCTTGGGCGACGCTATGGAGCGTTTGAACCCTGAACCTACAGGTGTGGGCGTTTTCGAGGTCGAGGATGGTTCGGGCCTGTGGGAGGTTGGTGGCTATTTCACCGAAGCCCCGGACGAAGCTGGGTTAGCGTTGCTGGCCGCAAGTTTCGAAGCCAAGCCGTTTGTCGTGTCCGAGTTGCCGGAAACGGATTGGGTCGCCCATGTCCGTCGCGAGCTTGCGCCGGTCGAGGCGGGGCGGTTCTTTGTCTATGGCAGCCATGATGCAGATAAGGTGCCAGCGGATAGCATCCCGCTGTTGATCGAAGCTGCGATGGCGTTTGGGACCGGGCATCACGGCACCACGTTGGGGTGTCTCAAGGCCTTGGACCGTTTGATCGGCGAAGGGTTCGAGGGCACCAAGGTCGCTGATATCGGGTGTGGGACGGCTGTTTTGGCAATGGCTGCCGCGCGGGTGTGGACCGGAGACATTCTGGCCAGTGATATCGATCAGGTTGCGGTGGATGTAGCGGAGGCCAATTTGAAGGCCAACGGCATGGAAGGGACTGTGAAGTGTCTGGAATCCGCGGGCTTCGATCACCCGGATCTGCAGGCGCACATGCCGTATGATCTGATCTTTGCCAACATCCTCAAAGGTCCTTTGATCGCGCTTTCACCCGATGTTTCAGCCCATTTGCGTCCGGGCGGATATGCGATTCTCTCGGGTATCTTGAATGAACAAGCCGATGATGTGATCGCTGTTTATCTCGAGAATGGAACCAATCTTGTGAACAAGGAACAGATTGGTGAATGGACTACGCTGCTATTGCAGAAGAATGGCGCAATTTAGGCGAATTTTAGACGTAGGGCTTGGTTTTGCCGCAATTGAACCGTAAATTTCTTTCATCGCTGGTGGGGGCCAGTGCAGAGAGGCTGCTATGGTTGAAGAACAACTTCAGTTTGATCGGCGGATTCAACGTCTAAGTCGCAAGCATCAGTCGATGTCTCGTGGCTATTCAACGCGCATGCGGGCCGATGGCCTGATTGTAACCACGCCCCAACGCAATGGGCTGAAGGTTCCTTTGCGCGCTATCCTTTTTGTTTTTGTCGCGTTGTTTGCATTCAAAGGGTTCCTATTGGCCAGTATTGGCCCTGAAAGCTATGCTGATCGGGTACAAAGATTGTCAGAGGGAACCGTCGTAGAACAAGCTGGTGCTTGGGTTATGCAAATCGAGCCCGTGAGCGCGTTTATCGCATCCCAGATTGGGCCAATCCTTCGGTGATTGGCATGTGCCAGTGAGAATAAGAAAGATGCCCAAGAGATTGAGCACCTGAGTTTTGCAACAGATTTGACTGCCATAAAGAAAAGCACCGTGTGAGGGGATCACACGGTGCTTTCTTAGGTCTGGTTCGGTGCGTTACGTCGGCGGATTAGAAACCGCGCGATGTGACAGCAACGCCGTCGATGTCAGAGCGTGACAGACCGATGTCTTCCAGCTCGCGATCGGTGAGGTCGGACAGCGCGTTACGTGTTGCGCGGGCGTCATTCCATACGACAACGGCGTTTGTCGCCGCGGTGAATAATGCGCCGATACGGCCGATGAGGCCGAACGAGCCATAGGTGGTGCGGGTGGTGTCCAAAGCAGCCATATCCTGAGTCCTTTTTGGTTTGTGTGAACAGTGGCGTTTCAATTTCTGAAAGGGCATTTATGGCTGTCGTATTTACCGCACAAGGTGCAAAAAACGCATGACACCTATGCAATGAGCGCGCGGGTCAAAAACACTGAAATACCCTTGAAACAAAGGTGATCTGAGCCTCTGAGATGGGTCGTTTTCTGCTTTGCAGCATGTCGTTTTTGATGCATTTGTCGTGATCGGATTGGGGTGGGTCGTTTTCGACCGTGATGTCAAAGTCCTTGGAAGATGTTCGCGTTTCGTGCTACTTCGTCGAAAAAGCAACAAAATGAGCAGGGCTAGGGCAGAGATATGCGAATTCTGGGCATTGATCCGGGTCTGCGGACCATGGGATGGGGCGTCATCGAATCAAATGGCAGCCGATTGAGCCACATCGCAAACGGTCATTGCACGTCCGGAACGGGTGAGCTGGCCGAGCGGTTGTTGTCGTTGCACGAGCAACTGACGGATGTTGTCGCGCGGTATCAGCCCACCGAAGCTGCCATCGAGCAGACCTTTGTGAACAAAGACGGTGCGGGGACGCTGAAGCTGGGGCAGGCGCGCGGAGTGGCGTTGTTGACGCTGGCGCAGGCCGGGATTCCGATTGGGGAGTATGCCCCAAACAAGGTCAAGAAAACAGTTGTTGGGGCTGGGCACGCCGCGAAAGAGCAGGTTCTCTATATGGTGAAGCTGCAGTTGCCCGGGTGTAACCCTGTTGGCGCCGATGCGGCGGATGCGCTGGCCATTGCCATGTGTCATGCGCACTATGGCGGCAAGAGGACGCTTGAATTGCGAGAGGTAAAAGTATGATTGGCAAGCTGACGGGGCGATTGGATTACCGCACAGCGGATCATATCCTCATTGATGTGCGTGGGGTCGGGTACATCGTCTATTGCTCGGACCGAACATTGGCTGGCTTGCCCGGAAATGGTGAGGCGGTGTCACTTTATACGGATATGGTCGTTCGTGAAGATCTGATGCAGCTCTATGGCTTTCCCTCGCTGGTCGAAAAAGAATGGCACCGGTTGCTGTGTTCGGTGCAGGGGATTGGGGCCAAGGTGTCATTGGCAATCTTGGGCACATTGGGTCCTGATGGTGTGAGCCGGGCCATTGCCTTGGGTGATTGGGCGTCGGTCAAAGCCGCCAAAGGGGTTGGCCCAAAAACCGCGCAACGTGTGGTTCTGGATCTCAAGGACAAAGCGCCGGGTGTGATGGCAATGGGGGGCACTGTTGCGGATGCGATGGATGGGCCTGCGCTAGATGCGGTCGAAGTGATTGAACCGGCACCAACATCCAAGCGAAAAACGACGCCAAAGCAACCAAGTGGCGCTGCCGCTGCGACTGCGGGAACGCTGTCGGCCTTGGCGAATCTTGGGTACAGTCCATCGGATGCTGCGGCGGCCGTTGCCGAAGCCGGCGCGACTTGGCCCGATGCTGATGAGGCAGAATTGATCCGTCAGGCACTAAAGCTGCTGGCTCCGAAAGGCTAACGACCCAATGATAGATGCCGATCCGACGATCCGCCCTGAGCCGCTGCCCGAAGACAATGACCGCGCTCTGCGACCGCAGGGCTTAAGCGAATTCATTGGACAGGCCGAGGCGCGCGCAAACCTGCGCGTTTTTATTCAATCCGCAAAACAACGCGGCGAGGCGATGGATCATACTTTGTTCCACGGCCCTCCGGGATTGGGGAAAACAACGCTTGCGCAGATTATGGCGCGCGAGTTGGGGGTGAATTTTCGCATGACCTCGGGACCGGTTCTGGCCAAGGCGGGGGATTTGGCGGCAATTCTGACCAATCTGGAAAACCGGGATGTGCTGTTCATTGATGAAATCCACCGGCTGAACCCGGCCGTTGAAGAGGTTCTTTACCCCGCGATGGAGGATTTTGAACTGGACCTTGTGATTGGGGAGGGACCAGCGGCCCGGACGGTTCGGATTGAGCTGCAGCCCTTTACGCTTGTGGGGGCGACGACCCGGATGGGGTTGCTGACCACGCCGTTGCGCGACCGGTTTGGTATTCCAACGCGTCTGCAGTTTTACACGGTTGATGAATTGCACGAGATCGTCACGCGCAATGCCCGCAAGCTGGGCGCGCCAGCGGACGATGCCGGGGCACGCGAAATTGCCCGTCGCGCCCGGGGAACACCACGTATTGCCGGGCGTCTATTGCGGCGTGTTGTGGATTTTGCGGTGGTCGAAGGGGACGGGCGGATCACCAAGGAACTTGCTGACAGCTCTCTAACGCGGCTTGGGGTTGACCACTTGGGGCTGGACGGCGCTGACCGGCGGTATTTGCAATTGATCGCCGAGAACTATTCAGGCGGTCCGGTGGGGATTGAAACCTTGTCTGCGGCCTTGTCCGAAAGCCGGGATGCACTGGAAGAGGTGATTGAGCCTTATTTGCTGCAACAGGGGTTGATCCAGCGCACACCGCGGGGGCGGATGTTGGCGCAAAAAGCATGGGCGCACTTGGGATTGCCAATGCCAAAGGGGCAAAGCAATCTCTTTGGTTGATGTCGTGCGCGAGAGTTTTTATTCCGGGGTCCAAGTTGAGTTGAACCAAAGACAAGGGGCAGGGCGTGACACCACAAGAGATCGAGACGCTGTTTACACGTGATACGGGCAACTATGTTTTCGCACGTTGGGGCCGTCCGATCGCTCCGACGGTGTTTGGGGTCGAGGATGAGACGCTTTCGGTTGTAAAAGGCGCATTCGAGGCGGTGACGGCTTTGGCCGGTCATGAGATGGCTGAAACAGATCCTGAGCTTGGCACCAACTGCATGATCTTTTTCTTCCGGGAGTGGTCTGAACTGCTGGCTGTGCCGGACCTGGATAAAATGGTTGCTGACCTACCAGAGCTCGTGGCGCGTTTGGCAGAGCAGGGTGCCAATCAGTACCGCGTATTCCGGTTCGAAGAAGACGGCGCAATCCAAGCAGCGTTTGTATTTTTACGGATGGATGAACAGATGCTGGCACAGCCCGCTGATTCACTGGCGCTGAGCCAAGTGGTGCAGACGGTTCTGGTCTGGTCCGAAGGGGCGTTCCGCACCCAGTCACCATTGGCCATCGCGGGTGAGGCCACGATCCTGCGGCCAGAAATCGCAAATGTCATTCAGGCAGCTTATGATCCGGTGCTGCCTGCTGTCAGCCGGGACAAATCGCATGCATTGCGTTTGTTTGCGCGCGTTGCGGCCCGCGCATGAGCCATCACTATCAACTGCGTGTGCAATATGAAGATACCGACATGGCCGGTATCGTCTATCACGCGAACTATCTGCGGTTCATTGAACGGGCACGCAGCGACTGGGTTCGCAATCTGGGAAATGATCAGAACGCGATGCGAGATGCCGGGTTTGTTTGGGTGGTCCGGAAGATCGAAGCCGATTATCTGGCCACGGCCAAGTTCGAAGATATCCTAGATGTTGAAACGGACCTTGTTTCTGTTTCGGGCGTTCGTTTGACTATGTTACAGACTGTAAAGCGTGCAGGGACCGAGATTTTTCGCGCCTCAGTCATGGTGGTTTGTATGAACCAAGCAGGCAAACCCGTCCGTTTGCCGGCAGAGATTCGCGCATTGATGCAATAATACGGGGTTTCGGGGTGGTTCTGTTGGCATTTTGCCCCCATCTGCTTTAGCGTTTGACGCAACAAGGCCGCACAAAGTGGCCAACAGGCAGAAAAAAGAGCAGGTTTATGTTAGCAGCGACCCTGACGCAGGCGGCAGAGATTGATTTCTCTATGTGGGGCCTTTTTGCGCGCGCCACCCTTACCGTGAAATTGGTGATGTTGATGCTGACGGGGGCTTCGTTTTGGTCCTGGGCGATCATTATCCAGAAATTGATCACCTATCGATCTGCCCGACGTGAGGCTGCGGTTTTTGATCAATCCTTTTGGTCGGGTGAACCTTTGGATCAGCTTTTTGAGCAGATCGGTGCTCAGCCAAAGGGGAGTTCGCAAAAGGTTTTTGCCGCTGGAATGACCGAATGGCGTCGCTCGCATCGAACCGATGGCGGACTTATCGCTGGGGCGCAGGCCCGGATTGACCGGTCTATGGATGTGGCGATCAACAAAGAGGTTGAGGCGCTGCAAAAAGGGTTGCCGGTTCTGGCGACAGTTGGATCAACCGCGCCATTTGTTGGTCTGTTCGGGACCGTTTGGGGCATTATGACCGCGTTCATTGAAATTGCAGAACAGCAAAATACGAACTTGGCCGTTGTTGCACCGGGGATCGCCGAAGCCTTGATGGCCACGGGATTGGGTCTGTTGGCGGCTATCCCGGCCGTTATTTTCTACAATAAGCTTAGTGCAGACAGTGATCGGATCGTTTCTGGATATGAATCCTTTGCAGACGAATTCGCCACTATCCTATCGCGTCAGTTGGACAGCTAAGTCATGGGGGCGGGCGTTCAACAATCTGCTGACAGTGGCCGGCGCCGAGGTCGGCGGCGGCGGCGCGGACAACCAATGTCCGAAATCAACGTGACACCGTTCGTCGATGTTATGTTGGTTTTGTTGATTATCTTTATGGTGGCTGCCCCGCTGTTGACTGTTGGGGTGCCGGTGGATTTGCCTAAAACGGCAGCTGGAGCGTTGTCGTCTGACAATGAGGAGCCGCTGACTGTGACGCTCACGGCAGAGGGCGGGGTGCAGATCCAAACCACAGAGGTTGCGCGCGACGCGCTGGTTCCCAAGCTGCGAGCGATTGCAACCGAACGGACTAGTGACAAGGTCTTTTTGCGTGCGGACGGATCGATTCCTTATGCACAGGTGATGCAGGTGATGGGCGCGCTGAATGCGGGCGGGTTTTCCAACGTGGGGCTGGTGACAGACACTGGCGGACCAACGCTGGATCAGAGCAAAGAGTGAGGCAGCGGTTTGCAAACCGGCACCAAGATCTCTGCAATTGCGCATGTAACGCTGGTTAGTTGGGCGTTTATCGGCGGCGTGTTTGATTCTGAACCTTTGCCTTTTGAGGTTCAGGAAGTCTCGGTTATTTCGGCTGAGGATTTTGCAGCGCTGAGCACGCCAATAGTGGCTCCTGAAGTGGTGGATCAACCGTCAGACTTACAAGCGCCAGAGGTGCCTGCCGAAGAAGCGGCTTTGCCAACCCCAAGTGAACCCGAGCCAGAACAGCAACGCCCCGATCCAGTAACACCACCTGAACCTGATCCAATTCCGGAACCCGTGATCGAAACACCAGTGCCGGAACCGGATGTACCGGTGTCGACACCATCGTTGGCTGTGCCTGAACCAGATGTGCAGATTTTGCCCATATCACCGGCGATCCGGCCTAAGCCGCGTCCGGTAGAGCGTGTGGCACCGCAGCCTGTTGCTGCTCCCCCACCAGATGTGGCCCCAGACGAGGTTGAAAAACCAGCTGTCGTCGCGGGCGAGACGGGTGAGATAAAGCAAGAGGAACAAGAAGCGACGGCCCCGGAAGAGGCGACAGATCAAATTGTACCGGATGCGGAAGAAACCGCGAACGTTGCCCCAACACGGTCTGTCCGTCCGCAAGCCCGTCGTCCTGCGCGCCCAAAACCTGAGGAACCGACACAGCAGGCCTCAACGCCGTCGTCAGGTGCGGCACAACAGGATGCGGTTAACAGCGCCCTTGCCGAGGCGTTGGCGGGTGAACCAGAACCATCTGGCCCGCCGTTGACCAGCGGGGAAAAGGATGACCTGCGAATCGCGGTTTCGAGTTGCTGGAATGTGGGGTCCCTTTCCACCGAGGCTTTGGGAACTACTGTTGTCGTTGGCGTGTCCATGTCGCGTGAAGGCAAACCCGATATCGGCTCAATTCAGTTGCTGGACAGTTCCGGCGGTTCTACGGCGGCGGCGAACCAGGCTTTTGGCGCAGCGCGACGGGCGATTATTCGCTGTGGGGCAAAAGGATTTAATTTGCCGGCCGAAAAATACGGCCAGTGGCGTAACATCGAAATGACATTCAATCCCGAGAGGATGCGGATAAAATGATGAGACTAGTGCTTGGCCTTGTTGTGGGCGTGATGATGATTGGACAGGTTGCACAGGCTCAGAATCAGCCACTGCGACTTGAGATTACCGAAGGTGTGATCGAACCGTTGCCTTTTGCAGTTCCGAATTTCGTGCCAGCCAATGCTGCGGCGGCGGAGTTGTCGTCAGACTTAGCGCGCGTGGTCGCGGCTGATCTGATTGGCACCGGTCTTTTCCGTGAAATCCCATCCAGCGCATATATTAGCCAGATCACCGACTTTGGGGCCCCGGTTCAGTTTGCGGATTGGAAGGCGATCAACGCACAGGCCTTGGTTACCGGATCAATCAGTGTTTCTGGCAATCGCGTCACGGTTGGTTTTCGGGTCTGGGATGTCTTTTCAGACAAGGAAATGAAGCCTGGGTTGCAGTTTTCTGGCACGAAAGAAGGTTGGCGTCGCATGGCGCACAAGGTTGCAGATGCGGTCTATAGTCGGATCACGGGCGAAGGCGGGTATTTTGACAGTCGCGTTGTGTTTGTCTCGGAATCTGGCCCCAAAAACCAAAGGCGCAAACGTTTGGCGATCATGGATTATGACGGGGCCAATGTTCAGTACCTGACCGACAGTTCGGCAATCGTTCTTGCGCCGCGGTTCTCGCCAACTGGTGATCGCGTGCTCTACACCAGTTACGAGAGCGGGTTCCCGCGCATTTATGTGTTGGACGTAGGTAAGGTTCAGCGTCGGGTTTTGGAAAGCCAAGAAGGCACGATGAGCTTCGCGCCCCGCTTTTCACCTGATGGGCAGAAAGTGGTCTATTCGCTATCTCAGGGGGGGAATACCGATCTCTACCTGATGACAATCAGCAATGGGCAGAGCAAGCGCTTGACGTCAACGCCTTCGATTGAAACCGCGCCCAGCTTTTCGCCTGATGGCAGCCAGATTGTATTTGAAAGTGACCGATCAGGCAGTCCGCAAATTTACGTGATGGCAACCAGTGGCGGCGAAGCAAAACGCATCAGCTTTGGGAATGGGCGTTATGGGACGCCCGTTTGGTCCCCACGTGGGGACATGATTGCCTTCACCAAGCAAAACAAGGGCCGCTTTCATATTGGTGTGATGCGGGCGAATGGCAGTGAAGAACGGCTTTTGACCGCCTCTTTTCTGGACGAAGGTCCAACGTGGTCGCCAAATGGGCGTGTGATCATGTTCATGCGGGAAACGCAGGGCGCGTCTGGGCGGTCTTCGCTCTATTCAGTCGATATTTCTGGGCGCAATTTGCGTCCGGTGCAAACACCGGACGGAGGCAGCGACCCAGCATGGTCACCGTTGCAAAAGTGACTTTGCAATATCATACCCTAGCGCACGTTCACATGCGCAGGGGGCTGTGATAAAACGAGACAAGACCAATAATCAAAGCGCGAGGCATTCGAAATGAATTTAGTGAGCAAGCTCATAGCGGGTTGCGCCTTGATGGCGTTGGCTGCTTGCAACAATCCAACAGACGGCACGGATGGTGGCCCGATTGATCCTAACGCCGGAACGACATCTCCGGGGTTGATTGGGGATCAAACGTCACCGTCTTATTTTCAGCAGGCGATTGGGGATCGGGTTCTCTTCACTGTCGATCAGTCCACAATCAACAGTGAAGCACAGTCAATTTTGCAAGCGCAGGCCAATTGGTTGCTCGCCAATACGGATTACAACGCGACCATCGAAGGTCACGCCGACGAACAAGGCACGCGGGAATACAACTTAGCATTGGGTGCGCGACGGGCGAATGCAGCACGCGAGTTTTTGATCTCCAAGGGTATTGCCGGGAGTCGTCTCAAAACCGTGAGCTATGGCAAAGAACGCCCGATTGAAATTTGCAGCGAAGAAAGCTGTTATGCGAAAAACCGGCGCGCGGTCACTGTGCTGCTGGGCGGCTTGGCGGGGTAAGGCAATGCACATGATGGCACGGGTAATGGCTGCGACAACGGCGGTCGTGGTTCTGATGGCTGGGAGCGTTTCCGCCCAATCCCAGCAAACGCTTGGCGATATCCGACAAGAACTGACCGTGCTGCATGTTGAAATTCAGCGTCTCAAGCGGGAACTTTCGACAACCGGCGCCCCGTCGCAAAATTTGTCGGGAAGCTCGGTGCTGGACCGTGTTGCGACGATTGAGGCTGAACTGCAGCGTTTGACACGGCAAACCGAACAGCTCGACTATCGGGTTAATCGTATCGTCAAAGATGGGACCAATCGGATTGGTGATTTGGAATTCCGTCTTGTCGAGCTTGAGGGCGGGGATGTGAGCCAGTTGGGCGAAACGTCAACTCTTGGGGGTGATAGTGCCGCTGCAAACCCGGAACCGGTTACTCCGGCTCAACCCGAAGCGGAAAGCGAACTGGCCGTCGGCGAAAAGGCGGAGTTTGAAGTCGCCACACGCGCCCTGAGTGACAAAGAGTTTGACCAAGCGGCGAAGTTGTTTGGCCAGTTTAACGCCAGTTATCCCGGCAGCCCGCTGGCTTCGGCAGCGCATTTGAATCGCGGTAAGGCGTTGGATGGGTTGGGTGATACCCGTGAAGCCGCCCGCGCATATCTTGCCAGCTTTACGGGAAATTCCACTGGACCGGTTGCGCCACAGGCTCTGTTTGAACTTGGTGCCGCATTGGGGCGTTTGGGTCAATTCAGTCAGGCCTGTGTCACGCTGAGCGAGGTTTCGGTCCGCTTTCCTGTGTCTGATGCCGTGAAAGACGCCCAAGCGGAAATGACCAAGCTCGGCTGTTCCTAATCTCGTGACAAATCACCTTGTCTCGCACGTCCGGTCACAATTTGAACCTGACCCTCCAACGCGAATTGGCGTCGCAGTTTCTGGGGGAGGGGATTCAGTAGCCCTACTACACTTGCTATGTCACGCTTTTGAGCGCGATGAGGTCTCGATCCATGCTGTAACGGTGGATCACGGGCTGCGACCAGAAGCCGTGCAAGAAGCCCAAGAGGTTGCTAGGCTTGCGGCCCGGTTGGGGGTGTCACACGACATATTGCGATGGGAGCGCTGGGATGGGCAGGGCAACCTGCAAGATCAGGCCAGGCGTGCGCGCTATGATTTGATGCAGCAGTGGGCCATGGACAAGGGCCTCAAGACCATTGCCCTTGGACACACTGCGGACGACCAAGCAGAAACTGTGTTAATGCGTCTGGCCCGTGGCGCGGGTGTCAGCGGTCTTAGTGCGATGTCTACCACGCGCTCTTTGGGGGATGTGGTGCTGGTCCGCCCCATGCTTGCGATTTCCCGTGCGGATTTACGGCATTACCTTGAGACACTGAAGGAGAGTTGGACCGAGGACCCATCGAATCAAGACCTGCGGTTTGATCGTATCAAGGTGCGCCAAGCGTTGGAGGTTTTGGAACCTTTGGGGGTGACGCAGGCTTCGTTGTCGATGGTTGCGCGCAATATGGAGCAGGCTCGGGAGGCCCTGAATTGGCATGTCCACGATATAGCCAAACGGGTTGTGCAGTTTGACGGAGGCGACATCGTAATTCCTCGCGCCGATTTTCTTGCACTGCCATATGAAACGCGGCGTCGATTGTTGGTCGGGGCGGTGAATTGGATCACTGCGTCAGAGTATGGCCCGCGTCGGGCTGCCGTTGAACATGTGCTGACTGCGCTGGGCCAAGGGTCCACGGGGTCGCTCGGCGGCTGTCATGTTCTGAAGCAAGGCGACAATCTTAGGATTTGCCGGGAGTACAATGCAGTGCGGGATCTCAAGACCAAATTGCCAGAGATTTGGGATCACCGGTGGCAGATAATAGGCCCGACGCGTGTCGAAGGCGAAGTGCGTGCCCTGGGCGAGGCCGGATTGCAGGAATGTGATGACTGGCGCGCCACTGGTCGTCCAAGAGCGGCGTTGCTGGCAACGCCTGCTGTTTGGGCAGGAGCTCGCCTCATTGCTGCGCCTTTGGCCAGAGAAGAGGAAAAATGGCAGGCAAAATTGGAAATTGGGCAAGAAGGTTTCCTCGGATCGCTTTTATCGCATTGAACCTGCCTCAAAGCTCTCTATTTTAGTTGTCTAGTCGGCCATTTCCCAAAAGGCCGAAAGATTAGGAGAGTTTCCTTGGGCAACGCACGCAATATCGCCTTCTGGGTCGTACTGTTTTTGCTGATTCTTGCTCTGTTCAACTTGTTCAGTGGCTCCGGTGGAGCCCTGCAGAGCCAAGAGCGGACGTATTCCGATTTTGTCAGCTCGGTTGAAGCAGGCGATGTCAGCCAAGTCACATTGGATGGCGAGCAGATTCGGTTCCAGGCCAACGGTCAGGATTATGTGACCATTAAACCCGGCGATGCCGAAGTGACCGCCTTGTTGATCGACAAGAATATTCCGGTCCGCGCTGAAAAGCAGCAGCAGTCAGGTTTTCAGTCCTTCTTGATCACATTGCTGCCGTTTGTGCTGCTGATTGGTGTCTGGGTTTATTTCATGAACCGGATGCAGGGTGGTGGCAAAGGCGGAGCGATGGGCTTTGGCAAATCCAAAGCCAAGATGCTGACGGAAAAGCATGGCCGCGTGACCTTTGATGATGTCGCGGGCATCGACGAAGCCAAAGAAGAGTTGGAAGAGATCGTAGAGTTCTTGCGCAACCCTCAGAAGTATAGCCGCCTTGGTGGTAAAATTCCGAAGGGTGCTTTGCTGGTGGGCCCTCCGGGTACCGGTAAGACACTTCTGGCACGGGCGATTGCCGGTGAAGCAGGTGTGCCGTTCTTTACCATTTCCGGTTCTGATTTCGTTGAAATGTTTGTCGGTGTTGGTGCATCGCGTGTTCGTGACATGTTCGAACAGGCGAAAAAGAACGCTCCTTGTATTGTCTTTATCGATGAAATCGACGCCGTCGGTCGCCATCGTGGCGCCGGTTACGGCGGGGGTAACGATGAACGCGAACAGACCCTGAACCAGCTTTTGGTTGAAATGGACGGCTTTGAAGCGAACGAAGGCGTGATTATTCTGGCCGCGACCAACCGGAAAGACGTGTTGGATCCGGCGCTGCTGCGTCCGGGCCGGTTTGACCGTCAGGTGACCGTTGGCAACCCAGACATCAAAGGGCGTGAAAAAATCTTGGGCGTCCATGCGCGCAAGACACCATTGGGTCCTGATGTTGATCTGCGGATCATCGCACGTGGTACACCGGGGTTCTCTGGGGCGGATCTGGCAAATCTGGTTAATGAGGCCGCACTGATGGCCGCGCGCGTTGGCCGTCGGTTCGTCACGATGGAAGATTTCGAAAACGCCAAAGACAAGGTCATGATGGGGGCGGAACGACGCTCTATGGTTCTGACACAGGATCAGAAAGAGAAGACCGCATATCATGAAGCGGGCCATGCGGTGGTTGGTATGGAACTGCCCGAGTGTGACCCCGTCTATAAGGCAACAATCATTCCGCGCGGTGGTGCATTGGGCATGGTTGTGTCGCTGCCTGAAATCGATCGCTTGAACTGGCACCGGTCTGAATGTGAGCAAAAGCTGGCCATGACCATGGCGGGTAAAGCGGCTGAGATCATAAAATACGGTGCGGATCACGTATCCAACGGCCCAGCTGGTGATATTCAGCAGGCCAGCGGATTGGCGCGTGCAATGGTGCTGCGCTGGGGTATGTCAGACAAAGTCGGTAACATAGACTATGCCGAAGCTCATGAGGGTTACAGCGGCAGTACAGGCGGGTTCTCTGTTTCGGCCAACACCAAAGAGTTGATCGAAGAAGAGGTGAAGCGGTTTGTCCAGAATGGCTATGATAAGGCCTTTCAAATCCTGACCGACAAACATGAAGAGTGGGAACGTCTGGCGCAAGGTTTGCTGGAGTACGAAACTCTGACTGGTGAAGAAATCGGTCGTGTGATGAAGGGAGAGGCCCCGAATGCAGGCGACGACGATGATGAGAATTCGGATGAAGGGAACGCACCAAGCGTAACGGCCATTCCGAAAACCAAACCCAAATCCCCGCCGACGGATGGGGAAATGGCGCCAGAACCCAACACTTGAAATTAAAATGTGAAACCCGGGGATTTGAAATCTCCGGGTTTTTTCTATCTGAGAACTCTGTTTCATTGTAAAAGCCAGATGAGCTCGCCATTGGAATGCGATGCTCATTCTTGGGTTATGGAAAACCAAAACGGGGGGTGTGGGGATGCCGGTTCTCAAAGAGACAGATTTCGCGGGCGAGGTTGTCTGGCTTGGGCATGCCCCGGCTGGGGGTTCTATGCAGTCTCAGCCAGTTGATCGATTGAGCCTTGGTTTTTCTGGGGTGGCCGGAGAACGGCACGAAGGAACGCAGCGGGCTTCGTGTGTGCGAGTGCGCAATCTGTATCCCGAAGGCACTGAAATCCGAAATGTTCGCCAGCTTAGTATTCTTTGCGACGAAGAACTGCAGGGAACTGCAACTGAGATGGGGTTGCAACGTTTGGATCCCGGGCTTGTCGGGGCGTCGATTGTTTTGCGTGGCATTCCGGATTTTACGCATATTCCGCCGGGGTCTCGTTTGCAGGGGCCGTCAGGATTGACCGTCACAATCGACATGGAAAACCGGCCATGCGTGATGCCCGGACGCGAGATCGAAGGGGAAAATCCGGGCTTTGGCGCGTCCTATAAACCGGCGGCCAAGAATCGAAGAGGGGTCACCGCCTGGATCGAATGTCCCGGAGGACTTGCTGTTGGAGAGCGGATGAGATTGTTTGTTCCTGATCAGCGCGCTTGGAGCCCGTAAGGTAAACTTTGAATCGGTGTACGCCGTTTCATGGCTTGAAAATGTCGGAATTCAAACGCTGTTGGCCTGTATGCAACGGTATGGATCGAACAGCGCAGGCGTTGACTCGCCTGCAGGCTGGGACATTTATCAGGGATCGCACCCATGAGCTATAAATCCGATATCGAAATCGCCCGTGAGGCGAACAAGAAACCAATTCAGGAAATCGGCGCCAAAATCGGCATCGAGTCTGCTGATTTGCTGCCCTATGGCCACGACAAGGCCAAGGTGAGCCAAGAGTTCATCAATTCGGTTCAGGGCCGCGAAGACGGCAAACTGATTCTGGTGACAGCCATCAACCCGACACCTGCGGGCGAAGGCAAAACCACTACGACCGTTGGTCTGGGCGATGGCCTGAACCGTATCGGCAAAAACGCGATGATCTGTATTCGCGAAGCGTCGCTTGGCCCGAATTTCGGTATGAAGGGTGGCGCGGCCGGGGGCGGTTACGCTCAGGTTGTTCCAATGGAAGAGATGAACCTGCACTTTACAGGTGACTTCCACGCGATCACATCCGCGCATTCGCTGCTGTCTGCGATGATCGACAACCACATCTATTGGGGCAATGCCTGTGAAATCGATGTGCGTCGTGTGGCATGGCGTCGTGTGGTCGACATGAACGACCGCGCTCTGCGTCAGATCACAGCGTCTTTGGGTGGCGTTTCCAACGGTTTCCCACGTGAAACCGGCTTTGACATCACCGTGGCTTCCGAAGTTATGGCGATCCTATGCCTGTCCAACGATCTGAAAGATCTGGAAAAGCGTCTGGGTGACATCATCGTGGCTTATCGCCGCGACAAGACCCCAGTTTACTGTCGCGACATCAAAGCCGAAGGCGCGATGACTGTTCTGCTTAAGGACGCGATGCAGCCAAACCTGGTGCAGACTCTGGAAAACAACCCAGCGTTTGTCCACGGCGGTCCATTCGCCAACATCGCACACGGTTGTAACTCGGTTATCGCAACCAAAACTGCGCTGAAGGTGGCTGACTATGTCGTGACCGAAGCAGGTTTTGGTGCCGATCTGGGTGCTGAGAAGTTCATGAACATCAAATGCCGCAAGGCAGGCATCGCACCGTCCGCGGTTGTGTTGGTTGCGACTGTGCGTGCGATGAAGATGAACGGCGGCGTTGCCAAGGCTGATCTGGGTGCGGAAAACGTTGATGCTGTGAACAACGGATGTGCCAATTTGGGTCGTCACATCGAGAACATCAAATCGTTTGGTGTGCCGGTTGTTGTGGCCATCAACCACTTTGTCACCGACACCGACGCTGAAGTGCAGGCGGTTAAGGACTATGCAGAGACACATGGTGTCGAAGCGGTTCTGTCGCGTCACTGGGAACTGGGTTCGGAAGGTTCTGCGCCTTTGGCCGAGAAAGTTGTCGAAATCGTTGAAAACGGTTCCGCAAACTTCGCACCGATCTATCCTGATGACATGCCGTTGTTCGAAAAGATCGAAACCATTGCTAAGCGTATCTATCGTGCCGACGAAGTTCTCGCCGACAACAAGATCCGCAATCAGTTGAAGGAATGGGAAGCCGCCGGTTACGGTAACCTTCCTGTTTGCATGGCGAAAACGCAGTATTCGTTCTCGACTGATCCGACCCTGCGCGGCGCGCCGGTTGGTCATTCGGTTCCAGTACGCGAAGTCCGCTTGTCCGCTGGTGCCGGTTTCATCGTAGCAGTCTGCGGCGAAATCATGACCATGCCGGGTCTGCCGCGCAAACCAGCTGCCGAAACGATCGGCCTGAATGACGCAGGCGAAATCGAAGGCTTGTTCTAAGCGACAAAATGAGATTTCTGCGGCCCGGAACCTTCCGGGCCGCAGGAGATTTAGAATGCCCTCTTTGATACCTCCCCAATCGTGTGGCTCGATGCAGGACTTGCGGGTCGAAATCGACAAGTTGGATCAGCATTTGATCGAACTGTTGGTGACCCGGTCTGGATACATCGATCGCGCCGCCGAACTGAAGCCAGGGGAGGCATTGCCGGCTCGTATCCCGGCCCGTGTAGAAGAGGTGGTTCAGAACGTCCGCGCCAAGGCCCAAGCGACGGGGATGGACCCTGATCTGGCAGAGCGGCTCTGGCGCATCCTGATAGATTGGTCGATTGCCCGCGAAGAGCGGGTTCTCGGCACCGAATGAAAGGGTGGCCCATGCGGGCAGCACTGATCGATGGTAAGGCCATTGGCGCAAACATGCGGGCCGAAGTGGCCCGAGATGCCGCACAGCTGGCAGAGCAGGGATGGCAACCCCGTCTGGTTTCGCTCAGCGTCGGCGACACGGCCGCTGCGGAGCTCTATGTCCGCAACCAGCAACGCAGCGCGGAAAGTGCAGGCGTTGAGTTTGAGGCCCGAAATTACCCTTCTGAAACCTCGCTTGAGCAGCTGACGGGTATCTTGCAGGGCTTGAACGCAGATCCGCGGGTCAATGGGATCATTATCCAGCGTCCTCTGCCGGACCATATTCCAGTCAAGGTGCTGCAAAAGCTCGTGCACCCGCTCAAGGATGTCGAAGGTATGCACCCGGCCTCCATCGGCAATATTGTCTATAACGATCTAGGGCTGGGGCCCTGTACGGCTGTGGCAGCTGTTGAGATCCTCAAAACCCTGCCGTTGACGATGGAGGGGCTGAACGTGACTGTGATTGGGCACTCTGAAATCGTTGGCAAACCAATTGCGTTTTTGGCTATGGGTCTGGGCGCGACAGTTACCGTGTGTCACCATATGACGCGCTCGGTCGCGATGCACTCGCGCGCCGCGGATGCGGTGTTTGTGGCGGTGGGTAAACCGGGTCTGGTAACCGGAGATATGTTGAAACCGGGTGCGGCGTTGATTGATATTGGTATTAACCGGATCGAAACGCCAGACGGGCCGAAAACCGTGGGTGACGCTGATTTTGACAGTTGCGCCGAAGTGGCGGGCTGGATCACACCTGTGCCGGGCGGTGTTGGGCCGGTCACGGTGGCGACGTTGATGAAGAACGCCGTTTTGGCGACACGGATGCAGATGGAACATTACCGGGATTCTTATGCCCGGACCGATTTCTGAGAAAGGAAACTGACAATGGTAGCGCAGGTTATCGACGGAAAGGCCTTTGCGGCCAATGTGCGCGGGCAGGTTGGCGCGCATGTTGCGAAACTGAAAGAAGAGCAGGGCATCACGCCAGGCCTCGCAGTGGTGTTGGTGGGCGAAGATCCGGCCAGCCAGGTTTATGTCCGCTCCAAGGGGAAAATGACCGTCGAGGTCGGCATGAACTCGTATGAGCACAAACTGGACGTGGACACCGCCGAAGACGTGCTGTTGGCGTTGATCGATAAGCTAAACAACGACCCCGCTGTGCATGGCATTCTGGTACAGCTTCCGTTGCCCAAGCATCTGAATGAGGATCTGGTGATCAATTCGATCGACCCTGCCAAGGATGTCGATGGGTTCCACATTTCTAACGTGGGCCTGCTCGGCACGGGTCAAAAGTCCATGGTTCCGTGCACACCGCTGGGATGTTTGATGATGCTGCGGGATCATCATGGTTCGCTGTCCGGGTTGAACGCCGTTGTGGTAGGGCGCTCAAACATCGTGGGCAAACCTATGGCACAGCTGCTTTTGGGGGATAGCTGCACCGTGACCATCGCGCATTCTCGCACCAAGGACCTGCCTGATGTTGTTCGGGCCGCTGATATTGTCGTTGCTGCGGTTGGTCGCCCTGAAATGGTGCCGGGCGATTGGATCAAAGAGGGCGCAACTGTCATTGACGTAGGCATCAACCGGATTGATGCCCCCGAAAAGGGTGAAGGCAAAACCCGTCTGGTCGGAGACGTCCATTACGAAAGCGCCGCTGCAGTCGCTGGAGCGATCACACCCGTTCCCGGCGGTGTCGGGCCGATGACTATTGCCTGCCTGCTGGCAAACACGCTGACAGCATGCTGTCGCGCGAACGGATTGGCTGAACCAGAAGGGCTGACCGCCTAATTCTAAGAAACTGGAACGCCGCACCATGTTGTGCGGCGTTATATGTTATTTTTGTGATAGAACGCGCCTGAAATTCCTGTGCTTGTTTATCAGATTCGCAAATGGAGCCTTTTAGTTGGGAAAGGGGAAGTTTGCTAAAATTTTCCACCTACTGACTCGCGCTGCGTGGTCTAACAGGTGCCCTAACGATTGAAGTTTAAAGGTCTGGACCTTTAAGGGTTGGTTGATTTTAAAGGGTAAATCAAAAAGAAAATCGATTTCAATCAATCTAGGGTATTGTTAGCTTTTTTAAGGCTCCGGATAAATTGTCAAGTTTACGTTGAATTAAAGCCCTGATATTTGACTTGCTCAGGAAAGAGGCGCCAACAGGTGTCCAAATTACTTAAAACTAGTGCCTTTTGTTCATGTCTCTATCGATGAAAACCCTGTTATCCTCGTCTATCCTGCGAATATTGGTTCCGGGTCTCGCATTTGTTGTTTTGTTGGCCAATCAGGCTGCTCCCTTTGCAGAAGAAGAAGCGTCATTCGGTCTCAGGCTTGTGTTCTGGCTATTGGTCATTGGGGGGGCTGGAAGCTTAACACGATTAGCGCAAGCCCTGATACAGAGGCATTGCAATAGCTTGGATCAGTTGGCGCAGGATGCGTTGGTTGTCGCGCTTATCACTTGTTTTTTGATCCCGTTTTTGTGGGTGATTGGGTGGCTCTTCCTTTTTTCTGTGGATGAAGGCGGACCGGGATTGCTCCAAATTGCGCAATGGGCCGGTCTATTTGCAACGGGTTTGCTAGTCTTGCGTCGCTGCTTTCCGGCCGAAAAGGCCCCGTCACCCACAACAAAGCTTCAGCAGAGACCACGGCTTGTTCGCAGGCTACCTCAGAATTTGGATGCTCAAATCTTACGTCTAACGGTGCGGGATCACTGTGTGGATGTGGTCACCAGCGCCGGAACGCACACAATTCGATCCCGCTTTGTAGACGCAATACAAGAGATGGAGCCGATAGAAGGCCATTGTACCCATCGATCACATTGGGTGACGCAGGCTGCAATCGAAAGTATCGAACGTCATGCGGGGAAAATTCAGATCCGGTTGATTAACGGCGATCTGGTCCCGGTTAGTAGAAAATACAAACCCGATTTGGAAAAGGCAGGGCTGCTCTAACGTGGCATCGGGATCGGCAGAGCTTTGGGTCCGGTGAGGATGGCAACGGCATCTTTGAGCATCAAGTATCTCAGAACCGTGCTTTGGCTGCTCAGGCCGCCGGTATAGCGACCGTATGCAGGGAGGATAAGCCGGTCTTGGTCCAACAAAAAGGCAGGGCGCGTGATGCGTTGTCCACGGGTTTTTAGGTGGGCCTTGGGGTGATAGTGCCCCGATATTTCGTTGCGCGCGGTTTGTCGCGCAATGTGGCGAAAGATCAGCCTCTCTATTTGCAGGTCGATCAGGTGGGTGCCGCCAAGTTCCACCGGACCCGGGTCATGATTACCTTCGATCCAGATCCATTTACGCCCGGCTTGCAATGATGTGATCCAAAGGCGCTCTTGTTTTGGAATGGTATGTGCAGCCTGTAGATCATCAAAGCTATCTCCCAGACAAACCACGACGTCTGCTTGCGTGCGCTCCAAATCATCTGCAAGGCGGCCAAGTGTATCTTGCGAGTCGTAGGGAGGTAGGGTTGTCCCGGCGCGTCTGGCGATGCGCTCGGACTTACCGAGATGTAGGTCCGACACACATAATAACTTTTGCTCCGGCCACCAAAGAGCGCCCGTTGCAAGGGCGACCAACGAGGTTTGAGCAAAGGAAAATGAAAACCCATTCATGGTTCGTTCTGTACTGGTGTCAGCCATTGGATGCAATTTGAGACAATCCGGATTCCTCCAGCAATCTAGCGCTTTCTGCTGCCAACAGTTTTTCCTCGGCTGTGCCCTTGATTGGAACCTTCCCCATTTCCAGAAAAAGAGGGGCGGCAAGCGGTGTGACCTGATCTAGCCTTAGCAAATCAATGCGGGTGCCAACCCTCGAGATCATGTCTTCGATCCTGCTGAAATCGACCAAGCCACGCATTGTTTCGGTTCGTGTAATTCTTAGCATGAGGTGGTCAGGATCGTATTTTTGAAGAGTGTCATACAGGATGTCAGACGAAAAGGTCGCCTGACGCCCGCTCTTGCGTGCGGTTGTTGTGTTCCTCTCAATCAATCCTGCAATTGTGGCCGCACTTCTAAACGTGCGCTTCATCACCGCGTTTCCAGCAAGCCAGCCCTCTAGTCCATCACGCAAAGCGGTTAAATCAAGTAGGGGATGTGCGTCTGTCACTTGATCTAGGCCCCAGATCAAGGTGGCATAGTCGGTTGCGACAAACCCAAGGGGGTGGAGGCCTAGTTCTTCCATCCGTTTGCTCAGCAATAACCCCAGTGTTTGTTGTGCGTTTCGCCCGGCAAACCCATAGATGCAGATGTGTTCGCGGTTGTCTTTGGGAAAGCTTTCGATCAACAGGCGGCCGCGTTGGGGCAGTCGAGAGATGTCCCGTTGTAGGTTCAACCAGTCTGCCGTGTGGCCGGGAAGTTGTGGCCAGTCTGGCTGGGCCAGTAGGTTCAGGATACGTTCGCTCAACTGCGTGGATGTCGCGAACTTTGTGCCCATAAAGGTGGCGATTTTTGGTTTTTTGTCGGCGCGACGGGTCACTTCAACCGTCATCTCGCGCAGCCCTTCATACCTGACGATCTGCCCGCCAATCAGAAAGGTGTCGCCCGGCGTCAAAGACGCGGCAAAACTTTCTTCGATTTCTCCCAGCGGTTTCCCACCACGGCTGCGCTTTAGTCGTACTTTCAGGGTGTCGGTGTCTTGAATAGTCCCCAGGTTCATCCGGATTTTTTGTGTGGCGCGCGGGTCGCGCAATTGCCAGCGTCCGTCGGCGCACTGTTGGAGCCGTTGCCATTTATCATAGACCTTAAGGGCGTATCCTCCGGTGGCACAAAAATCGAGACAGGCGTCGAAATCAGACCGGCAAAGTGCCGCGTAGGGGCCGGCCGATGACATTTCCGTATATAGCGCGTCTGCCTCAAACGGACCGGCTGCTGCGGCGACGAGAATGTGTTGGCAAAGCACGTCAAGGGGGCCGTCGCCGCGTGGTTCACCGTCTAGGGTGTGGGCCTTAATTGCCTCTAGTGCGGCGACGCATTCTATCACCTCAAACCTGTTGGCAGGTACCAACAGGGCCTTGGAGGGGACATTGTATTGGTGGTTCGCGCGTCCAATCCGCTGCACCAGACGTTTGACATTTTTGGGGGCTCCGATCTGTATCACCAGATCGACGTCTCCCCAATCGATGCCTAGATCAAGGCTGCCGGTACATACAATGGCGCGCAGGTCGCCGCGCACCATCGCGGCTTCGACCCGTTCTCGTTGCTGGCGATCAAGCGAGCCGTGATGGATGCCGATTGCGAGCGAGTCTTCGTTTGCAAGCCAGAGATTGTGAAAATAGATTTCAGCCTGCGCGCGGGTGTTGTGAAATATGAGTGTCGTTTTGTGTTGGCGGATTTGATCCAATACTGCAGGAATAGAGTATTTTGCGCCACCTCCGGCCCAGGGTGGTAGCTCTTGGGTTTCCAGCATGGAGATGTCTGGATCCGGACCGGGATCGGCATGCAAGATGGAACAGGGGGTCGGGTGACAGGCCAGAAAACGCGCGATGGCTTGGGGATCTTCGACAGTTGCAGATAAGCCAACGCGCCGCAATTCTGGGCAGAGAGACTGTAATCTCGCAAGGGCCAACATCAGTTGATCGCCACGTTTGCTTTCCGAAAGCGCATGAATTTCATCAACGATCACGCGTTGTAGCCCCTGAAACATTCGTGGCGCATCTTCGTAGGAGGTTAGCAGCGCAAGGCTTTCGGGGGTTGTTAGCAGGATGTGCGGCGGATCAACACGTTGGCGTCGCTTTTGGGTTGCCGAAGTGTCGCCGGTGCGATCTTCGATCCGAATGGGAAGGCCGATCTCGTCAACGGGAGTGCGTAAATTGCGTTTAATGTCCGCCGCCAGCGCCTTGAGGGGCGAGACATAAAGTGTGTGCAGCCCTGCATGATTTCCCTCTGCGAGCTCAGCAAGTGTTGGAAGGAATCCAGCCATCGTTTTGCCGCCCCCGGTTGGGGCGATCAATAGCGTTGCAGGGTCGCCAGCGCGCGCCATCATGTCTTGTTGGTGCGGGTGGATTGCCCATCCTTTGGTCTCAAACCACGTTGCGATAGAGGGGGGAAGTGTGTGCATGAACTGACCCTACTCTTGTCTCACAAGCAGGCCAAGAGACGCAAATGAGGTCTAGGTCATCGGCGTTTTCGGGGTTCCAAAGTTCGGATCAGATCTTGAACCGCTTTGGGCAAAGCGGTGTCGGCGTGTGCCGGGGCTGCGTCCAGAGCGCTGGAAACATCTTTGATCAAAATGCCGATGGTATTGTCTTCGCTTAGCCCATCCCGGGAAAATTCGATATCTTCGAAACCTGACGCGAACCAGTTCTGCCCCGAGCTGGTGTGGATCAAGTCTAAAAGTTTGCGCTCGTCCAGGCCAGCACCATCGGCCCAATCCAGCACCAACCGCGTCAACGCTGTGTTAGAGGCGGCCAGAAGGTTGTTCAGAACCTTTGCCTGCATGCCTGCACCATAGGCCCCCATGCGATGAAAATGTGCACCCATTGCATTGAACAGAGGCTGAGCGGCATCCAGATCCGCATCAGCGCCGCCTAGCATAAACGAAAGACGGGCTTCCTTGGCGGCGATCTGCGCGCCTGACATTGGGGCATCGATAAGGGTGATGGTCTTTGAAACGCGTTCTCTCAAATCCAAAACATAACGGGGAGATAGGGTGGAAGACACAATAATGCGTTTAAGATGTGGTGCAGTAATGAGGTTTTGCTGCCCGAATAGAACGTCTTCGGTTTGTGAAATATCACGTACGACCGTGATGAGCGTTTCTAAGTTTGATGCGAAACCAAGAGGGTCCTGAGTGACCTGCGCATGCAAATTTGCAAAATCAGGCGCAGATCTAACATCAAAACCTGTGGCACGAATTCCTGCGCGTACGAGGGATTCCAGCATTGGAGCCCCCATGCGACCGCATCCTGCAACACCGATCATTTTACGATAGTCTCGTCTTTGACAAACATATTGGCCCAAGCCCGGTCAATGAGGTCCGGTGTCATTTGGTAGGGGATACCTTCAAATTCGCAAATCGCAATCATCTGGTCGATGAGGAACACGGGTTGATAGTTGGCATAGATGTTGTCGATTGTCGGATATTTCTTCTTGAGCAGGTGAATCAGAGAAGGTTCGTCCAGGGGCATTCCTTTTTTCCGAGCTACGAGGGCAAAGATCTTTAGGAAATTTTCCTGATTGGGACCGTCAATTTTGATTTTAAAGAAGATCCTTCGCAAAGCGGCTTGGTCAAAAATCTCGTTCGGGTGGAAGTTGGTCGAAAAGATCACCAAAGTGTCAAACGGGACTTCGAACTTTTCGCCTGATTGCAGGCCAAGGATATCCTTGCTCTCTTCCAACGGAACGATCCATCGGTTGATCAGGGCCTGCGGGGATTCAGCCTGACGACCAAGGTCATCCACGATAAAGATGCCACCGGTCGCTTTTAACTGAAGCGGGGCCTGATAGGTTCGTGCAGTTGGGTTATAGACAAGATCGAGCATCGAAAGGGATAGTTCACCGCCGGTAACCACAGTCGGGCGCTCGCAACAGACGTACCGTGCATCAAACCGTTTGCGTCGACGCAACTGGGTTGGGTCGTCGGGTTCTTGCTCAATGGCCGTATGTACAATTGGGTCATAGACGGTGATGACCTGACCTGAATATTCAATTGCGCGCGGTACATAAACTTTGTCGCCCAATGCATCGCGAATGCCGTTTGAAATGGACGATTTCCCATTTCCGGGTGGGCCATACATCAGGATAGAGCGCCCGGCGCTTACCGCGGGGCCTAAATGATCGAGCAAACTATCGGGGAGGACGAGGTGTCCCATAGCGTTGAGCAATTGGTGGCGGCTGACTTGGATGTTGCGAATTGATTGGCGTTTTACCTGTTCGCGGTAGACATCGAGCGGGACTGGCATTGCGCCAAAATACTCTGACTGGGCCAAGGCATCCAATGCGCGGGCTTTGCCGGTGTCTGTAAGCTGATACCCCATCTCGTTGCCGCTGTTGGCATTCAGGGTTCCGGTTGCTTCTAACAGTTTTTGATCTCGCGCCATATCGACGAGCTCTTGTGTGACGGTTAAAGGCAAGCTGATGGCTTCGCTGATTTCGCTGACCATGTTGGTGTTCTTGCGGAAAATCGTCTTCAACAGGATGTCGCGCATCATAACAAAGGGCAGCTGCATCTCTGACAACGTGGTCGGAGAGGGAGGGGCACTCACTGTAGGCGTTTGCATATTCATTTTTGAAACCCGTCGGTTGCGGTCACCACGATTCTACGGGCGAGCCCCGTATGATCCCGATTTTGGCGGCGCAATGTGGCAGTACAAGGGCACCGCTTTGGCAGCACCAAGATCGATTAACTGCCGAATTGTGTGCCAAGAATTAGGTACAATGCCAGGCTGCCGCCGAGGCTGAGACCCATTGGGAATTTCCAGCCCATGTCCCAGCTTTTCCAGCCGGGTGCGATTTGGCGTAGTGGGGTGTATTTGACCAGACGATGGGTCACAAAGGCAGCCAGCAGGTTTGCGGCAAACAAAGCCAAGAGTACGCGCAAATCCGCGATCATAATATAAGGTGCAGCGGCGGCTGCGAATTTGGCGTCGCCAGCACCAATTGCACCACCTGCATTCAGCAAAACCCCCAGCACAAGCACGATGATCATCTGGGCAAGCTGCCAGCCATAAACCGGCAGGGGGAACAGAAACGGGCCAACCACGATAAAGACCAACGCCAGCGCCATCACAGCCTGATTTGTAATGCGCATTTCGCGCAGATCTGTGAACGCAACGTAGAAACAGATTGGCAAAACAAAGGGGAGAAACCACAGGGCAACGTGAGCCGGGATTTCCATCAGTTAACTGTTCTCAAGCGCACGCAACGAACGAACGGCTTCTTCGAAATGTTGCGGATGTGTTGCGATGGCTTCGCGCAAAAGACCTTTGCCTGTTGTGATGTCACCTTGTTTGATCGCTGAAAGCGCCAGCGTATGGAGCAGCTGCGCGCGCTCTGCTTGGTCCATTGGGATAACGGGCAGGGTGTAGTTGCGTTGTGCGCTACGGGCCAAGATCAGGTTGTTCTTAGCTGTGAACAGTGTTTGATCTTGGCGGATGGCATCGCCAAACAGTCGCTCTGCTTCGGCGTAATCTCCACGGGTTAGCTTGGAGTAGCCCCAGTTGTTCATGACGCCAGCAGGGCGGGTGGTGAGCCCAATGGCGGTTTCATAAAATGTGTCGGCGCGTTTCCATTCACGATTGGCATCAGCGACCATCGCTTCGAGCCTGTAGCGTTTAAAGGTTTCGTGAAGTGGGGGGACGGAATCCAGTGTTTTTTCGGCGCGTTCCCAATCACCACTACGGATCAACGCATCAGCAAGGTCAACCGAGTCATCCGGTGTCGCATCGTCCATTTTGACGACTTTGGACCAGGCTGCAACGGCTTCAGTGGTCCGCTTGGAGCGGATGAGAGACTTTGCGAGGCCGCGCTGTAGGTCGGTGCGGTTGGGATTGTCGCGTATAGCTTTCTGGAAATAGGAAACCGCTTCGTTGGGGTCCGCAACGGTTAACATCACATCATTCAGGTTGGTTTCATCAACAACGTTGACGTCCTGAAACGCTCGCTCAACCGTTTCGTCTGCCTTTTTGGCGCAGGCTGACAAAGCCAATCCGCCAAGCAAAACTGCTGGAATCAAGATTGTGTGGCGCATTATTGCGTCCTTTTACTGCTCTTGCCTCGATCATGGTGTCTTACGGATTAGGAATTCACCATTACCCCGTTGCACCAATTTATAATCTTCTTGTTGTTCAACAGTATTAGCAGGTTTTTCTGTTTTTGCGAGTGCTATCCGTAAATTGTCTCGGATTGAGTCACTTTGGCCATCATCCAGGGCATAAGCCTTGCGAAAGACTTGTGTTGCCTCAGCAACATTGCCCTGTTCCATCAGCAAAACCCCAAGATTGTTCCAGGCCTCGGGCCAGTCTGGGGCTTCGACAACGGCGCGGCGCAGCAATGTTTCGGCTTGACCCAAACGACCCAAACCAAGATTGGCAGTGCCCAGCCCGGTCAAGATCTCAGTGGTCAACCCTTCATCCAAAGCGGCGCGCGTGAACGCATCAATCGCAAGGTCGTATTCCCCAGCAGCCATCAGGCGTTGACCGACCTCGACACCGCCGACGGCGCTTTTGGTATGGTCTATGCCCGGTGCGAATGGGCTGTCAGGCAGGGGCGGCTGTGATGTCGAATTACAAGAGGCCACCGCTGCCGCAGCAACGATGGCCAATAGTGTTCGGGTAAACGGTGCGTGGTTCATCACACCTGTATTTTTCATTTTATCAGTTGCTCATATTACCAAGGTCCGCGATGCCTTTTGCTGAGGGTCCGATCAGGATGATCAGCAATGGCGGAACCGTCAGCATCATTGTGGCAAGGGTCATTTTGGTTGGCAACTTGTTTGCGGCCTCTTCTGCGCGCATCACGCGTTTGTCACGCATTTCCCCGGCATACACTCGCAGCGCTTCAGCAATCGAGGTACCAAAGGCTGCTGATTGGATCATCACCGTAACAAATGAGGCAACATCGGTCACGCCACTGCGTATGCCCATGTCGCGCAGAACTTTATCTTTGTCTTTACCCGCTTTCATTTCGTGCGAAACAACTTCGAATTCATCCGCAAGATCAGGGTAAGAGGCGCGGAGCTCTTTCGCGACCCGGATAATCGCTTGATCCAAGGATTGTCCGGCTTCCACGCAAACCAGCATCATGTCCAGTGAATCTGGAAAGCCTGCGGTAATCGCCTCTTTGCGTTCTTCGACCCGGCGTGTGACCCAATACTTGGGCAACATATATCCAGCGCCACCTGGGCCTAAAACGCGAATGAGTTGAGCTTGCGTGTCAAATTCCTGATCAGCAGCGATAACGGTGACGTAAATAACGCCTAAGATTAGCCCGGTGATCCCCAGCGCAAACTGGGCAAAGTGAAAGAAACGCACCGAATCTTTCGATTGATACCCGGCCTGACGCAGCTTGAGCTCCATGGCAGACAGCTCTTCAGCATCTTGGGGCTCTAGGAACGTCGCAAACTTCTGAAGTTGTTCATTCCGTCCGCCCTGACGCAATTTTTCTTTCTGGGGGGCGGTTCTCGTTTTTTGATTTATGTCTCGCTTGAATTTCTTAAGCGGATCCTCTGGCTGTTTGAGCATCAAAGGGATTGCCATCAAGATCATAAACAGGCCCAGAACGCCGACTACGATGATGGGACCGAATTCACCCAACTGACCTGTCAAGAAATCATTGATTTGATTCAGGATGTCCATCGAACCCTCCTATACTTTGATGTTCGTGAGTGACCGCATGACGATCAGGTTTACTGTCAGCAAAATCCCTACGACGAAACAGGCCGGAATGAACCAAGGGTGATCCATCACGCCATCGTAGTATCCGGGGTCGTTGAACAAGATGACCATCAGAGCGATCAACGGAAAGGCGGATAGAAACTTGCCCGACCACTGTGCTTCGGCAGTGATGGCTTTGACGCGTCGGAACAGACGGAACCGCGCCCGAATAACCTTGGCCAAACCTGCGAGAACTTCGGCTAGGTTACCACCGGATTGCTGCTGGATCGTCACCGCCACAGAGAGGAAGCGCAAATCCTGCATCCCCATCCGTTCGGCCATTTCCTTGAGCGCTTCGGATACATCCCGCCCATAGGCGCTTTCGTCTGAGATAATCCCAAACTCGGTGGCGATGGGGTCTTCGGATTCTTTGGCGACGATCTGAATGGCGGAGACAAAGGGGTGCCCCACACGCAACGAACGTACCATAAGTTCAACAGCGTCGGGGAGCTGTTCCTCGAACAATGCCATTCGCTTTTTGGCCTTGCTGTTGACCCAGATGTAGACCGCGCTTACCCCGATGAGGACAGACGCTCCCACTCGAATTGGCAGCTCGGTTTGGGTTCCAACACTGAGCCCGACAAAGGCCACGCCTGACAATCCTACCATGATCATGATGAGTTGCCGGGGTGTAAATGCAATCGCGGCTTTCTGTGCTTTCTCAGCGAGCAGGGAATACAGCGGGATAGAGCGCGATTTCATGTGCTGCTGCATTTCCTTGCGCAGCTGCTCTAGAACCTGTTCGCGTCCAGTGCCCTTATCGAGCATTTCCAGACGTCGGTTAACCCGGCTGTTGAGGCTGATAGATTTGCCAAACGCAACCAGATACAGCCCTTCAACAAGGACCAAAACGCCTATGAAAATCAGCCCATAGATAATCGGCTCTGCACTCAGTTGCATATCGGTACCCCTTACATTGTCGTCGGTTCGTAGATCGAGGCGGGCAGATCATACCCCCACATCCGGAACCGTTCGGAATAATGGCTGCGCACACCGGTTGCGGTGAAATGGCCAATAATTTTGTTGTCAGGCGTCAGACCAACCCGCTGATACCGGAAGATTTCCTGCATCGAGATCACATCGCCTTCCATCCCGGTAATTTCGGTGATCGACGTCATCCGACGCGAGCCATCCTGGAGACGGCTGGCCTGAACAATAAGGTTCACAGCGGACGAAATTTGTGACCGAACGGCCTTGAGCGGCATTTCGATGCCGGCCATCGCAATCATGTTTTCCAAACGGCTGACACCATCGCGGGCGCTGTTGGCGTGGATCGTTGTCATCGATCCATCGTGACCGGTGTTCATGGCCTGAAGCATGTCGATGACTTCTTCGCCACGGGTTTCCCCAACGATAATGCGATCAGGGCGCATCCGGAGAGCGTTTTTCAAACAGTCCCGCGGACTGACTTCGCCTTTGCCTTCCACGTTGGGCGGGCGGGATTCCATACGACCCACGTGGGTCTGTTGCAGCTGAAGTTCTGCAGTGTCTTCGATGGTTAGGATGCGTTCGGCGTTGTCGATGAAAGATGACAAGGCGTTAAGCGTTGTGGTTTTACCCGAACCGGTACCGCCAGATACAATAACATTCAGCCGTGTGGCGACGGCAGCCTGAAGATAAGCGGCCATTTCTTCGGTAAACGCGCCGAAATCGACAAGATCATCGATCCCGAGTTTGTCTTTTTTGAATTTACGAATGGAAACGAGCGAACCGTCCACCGCCACGGGGGGCACCATCGCGTTGAAGCGGGACCCATCTGCGAGACGTGCATCAACATAAGGGTTGGATTCATCAACGCGGCGGCCTACGGCGGACACGATTTTGTCGATAATCCGCATCAGGTGCTTTTCGTCTTTGAACGTGACATTGCTCAGCTGCAATTTACCCGCCCGTTCGACAAAGATCTGATGGGGACCGTTAACAAGAATATCGTTAACGCTTTCGTCCTGTAGCAGTGTTTCCAACGGACCCAGGCCGGTGACCTCATCGTAGAGCTCTTTGTTGAGCGCGGTACGATCATCGCGGTTGAGCACGATCCCCTTACTTTCCAGAATTTCGCTGGTGATGGTGCTAATCTCGGTCCGCAGGTCCGCTTCGCTGGCATGTTCAAGCGCAGCCAAGTTTAGGTTTTCCAAAAGATCCCGGTGCAGTTGGATCTTGATCTCACTCATCCGCTCTTTGCGTTTGCGTTCCCGATCTTGGGGGACTGCTTCTGCAGACTTAGCGGGCATCGGGCGTCGCATGCTATTCGACTGCTTTGCGGAAATGCCTTCTGACCCCGCATCTTTAGGGCTTGGCTTTGCAGGAGTTACCGGCTCAGCTTTACCTTGCTTTTTATATCTTGAAAACACGTTACGCCCCTATTTCTGCCTTTCAGGCTGCTTTTGCATCACTGTTGCCCAAATCATGTAGAGATTGAGCCAGTTTCGCGATTTCCCGCCGCAACGGGTTCTTAGGGGCCGAAGCCGCCAGGGGCAGACCATGATCTGCTCCTTGTGTTACCGGCTTGCCGCCGTCAGGTAGTTGCAAATCTATGGATATGCCCAGTGATTCACCCATGCGTTTCACGCGGCTTTTGCCACTGAGATCCGTAAATTTGGGGGCCTTGTTCAAGGCAAAGCGCAACTTGTTGAATGGCAGATCCTCAGATTGCAGTGCCCGCTTCATGCGCAGGGCGTTCTGTGCCGAGCGCATATCCAGTTCAATCAAGGCGAAATAAACATGCGCGGCCTGAAGAATGGTTTCGGACCATTGCACCAATGTCTTAGGCATATCGACGACGACATAATCGAAGTGTGCCCGCGCCATTTCGATAACACGTTCAATGTCTTCAGGTGAAAGGATATCCAGTGGGACCATGTCAGCCGGGGCGGTGAGCACCTGCAGCTTGTCTTCAAAGTTCAACAATGCCTGACCAAATACATCTTGATCCATGCTTTCAGTTTCGGCCAGCATTTCGAAAACCGCCTCTCGGCGAGGAAGGTCGAGATAGGTCGAGACAGATCCATATTGAAGATCAAGGTCGAGCAAGCAGACGCTTGGGCCGTCGTCTTTTGAGACATTGGCCAGCTCCCAGGCAAGGTTGACAGCCATTGTTGTAGAACCGGTTCCGCCCGCCAACCCGTGCACGACTATAAGTGCACCTTCTTTGGCATCACCGGATTTCAATTGCGAAGTCTTGGGAGGTTGAGGTTGCTCTGGATCGGAGGCGGGTGCGCCTAGGCGATCAATTGCAAACTGTAACTCCTGTTCGGGCAACGGATAAGGAACAAATTCATCAGCCCCTTTCCGCAATAATTGATGCAGAGAAGCCGGGGTGACGTCCTCTGCGATCAGAATGACGCTAATTTCACGAGATTTGGCTTGAGTGATGATCTCGCCCATTAGGACAAGATTGTCTTCATCCTCTCCATCCATCGCCAAGGCGATGAATTCCAGTGATTCCGCTTCGGGTTGACCAAAGAAAGCTAGAGCCTCGGCAAATCCGAGATCTCCCCAGCTTTCTCCCATCGTGGCTTCCATGTCTTCAATCAGAAGGTCAAAATTCTGAACATCACGACTGACTGTGCAAGCCAGAATAGGGGTTGCGTCGGGTTGTGGCGTTTCGCTGCTCATTGCCTCGTTCCTCATCTCGAAGGTGAGCAGGCTGTGGCGGTGCGTTCACACTATTGCCAACCTACTTTTCTTACATGCGGCTCAAAATGGTCGCACGTCACCTATTGAAGGTACTGTCGCTTTGAAGTGGGGCAAGATTTGGGCTTAAAGACACCAATTGTAGGGAATTAGGCGACGATTGCCCTGTTTTCCCTACAATTGTTACTCGAGAGCGGTCGCTTTGCCGCCGCCGGTCAGTTTTGTCAGCGGAACTGCACTACCGATATATTCACGATAAACGATCCGAGCATATTTCCCATCAAGGGAATTCGCGTTGCGATCAACAAAGCCTGAGACTTGTGTTATCGTGCGTCGGTTGCGGCGATCTCGTTCGGCAGTCTGAATGATGGGTTGTGTTTCTCCATAAGAAACAAGTGCTTCTAAGCGAGAGCGTGAAATGCCCCGGCTTGCGAAAAAGGCAACAACTGCCTGCGCACGCCGTAGCCCGAGCTGTTTGTTGTAGGCAGATGATCCAACCGCATCCGTGTGTCCGTAGATCCTGAATTTAACTTCGGGGAACTGGGAAATCCAGTTTGCTTGTTGAATGAGAGCCTGTTGGGCAGTGTTGTCGAGCTGCGCGCTGTCGAACGCAAAGTTAATCTGAGACGGGACTTCCCGCGCAAAGCGTTCACCAAGCGCTTGCGCATAGTTTCGCTCGCCGTTCATCATCTGCGTATTGTTTAAGGTGGCGTTGCCAAAGGCGCCTGAATCAACAGCATAACCAGCTTCGCGGTCGCAAGCGGCCACTGCCAGCGTCAGGCCAAGAACCGGGATCCATTTCAACATTGGTCGCATCCTTAGGGTCATTCCATTACATAGCCATAAGAGCCGCTAAAGTCTTGCTTTGCCACTTCGGATGCAGGGCCACTTTGCGGGCGGTTGGTTCGTGCAACGCGCCCAAAGAGGAACAGATCACTCTCACTCGGTGGTTTTACACGATCAGTTGGCAAGGCGAGGGCTTCACCCCGAGTGGGGGAGACCAAGTGTGCAGTAATGATAATGACGAGTTCCGTTTGGCTGCGCTGATAGTTGGCGCTACGGAAAAGAGACCCTAGAACCGGGATGTCTCCGATCCAAGGAAGCTGCGCATTGTTGTCGAGGAAATTGTCTTGGATAAGTCCCGCGATTGCAAAACTTTCGCCATCGCGCATTTCGACGGTCGTTGTGGTTTCTCTGCGTGAGAACGCATTTACCTGCGCACCGTTCACTGTGACGGCGTTGGCCGGATCCAACGCGGAGACTGCCGCAAGAAGTTCAAGGTTGATCAAATCCTTGTCCACGACACGGGGCGTAAAGGCCATCTCGATGCCAAATGGTTTGTATTCGACCGTAAACACGCCATCTTCCTGAGCAACAGGAATCGGATACTCACCCCCAGCTAAAAACGTTGCTTCTTGGCCAGAAAGGGCGGAAAGATTCGGTTCTGCCAGGGTGCGCACAACCCCTTTTTGCTCCAATGCTTCGAGCAGCAGTCGAACCTGCATCGACCCCGCGCCAAACCCAAAAAGCAACGCGCCCGTGTTGTTGTTTCCCGCTGGAATGTTTCCGTTTAGAGCATTCGTAAGGGGACCTTGGCTGTTCAGAGTGTTAATACCGCCGTTTACGCCTACATCTGAACCGCCGCTTACGCCAAGCGAGGCGCTCAACGATTTAGAAACTGACCGCTGCATTTCTGCAAAGCGCACCTTCAGCATGACCTGTTGAACACCGCCGACACTCATCAGGTTCGAAACGCGTTCGGGCGCATAGCGCTCGGCCAAATCCAAAGCCCGCTGGAGGCGCAGGCTGCTTGAGACCGTTCCAGACAAGACAATGCCGTCATTTGCGGTTCGGACTTCAATTTTTTCGCCCGGAAGGATCTGACGCAGCCGCTCTTTGAATTCGGTTACATCTGCGGCCACACGCACATCAACGTTTGTGATCAAACGCCCAGTTGCATCCAAAAGCGTCAAGGTCGTGAGGCCGGGTGATTTACCAAGGACATAGATAGTTCTGTCTGACAAAGACGAAATGTCAGCTATCCCGGCATTGGCGATGCTGAGTTCCGCAAAAGGCCTGTCACTTTCGACCACGACAGCACGGTTCATGGGAACCTCAAGCGTGGATGAAGTGCCTTGTTGAACAACCCGCAAAGTCTCAGCACCAGCTGGGGAACCAACCGGGTTGCACGTCAATGCCAGCCCAAATAGGGCGGCTTTGATCCAAACGTCGAATTTCATGTGACCTGCCTCTCCGATCACGCCTCATTTTCGGGTCTTAGCGCCCGGAATTTTGTTCACCTTGCGCCAGTTCTATTTTTTTTGCAAGAATCAATGGTTTCCGCATCGTTTCTTATGTGGAGAACGCGCAACAACACGAAATGAGACCTCAGCGTGGGCTGAGATCTCATGATTGATAACTATATGAATTCGCTTAGTTTGTGCATGGGATCGGAATTTCCATCACTTCAGCCCCGCGGCGCTGGCGAATTGTGCAAACCTTTTTCTTGGCTTCCACAGGAGCGGCCTCAATTTCGCCGAGACCTAGAAGGGAGCGCTGGTCAACTTCGATGGCTGAAGCAATTGTATCATCTTCAGCTCCAACCAATGCAAGAGACAACCGTCCCGATGTTTGAGCCTGAGCAAGGGCGGCCACCTGTTCGGGCAGCGCCGACACAGTCACTGTTCTGGCGATTGTCGCACGTGTCAGATCGCCACCGGATATCTGGTCGACTGCAATGAGGTTGATGTTGGCCTGGATCAAGCGGGTTACATCACCACGTGCACCTTCGACTGCATCTCGGATGCTGCCGGTCCAATAGACATCAACTCGGTCTCCGGGGCGCAAAAAACCAGACACGCCTGATGCAACGTCCACGCGGATTGCAAATGCACGCATGCCGCGCTCCAACTGAGAGGTCAGCCCAGCATCTTCACCGGGTTTCGTGACTTTCTGCACAAGGATCGCTTCGTCTTTTTCTATCGCACGTAGAACGAAAGGATTGTCCAATGGATCGACCGGAAACAAAGCGTTTACTTCGCTAAAAGAACCCTCTGGGATAGCAGATTTTGGCCAATTGACGGCCCGGACACTGTCTTTGTCTAACCGCTGTCCATACCGAAGGGGTTTAGTCGCAACAAACACGACTTGGGTTGGAACTGCGGGAACTCGCGCCTGGCGTTCACGTGCTAGCTCATTTTGATAGGCGGAGATATAGTTGCGAGCCATCATGACAGCGCCACCTGCTAGGGCGATACCAAGAATCAAAACTAGTCCAAAAACTGAACGCATATCTGCACCTCGTCATATTACTATTGCCTGCGTCAGCGCAGGATACCGGGCAAGGGCCCTTCATGTAGTACTGAGTATCTGTTGATTGTGACCAAATCAGGGAAGATCAATGCCTATTGGGCGGCATGTCTCTACAATTTCTTAGACTTACCCTTCGGTCGAGACATCTGTGTTGACCATCTTGGTGGAAAACTCACCGGTCAGACTGTCGACGCTGTTTTCCATAGACAAGTAGGTGACAGTCCCCAGGCCGAGAGTGACTGCTGTTAGAACAACCCAGTCCACTGTGACGGCGCCATTCTGGTCTTCGACGATTTTTTTAATTGGTTTCCACACGTCGATACCCCAGCTGATGGTTGTAGAAAGTTTGGGCCGCATCGCTGCGCGATGCGGCCCAAGCGGTAATCTTACGACTATCAGGTCGTTCGGCTATTAGCTGCCGCTGGAGCTGGTACCACCGGTCAGAGCGCCTTCGCTACCCAGTGTAACTGTGGTGCCGGACATTGCAGTGTCTACGTTTGTGGCCAGGCCGGATGCACCATCCGAGATGCCTTGGTATGCAACGCCACCCAGAGCAACAACGGCTGCGGTCAGTACAACCCAATCAACAGTTACAGCGCCGTCTTCGTCATTGCGGAAGTTTTTGATAAAGTTCATCATGGTATGTCCCTCCAAAGGATCACTAGATTTTGTTTCGTTGTCTTAACCGCTTCGTCCGTGTGGCCCTGTCTCTCTCTCAGTAGGACCGTGTCCGTCGTGGTATGCATTACTTTTGCCTGTTCCCCGTGGCAGGAATTGGGCCAAAAATGGAATTAGATTGCCTAATTTTAACTTTTCCCAAAGAATTTTGCTAACACGTTGAAAAGTATGGGGATAAATTTGAATTTTTTTGTAGACACCTGCCATAAGCGATGCAAATCGGTGTCAATTGGGGCGAAACTGCCCTATTTGGCCGGGTTTTTCTGGTTTTGAGGGACAAAATTGGAGAAAAACACGTCAAAGCAGATAGAGAGGCGAGCAGATGGTCCTCCGGATATTGATAATAAGTGGTGGAATCGCGCTTTTGGCGTTGTCACAGCCGACTCGTGCAGAAGCGCAGTCAGCTTTTCCTGAAGTAAAATCGAAGCGGATCAAGGTGACGCGGTCAGGGTTACCCAAAGGGGGGCTTGTTCAGATCTCGCCTGAGGAGCACGCAGCTGCACCTTTTGCTGGGCGCAATTCGCCAGCTTTGGCTGATACTCCTAAACCAAGTGGCAAGTCGCCTGTAAAAGCTAAGCCGGCGCTTGGGCGGTTCTCATGGTTCTGGGAAAAGATTTCACCTGATATGACCAAGTCCCGGCCGGGACGCCTGCAAGATGCCATGCGCACGCTTACGGCGTCTGGTCAGGTGTCCGCGCCGCGGTTGCAAGCCTTGCAGGAGATTGCGCAGGCGCGTGGGGTTCCGATTCTGCGATCTACGATTGGCACTAATGTTTCGCCTGCTTTGGTGTTGGCTGTGATTGCCGTGGAGTCGGGTGGTCGTGCGGACGCGGTCAGTGGGGCAGGGGCACAGGGATTGATGCAACTGATGCCAGCAACGGCGTCCCGGTTCGGGGTCACCGACAGTTTGGTCGCTGAAGATAATATCGCAGGCGGGGTCAAATACCTCGATTGGTTGATGGGCGAATTCAAAAACGATCCGATATTGGCCTTAGCAGGATATAACGCCGGAGAGGGGTCTGTGCGCACTCATAAAGGTGTTCCCCCCTTCGCAGAGACCCGCGATTACGTGCCAAAAGTGCTGGCAGCGTTTCAGGTCGCGCGAGGGCTTTGCAAGACGCCACCTGAGCTGATCACAGATGGCTGTGTCTTCGCCACTATGAACTAAACAAAAAAGGCGCCCTAATCTAGGGCGCCTTTTCTTTGAGTGTGTGGGCAGAGTTAGACGAGAGTCGCCTGCGTTGCCGCGCGCAGTTCTTCTTCGGTCACGCCTTCAGCGCACTCAACGATCTTCAAGCCGCCCTCGACGACATCAAGCACGCCAAGGTTCGTGATGATGCGATCTACAACTGATTTCCCGGTCAGGGGGAGTGTGCATTCCTTGAGCACCTTGGAGTCGCCATGCTTGTTGGTGTGATCCATTACAACCACCACGCGACCAACACCTGCGACCAGATCCATCGCGCCGCCCATGCCTTTGACCAGTTTGCCCGGAATCATCCAGTTTGCCAGATCGCCGTTTTCAGCAACTTCCATTGCGCCCAGAATGGCCATGGCGATTTTACCGCCTCGGATCATTGCAAAAGACTGTGCACTGTCGAAATATGCAGTCTGAGGCAGCTCTGTGATGGTTTGTTTGCCTGCGTTGATCAGGTCTGCGTCTTCTTCACCCTCAACAGGGAAGGGGCCCATGCCCAGCATGCCGTTTTCGGACTGCAGGGTCACTTCGACTCCTTCAGGGATGTAGTTGGACACCAGCGTCGGAATACCGATGCCGAGGTTCACATACCAACCGTCTTGCAGTTCTTGCGCCGCACGTGCGGCCATTTGATTACGATCCCACATGTTCGCTCTCCTTATGCCGCTGGCCGAGTGGTGCGCTGTTCAATGCGCTTTTCGTGATCGCCCTGGATGATCCGGTGCACATAGATGCCCGGCAGGTGGATCGAATCCGGGTCCAAAGAGCCCGTTGGCACGATCTCTTCAACTTCGACGATGCACATCTTGCCACAGGTCGCAGCAGGGGCGTTGAAGTTGCGGGCGGTTTTGCGGAAAACAAGGTTGCCAGTTTCGTCGGCTTTCCATGCTTTCACGATGGCGAGGTCAGCAAAAATACCCTCTTCCATGATGTAGGTGTCACCATTGAAGTCTTTGTGCTCTTTGCCATCGGCAATCACTGTGCCCACACCGGTTTTGGTATAAAAACCTGGAATGCCTGCCCCACCAGCGCGCATACGCTCAGCCAGAGTACCCTGAGGGTTAAATTCCAACTCGAGCTCGCCGGACAGATACTGACGCATGAATTCTGCGTTTTCGCCGACATACGAGCTGATCATTTTCTTGACCTGTTTGGTCTGCAACAGGATGCCGATACCGAAATCGTCCACACCCGCGTTGTTTGAGGCAAAGGTCAGATCCTTAGTGCCTGCGTCTTTGATGGCGTCCAGCAGCAATTCGGGGATGCCGCATAGGCCAAAGCCACCCGCCGCGATAAACATGCCATCGTGCAGCAGTCCATCGAGCGCCTCAGCGGCGTTTGCATAGATTTTTTTCATGGAAAACTCTCCCAATACCTTGGTGATGGGGCGGTTGTGCCGCCGCGTCACAGCGAAGTCAACAATCGGAGAGGGGGGCGGGTATTTCTACCTAATGATCTGGCCCAGTGTTTCAAACACCGGGCCAGACGGCATTATTCGCTGTCAGCAGCCTTGGCCGCTGGTTTTTTTGCTGCCGGTTTTTTGGCCGTTGTTTTCTTTGCGGCTGGCTTCTTCGCCGGAGCTTTTTTCGTAGCGGGTTTCTTTTTGGGCGCGGCTTTTTTCTTTGCGGCGGGTTTTTTAGCGGCTTTCTCAGCAATCCAACCCACGGCCAGTTCCATGGTCACATCTGCGGGTTCGGTGCCCTTGGGAATAGTTGCGTTGACCTTTTCCCATTTCACATAGGGACCATACCGTCCTTCCATGACGTTGACCGGACCGCCGCTTTCAGGATGTTCGCCCAACTCTTTCAGAGGTTTGGCCGCGGTACCACCCCGTCCACGCGGGTTGGCGCGTTTTTCGGCCAACAGTTCGACTGCGCGGTTCATACCAATTTCAAAGACGTCATTGGGGTCTTTGAGGTTGGCATAAACCGGTTTCGCCTCTTCAGGAGCCTGATGCATGATGTAGGGGCCAAAACGACCGAAGTTGGATTTGATCTCGCCGCCTTCGGGGTGCAAGCCAATTTCACGGGGCAGGCTGAGCAGCGTCAGGGCCTTGGTCAGGTCCATATCTTCGGCTGACCATCCGCGCGGTAGACTGGCGCGTGGGGGTTTCTTGTTCTCTTCGGTGACCTCCCCACGCTGAACATAGGGGCCAAAGCGACCCTTTTTCAGGCTGATCTCGTCGCCGTTGTCTTCGCCGAGAACCTGATCGCCGCTGTCGTCCGCATCACCGTTAAGCGGTCGGGTATAACGACACTCGGGATAGTTCCCGCACCCAACGAAGCCGCCGGTCCGCGAGGTTTTCAAGTGCAACTGGCCGCTGCCGCATTTCGGGCAGATGCGTGGATCGCTGCCGTCTTCGCGCGGCGGATAGAGCTGTGGTGCGAGCGCTTCGTCAAGTTTGTCCAGCACTTCGGAGATCCGAAGCTCGGATGTTTCGGCGATGGCGGCAGAAAAATCGCGCCAGAACTTGTTTAACAGCTCTTTGTAATCCCCTTCGCCTGCGCTTACATGGTCAAGCTGACTTTCGAGGTCGGCCGTGAAATCATAACCCACATACTGACGGAAGAAGTTCAGCAGGAAAATCGTAACGATCCGACCTTTTTCCTCGGGGATCAGGCGGTTCTTGTCTTTGCGGACGTATTCACGATCCTGAATCGTGGTGACGATACTGGCATAGGTCGACGGACGCCCAATACCCAACTCTTCCATTCGCTTGACCAGAGTCGCCTCTGTATACCGCGGTGGGGGCTGGGTGTGATGCTGCAAGGCGAGAACGGATTCGTTATCGGACAGAACCGCCTCTTTGGCGACCTTCGCGCCCTCAGTGACCTGTGCTTCGCCCGTCGCCTTGGTAAATTGGTCGGACAGAGAGGTCTTGGCGAATTTGGCGGGTTCGCCCTGCATGATTTGGGGCAGACGCTTGTCATCTTCGTCAGCAACATCGTCACGGCCTTCTTCGTAGACGCGCATGAAACCGTCAAAGAGAACAACCTGACCTGTGGCGCGCAAGGCAACCTGACGGTCTTCGCTGCCGATATCAACTGTGGTGCGTTCCAGACGTGCGGCGGCCATCTGGCACGCAAGCGTCCGTTTCCAGATCAGGTCATACAGCTTGCGTTGGTCGGCTTCGGTGACCTTTAGCTGTGAAGCGTCCAACGTCATATCCGTTGGACGGATACATTCGTGCGCTTCCTGCGCGTTCTTCGCTTTGTTTTTATAAACGCGTGGGCTGTCTGGCACGTAATCGGCACCATAGCGGTCTTTGATCGCCTCACGGGCGGCAGTCACGGCTTCGGGGGCCATGTCGATGCCATCGGTCCGCATATAGGTGATGTAACCTGCCTCATACAGTCGCTGTGCTGCGCTCATGGTTTGGCGTGCACCCATGCCGAACTTGCGGCTGGCCTCTTGCTGCAGGGTCGAGGTCATGAAGGGGGCCGATGGGTTTCGGTTGGCCGGTTTGGCTTCGACAGACTGAACGGACAGAGCACGGCTGGTGATGGCTTGAACGGCCAATTCTGCCTGCGTCACGTTAGACAGGTCGTGTTTGTCCAGTTTGTTGCCTGCCAGAACCGTCAGGCGGGCTTCGAATTCTTGACCGCGAGGCGTTTCAAACAGGGCTTTGACAGACCAGTATTCGCGCGGATTGAAAGCTTCGATGTCCATTTCGCGTTCAACGATCAAACGCAGGCACACCGATTGCACCCGGCCAGCGGATTTCGCACCGGGAAGTTTGCGCCACAAAACAGGCGACAGGTTGAAGCCCACAAGATAGTCCAGTGCCCGGCGGGCCAGATAGGCCTCGACCAGCGGCATGTCGACTTGGCGCGGATTTTGCATGGCTTCGGTGACGGCGGCCTTAGTGATCGCATTGAACACCACTCGGCTGACCGGTGTGTCCTTTTTGATCGAGCGGCGTTTGGTGAGCGCCTCTTGCAGATGCCAACTGATAGCTTCGCCTTCGCGATCGGGGTCAGTCGCGAGGATCAGTTCGTTGTCGTCTTTCAACGCGTCTGCGATGGCTTTGACATGTTTGCGGCTGTCGGTCCCGACCTCCCATTTCATGTCAAAATCATGCTCGGTATCGACGGATCCATCCTTGGGTGGCAGGTCACGAACATGACCATACGATGCCAATACCGTGTAATTGGAACCGAGATACTTATTGATCGTCTTGGCCTTGGCAGGGGATTCTACAACAACTACGGGCATTTAAGGGAAAACCTCATTCAACAGACACGGCGCGTTCTATGGCCGGGCAAGATGTGGGGTGCAAGACCTGATTGTCAATCCGTGTGATTTGGGCGCAGTTTGAGGGTGGTATTGTTGCACTTAAACGAGGGATGGCATGCGAAATGTGATGTTGGCGATAGCGGTGTGTTTGGTTGGGCAAGGGGCCTTGGCATGGGAAGAGCCCGCGCGAGGCACGGCAACACGTGCCGCGTTGATGGATGCCATTCGACCGCATTTGGAATGGACCCTCGGGGCGCCGATTGAATTTGTGGTGCATGATTTGCGGGTTCAGGGACCGGTGGCTTTTGCTGCCGTGACCCCGCAACGACCGGGAGGGGGGCAAATCGATTTGCGTCAAACGCCAAGTGTCCGGCGCGGGGATGTTGATCTGGAGTATATCGATAACCTTGGGGTGCAGGCCCTGTATCGGAAATCTGGCAATACTTGGGTTGCAGTGCATTGGGGGATTGGGGCAACGGATGTCTGGTATTCTGATCCGAACCTGTGTGCCAGCTGGCGATCGGTTATCCCGGATGTTTGCCAAGGTTTGTAACCGGCTCAATCCGATCGGGAGAGCAATCCGCCTGATTGGCGGTTGATCTTGCCATCAAGTTCCAGATCCATCAGCGCCGATCCGACCTCACCCGCTGAAGACGATAGATCGCGGATCAGTTGATCTTCGGCGACGGGTGAGGGTCCCAACCGGTTCAGGATCTGGAGGTGCAGCTTGGCGGTTTCCTTGAGGGTGCGTTTGGGGGGCGGTGCTGGGGCCGTTTCCATGAGATCGTGCAGCGTTTGCTCGGGCTGCTCTTGTTCCTGTGGAGGCAGCGCTGCAATGACATCTTCGGCGTTGCGCACCAATGTGGCCCCGTCGTGGATCAGCATATTGCAGCCGGACGCGCGGGCATCAAAGGGGTGGCCGGGCACCGCTAGAACCTCGCGACCCTGATCAAGGGCATCGCAGGCGGTGATCAGGCTGCCGGACTTGGCTGCGGCTTCGACAACGACCACACCAAGGGCGAGACCTGAGATAATGCGATTGCGGCGGGGAAAGTGGCGCGCCTGCGGAGGTAAGCCCATGGGTTGTTCCGAGATCCGCACGCCTTGGCGTGCGATGTCCTGAGCAAGGCCTGTGTTTTCAGTGGGATAGATGACGTCAACGCCACCGGCCATCACTGCGATTGTCCCGGTGGGAAGGGCGGCGATATGGGCTGCGGTGTCAATTCCGCGCGCCAAGCCTGAAGCCACGACATAGCCTTGTGCGCCTAAATCATGGGCCAAAGCCCGCGCCATGCGGGTTCCGAGCGAGGAACAGTTGCGCGCGCCGACCATGGCAATCGAGGGGCGATTAAGGATAGAAATATCCCCGATGGCCCAGAGCACGGGTGGCGCGTCAGCCAGGGTAGCGAGTTGTTTGGGATAGCGTGCATCCCCCAGGCACAAAAGCTGCGCTTTGGCAGCTTTTGCGGCCTTGAGTTCTGCGTCAACGACACCGATAGGGCATATTTCATACCCTTTTACACCGGCGTCACGTGCCACTTTGGGCAACGCGGCAAGCGCGTTCTGCGCTGTACCATGCTCTGCCAGGAGACGCCGGAAGGTTGCCGGTCCGACCCTGCGAGAGCGCAACAGACGAAGCCACGAAAACCGATCATCTTCCGTGGTGGGTGGGAGTGGGGGGTGATTGGAAGAAAGTTTATCCTCGGTCATCCGTTGCTCCGCCTGCTTGCAAGTTAGGTTTAGCGGTACGGAGGTTAACACAGCGTGAATCGCTACAAATTAGATGCAGATTTTTTCAAAATGGTTTGGGTCAGGGTTAAGACACAACAAAACAAGGGATTTGAGGGGGGGGTGCCATCTGTACACCCGCCGTGCACCGGGCGTGCACCCCCATGCACCGGGGGGAATCACCGGCCGACCTCATTAAGAGGTCGCCCGGTGTAGAGACGAAATATTAAGCCTGAAATTTAGGCGGCTGAGCCGCCGACTGTCAGCCCATCCATCAGAACAGTTGGTTGGCCGACGCCTACGGGCACGGATTGCCCTTCTTTGCCGCAAGTGCCCATTCCGGGATCCAAGGCCATGTCATTGCCCAGGCCGCGGACGCGTTTGAGGGCCGAGGCCCCGTCGCCGATTAGGGTGGCGCCTTTGACCGGCGCACCGATCTTGCCGTTTTCGACGCGGTAAGCTTCGGTACAAGAGAACACGAACTTACCATTGGTGATGTCGACCTGACCGCCACCGAAGCCAACCGCCCAGATACCGTCTTTGATTTCCGCCACCAGATCCGCAGGGTTGGCATCGCCCCCCAACATATAGGTGTTGGTCATGCGCGGCATCGGTTTGTAGGCATAGCTTTGACGCCGCCCATTGCCGGTGGGTTCAACGCCCATTAGGCGCGCGTTTTGACGATCTTGCATAAAGCCGACCAGAATGCCGTCTTCGATCAGGGTGGTTTTGTTCGAGGGAGTGCCTTCGTCATCGACACTGATCGAGCCGCGCCGGTCGGGCAGGGTGCCATCATCGAGAACGGTAACGCCCTTGGCAGCCACGCGCTGTCCCATCAGACCGGCAAAGGCCGAGGTGCCCTTGCGATTAAAATCGCCCTCTAACCCGTGGCCGATGGCCTCGTGTAACAGAATGCCCGGCCAGCCGGGGCCAAGCGCGACCTCCATCACCCCTGCCGGAGCCGGGACGGCTTCGAGGTTCACCAAGGCGATGCGCAGCGCTTCGCGTGCTTTGCCTTGCCAATCCTCGGGAGCGATCAACCCGTCAAGGCCAACGCGGCCGCCACCGCCAGCCGAGCCGCTTTCGCGTCGCCCGTTCTGTTCAACGATGACCGAGATATTGACGCGGGTCATTGGGCGGACATCGCGCACGTGCATCCCGTCGGGGCGCAGGATCTCGACCTCTTGCACCGATGCGGCAATCGTGGCCGAGACCTGAACCACGCGTGGATCCATGTCGCGGGCAAAGGCGTCCATTTCGCGCAGGGTTTCGATTTTGACTGGAAAGGACGCGGATTCGATCGGGTCATCATCCGTATAGAGACGGACATTGGTGGGGCGGGGGGCAACCGCGAGTGTGCCGCCACCATCACCAACCGCAAGGCGCGCGGTTTCGGCTGCGCGCTTCATCGCGGGAATCGAAAGTTCGGTTGAATGGGCATATCCGGCCACATCGCCCTGCACCGCGCGCAGGCCGAACCCTTCGGAGGCGTCATAGGACGCCGAGCGCAATCGCCCGTCATCAAACATCAGTGCTTCGGATTTTCGACGCTCGACAAACAGGTCGCCGTCTTCGGCTCCGGCGGTCGCCTCTTGCAGGACTCGGAGTGCTTCGTCATGCGGAAGGGTGGTTTCGAAGGGACGAAATGGGTCTTTGGGCATGTGCCGGGGCCTCGCGGTTTGATCTGGATCAAAAATAGCGTCCGTTTGACGCAAGCATTTTGCTTTATCTGCTACCCGGAATATGATTTCTAGCGACGTTAAAGACAACGGGGCGAGAATTTTTGATTCACCGACCCTGTCAGGGACATAAAGATCAACCGATCAGGACACGACATGAAGAACGTTTTGACGCTTTCAGGGCTTTTCGCTGCCCTTTCTAGCCTGCCGGCCGCCGCGCAGGATCTGGAGATTATCGGAAAACCTGTTGATGGCGCTTGGGGCTTTCAGCCTGCCGCAACTGAATTGGCACGTGACTTGCAGTCGCTGGACTGGATGATTCTGGTGATCATCACTGTGGTCTGTGTTTTTGTTGCTGCGTTGATGCTGTATTGCATCGTGCGCTTTAACCGCCGCGCGAACCCGACCCCTTCTAGCTTTACCCACAACACTCCGATCGAGATCCTGTGGACCATTGGCCCCATCTTGATCCTGGTTTTTATTGGTGCGTTCAGCTTGCCGGTTCTGTTTAAGCAGCAGGAAATCCCAGAAGGCGACATCACCATCAAAGTAACCGGTTACCAGTGGTACTGGGGTTACGAGTATGTCGACCACGAGTTCGGTTTTGAAAGCTTTATGCTGGGTCGTGAAGGTCTGGAAGCCGCAGGGTACAGCCAGGATGAGTATCTGCTGGCCACCGACACTGCCGTTGTCGTGCCAGTAAATAAAACTATCGTCATGCAGGTCACCGGCGCGGACGTGATCCATTCTTGGACCATTCCAGCCTTTGGCGTAAAGCAGGACGCGGTTCCCGGTCGTTTGGCTGAGCTGTGGTTCAAAGCCGAGAAAGAGGGCATCTATTTTGGTCAGTGTTCGGAGCTGTGCGGTAAAGACCACGCATATATGCCGATCACCGTCAAAGTGGTGAGCCAGGAAGCCTATGACGCATGGCTGACAGGCGCGATCGAAGAGTTTGCGGGTCTGCCGCAGAGCTTTCAGGTTGCTTCTAAGTAAAATGCCGCGATTGGATGGGGGTGACCCCATCTATGGCCACAAGACGTTGGGTGCGCAATTTGCGCACCTTTCGCCCTCAGAGGACCAAAGATGAGCGACGCAAGCATCAACGCCAGCACCATTCGGGAAGACGAGGCGCAGTTTGGCGATTATTTCGCCCTGTTGAAGCCTCGGGTCATGTCCTTGGTTGTGTTTACGGCTCTGGTTGGGTTGGTGGCTGCACCGGTTTCGGTCAATCCCGTGATCGCGTTCTGCGCCATTTTGTTCATTGCCATTGGCGGTGGTGCGTCTGGCGCGTTGAATATGTGGTGGGATGCTGACATCGACCGCGTGATGAAGCGTACCAAGGGGCGTCCGATCCCTGCGGGTAAGGTCACCGAAGGCGAGGCCCTGTCCTTGGGCATAGCGCTGTCAGGTCTGGCCGTGATCATGCTGGCCTTGGCCGCCAATGTGTTTGCCGGGCTGTTTCTGGCCTTTACGATTTTCTTTTACGTGGTGATCTACACCATGTGGCTCAAGCGTTCGACGCCCCATAACATTGTTATTGGTGGCGCAGCGGGGGCCTTTCCGCCGGTGATCGGCTGGATTGCTGCGACAGGGTCGATGACGCTGGAGCCGTGGCTGATGTTTGCCCTGACTTTCATGTGGACCCCGCCGCATTTCTGGGCCTTGGCGCTGTTTATGCGCTCGGACTATGACGATGCGGGTGTACCGATGTTGACCGTGACCCATGGGCGCCGCGCGACGCGGGTTCATATTCTGGTCTACACGGTGTTGCTGGCCATTCTCGCTGTTGGTACTGCGTTTTCAGGTATTGGTGGACCGATCTATCTGGCCGTAGCTCTGGTCATGAATGCACTATTTCTGTTGGGTGCGTTGAAGATTTTGCGCCGCAACGAAGATGATTCCGAAGTGGATGATTTCAAAGCCGAGCGGAGCTTTTTCAAGTTGTCGCTGCTGTACCTCTTCCTGCACTTTGGTGCGATTCTGGTTGAGGCTGTGCTGAAACCATACGGATTGGGGGGCTGGTCATGAGCCTGCGCAAGGAACATGAGATCCACGAACGTCGCTATAGCCGGAACTTGGGCGTGGGCCTGACGTTGGCTGCATTCATCGTGATCGTTTTCGGGCTAACCGTGGCCAAGGTAACAAGCGGCGGTTTCGAAGTGCCCCGCGCTGAGGTGCAGAACTGATGGCGATGAGCGGTCCCAAAAAGACGGTGCTACAGCTGGTCGGCGTGGTTGTCCTGATGGGCGGTTTATCGTGGGCGTCTGTGCCGTTTTATGACTGGTTTTGCCGGGTGACCGGATTTGGCGGCGTGACGGGTGTTGCGACGGCTGGATCTGATGAAATCCTGAACCAGACCATCAAGGTCCGGTTCGATGCGTCCAAAGATCGTGACATGCCGTGGGAATTCAAACCTGTGGTGCGTCAGATGGAAATGCGGATCGGGGAAACCGGTCTGGCATTCTACGAGGCTTACAATCCAACAGACCGCCCTGTCGCGGGCGCTGCGTCTTATAACGTGACGCCGTATTCCGCAGGTGCGTTCTTCGAAAAGATTCAGTGCTTTTGCTTTGAAGAGCAGGTGCTGCAACCGGGTGAACGGGTGCAAATGCCCGTGACCTTTTTTGTCGATCCTGAGATCGTAACAGATCGGGAAGGCAAATATGTACATACGATAACTCTATCGTATACTTTCCACGAAATTGATCTGCCAGAGGGCTACGCGGCCCTTGAAACCAAGGCAGACAATAAATTGAACTAAGCCGCTAGGTGAGGGACACTTAAATGGCACATGCTAAGAACCACGACTATCACATTCTGCCCCCTTCGATCTTGCCCCTGCTTGGTGCAATCGGTGGCTTTATCATGCTATTTGGCGCTGTCGTCTGGATGGCCGGCCCTGTGCCAACGTTGGGCGGTTCTGTTGAACTGAGCGGCCCTTGGATGTTCCTGATCGGTCTCGCGATGGTGTTGTACACCATGTTTGACTGGTGGGCGAAAATGGTCACCGAAGGCAACACAGGCGACCACACCCTGGTTGTGCGCATCGGACTGCGCTATGGCTTTATCTTCTTCGTTATGTCCGAAGTGATGTTCTTTTTCGCTTGGTTCTGGTCGTTCTTTAAGCACGCCATGTACCCGATGCAGGACTATATCGGCACTGAATATATCCAACCTGCGATTCACACTGTTGACCCGTTCCACCTGCCGCTGATCAACACGCTGGTCTTGCTGCTGTCGGGCTGTGCCGTGACATGGGCGCACCACGCGTTGGTTCACAACAACGACCGCAAGGCGCTGATCCAGGGTCTGGCAATTGGCATCATTTTTGGCATCTTCTTCACCGGTCTGCAGGCCTACGAATATGCTGAACTGCTGCTTCATGATGGTTGGGAATTTGGCAGCGATGTGTTCTATTCCAACTTCTTCATGGCCACAGGCTTCCACGGCTTCCACGTTCTGATCGGGACCGTGTTCCTGACAGTCTGTCTTATCCGCGCCATGAAGGGGGATTTCACCCCCGAGCAGCACGTCGGTTTCGAAGCCGCTGCATGGTACTGGCACTTTGTTGACGTTGTCTGGTTGTTCCTGTTCTTCGCTGTCTACATCTGGGGCCAAGCGGTTCTGTAAGACAGGCGGTTGCAAAACGGCTGACAAAGCTTAAACAAGCTACGGCGCGCGGGATCACCGCGCGCTGTTTTCGTATCCTACCGGAGCCATCAATGGGCCGCGTCCTGTTCACGTTGATTTTTGGTCTGACTGGCTTGGCCATTCTGGTGTCATTGGGCATGTGGCAATTGCAGCGCCTGACGTGGAAAGAGGGCGTGCTGGCGGATATCGAGGCGCGTATCAGCGCTGATCCCGTGTCTGTGCCGCTGAACCCAGATCCTGTATCAGACCGCTATCTGCCTGTGCGCCTGACCGGCGAGATGCTGGAGGGCGAGGTGCATGTTCTGGTGTCGGTCAAACAAGTGGGGCCGGGTTATCGAATCCTTGCGCCGTTTGTCACCCAAGATCAAACCCTGTTGGTCGATCGCGGGTTTGTCGCGCTTGAGGACAAGGATACTCCACGCCAGATTGGCGAGATGGAGATCATCGGCAACCTGCATTGGCCCGATGAAATTGATGAATACACACCCGACCCTGATATCGACGCCAACATCTGGTTTGCGCGCGATCTGGACGTGGTGCCTGCTATTTTGGGCACAGAACCTATTCTGGTCATCGCAAAGTCGAAAACCGACCCGAATGTGACGCCGTTGCCCGTAGATACCAACGGCATTCCGAATGATCACTTACAATATGTCGTGACGTGGTTTGGCCTGGCTTTGGTCTGGGCTGGTATGTCTGTCTATTTCCTCTGGCGTACACGCGCCGCAAAACGAGCTGAAAGCTGAGAGCGATGAAATATATCTCGACCCGTGGGCAAGCGCCCGAGCTGACATTTGACGAGGCCATGTTGACTGGTTTGGCGCGGGATGGGGGGCTGTATGTGCCTGCCGAGATCCCGATGTTCACGAGCGATGAAATCGCCGCTATGGCGGGCCAGACTTATGAGGAAGTCGCGTTCCGGGTGATGAAGCCCTTTGTCGGCGACAGCTTTGACGATGTTGAGCTGCGCGGCATTATTGACCGGGCCTATGCCGGGTTTGGCCATGCGGCGCGTGCGCCGTTGGTGCAGCTGAACGAGGGGCATTTCCTGCTGGAGCTGTTCCACGGTCCAACGCTGGCGTTCAAAGACTTTGCGATGCAGCTGATTGGTCAGTTGTTTCAGGTGGCGTTGAAAAAGCGCAATGAGCGGGTGACCATTGTGGGCGCGACGTCTGGAGATACCGGGTCGGCGGCGATGGAGGCGTTCAAGGGCTTGGACGCGGTAGATGTGTTCATTCTCTACCCACACGGCCGGGTGTCCGAAGTGCAGCGCCGTCAGATGAGCACACCACAAGAGGCCAACGTGCATGCCTTGGCTGTAGATGGGGATTTCGACGATTGCCAGGCGGCCGTCAAAGAGATGTTCAATGATTTTGAGTTCCGCGATGGCGTAAGGCTGGCGGGTGTGAATTCGATCAACATTGCACGGGTTCTGGCGCAGGTGGTGTATTACTTCTCGTCCGCTGTCAGTCTGGGCGCGCCGCACCGCAAGATCAGCTATACCGTTCCAACGGGCAACTTTGGCGACATCTTTGCCGGTTTGGTGGCCAAGAAAATGGGCCTGCCGATTGATCGTCTGGTGGTGGCCACCAATCAGAACGACATTCTGCATCGCTGTCTGAGCGGGCAGGGCTATCACAAGGGCGATACGATTCCGTCGATCAGCCCGTCGATGGATATTCAGGTCAGCTCTAACTTTGAGCGCGCGTTGTATTATGCCTATGGGCAGGACGCTGGCGCGGTGGCGCAGTTGATGGAAGAGCTGAAATCCGGTGGCTTTGATGTGAGCCAAGGCGCGATGGAAGCGCTGCAAGAGGTGTTTGATTCGGGGCGTGTGTCCGAAGAAGAAACACTGGCGACCATCAAATCGACACTGGCGTCGAGCGGCGAGTTGTTGTGCCCGCATTCGGCTGTGGGCGTAAAAGTTGCAGAAGATGAGCGGGTTAGCACCACGCCGATGATCACTTTGGCGACTGCGCACCCGGCGAAATTCCCGGCGGCGGTTGAAGATGCAAGCGGCGTACATCCGCCTCTTCCCCCGCGCATGGCGGATCTATATGACAGGTCGGAACGCGTAACCCGGATTGGCAACGATCTGGGCGCACTGAAAACTCATATCAAAGGGCATATCGCCACGTGACTGTTCAACAAGACCAACTGCCCAACGGCTTTCGTATCGTAAGTGAACATATGCCGGGGCTGGAATCGGCCTCGATTGGGATCTGGGTTTCAGCCGGGGGGCGGCACGAGCGGATCGAACAGAACGGTATCGCGCATTTCCTTGAGCATATGGCGTTCAAGGGCACGAAACGGCGGACTGCTTTAGAGATTGCGGAATCGATCGAAGATGTGGGTGGCTATATCAACGCCTACACTTCGCGCGAGGTGACGGCCTATTACGCGCGGGTGTTGAAGGCAGATGTGCCGCTTGCGATGGATGTGATTGGCGATATCGTCATGAACCCTGTGTTTGACCCCAAAGAGATCGAAGTCGAGCGCGGCGTGATCTTGCAGGAAATCGGTCAGGCGGCGGATACGCCGGACGATGTGATCTTTGACTGGTTGCAGGAAGAGAGTTACCGGGATCAGCCGTTGGGCCGGACCATTCTGGGCCCAACAGAGCGGGTCAGCGCGTTTTCGCGGGACGATCTGTCGAGTTTTGTGAACGAGCACTACGGTCCTGAGCAGATGATCCTGTCAGCCGCCGGTGCAGTTGATCACGACGTGTTGGTGAAGTTGGCCACCGAGATGTTTGGTCATTTGAAGCCGCGCAAGGGTCTAATCCCATCGCCTGCGTTGTTCACCGGTGGTGAGGCGCGTCAGGCCAAGGATCTGGAGCAGGTGCATTTTGCGCTGGCTTTGGAAAGCCCCGGCTATCGTGACGATGAAATCTATACTGCTCAGATTTATTCCAGCGCGTTGGGGGGCGGCATGTCGAGCCGTCTGTTCCAAGAGGTGCGGGAAAAGCGCGGTTTGTGCTACACAATCTTTGCGCAGGCGGGCGCCTATGCGGATACCGGGTCGACCACGATTTACGCCGGGACCTCGGCGGATCAGGTAGCTGAGCTGGCCGGTATCACCATTGATGAGATGAAGCGCGCTGCTGAAGACATGACCCCGCAAGAGGTCGCCCGGGCGCGAGCGCAGATGAAGGCCGGGATGCTGATGGGGTTGGAAAGTCCGTCGAATCGCGCCGAACGTCTGGCGCGTTTGGTGCAGATCTGGAACGATGTGCCCTCGCTTGAGGATACGATCGCTCGGATTGATGCCGTGACCACCGAAGACGTGCGTGCCTTTGCTGAAATGATTGCAATCAAAGCGCCTGCTGCCTTGGCGGTTTATGGGCCGATCGACACGGCACCGACCTTGGCGGAGCTGCAAGAAAGGCGCGCTGCTTGATGCTTTTGGGCAAGCGCAAGTTAAAGATCGAGACCGAACGTCTGAGCCTGCGCCCACCGGTGCATTCGGACTATCGGGAATGGTCTGCCTTGCGCCGCTCTAGTCAAGAGTATCTGACGCCGTGGGAACCTAGCTGGGCCCATGACCATCTGGGGCGCAAGGCGTTCACCAATCGGGTTTATTGGGCGCAACGGTCAGTTTCGGCAGGATCGGCGATTCCGTTGTTTCTGTTCCGGCGCGAGGATGACCGGTTGGTCGGCGCGATCACCTTGGACAACATCCGACGTGGCCCGGCACAAGCGGGAACGGTCGGGTATTGGACCGGGGAATGTTATGCGCGCAACGGCTATATGCGCGAGGCCATTGGCGCGATGTTGCATTACGCCTTTGCTCGTCTGGATTTGAGCCGGATCGAAGCGGCCTGTTTGCCAGAAAACACCGCGTCGCGCGGGTTGCTGGAAAGCTCGGGCTTTAAATATGAGGGCGTGGCGCAATCTTATCTGCAGATCGACGGACGGTGGCGAACCCATGTTTTGTATGCCTCGTTGCGGTCAGATCGGCGTGGGCGTACGGACGCCGGATAAAGGCGCACAAAAAACACAGGCATGACTTTGAGCGCTGATGCGTTAATGTTTCAGTTATGCGGTGGTTTTGGACCCTTCTTTTTTGCACGTTAGCGGCCAGTGTTGGCGCGCAGGATCGGCGGTCGAGCCATTGCATTGCGCTGGCTGAGACAGCGCCGGGCCTGCGTTATGTGACCCTTGCGGGTTGGCAGGATCCGATACCCAATTATTCCGTTCGGCTGAGTTACATCGCGCATGCCTCGTTTCTGTTGCAGACGCAGGGCGGGCTGAATGTGGTGACGGATTTCACCGGGTTTACCGGGACGGCGGCGATGATCCCGGATGTGGTCACAATGAACCATGCCCATGAAACCCATTGGACGGCCTTTCCTGACCCTGCAATCCCACATGTTTTACAGGGATGGGGGGCATTCGGCGAAGGGATCGAGCATCATCTGGACCTGGGTGAGATGCTAATCCGTAATGTATCGACCGACATACGATCCCAATTTGCAGGCGTCGAGCCGCGCGGCAATTCGATTTTTGTATTCGAGGTCGAAGGGTTGTGCATCGGCCATCTGGGGCATTTGCATCATGTGCCGACGGATGCACAATTTGCAGCCCTTGGTCGGCTGGATGTGGTGATGGCGGCGGTGGATGGCGGCACGACCATGCCGTTGCCTGAAATGATTTCGGTTCTCAGGCGGCTGAAGTCATCACTGGTGATCCCGATGCATTGGTTCGGTGATTTCACTTTGGAGGTGTTTCTGAGCGGTGTGTCCGATGTGTTTGAGGTGCAACGCAGTTCAGAGTCCTCGGTCGAGGTTTCGTTGGCAAATCTGCCGGATCGGCCAACAGTGCTTGTGTTGCAACCCAAATATCTGGTTGAACAGGCTGAGTAAGCGCAGCAGGACAAGGGTACAGGATGAAACTGAACGCAGCAGATGAAAGTTTTGCAGCGCTGTTGCGCACACGGCTACCCGAGGGTGTCGTGCGGGACATCGAACCCAGATACCTGGACGAGCCGCGCGGACGATATGCGGGGAAGGCCGGGGTGTTGGCCGCGCCACGCACGGTTGAGGAAGTTTCAACGCTGGTTCGTTGTGCGGATGAGGCATGCGTGCCGGTGGTGCCTTATGGTGGCGGGACGGGGCTGGTGGTCGGACAGGTCAAGCCCGATGGCCCAGCACCCTTGGTTGTTTCGTTGGAACGGATGACCGCGATCCGGGGGATTTACCCGGATGAAAATGTATTGGTGGCTGAGGCTGGTGCGATCCTGGCGGATGTGCAGGCGGCGGCCTCGGGTGCAAACCGATTGTTTCCCTTATCCTTAGCAGCTGAGGGGTCGTGTCGAATTGGGGGCAATCTGGCGGTGAATGCGGGCGGGGTCAATGTGCTGCGCTATGGCAATACGCGGGATTTGTGTCTGGGGCTGGAGGCGGTGTTGCCCAATGGTGATATCTGGCATGGGCTGTCGCGGCTGCGCAAAGACAACACCGGGTATGACCTGCGCAATCTGTTGATTGGTTCCGAGGGGACTTTGGGTATCATCACGGCGGCGGCGCTGAAACTGTCGCCGGTTCCGGTTGGGGTGGGCACGGCGATGATGGTGGTGCCATCTGCGGATGCGGCCCTTGCGTTGTTGTCGATGGCGCGGGATCAGGTCGGCGAAGGCGTCAGTACGTTTGAGTTGATCCACGGGCAGGGGCTGGCGTTTCTGTCCGAGGTCTTGCCAATGGTGCGCCAACCCTTTGATCACCGCCCTGAGTGGTCCATTCTGATCGAGCTGGGTCTTGCAGAGGGCTTGGATCCGACTGCGGCTCTGGAGCGGTTGTTTGAGGCAGGACTCGAGCGCGATCTGGTGTCGGACGGGGTCATTGCCCAGTCCGAGGCGCAGCGCGCAGATTTGTGGAACGTACGCGAAAACATCCCCGAGGCGAACCGGTTGGTCGGGTCGATCGCAAGTCACGATATTTCGGTGCCGATTTCATTGATCCCGGCGTTTGTCGCCGAAGGGCAACGCCGGATAGCTGAGCTGGGTGGATTGCGGATCAATTGCTTTGGGCATTTGGGCGATGGGAATTTGCATTTCAACGTGTATCCGCCTCAAGGTGAAAATCGGGCGGACTTTAGCGGTGTCAAAGCGCAGGTAACGCGGGTTGTGCATGATCTGGTGCAGGAGATGGACGGATCCATCAGTGCGGAACATGGGATTGGGCGGCTCAAGGTCGCGGAGCTGGAACGCTATGGGGACCCGGTAAAGTTGGCGGCGATGCGGGCGATCAAAACCGCGCTGGACCCGCGTGGGATCATGAATCCCGGGGCGGTGCTTGCTGTGGCGGGCTAGACGCGCGTGAGGTTGGGCTTGCCTCTGGGTGGGGGGCATATTACGGACTGTCCCTGATTTCGAGAGCGGGGTCTGCAGGCGATCAGTGTCAGCGACCAGAGCACAAGGGGACGGCTATGGACGAGGCGACACCACTGGATATCGCACATGCGGCGATGGAGGCAGACCTTGGCGATGATGGCGCCCGGTTGCGGTTTTACGAGCGGCTGGCCGACAGTGAATTGTTTTTGCTGCTGAACGAAGAAGCCGATGGTGACAATCTGTCTCCAGAAATGTTCGATGTTGCGGATGGGCAGTTTGTTCTGGTTTTTGATCGCGAAGAGCGATTGGCGGATTTTGCGAAAGGCAGCGCACCTTATGCGGCAATTTCGGGCCGTATTCTGGCAGGGATGCTCGAAGGGCAAGGCATTGGCTTGGGGGTGAACCTTGAGGTGGCCCCTTCGTCGATTTTGATCCCTGCAGATGCGGTGCAATGGTTGCTGTCCACACTCGGTCATGCACCGGATGAAGTCGAGACTGCGATTGCCGAAGTGTCCGCACCTGTTGGATTGCCAGGTGTGCTGATTTCAGCGCTGGATACAAAACTGGCGACAGCGGGTGGCCTGGCTAAGCGAGCGTATCTGGTTGGGGTGACTTATGGCGATGACAGCCGGGGGCATCTGCTGGGCTTTGTCGATGTGGTAGAGGGCGCGCAAGGTGCCTTGGCCAAAGCCGTCTCAGAGTCGTTGACGTTTTCTGGGATTGATGCGGGGGCACTGGACGTTGGCTTTTTCGACGGAATCGATCAGGTAGCGGTTAAACTGGCCAAGGTGGGGCTGTGTTTTGAATTGCCTAAACCAGAAACCAAAACATACCAGCCTGTAATCCCCGGTAGCGACCCGGACAAACCGCCGCTGTTGAAGTGAGGGGCGCGGGCCCGGGGGCTGGCTGCATGCAGCCAGCCCCCGGGCCCGCGCGTCAGCGCTACTGCGCCTCTGCTTCGAGCTTGTCTTGAGTTTTGGTGTCAAAGTCGCTGGCGTCGTGGCGTTCGCGCAGTTGGGTGTGCAGCTCACCAAAAGCACGGTTCACTTTGCGGCCTCGGCTCACGGCGGGACGGGCGTCGATCGCTTTGGCCCAGCGCATCACGTGCGTATAGCTGGTGACATCGAGGAATTCGGCTGCATCGTAGAGGCGACCCAGCACCAGTTGCCCGTACCAAGCCCAGATTGCCATATCGGCGATGGTGTAATCGTCGCCTGCGATATAGGTGTTTTCAGCCAATTCGCGGTCCAGAACGTCCAGTTGGCGTTTGGTTTCCATCGAAAAACGATCGATGGGATATTGCCACTTCTCTGGTGCATAGGCGTAGAAATGGCCGAACCCACCGCCAAGATAGGGCGCGCTGCCCATTTGCCAGAACAGCCAGTTCATGACCTCGGTCCGTGCGGGGCCGTCTTTGGGCAGGAAGGCGTCAAACTTTTCGGCAAGGTGCACGAGGATAGATCCGGATTCAAACACGCGCACTGGTGTGTCGCCGCTGTGATCCATCAGGGCCGGGATCTTGGAATTCGGGTTCGCCCCAACAAAACCGCTGCTGAATTGGTCGCCTTCGCCGATGTTCACCAGCCAGGCGTCGTATTCTGCACCGCTGTGGCCCAGTTCCAGCAGCTCTTCGAGCATGACGGTGACTTTGACGCCATTGGGGGTTGCCAGTGAATAGAGTTGCAGCGGGTGTTTCCCGACCGAGAGGTCCTTGTCATGCGTGGCCCCGGCGATAGGGCGGTTGATATTGGCGAAGCGTCCACCGCTTTCGCTGTCCCAAGTCCAAACTGCGGGCGGGGTGTAGGTTGTGTCATCACTCATGGTGTAGATCATCCGTGTTAGGTCTGGGCAGCGTCGCCCCCAATAGGCGAGCTAGTGCGCGGGTAATCAAAATTCAACAGAGGGCCATGCACAAGGGTTGTTTGAAATATTCCGCTGCGTCTGATCACGAAATCTCTTGTGCTGTCACAGCGACGCGAGGTGGTCTTCGTTTAGTTCAGAATATCCCTATTGTTAGAACAGGCCCAGAATTGCTGGCGCTTACCTCTTTGAATGGACCCACAAAGGACCCCCGCTATGAAAAATTTCGCTCTGGCCTTGGCCACCGCAGCAGTCACTGCTTTTGCTGTCCCCGCATTTGCGGGTGAGCAATATATTGATGGAACAGGCTTTGCTGTTTCTGGGTATGATGTTGTTGCCTACCGTAGCTTGCCTCAATCGGCTGTTGGCACCGCCCAACAGGCTGGCGTCAAAGGCAATGCCGCCATTACTGCAGATTACAACGGATCAACTTTTGCGTTTTCAACCGAAGCAAATCGCGATGCCTTTGAAAAGAACCCTGCGTATTACGCGCCCCAGTACGATGGTCACTGTGCCTACGGCGTGTCCAAGGGCGGCAAAGTGCCGGGCAACCCCAACTTGTGGCGCATCGTTGACGACAAGCTGTTCTTGAACATCACCAAAAACGTGGTTGGGTTCTGGGAAGAAGACATTCCGGGCAACATTGATCTGGCGCAGAACAACTGGCCGGGTATCGAAGGCAAAGACGCATCGGAAAATAAGATCCCTGATTTCACATCAGCGGCACCGATCAAGAACTAAAGTTCAAGGGTTTGTAGCCAGTGCGCGCCCGGGAGAGATCCTGGGCGTTTTTTGTTTGGGCTCTATGGACGACCCTTGGGGGAGGTTCGGGGGCAGCGCTGTGCACGTGGGAACGCGCAGCTGAAAAAACAAAACCCCGCGCAGGAGCGCAGGGTTTGTGTCGTGTGTACGGTGTCAAAAGCGGTTAGCGGCGACGGTCGCGGCGGGCGCTCATTGGTTGGAAGGCCACGCCGACGTGGGCTTCGCAATAGGGTTTGCCTTGTTGAACAGGCAGACCGCAGAACCAGAAATCTTCGGTTGCGGGGTCACCAACCGGCCATTTGCAGGTCCGCTCGGTCAATTCCATCAAGGTGATCTTTTTGGATTTCTTCTCGACCTCGTTCACCTTGGCCAGCGCTTCGGGGCTGATTTCGTTTGCCGAAGGCTGCGGCGGCAGCGGCTGACCGGCTGGGATGATCTGTTTGCGCGCCGAGATCGGGCGCGATTCGGATGCCGGGGTTGCCGCAGGCACCGGGCGTGCGGGCTCGGTCTTGGGCGATGGTTTGGATTCGGCCTTGGGCGGGGCTGGTTTCGGTTCGGCCTTGGGTTTCGGCTTGGCGTCCGCTTTGGCGGCTGTCGCACCCGTGGTCCGGTTCGACAGGCCCAGACGGTGTACTTTGCCGATCACGGCGTTGCGGGTTACTCCGCCTAGTTCTTTTGCGATCTGGCTGGCCGATTGGCCCTCGCCCCACATTTTTTTGAGCAGTTCAACGCGCTCGTCAGTCCAGGACATGGCTTGCCTTTCAAAAGCGGGAAAGCGGCCCATTTTGATGGCCGCCTTTGGAATTCGTTTCAGCGCTCTATTCTAATCACTGCGCCCCGAGTTACAAGGCACTTCGAATCAGATTCGCCAGCGTAGGGAACAAAGCACATGTCGGACTTCGTGGAATTGGGTGAACGCCGCTTTGGACGGATGAATTGGCTGGGGCTTTATACGCTGGCAAAGCGCGAAACGATGCGATTCTGTGTGGTTTGGACGCAGACGTTGCTGGCGCCACTGGTGACGACGGGGTTGTTTCTGTTGATTTTCACTATCGCCGTTGGACCGGGGCGGGGAGATGTGATGGGCGTGTCGTTCATGACTTTTCTGGCGCCGGGGCTATTGATGATGACGGTGATTCAGAACGCCTTTGCCAATACGTCGTCCTCGTTGGTGATCACCAAGGTACAAGGCAACATCGTGGACACATTGATGCCGCCGTTGTCGGCGTTGGAACTGGTGTTGGGCTATCTGGCAGGCGGGCTTGCGCGGGGGCTGTTGGTTGCGTTGGGAATCGGAACCGCGCTGGCCTTGGGTTTGGGGATTGTTCCGGTGCATCCAATAGTGGCGTTTGCTTTTGTAGTGTTGGGGGCCACGTTCATGGGGGCAGTTGGCATTGTGGCCGGGGTTTTTGCCAATAAGTTTGATCAGATGGCCGCAATCACCAATTTTATCGTGACCCCTTTGGCGTTTTTGTCCGGCACGTTTTATTCGGTCGACGCGTTGCCGCCTGTTTTGAACAAGATCACCCATATGAACCCGGTGTTCTACCTGATTGATGGGGTTCGGTTTGGTGTGATCGGAACCTCGGACAGCTCCCCGTTGTTGGGGTTTGCCGTGTGCAGCGGGGCCACATTTACGGTGTGCCTGATCGCGTGGTGGATGTTGAAAACCGGCTATCGGCTGAAGCCTTAAGCCAGTTCCAACGGGGTTTCAGAGTCGCTTGGCGGTTTTGCGGGCTCCATGGTGATTCGCGCCTTGCCCAATCGCGGATGCAGATGCGCGGCGATGGCCCAGGCGCCGATCATGGCGGCCCCGCCTGCAGCAAAGATTCCGGCCACGGGCGAAACCAGCAAGACGAGCCAGGCCGCGCCGGGGGTGAGGATGCCTGAAACATCGCGATAGCTGGAATAGACGGCCGACATTTCGGTGCGTTCCGAGGGTTTCACGGCCATCAGGAAGGGCAGACCGGCGCTGATGTCCAGAACGATGAGCCACAGCGACCCCGCAACCATCATGGCAACGGCGAGACTGGGCAATCCTGCCAGTGCGGTTGCGGCAATGAAGCAAGCGGCGGCGGCGAGAAACCCGGTGCGCACGGTGCGTTTGACGGAAGTTCGCTGCATCCAGCGCAGGATCAGGGGAGCCGCAAACAGCATGCCGTTGGTAAAAGACAGCAGGATGCCTCCGAGTTGGTCGCCTAAACCGGCCTCGATGGCGAAAATCGGCAGGTAGACCACATAGATCCACCAGCCGCAGGATCTGATTACGGCAAACAACCATCCGGCCACCAACCGGGGTTGGGCAAAGAAACGGGGCAGAAAGGTCAGCGGGTTGCCGGTTTGGGCCTTGGCCCGCGAGATATGTTTGCCATTGCCCAGCCGCATACGCCAAAACACTATCAGCATCGCAACGGCGGCCAGTGCGCTGATGACAAAGGGCGCGGGCGGCCAATATTCCATAGCGATAACGCCCATCATCGGCCCACCGGTCCAGCCTAGGGCGCTGTAGAGCATGCGGCTGGTTTCACATTTTCCCAGTTCAATCCGATTGATGTAATCCAGCACATAGGCGTTGAAGCAGATAAAGGTGGTCACCGCTGCAACCGTGTTCAGGGCCAGCGCGGCGATGACAGCCATGGGGCTGCCTTCGATCGCGAGGAGGGCGGAAACGATGAACAGGCCGGTACCAAAGCTATAAGCCCAACGGCGGGGCACAAAGCGGATCAGCGACGGCACCATCAGGCCCACGAGCAGTGAAACGATCCCAATGGAAAAGTACACAGACGACACCGCCCCGGCATCGCCAAGGGCGCGATAGATTACGAGCGGAAAGACCGAGATCAGGATTCCGCGCACGACGGCTTCGAGACCGGCAAGGATACCAAAATCACGAACCGATGGCGCGGGGGCGTGGCGGACCCATTCGGGAATACGGCGTTCATGCATGGCGCGTCCTCGCTAACAAACTAAGGTCAGATTGCGCCTTTGAAGAGGGCCTTCATTCGGAAATACGACATTAGCGTCGCGGACAGGCCGCGTTCAGGAAAATTTGACCGCGAAGTGCATGATTTTGTGGGTTTCAGCGATTGGGAGCCGTTAAGCTTTTGATTTTAAGGATTTGTTATAGCCTTCACGCCAGGCGAGCAGCAGGGCACCGCTGAGAATGATAACCGCACCGCTGAGGCTGATGGCGTCCGGGATCACGTCGAAACCCACAAAATCATAAAGGGCTGCAAAGATCAGCGTTGCATAGCTAAAGGGCGCAACAAATGATGCGTCCGCGCGTGCCATTGCGTTCACAAAACACGCCTGCGCGCAGGCCATAAGCAGGCCAATCCCGACGAGGGCCATCCATTGGTGCAGTGTTGGCATTTGCCAAACAGGCAGCACAGCCAGCGTGGCGATGCCCAAGCCAAGCGCATTGTTCACGAGCAGGATCTGAAACGGTGATTCGCGACCTGAGAGCTTTTTGATGATGATCAGCTCTAATCCCATGATCACGGCGGCCCCCAGGGCCAAAAAGGCCGCGGGTTGAAAGCTGTCTGGGGTTGGGCGCAATAAGATCACGGCGCCAATCAGGGCGATGCCGGCCGCGCTCCACCGCCATGGGCCGACCCGTTCCTTCAAGAGGGGAATAGCCAGAACCATGGCAAACACGGGGTTCAGGAATGAAATGGCCGTCGCATCTGACATCGGAATGAACGCGACCGAGGCAAACATGAGGGTTACGCCGCCCCATCCAAACAGGGTGCGCCCGATATGCAGACGCCAGTGGGGGCGGCTGAGCGGGGGGCGCATGACGGCGACAGCGGTCGCGATGGCCATAAACGCAAAGAGGAATCGCCCGTGGCTGATCTGAAACGGGCTGAGCGGGGCCCCAAGCGTCTCTGTACCCAAAGCTTTGGCGAACAGGGTCGTGCCCGCGATGAAGGCCGAGGCGATGAAGATCAGTAGCGCAGCCAATGCAGGGTTTTGGGCTTTGGGTTCGAACATGGCCAAGCGGTGCGCCTGTTTTGGGGGATTGGCAAGGAAAAATGCCGGTTATTTGGAATTTCGACTGTGATGAATGCGATGTGGAATGCCGTTTGATTTTATAGATGTGAATACCTTTTAAAAACAACGTTTTGCGGTCGTTTTGGCCGTGGTGGATGTGTCGTTTGGTGGGGTCGGTGAAGTATGTGAAGTGGTCAAATCGGAGTGCCGAATTGGTCATTTTGAGTTAAAATTAGCCATATCGGAAGTGAACGCGTCCGATAGGGGGTTTTCTTCTGGTGGATCCTCGGCTAAGCATCGCGTCATGATCAAACACACACATATCACGTCTGTCCGACGCCGACGCTAATTTGCGTACCGACCCGATTGATCCTCGGCGCGACTAAATCCGCGCACCCCTCTCCAAAATGTTGACGAAACCGCCCCTTGTGATGCACTCATCGGGGCTCAAGTATCCAAAAAGGATGATCCAGATGATCCCGTCCGTTCTGCCGACTTATAACCGTGCGCCGCTTCAGTTTGTGAAGGGCGAAGGCACTTGGCTGATCGAGGCTGATGGGCGACGCTTTTTGGATCTGGGTGCGGGCATTGCGGTGAACGCGCTGGGCCATGCGCATCCGGCGCTGGTCGAGGCGCTGACCACACAGGCGCAGGCGCTGTGGCATGTGTCGAACTTGTATGAGATTCCACAACAGCAGGCGTTGGCGGACAAGCTGGTCGACAACACTTTTGCGGATACCGTATTTTTCACCAACTCGGGCACCGAAGCCTGTGAGTTGGCAGTCAAAATGGCGCGCAAGTATTTCTATGAAAAGGGCCAGCCTGAACGGATCGAGATTCTGACTTTTGACGGGTCATTCCATGGTCGGTCTTCGGCAGGGATTGCCGCGGCAGGGTCGGAAAAGATGACCAAAGGGTTTGGGCCAATGCTGCCCGGCTTTGTACATCTGACTTTTGGCGATCTGGATGGGGTGACCAATGCGATCACCGACAAAACAGCGGCGATCATGATTGAACCGGTGCAGGGTGAGGGCGGCATTCGTCCGGTCCCTGATGCGGAAATGAAGGCGTTGCGTCAGATCTGTGATGAGCACGGCTTGTTGCTGATTCTGGACGAGGTTCAGTGCGGTGTGGGCCGGACAGGCAAGTTGTTTGCCTATGAATGGGCGGGGATCACCCCGGATATCATGATGGTTGCCAAAGGCATCGGCGGGGGCTTTCCCTTGGGGGCGGTTCTGGCCACAGAGGACGCGGCCAGTGGCATGACGGCAGGGACCCATGGGTCGACCTATGGCGGTAACCCGTTGGGATGCGCCGTGGGTTGTGCTGTGATGGATCACGTGGCGGATGCGGAGTTTCTGGCCGAAGTGAACCGCAAATCCGGCCTGCTGCGCCAAAAGCTGGAAGGGTTGGTTGCGGACCACCCCGAGGTGTTTGAATCGGTGCGTGGGTCGGGCCTGATGTTGGGGCTGAAATGCGTGGCGGTGAATATTGATGTGGTCAATGCGGGCTATGACAATCAGGTCATCACCGTGCCTGCAGCAGACAATGTGATCCGATTGTTGCCGCCCCTGACACTGACAGATGACGATATTGCCGAGGCCGTGGCGCGGCTGGATAAGGCGGCGGCGCTGGTCGAAACTCAGCTGGCGACAGCTTAACATTACTCGGGACTGATACGGCAGGGTGGGGCGATGTTCCCATCGGCGCCGAAAAGCAAAAGCGATACAGACATGAACCATTTTCTAGACATTCACAAAACTGATGCGGCTGATTTGCGGTCGATGATTGATCAGGCGGCAAAGACCAAGCAGGCCCGCGCGGGGCAACCAAAGGCAGCGGTGGATGAAGATCAACCGCTTAAGGATCGCATGGTCGCGTTGATTTTTGAAAAACCGTCAACCCGGACGCGCGTTTCTTTTGATGTGGGTGTGCGCCAGATGGGCGGGCAATCCATGGTGTTGTCGGGCAAGGACATGCAGTTGGGGCATGGTGAAACCATCGCCGATACCGCCCGCGTGCTTAGCCGCTATGTCGATATGATCATGATCCGGACCTTTGACGAGGCGGTTCTGACGGAAATGGCCGAATACGCGGATGTTCCGGTGATCAACGGTTTGACAGATCGCACGCACCCTTGCCAGATCATGGCGGATATTCTGACCTATGAAGAACATCGTGGTTCGATCAAGGGCAAGAAGGTTGTGTGGGCTGGGGATGGAAACAACGTCTGTGCCTCGTTCCTGCATGCGGCGGGCCAGTTTGGGTTTGATTTGACCTTTACCGGGCCAGCCCAATTGGACCCCGAAGAGGAATTCATGGGATTTGCCCGTCAAAAGGGCAGCACGGTCGTCATTGAGCGTGATGCGTTCAAAGCGGTTGAGGGTGCGGATCTGATTGTTGCGGACACGTGGGTGTCGATGCATGACGCGCAATCGGCCAAAGAGCGGCGCCACAACATGCTGCGCCCCTATCAGGTCAATGATGAGCTGATGAGCCACGCCAAGCCGGACGCTTTGTTCATGCATTGCTTGCCTGCGCACCGCGAAGAAGAAGTCACCAGCGCGGTTATGGATGGCTCGCAGTCGGTGATTTTCGACGAAGCTGAGAACCGTCTGCATGCGCAAAAAGCGATCATGCGCTGGTGCCTTGGCTCTTAATTTAACTGTGATCTGAAAAAATGACTGTGCAGTTGCTGTTAAACGCGCTGCCGGGGACCTATGCGGTGTCCCGGCGCGCGCCCGAAAAAGGTGTGCCTGATTGGGTATCTGGTCCGGGGCTGGTGAGCGCCACCCAAGCCCCCGACGAAACATCTATTCTGTGTTTGGCGGACCGTGTGCCCGACGGGGTTGAGACCTCGGGTGGGTGGCAGGCCGTGCAGGTGAGTAACCTTGTGGATTTGGATGTGCCCGGCGTTGTGCTGGCGGCGGTGCGCCCGATTTCCGAGGCTGGGTTGGGGGTCTTTGTGACATCGACCTTTGATCGAGATTACCTTTTGGTACGTTCGGCACAGCAAAGAGCGGCGCAGGCGGCGTGGATCATGGCGGGGCATAGCTATGTCGATGGGGGGCTGACCCAGCGATTGGCCGGGCTGGAGGAGTATGAGGCGGTCGCCGCGCTGCATTTCCGGGTTTGGCAGGAAACCTATGCCAAGATTGCGCCGCCTGAGGTGCGTCTGGCCCTGAACATGGTGCGGCGCACGGCCTATTGGCGGGATCGGTTGGCGTTTGGGGCCCAAGCGGTTGTGGTTGAACGGGATGGAGAGCTGATTGGATTGTGTGCCCTGTCTGAATGTGCGGGCGAGATTGAACATCTTTATGTCGCTAGGGCTGCGCGGGGTGCAGGGCTAGGGCGGCAGTTATTGCAGCTTGGTCAGGCCATTTCACATCAACGCGGTGCGCAGCAGGTCACGCTAGCCGTGGTGCGGGACAATGCACCGGCGGTCGCGTTTTACGCAGCCTGCGGTGGGGATGTGATTGCTGAGTGTCAGGACAAAGGCCCGCTTTGGCAGTCTGACAACTTGATTTATGGCTGGTCGCTGCCGGCCTGACCGGGGCGCGGGGGCTGGGCAATCAAGTCCAGTGCCGCGGGGCTGTTGAACCAGCTGTGCAGGGTGTCTTGGAACACTTGCACCAGACGGCGCGGTGCCCCGGCGGCGCGACCAGAGACCAGGTTCAGGCTGGCTCCGTCGATTAGGGGGATAGCGCGAAGTGCGTCGCCACCGTAGCTGAGCGTGGTGCGCGGGCGCATGTTCAGTACGGCGGCACCCATGCCAGCCCCAACCAGAGAGCGGACCATTTCTACGCTGCTGACGGTGGCGACAATATCGGGTGTGACGCCGGTTGTGCGGAACAATCCCCGGACATAGGCCCCTGCAACGGGCAGATCCAACAAGACCAACGGCACGTTGCTGAGATCGCTGAATTGGAGTACGTCAGCGGTGGCCAGGGCATGCCCCTCGGGCAACAGCGCATAGGGGGGCAGGTCCATCAGAGGCCGGGTTTCGACCCCTGTCAGCAGATCATCCCCGGCGAACAGGGCGATGTCCAATGTGCCATCCAAAAGCCCGGATTGTGCCGTTTTGTTGTCGCATTCTTGCAGGTTGAATTTAAGGTCCAGGCTTTGTTTCTGTAATTTTTGCAAGATGATTGGGAGAAATGCGGGCGCAACGGGGGCGTAATATCCTATATTAAGTGTTCCGCGCAAACCTTGGCTAAGGGCGTAGCCCTCTTGCATAACGTTAGAATAATCCTCGATCAGGGGGCGGATACGAGCGGCTAAGGCGCGACCTGCGGGGGTTGCGGTGATGCCGCGGGCGCGGGCGCGTACGACCAGTGACGTGCCAAATTCCGCCTCGACCCGGTCCAATGCTGCGGCCACGGCAGAGGGGGCCACGTTCAACGCGGTTGCCGCCCCGGTGATCGAGCCATTATCGACTGCAAACATAAAGGCGCGCAGCAAACGCAAAGAGAGGCGCAGGTCATCCATCGGGCTATTCCTCAGAAAATCTGAGAAAGGTTTTCAAACCTTTCTGTTTTTCTTGATTAGATTGGCATGCCACCCTGCGTCAACACCATCCACGTAACGCGCAGAGGTTCCGATGTCCGACTCCCCCAAATTGCCCGGCTGGGCGCATACGCCGGATGTACCGGTTGCGGTTTCGCCGTTTTTCAGTTGGCCGCCCAATCCGGTCCGCATAGCGACATGGGTTGCGGATCGTTGGCTGGGAGTCGCGGAGAACGTGATTGTTCTGTTGATTGCTTTTGTCAGCTGGACCTGGTTGACCCCGGCGATGGAGCGTATGGCGAGCCTGTCGATAGATTGGATTGTGCTGATCTGGCTGCGCAATCTGGCATTGATGATATTGGTTGCAGGCGGGCTGCATCTGTTCTTTTTCAGCGCCAAGAAGCAGGGTGAAAGGCTCAAGTTTGATCCCCGGCCGTTGTCTGGCAATGGCAAGCAATTCACGTTCTCTAATCAAGTGCATGACAACATGTTCTGGACCTTGGGCAGTGGTGTGGCCTGTTGGACTTTTTTTGAGGTGCTGATGTTTTGGGGCATGGCCAATGGCTGGGTGCCGATGTTGGTTCCATCTGAACATCCCATTTTGTTTGTGTTGTTTTTCCTGCTGACACCAGTGTGGATTTCGTTCCATTTCTACTGGATACATCGGGCCTTGCATTGGGGGCCGCTGTATCGGTTTGCCCACGCGTTGCACCACCGCAACGTCAATGTGGGGCCATGGTCGGGACTATCGATGCACCCGTTCGAGGCGTTCTTTTTCTTTACCTCGATTCTGATCCATTTCATCGTGCCCGCGCATCCGTTGCACATTCTGTTCCATTTGCAGCATCAGGGCCTGACAGCGGCCAGCTCGCATACGGGCTATGAGAGCTTGTTGGTTAAGGATCGAAAATCGCTGGCATTGGGGACGTTTCACCACCAGATGCACCACAGGTATTTCGAGGTGAATTACGGCAATCTGGAAATGCCATGGGACAAGTGGTTCGGCTCGTTCCATGATGGTACGCCCGAGGCGCATCAGCGGTTGAAATCGCGACGTCAACGCCGCGCTGGCTGAGCAAGAGTTGTCTCTCCTTGTCTTCCGACGCAAGATCGCGTTTGAGGAACATGGGGAGAGGTCGAATGCGAATTGTGATCGCGGGCGCGGGCAGTATCGGGTGCTTTACCGGTGGGCTTTTGGCAGCGGCGGGGCATCAGGTGACTTTGCTGGGGCGGCCTCGGATTCTGGGCGAAATTGCCGAACACGGGCTGACATGCACCGATTTCTCTGGGATGACGCAGATGATTGAGGCGGATCGGTTGACCCTTGCCACCGATCCGACCTGTCTTGCGGACGCTGAAGTGGTGATTGTCACCGTCAAATCCCGAGCCACTGCGGAAATGACCGCGTTGATTGCAGCGCACGCCCCGGCTCAGGCCCCAGTGATTTCTTGGCAGAATGGGATGGACAACGGAACAAGCCTGCGTGCGGGACTTGTCGGGCGGGATGTACGGGCCGGGATGGTTCCGTTCAACGTGGTGCCATCAGGGGCAGGGTGTTTTCACCGCGCGACCTCGGGCGATATTGTGATTGAGACGGGGGCCGGGGATCTGGCCAAAGCGTTGAATGCGCCCGATCTGAGTGTCACTGAAAGTGCGCGCATCGAGGCGGTGCAGTGGGGCAAACTGGTGGTAAACCTGAACAATGCGTTGAACGCCCTGTCCGGGCTCACGATCCTTGAACAGTTGTCAGACCGGGCTTGGAGACGATTGATGGCGGATCAAGCGGCCGAGGCGATACGTGTCCTAAAGGCGGCTGGGATCGAGGCGCAGCCAACCACGCCTTTGCCGGTCTGGATGATGCCGTTTGTTTTGCGTCTGCCAACTGCGCTGTTCTCAAGGATTGCAGCGCAGATGCTGACAATTGACCCCACGGCGCGCACTTCAATGGCCTATGATCTGGCCGAACAGCGCCCGACTGAGATTGACAGTTTGCAGGGGGAAATCATCGCACTGGGCGCGCAATACGGATGTGAAACGCCGGTCTGCGTCCGTGTCGCGGAGTTGATCAACAGAGCGTCACAGGAGGGGGTCGTTCAACCGCAATATTCCCCGAAGCAGATATGGGGATGAGGCCGGGACAGGCCCGCGTGTGCGTGACCTGTCCCGGTTTGCTTAGATAAAGGCAGTCAAAAGCCAGAAGATGACGCCAGACATCAAAGCGGCGGCAGGGACCGTGATGACCCAGGCGGCAATGATGGTCATGAAGTGTGACCGGCGCACCAGTTTGCGGCGCTGGCGTTCTTCACGAGCAAATGCGGGCTTGATTTTGGCGGTCCCAGTGGAGAGACGGCGGCGACGCTCGGAATCCCATTCACGGAAGAACCCGACCCCAAACACGCCGCCGACGGCGATATGGGTGGAGCTGACTGGCAGACCCAAAGAGCTGGCGACGATCACGGTGATCGCTGCAGACAGGGCCACACAGAATGCCCGCATGGGGTTCAGCTTGGTGATCTGACTGCCCACCATCCGGATCAGTTTGGGACCAAAGAGGAACAGGCCAAACGAGATACCAAAGGCGCCGATGATCATCACCCACATCGGGATAGACACTTTGGAGGCGAAATCACCAAATTCAGTCGCGTGCACAATCGCGGCCAGCGGGCCAACCGCATTGGCGACGTCGTTGGCCCCATGAGCAAAGCTGAGGAAGGCGGCGGACACAACCAAGGGCAGGCCAAACAAGGTTTTTAGAGAGCGTGTGCGGTTCTCCAGACCTTCGGATTTGCGGCGTACCCAAGGGACGGTCGCGGCCCATGTCACGACTGCTGTGGCCAAACCGATCAGGACTGCGACCTCTAGCTCAATCTTAACGATCCGCTTGAGACCTTTGACCGACAGATAGGCCGCAAAAGCGCCAGCCATAATGGCCACGAGGATGGGAACCCAACGACGCGCGGCGCCGATTTTGTCCTCTTGGTATTGGATTTTGGCTTTGATGATGGCCAAAAACAGGGCAGCAATGGCCCCGCCCAGAACGGGTGAAATCACCCAGCTGGCGGCGATCTTGCCCATTGTGGGCCAGTTCACTGCGGCCATGCCTGCAGCCGCGATCCCTGCGCCCATAACACCACCGACGACCGAATGCGTGGTCGAAACAGGGGCGCCGACCCAAGTTGCGAGATTCACCCATAGCGCCGAAGAGATCAGCGCGGCCATCATCGCCCAGACGAACACTTCGCTGTTTTGGACGGACATCGGATCGATGATGCCTTTGGAAATGGTCGAGACCACGTCGCCCCCTGCCAGCAGAGCACCGGCACTTTCAGCGATTGCTGCGATGACAATGGCCCCGCCCATAGACAACGCATTTGCGCCAACAGCCGGACCCATGTTGTTGGCAACATCGTTTGCCCCGATGTTGATCGCCATATAGGCGCCAACGGCTGCGGCTGCGATCACGATATAGCTGCCGGGAGTGTCGCTAAAGAAAATTGCTGCGATCAGTGCGGCTGTGATGATGAAGGCCATCGCAATGCCGGTCCCGATCAGTGGTCGTGCCACGTACGATGTGGCAAGCTCCATTCGCGAGATCCTGTTCAGATCCTTATCCAAAGTGGTCCATTTGGTCTTGATCGGGGTATTGGTCATGGCCGAGGCTTTCCATCCAGTGGTCGCGCCTGCGGTTAGAGACTCATGAACAATGAGGCAAGTCTGTTGACATAGAACTGACGTAAAGGTGTTACAAATGCCGCAACAAGGCTTGTAATTGGGGCTCGCGGACCAGGTTCGCAGCTTCCTTGGTCGAAATCCAGCGACGCTCGCGCTGCCCCGCTTCGGGGTAGTCATCGGACAAAGCTGCTACATCGATTCGATATACATTGGCGCGGACCGGTTGAGAAACGCCAGCGAACAGCTTTTTGTCATAGCGGTACTGGCCAACAGGTTCCGGATCATAGCCTGCGGTTTTCACGCCAGCTTCTTCCCAAGCTTCTTGGACGGCGGCTTCGGCCCCGTTCATGCCGGCGATATGCCACCCCTTGGGGACAATCCAGCGACCGGTTCCACGACTGGTGATTAGAAGGACTTCTTGGCCCTTGGGCGTTGAGCGTAGACACAATGCGGCGACCTGCACCTGATACGGGCGCTGGATCAGAGGTCTTACAACCTCATGCCATGCTTTGGTCCATTTTTCAGTCATCGCGCGTTTCTGCTCTTTTGATGCAGTTATGTGCACCAATTCCTGTTGAACATAGGTGTTTTTTCACTAAGTGCAACGTTTGCCACTGGAAACTAATCGCAATTGGTCATCTTGCGTCCACTGGCGTCCTGACGCAGATTGCAAGAACCAAGACCACAGAGGTGATGGATGAGCAAAGCGCGGATCGGCGTATACGGTTTGGGAACCATGGGCAGCGCTTTGGCGTTGAACTTTGCCAGCCGTGGCATCCCGACTGTTGTTTGTAACCGTGAGATCGAGTGGATCGCACCGTTTCTGAAAGAGGCAGGACCGTTGGCGGACCACCTGAGTGGCGCTGAAACGTTGCAGGCATTTGTCGCAAATCTAGAGACGCCACGGTTGATCTTGATGATGATCCCCTCGGGTGCACCGATTGATACGATGATTGCGCAATTGCAGCCGTTGCTGGACGCAGGGGATACGTTGATTGATGCGGGGAACGCCGATTTTAACGATACGCGCCGCCGATCCAGTGATTTTGCCGGAACCGGGCTTCACTTTGTGGGGATGGGTGTTTCCGGTGGCGAAGAAGGCGCGCGCACCGGCCCGTCAATGATGGTGGGGGGATCGGAGCACAGTTGGGCCCAGTTGCGCCCGGTGTTAGAGCCGATCGCCGCAGAGTTTCAGGGATTGCCCTGTGTGGCGCATGTGGGGCCGGACGGCGCCGGGCATTTCGTCAAGACGGTACACAACGGTATAGAATACGCTGATATGCAGATGATTGCCGAGGTCTATGGCCTGCTGCGCGATCATGCCGGGATGCCGGCGGCTGACATCGGTGCCGTGCTTGCAGGCTGGAATGATGGCCCCCTGTCATCTTATCTGATCGAAACCACGGCCAAGGTATTGCAAACTATTGACCCGGAGACCGGCAAGCCGCTGGTAGATCTGATCCAGGATCAGGCAGGTCAAAAGGGCACCGGTCGGTGGACGCTGATCGAGGCGCTCAAGCTGGGTCAATCGGCCTCGACCATTGAAGCGGCTGTGGGCGCACGCGCTTGGTCCTCTGCAAAGGAGGGGCGTGTAGCGGCGGCTGATGTGTTGCCTGCCGGGGCTTTGGATGTGGTGTTGCCCGCACCAGATGTCTTGGCGCAGGCGTTGTTTGCAGGGCGTATTCTGGCCCATATTCAAGGGTTTGAGATTTTGCGCGCGGCCTCTGCTGAGTTTACGTGGGCGCTGGACTTGGCCGAGATTGCCGAAATCTGGCGTGCAGGCTGCATTATCCGGTCCAGTTTTTTGGATGATCTGGCCGAGATGTTACGTGCCAGCGGGTCAGAGCCGGTTCTGCTCGTACCCGCCGTGGGTGAATTGTTGACGCCCATCCTGCCTGCGTTGCGTCAAACCGTGTCGGCGGCGATGCAAGCTGGTTTGCCGATGCCAGCCATGGCGGCGGCACTAAGTTGGTATGACAGTGCCCGGCAAGCGCGCGGTACCGCCAATTTAATCCAAGGCCAACGCGATGCCTTTGGCGCGCATGGGTTCAGGCGGGTGGATCACGACGGGGTCCATCACGGCAATTGGGGCGCATGACCCAAGATTTACACGAAATATTTGACCCAGGCGTGTAAACGCCGCGCCTTGGTCTGAGGGAGACAGCACCAATGGGGCAGCCACTTGATGGAAGCTATGACTATGTGATTGTGGGCGGCGGCACGGCTGGATGTGTGCTGGCCAATCGTCTGAGCGAAGACCCCGGCACCAAGGTTTTGCTGTTAGAGGCCGGGGGCAATGACCGCTATCATTGGGTCCATATTCCGGTTGGTTACCTTTATTGTATCGGCAATCCGCGCGTTGACTGGATGATGAAGACCGCACCAGAACCGGGCTTGAATGGCCGTTCGCTGGTGTATCCGCGCGGTAAGGTTTTGGGCGGCTGCACCTCGATCAACGGCATGATCTATATGCGGGGACAGGCGGCGGATTATGATGGTTGGCGGCAGATGGGCAACGCGGGTTGGAGTTGGGCGGATGTGCTGCCGTATTTTCGCAAATCCGAGGATCACCACGACGGCGAAACTGATCTGCACGGTGCGGGCGGCGAGTGGAAGGTCACGAAACAACGCCTGAGTTGGGATATTCTGAGCGCCTTTCAGGAGGGCGCGCGTGAATTTGGCTATCAGCCCACCGAGGATTTTAACTCTGGGACCAACGAGGGATCGGGTTTCTTTGAGGTGAACCAAAAGAACGGGGTGCGTTGGAACACGACCAAGGCGTTCTTACGCCCGGCGATGAAGCGGCCCAATCTACGGGTGTTGACCCATGCGGTGACGGATCATCTGATATTGGACGGGAAGCGCGTCACGGGTGTTGCGTTTCGCCACAAAGGTCAATCGATGACGGTTGAGGCGGGGCGCGAGGTGCTGCTGGCAGCCGGAGCAATTAACTCGCCCAAGATTTTGGAACTTTCTGGAATTGGGCAGTCTGATCGTTTGAGCGGTTTGGGGATCACGCCAACGCATGATCTGCCCGGTGTTGGAGAAAATCTGCAGGACCATTTACAAATTCGAACCGTGTTCAAAGTGAAGAATACCGAGACCCTGAATGAGAAAGCGAACTCGCTGATTGGGCGAATGAAGATCGGGATGCAATATGCCACGTCGCGATCTGGGCCATTGGCCATGGCCCCCAGTCAGTTTGGTCTGTTCACCAAATCTGACCCTGCGCTGGAAACGCCTGATCTGGAATATCACGTGCAACCACTGTCGACCGACAAGCTGGGTGATCCATTGCACCCGTTCCCGGCCATTACCGTTTCGGTCTGTAATCTGCGTCCTGAAAGTGTGGGGGCCTGTCACATCACCACAAAAGAGACTGACCCTCAGCCGCATATTCAGTTGAATTATCTGAGTGCCGCGCGAGACAAACAGGTTGCGGTCACCGCGATCAAACAGGCACGCCAAGTGATGACAGCCAAGGCTTTGCAGCCCTATCAGCCTGAGGAATTCTTGCCCGGTCCCTCGGTTCAGTCCGAGGCAGAACTGGTCGCCGAAGCAGGCAATATTGCCACCACGATTTTCCACCCGACGGGCACATGTAAAATGGGCAGTGATACGATGGCAGTTGTAGGCGCTGATTTGCGGGTGCATGGGCTGGACGGATTGCGGGTCATTGATGCGTCGATCATGCCTAAAATTGTATCAGGCAACACCGCATCACCGGTCATCATGATTGCAGAAAAAGCCGCCGATATGATCCGCAACGCTTGAACTTGGGGCGTCTACTGACGGTCGGGCGGCCGATAAAGCCGCCCCAAGGGATTTTGCTATGCTGGTTTGATGTCGATCAGTTTGGTTCCATCCAGACAATCTAACCCCTGTACGGCAACTCTATCGCCATTGATGGCCTGTATTTGCACAACAGAGGCGGCGATTGGGTTGGGTCTGTGTGGCGAAAGCAGGCTGAAGACGCCAACCGGGTCTTTGTCGGGCTTGTTGCCGGGACGTTGCAAGAGCAAGGATCTGTCCACGCCTTCGAACCAGTAGAGCAACAGAACGTTTTGCCCATGTTTCAGGCCCGACAAGCCAGCGGCACAGTTGGAGTCCAATACAACCTCGCACGTTGGCCCGTCGTGTTGGATGTTATTAGGGCAGTCGTTCAGGGTTTTGTACGGGGTTTCGAGGTGGCCAATGAAAGTGAGAGTAGGGAGCATCGGTTTGGATCTCAATTTTGGGTGCGGTTAGAGGTCAAGGCGTAGGCAAGGATAGTCACTAGGATGATGGCCCCACCAATGAAGCTGGTTTGAGGTGGGACTTCGCCAAAGAAGCCAAAGGCGAACAGGGGGGCGAACACGGCCTCCATCATCAGGATCATGCCGACTTCGGGGGCGGTGATGTATCGGGTTGCGACTTGCGACATCACGCGGCCAAAGGGGGCGGTGAACAGGCCCATCAGCCCCATGATAACCCAAGTGCTAAGGCTGAATGTCGAAGGTGCGGCAAAAGCGAACATGACGATGGCAAGGAACAAGCCCCCCATGCCCACGCTCGCCATGCGGCTGACGTATTGGTATTTCCGCAAAAGTGTTTGGTTGAGGGACAGGCAGGTGACCGCTCCAAAGGCCAAGGCGTCCCCGTAAAGATTGCCTGACCCAAGCGACCCGGACACCACCACGCTTATGCCAATCATGACGGATGCGATGGCAATCCAAGTTGCGCGCCGTGTGACTTCACCCAGAAAAAGACGGCTAAACACAGCGGCCAGAGCAGGGGAAATGCTGAGGATCACAAATGTGTTGGCAATGGATGTGTTTTTGATGCTGAGCACCAACGCCGTTGCGCTGCCCAACATAAGGATACCGGACACTAGTACGGGCCAGCCACTTGCTTTGAGGGTGCCGATCAATCCGCGTTTGTCCCGGAGTTGGATGAAAAACGGCATCGAAATCGCGGTGAACAACCCAAAGAGAAAAGCGGTGTCAAAACCGCTGACGCCTGAGAAACGTATGAAAATGGGGTCAAAGCTCATCAAAATGGCGCCGAGCAGCGCGATGAGGATACCCGATGTGCGCAGATTTTTGTGCGCGAGTTGGGAGGCGGAGATGTCAGACATGGTGCTTTCCTAAATAGTCATACTTGTTGGTATGATTTAACTCTACTTGCGCAGGAGTCAATAAAATCATACTTAGTGGTGTGATTTGCGGGGTGATATAGCGTGGGAAAGATTGAACAAAACAAAGAGCAAAAGCGTCGGGCAATTTTGGCGGCAGCCAAACAGCAGTTTTTGGCCGAGGGCTATGCATCTGCGAACATGGGGAAAATTGCAGATCAGGCCCAAGTGACGAAGCAGACCGTCTATAGATATTTTCCGTCAAAGACTGAGCTGTTTCAGGCGACGCTGCGTTTCATGGGGAATAGCGCCGGTGAGAATTTTTTGGATCATTTGGAAGACCCAAATGCCGAAGATGGCCTGCGCAGATTCGCTTTGGCGTTTGCCCAAGCGCATTTGACTCAAGATCACCTGGAGACTTTCAGGTTGCTGATCGCGGAAAGCGGCAAAGCCTCCGAAATGATCGAGAGCTTTTTTCAAGTGGGGCCAAACGAAACCGGCGCGACCCTTGCGATGTTTTTTGCGGATCGGTTAGGAGTGCAGGATTCAGAGCAGCCCGTTCGGTTGTGGCTCGCGATGCTTTTGGCGTTTCGAGATAAGGCGTTGTTGGGACAGGAACGCCCAACGGAACAAGAGATGCGCGATCATGTGACCGCAGCGACTGACCTGCTGTTGCTGGGCCTTGCCCAAAAGGGGTGATCGCACGCTGCTGCCGGTATTAGCGGCGCGGTTTGGCGCGCACGGTTGGGTCGGCTTGGGTTGGATCTTCGGGCCAAGGGTGACGCGGATATTGAGCCTTCATGTCTTTGCGAACGTCCGCATAGGAACCGGCCCAAAATCCCGGCAGATCCCGGGTGATCTGTATCGGGCGCTGGGCGGGGGACAACAGCGTCACTTTTAGCGGCACGCCCCCAACTGTTGGGTGTCGGGTCACACCAAACATTTCTTGCAGACGGACAAGGATTTCGGGAACCTCGCTGCCGTAATCAATTGGCACTTTTCGCCCCAAGGGGGTAACGAAGTGGCCCGGTGCTTGTTTGTCTAATTCTTGGGTTTGCGCCCAACTGAGAGCGTTGCGCAAGGCGGGGAGCAGATCAAAGCGTTTCCATCCTTCGGCGGTTTTTACGCCTGTGAACATGGGCAAAAGCCAATCCTCAAGAGAGGCGATAAGCCCAGCGTTTGAGAAATCGGGCAGGTCTGCGCCTTCGGCCCGGACCAGTTCAACCCGCGCCGCCAAACGGGCGGCGGCTCCGTCCAGACGCAGGCCCAAATCGCGCACCCCGTCCAACATCGCCTCGGCAACGCGGTCTGCGGGAACGTCTTTCCAGATCCGATCCTCAAGCGTAATCGATCCGAACCGCTGTTGTTGACGGGCAATCACACGACGTTCGCGCTTGGACCATTCGCAGACATCGACCCATTTGATCTGATCCTCGAACAGATCCCTGATTTCACCTTCGGAGATTTGGACAGCCATCCGAATGCGGGCTTCGCGGGGGTTCCCGTCGGTGTCGATGGCAACCAGATAGGGGGCGCTGGCCAAGGTGTCTTCGGGGGCGAGAACCGCGCCTTTGCCACCGGACAGGACAAAGCGTGGCACATCGCCTTTGCGCCGTTGCCCGATGCGGTCAGGGTAGGCTAGGGCGGCCATGGCGGCGGGGCTCATTCTGTGTCCGGTGCCGCGTCCGCGCAGGCGCTTGGTCTCGCCCTTGATGCGATCCAGCACGCCATAATTTACCTGATACGGGCGGTTGCGTTGGAACGCTTTGGCATCGCGCATTGCCTCAAGTCGCAGCGTCAGATCAGAGGGTGCCCCGCGCAACGGATCGCGTTCGGCCATCAGGGCGGCAAGGGGGGCGGCCTCGTTGCTGGCGGTGACCAGCATATGACCCAAGCGGGGGTGCAGGGGCAGGGCGCTGAGTGCGCGGCCGTGTTTGGTGATCTGTCCTTTGGCATCCAGCGCCCCGAGCATGTGCAAGAGCGTACGCGCCTCGGCCAATGCGCCACCGGGTGGGGGTGTCAGAAAGGCGAGGTCATTGGCATCGGCCCCCCAAAGCGCCAGTTCCAGTGCCAAGCCGGTCAAATCGGCGGCTTCAATTTCAGCTGGCGGGAAGGCCATCAGGGCCCCTTCTTCACCTTTGGTCCAGAGACGGTAACAGACCCCATCAGAGACACGGCCAGCCCGACCGGCGCGTTGGGTGGCTTCGGCGCGGGTAACACGCTCGGTAACTAATCGGGACATACCTGCGCCGGGGTCGAACCGAGCGCGCCTGGCTTGGCCCATGTCGACCACGACTCGGATGTCCTGAATCGTAAGTGAGGTTTCCGCGATTGACGTGGCCAGTACCACCTTGCGTCCCGATTTGAGCGGTGCAATGGCGGCGCGTTGATCGGCAAATGGCATAGCCCCAAACAGTGGACGCACCACACAATCACCGGATAAACGCCCCTTGAGTGCGCCTTCGGCGCGTCGGATTTCACCTTCGCCCGGGAGGAACACCAATATCCCGCCGCCCATGGCGCGGGTGTCGCGGTCTGCTTGAAGCACGAGATCGACTAGAGCATCGGTTCGGCGGGCTTTGGGGCCAAGAGGTCGATCAAGCCAGCGGGTTTCGACCGGAAAGCTACGCCCTTCGGAGGTGATTAGCGGGGCATTCATCAAAACTCCGACAGGCCCCGCATCCAACGTGGCGGACATGGCCATCAGGATCAGGTCGTCGCGCAGGGCCTCGGCCACTTCTAGACACAAGGCCAGCCCAAAGTCGGCGTTCAGAGACCGTTCGTGAAATTCATCAAAGATCACCGCGCCGATGCCGGGTAGATCGGGGTCTGATTGCAACATCCGGGTCAGGATGCCTTCGGTCACAACTTCGATTTTGGTGGTTTTGGAGACCTTGGCGTCGCCGCGCACCCGGTAGCCCACGGTTTGTCCCGGCGTTTCCCCCAGCGTTTCGGCCATACGTTCGGCGGCGGCACGCGCAGCAAGGCGGCGGGGTTCTAGCATGATGATCTTGCCGTCTGTCAGACCGGCCTCGAGCATGGCGAGCGGCACGCGTGTTGTCTTACCTGCCCCGGGTGGGGCCTGCAAAACGGCGCGCCCCCGGGTGCGCAGGGCGTCGATCAGGTCGGGCAGGGCGTCTTCGATGGGTAATTTAGTCATGTCTGCCTTATCGCCAAAGCAAAGCCTGAGGTCTAGCTCCGGATCATGGAACGCAGGCGGGGTAGAGACATCACAACGCAGGTTGATCCGTCATTGGGACTGGACAAATCGCATTCCGCCCCGTCAATTGGCGCCCAGTTTTTAAGAGGGCGGCCAATGGATATCAAACAGCTCGGAGAGAGAGTTCTGGCGGGGGAGCGGCGCGCGTTGGCGCGCTCGATCACATTGGTGGAAAGCCAGCGCAGTGATCACCGGGCCCAAGCGTCTGAGTTGTTGGAGTATCTTGCCGAGGCGAAACGCCAAGCCTTGCGCATTGGGTTGTCTGGGACACCTGGCGTTGGCAAGTCCACGTTTATCGAAAGCTTTGGCCTGATGTTGACGGCACAGGGGTTACGGGTCGCAGTTTTGGCGGTTGATCCGAGCTCCTCGCGCTCGGGTGGGTCCATCTTGGGGGATAAGACGCGGATGGAACGCCTGTCGCGGGATCGCAATGCGTTTATTCGCCCGTCGCCCAGCCAGACCCACCTGGGGGGGGTGGCACGTCGCACCCGTGAGGCGGTGGCCTTGTGCGAGGCGGCGGATTTTGATGTGGTGCTGATTGAAACGGTGGGCGTTGGGCAATCTGAAACCGTGGTGGCGGAAATGTCTGATCTGTTTCTGTTGCTGCTCGCCCCTGCGGGCGGGGATGAGCTGCAAGGTGTTAAGCGCGGCATCATGGAGATGGCAGACCTTATTCTGGTGAACAAAGCAGACGGAGATCTAAAGCATGCTGCGATGCGCACCTGTGCGGATTATTCCGGTGCATTGCGCCTGTTGCGCAAACGGCCACAGGATCCGGAGGGCTACCCAAAGGCAATGATGGTTTCGGCATTGCAGGAAGATGGTCTGTCGGTAGCGTGGGAAGAGATGCAAGCGTTGACCAAGTGGCGCCGGGAGAATGGGTTTTGGGAGTCGGGGCGCGCCAATCAGGCCAGGTATTGGTTTGACCAAGAAGTACGTCAGGCTTTGCTGGCGAAATTGAACACGCCAGAGGCACGGGCGACGATGGATCAACTTGGCGGGGATGTTGCGCAGGGGGGGATCGGTCCTGCGGCGGCGGCGCAAAAGATGTTGGAGCAGTTGAACGCCATCTAAAGGGGCGAATCTCTGCCCGATTTTGAGGTGTGATAAGCTGATCAGCGGGGCCTTGGAGGTGTTAGGTTGGACAAAACGTCCTTAGCCACAGGGAAAGACAAAGATTCCGTGACACTTGTCTTGACCATCCCGGCGATTCCTCCTACTAGCATTCAACCAGTTTTCGGGTGTCGCCTTTGGCCGCACCCAGAGTGATTTGGCACCGGGCTGCCCGTTGCCACCAGATACGAAGGATGAACCCATGTCGCGCCGTTGCGAACTGACCGGAAAAGGCCCGATGACTGGCAACAATGTCAGCCATGCTAAAAACAGAACCCGTCGTCGGTTTCTGCCTAACCTAAATGACGTTACCCTGCAGTCCGAAACATTGGGCCGTGGCGTCAAGCTGAAGATTTCTGCAGCTGCTCTGCGCTCTGTTGATCACCGTGGTGGTCTGGACGCGTTCTTGGCAAAAGCCAAAGACGAAGAGCTGTCCACAGGCGCTTTGAAAGTGAAGAAAGAGATCGCTAAGGCGCAAGCCGCAGCCTGATCTGATCTCACGATCCGAATTCTAACGGCTCTGCATCGTAAGATGCGGGGCTGTTTTCGTTTGTGGGATGCCGTTGAGGGCCGGTGCGTTTCCGGGGTGGCGCGGCGATCCGCAGCAGGGCGGGCTTTGCCCTTGAAGCTGCGTATAAACAGGATCATACCGATCCTGAAATGAAGACAGTTGTACGCATATATCTGGCAGTGATGCTGTCGATGGTTTTGGCCCTGACGGCACAGGGCCTTGCGCAAAGCCGTGGTGTGTCCATGGCGCAGGGGCAGATGGAGATTTGCACCGGCACTGGTCCGGTGATGGTCTATGTGGATGCCGATGGGCAACCGACGCAAGCGCCACATTACTGCCCTGATTTTGCGCTGACGTTGCTGAGCGCCCTTGGCGTCGCGGATATTACGGCTCCGCGCGGGCCTGCTGGAATGTCAGTGAATGGGGCCAAAGGCTACGCACAAGTGCCAACAGCGGTTGTTTTGCGTGCCTCGGCTCGAGCGCCACCCGCTTTGATCTAAGCTTTCGAAGAACAATATTTTCAAACTGTTAGATCAAAAAAGGAGAGACGTGATGTCTTTCAAATCCATCCTGTTCACCGCTGTTGCAACCCTTGGCTTGACGACATCAGCCTTTGCTGCGGATGTTATGGTGAAAGATGCCTATGCCCGCTCAGCTGGTAAAAACGCCAAAACGGGTGCTGCGTTTATGATGATCATGAACCATGGCGCAGAAAACGATCGTCTGATCAATGCCACATCAGATGTGGCCAAGCGGGTCGAGTTGCACACGCACAAGGAAAATGGTGATGGCGTGATGCAGATGCTGCACGTCGAAGAGGGCTTTGCCATTCCTGCCGGTGAAATGCATCCGCTCAAACGCGGTGGTGATCACGTGATGTTCATGGGGCTCAACCAGCCGTTTGTGCAGGGTAAGATGATCCCGGTAACATTGGTGTTTGAAAAGGCTGGTGAAGTGAAGGTTGAGATCCCTGTGGATCTGGAGCGCAAACCCGCTGAAGGTGGCATGAGCCACGGCACGCACAAAAACTAAGGGCGCGCGCGACCGGCCTCTGGCCACCAGCGGCAGCCCTCGTTCGGGCGAAGGCCGGGCTTTGTAGCCCGGCCTTGTTGCGTCACGGGGCGCGCAAAAGGCGTTCTACCCAGGCAGGGACGATGTCGCTGGCGGGGCCAAAGTGGGTTTCATCAAAGTTTGAGACCACAGCAGAGGGTTCTAGATTCAATTCGACGGTTTTGGCACCGGCGGCGATGGCTTCGTGTACAAACGCGGCGGCGGGATAGACTTGGCCAGAGGTGCCGATGGCCGCAAACAGCGTCGCGTGTGAGAGGTGGTCATAAATGTCATCCATTCCATAGGGCATTTCACCGAACCAGACGATGTCAGGACGTACGGTTGGGGCATGGCAGGCGGGGCAGGGTTCAGCCACATGCATCTCCAAGGGAGCAGGCCAGCGGTGGTCGCAATTGCTACAGAGTGCGCCTGACAAAATGCCGTGCATGTGCATGACGGCTTGGCTTCCGGCAGCTTCATGCAGCCCGTCCACATTCTGAGTGATAACAATCACTTCGCCCGGAAAGATGCGTTGCAATCGTGCCAAGGCATGATGTGCGGCGTTGGGCGTGGCTTGGGCGGCCTGGGCGCGTCGCGCGTTGTAGAACCCGTGAACCAGAGCGGGGTCGCGGGCGAACCCTTCGGGAGTTGCGACATCTTCGATCCTGTGTTGAGACCACAACCCGCCTTCGTCCCGGAAGGTACCCAACCCGCTTTCGGCGGAAACTCCGGCTCCGGTTAAAATCACGATCTTTTCCATTCTCGACCTCATCGTTTACATAGCTGCCAAAGGAGAAACCTATGTCCACAGTGCCCAGAATTCTATTTGTTTGTCTCGGGAATATCTGTCGCTCCCCGGCGGCTGAGGGTGTTTTTCGCGTGCTCATGCCGGACGGGACGATTGACAGTGCAGGAACCGGAGGGTGGCATGTGGGTGAGGCGCCCTATGGTCCCATGCAACGGGCGGCACAGGCGCGGGGCTATGATTTGAGCAGGCTGAGAGCGCGTCAGTTTGTAAAAGCGGATTTTGTGCGTTTTGATCTGATCATCGGTATGGATTCCGAGAACACTGCCAATATCGAGGCAATGCGCCCTGCGGGTAGTCAGACGCCGGTTCGCTTGTTCACGGATTACGCACCGGGCGCGGGCGTGAACCACGTACCCGATCCGTATTATACCCGTGATTTTGATGGGGTCTTGAATTTGATCGAACAGGCAGCACAGGGATTGAAAGCAGAGCTGATTTAAGAAAATCGAAAACTACTGAATTCTGTTGATAAAACTCTGATGCGGGCACTTGCCTGAAAGGGGGATGGCTGGCTGATACATCAGACAGCTACAGGGAACCCCTTATAAATGATCTTACCGGCTTTTCAGTCTGTATCGTACCCAAGCCTGATCTCAGGCATCGATGACGCGCAATTGGCCCGAAAGCCAAGGCAGCTGGGTCAGGGCTGGGTCGATCATCTGTCGCTGAACCAGCTGGCGCATGGTTTGCGCCACGTCGCGCGGCACGCGGTCCGCCCAATCCGCGCCTGCAAACAGCGAAATGGTACGCGAGAACGACGCGATTGGCAGTGGAAAGGCGTCGATTTGATCGTGGAACCGCGCCGCGCGCATGTAGCCCAACGGTGTGGTGATCGTCCATCCCACACGCCGGGCCACCATGGCAATCAACGCCAGATGCGAACCGATTTCAAAGCGTTCCTCAAAATCCAGCTTTTGACGCGCAAGGTGCCCTTCGATCTGACGGCTGATCAGTTGCTCGCGGGCATAACGCAACAAAGGCAAGTTTTGCAGGGTCGCCATAACATCCGCCCCATCGGGTACAAAACCCTTGGGCGTGACCAGCATAAACGGGTCGCGGACCAGCGGGTATTCGATCACGCCCTCGAGCATTTCACCGGTGCTGGCAGCAACAGCGATGTGCAGGCGCTGTGCCTGCATCGCTTCGCTGATTTCATGGCTGGGTGCGGTGATCAGTTTGAAGCGGCATTTGGTCAGGCTATCGGCAAGCACCGTCACCAATCGTGGGGTCAGGTCGTTGTCGAAATCATCGATCAGGCCGATCGACAACGTGCTGAGATGGGTCAGGTCCATGACGGTCAGTTCGCTCTGTGCCAGCCGCAGTTCGCTGAGCACGGTTTCCGTACGCGCCAAAAACGAGCGTCCCGCGGGGGTGACCTTCATCGGGCGTTTGCCGTGGTCGACCAAATCGGTCCCCAGCGCCTTTTCAAGATTACGCAACTGTTGGCTGACAGCTGGCTGGCTGAGGCCCGTCAAGTCCGAAGCCTGCGCCACAGAGCCCGTTTTTGCCAAGGCTTCGAAAACCTCCAACCCGCGCAGGGTCACACCCTTCATCAACATGTTGATCCCCTCCGTAGTTTTGACTTTTGTGAAACTACTCTTCTCTTAGGTCAAGCTTGAAACAGACTGGATATCGCCTATGCCCGTTGAATTTTTGAAATCCGCCCCCGGTTTGCCACCCCAATCCGGAGGCGACACATCCGATATTGTGCAGGTCATGTTGGCCCGTATGAAAGAAGGTGGAGAAGACGCCGTGCGCGAATACACGACCAAGCTGGACGGCTGGGAGGGGGATATCGTGGTCTCCCCAGATCAGGTGGAAGAAGCATCGCGTGGTGTGCCTGACGCGCTGAAGGCCGAAATCAAATATGCCCATGACAACATCCGTCGGTTTGCAGATGCGCAGCGGTTGTCAGCACAAGATTTTGAAATTGAGCTGCGCCCTGGATTGATTGCGGGACAGCGTCAGATTCCGTTGAGTGCCGCTGGGGCCTATGTGCCCGGAGGTCGGTATGCGCATATTGCATCTGCGCTGATGACGATCACCACAGCGCGGGCGGCCGGTGTGCCAAACATCACGGCGTGTTCTCCTCCTCGTCCGGGGCGTGGGGTGCATGCTGCCATCTTGTACGCAATGTCACTTGCAGGTGCGGATCGCATTCTTGCACTTGGCGGTGTTCAAGGGGTCGCGGCCATGGCGCAGGGGCTGTTTGGATGTGCGCCCGCTGATATTCTGGTGGGGCCGGGTAACCAGTTTGTGGCCGAGGCCAAACGCCAGCTTTTTGGGCCGGTTGGGATTGATATGTTTGCGGGTCCTACGGATTCGATGGTGTTGGCGGATGCTACAGCCGATCCGTTCACTGTGGCTTGGGATCTGATTGGACAAGCCGAGCATGGGTACAATTCACCTGTTTGGCTGGCGACGGACAGTCGGGCACTGGCGGATGCGGTATTGGCTCATATCCCCGGTTGTATCGCAGAATTGCCCGAGCCCAATCGATCCAGCGCGCAGGCGGCGTGGGATTCACTGGGCGAAGTGATGTTGTGTTCGGATCGCGAAGAGGTGGCGCAGATCGCTGATAAATATGCGCCTGAGCATTTGCATGTGCAGGCTGCTGATTTGGAGTGGTGGCGCCTGCGGTTGAATGCCTATGGATCGTTGTTCCTTGGGGAAAACACCACAGTCGCGTTCGGGGATAAGGCGTCTGGGCCGAACCATGTATTGCCAACGTCCGGCGCCGCGCGATACACGGGCGGCTTGTCTGTGCACAAGTTCCTTAGAACCGTGACTTGGCAGCGTGTGAGCGAGGAAGCTCTGCCGGACTTGGCTCGGTCCACAGCTGCGATTTCGCGGGCTGAAGGGATGGAAGGCCACGCGCGGACAGCAGATATCCGGTTGGACAAGCTGCAACCTGCGTTGAAACTGGCCGCTAGCGAGGCCTAATCTATAGCCTGACGGATTTCTGGTATGCGTCAGGTCATCTACCAGTGCTGTCATGTTTGGTTGTGCAGGAATTCATGAATGGCGCATGAAAAAAGCCAGTATGACTGGCTTTTTCACAAATCTCTGCAGGGCTCTCTTTACCGACAGGTCGCGTGAACCTTTTGGCCGAAGGCTTTGTAGCGCAGCCACAGTTGTTCGTCGCTGCTGCGGTCCGACATGCGGATCTGTTGTGCCTGATGGGGGTCGGCGAACCATTTCGCGACTTTGCGACGTTCCGTGCGAGACAGGGATTTGTTTGCGACCCGTTGGATACAGCCGCAGAGTTCGCGCGATGCTGCAGGCCTATCAGAGGCGCGGCACGCGCGATTGATGGTGCCGGATGCGGCCTCGGCAGGGGCTGGGGCCAGCGCCACCAAAGACCCAGCGCAGAGCGCGATTGTCATAAAAAGCTTCATGTCTTGCCTCGTTTCTTTTGGTCATTAGGGGTCTGATGCCCCATTGGGACGCTCACGCACTATGGCGTAAGGGTATTGCTCGATCAATCTTGGTTAATTCATACAGCAATGCGCAGGCTTCTTGTCGCCGAAGGGTTGGGCGCGCCAAGCGGTGCTGGGGGTGGGTTTCAGTGTTCAGTTCGGGGAAAAACAGGGCATCTGGATCATCCCCATGCGCGCTTTGGGTAATGTAGAGGGATTCAGATGCGACCCCGTTTGCTTTGATAATATCATGGTTTTCCAGAAGGATATGAAAATACTCAACCGTTTTTGCCGGGACGATACGTGCCAGCCCTGCATCAACTAGTGCTATAGCTGGGCTGAACACCTGGGTAGTTCCATACTGCAATTCAGCTGCAGGGTCTGAAATCAACAGGCGGTGCTGCTGAGAGACCTGAACAGGGGAATCAGCCCCCAATATTCCATTTGGGATTTCGACAGGGGCAAAGCGACCTGCCGCAATGACGCTGCGCGATCCGATCCATTTCACCGGTTGAGAACCATGATCGAGAGTCCAGATCAGATCACCGACCTTTATCTTTTCGATGCGCTGAATATCCGTGGCGGTCTTGATCCATGTCCCGCGTGTAAAGCAGATTGGGGTGACATAGTCATCGGCGCTGAAACTTGGCCCTTCCTGTGCGTCAACTACAGTCAGCGGGGTGCCGACCGGGGGGAAGTCACCGGGGTCACCGACAAAAGCCAAACCTTCGATTGTGGCGTAAGAGGGGGAGGAGTTGTTGACGTTGAAGCCAACCATTTGCCAGAAACTGGTGCCGTCCGCCACGGTTAGCCCATACTCAGCTTCGACACGTGTGTTGTTGCCATAGGTGGTGCCGTCAATGTTTTGCGATCCATCCAACCGTTGATTGCTGTCATTGTCGCTGAAATTGGTGTCGTTGTCCCGGATTTCGACTTCGGTCCAGGCGTTGGAATTCAGGGTGAGGGTCTGACCCACCAGATGCGAACCATCGCCCTGTGTCACCCCGTCCAGCTGTTGACCGCCAGAGACAGTGATCTGGGATTCACCCAGCATAAAAATCGAAAACCGCGCCATGAACTGCCTATGCCTTGCCCGCGTCTTGCTGCGCGAGTCCCTTCAAGGACTCACATGTTACAGTCTAAATGGGGCGAGATTAAGGAACGGTTTACCAATGCGCGAAGAGTTGCTTGGGATGATTTGCTATAGCTAGATTTTGTTTTATCGCTTCTGCAAAGTCAGCTACCTAATAGAGTTTTCACAAATGCCCGGATTGCCTTTGCGACAGATCGAATACCTTCATTCTGTGTCGTGAGTGGAACGGTTACCACAGCTAAGCCGCCTGCTTTTCCCGCTGCCTTGGCAGCTTCAGTCAAAGCCACATCCAATTTTTGACCAAAGTACTTGGCCAGTCGTAGTGAAATTTCCCAAAGAGTCTTTGCTATGCGAGATAATATTGATGGTTCTGGGGCAGGCTTCGCAAGTTCTTCTTCTGCAGTTATGAGTTCGTCCCAAACGAGAACAAATTCTTTTTGGATGGTCTTCGAAATTTCAGCGTCTAGTGGTGGACCGCGATTATCACCAATGAGCGCGTGGCCTGGTGTGGAGGATACCCAGTGTAGTTGGGCTTTCAGTTCTGAAATTTCTTTTTAAAGTTCAATTTTTTGTTTGATGTGCGCGATCTCTGCCGCTACCGCTTCTGGCCCGGCATCCCAAATCGCATCTTCTATCAGCGCGACCTGTAATTGCAGATCCCAATCCGTTGGGGTGTTGCTCAGCATACCTTGGTACCAGTCGCGCCAGAATTGCCACGGAGAAGGTTGACGCCCTGTTTCTGCACAAAACTTCTCCCAAGCATGAGTGCTTTGGGCTGGTTGAGACGAGGCGTTGAACAATCTTTGATGCGGGTGGGCTCGCAATTCCACATTGTGAGCCATATCCCATCTCAATTCTGGGTCATCTTGCCATTCTTCGCGTTCGGTAGCTGTGCTGACATCTCTTAAAAGCGTCCAACTCTCCCGTAGGGAAAAAGCTGCAAATTTTGCTGAGCGGGCACGGCTCAGAATGTCAGGGCTGTTAACCAATGCCGCAAACTTAACAATACTGGCGGCTTGAGATGTTGTCCTCAGCACTGCATTTTTGTCTTTTCGAGCTTTCTTAGATTTTCGCGGGCCTCTTTGGAGGCACGATCAAACAGTGAGTTTCTATCCCACGCTGCGGTCGTTCCTGTGATCGTAGCGCGGAATATGGCTAAGCATCTCTGATCATGTTCGAGAGTGTCAGCTTTGGTCCATTGATCCGCGGAAGGTTCGAAGTCACCAATAGGCTCTTCCAAAGCAAGGGGCAGAATATGCAGTGCGCCGAGCATGGCCAATTTGCGGTGCGTTACCTGTGGCTGGTCTGTCAACCAGTCCCGAAGTTCGTTCTCTTGCCGAAAAATGGGGGAATCGGCCAAACCAAAGCACCCTTACCTGAAATAACCGTCTAACAACGCATTGGTGCGCTTGACCGCACCAAGATTCCAACTCATATCCCATGCCATGACAGATCTGGCCAAAATCCGCAATTTCTCCATCGTCGCGCATATCGACCATGGCAAATCCACCCTCGCTGACCGTCTCATCCAAGAGACGGGCACGGTGAAAGAACGTGACATGCAAGCCCAGCTTTTGGACAGCATGGATATCGAGCGCGAGCGCGGCATTACCATCAAGGCCAACACGGTGCGCATCGATTATACGGCGGACGATGGTGACGATTATGTCCTGAACCTGATCGACACCCCCGGTCACGTCGATTTCGCTTACGAGGTCTCCCGCTCCATGCGCGCGGTTGAAGGTTCGTTGCTCGTTGTTGACAGTTCGCAAGGGGTTGAGGCGCAGACGTTGGCCAACGTTTACCACGCCTTAGATGCGGATCATGAGATCGTGCCGATCCTGAACAAGATCGATTTGCCCGCCTCGGATTGTGATCGGGTTGCGGAACAGATCGAAGATGTCATCGGCATTGATGCGACGGGGGCCATTCAGGTGTCGGCCAAGACGGGGCAGGGCATCCACGAAACGCTTGAGGCAATCGTTAAGGAACTGCCTGCGCCAACTGGTACTCGTGATGCACCGCTTAAGGCGATGCTGGTCGACAGTTGGTATGATGCCTATCTGGGCGTGATCGTTCTGGTGCGGATCATGGATGGCGTTCTGAAAAAGGGTGAGCGGATCAAGATGTTGTCGAACGGGTCGACGCATCATGTGGATCGTATCGGCGTGTTCCGCCCCCAGATGGAAGCCATTGACGAACTTGGCCCCGGCGAGATGGGGTTCCTGACCGCGTCGATCAAACAGGTGCGCGACACCCGCGTGGGTGATACGATCACGCACGAGAAAAAAGGCACCGAAGACGCGCTGCCGGGATTTAAGCCTGCGCAGCCTGTGGTGTTCTGTGGTTTGTTCCCGGTCGATAGCGCCGAATTCGAAGACCTGCGCGATGCGATCGACAAACTGGCGCTTAACGACGCCTCGTTTAGTTTCGAGATGGAGACCTCGGCCGCGCTGGGCTTTGGTTTCCGCTGTGGGTTCTTGGGCCTCTTGCACCTCGAAGTGATCCGCGACCGGATTGAGCGCGAGTATGACATCGACCTGATCACCACCGCGCCCAGCGTGGTCTATCACATCTACATGCGCGACGGCACGCAGGTTGACCTGCACAACCCCGCCGACATGCCCGACCTGACCCATGTGGACCATCTTGAAGAGCCGCGCATCAAAGCGACCATTCTGGTCCCGGATGAGTATCTGGGCGATGTGCTTAAGCTGTGTCAGGACCGCCGTGGTATCCAAGAGGATCTGACCTATGCCGGATCCCGCGCCATGGCCGTCTATGACCTGCCGCTGAACGAGGTGGTCTTTGACTTTTACGACCGTTTGAAATCGGTGACCAAGGGCTATGCCTCTTTCGATTATCAGCTGACCGGCTATCGCGAGGATAACCTTGTGAAAATGTCGATCCTTGTGAACGACGAACCCGTCGATGCGCTGTCGATGATGGTGCACCGCGACCGCGCCGAGGCGCGTGGCCGCGCGATGGTGGAAAAGCTCAAGGATCTGATCCCGCGCCACATGTTCAAAATCCCGATCCAAGCGGCCATCGGCGGCAAGGTCATCGCGCGCGAGACCCTATCGGCCATGCGCAAGGACGTGACCGCGAAATGTTACGGCGGCGACGCAACCCGGAAGAAGAAACTGCTGGAGAAGCAGAAGAAGGGTAAGAAAAAGATGCGTCAGTTCGGGAAAGTGGACATCCCGCAAGAGGCGTTTATCAGCGCCCTGAAAATGGACGGCTAACAGCCGACCGTTTTCACGGCGGGTGGGCGGCAACGTATTGCGCAGCAATGCGCGTGCCCACACCCTAGCGTTATGCGACGATCGCCCTTTCGCACCGCTCGAATTCAGCAAACATCAGATTGACAGGGCAGCACCTGTGGCCCCAGAGCTTTTGCTGTGCAAAAGCCGCGCCCGACCCTCCCCCCGGGAGGGCGCTTTGCGCCCACCCAGTGTCGGGCGCTAGACGAGGCGAGCGACGCCCAGTATAATTTCCCCAAGGTTGTTTTTGGGGACTTATTTTGGAAAATGAATTTAAAGAACTGGTTGGCGCGGTAGGTTCGAGGGTAAAAAGCTTACTGTTTGGCCCAGTCGTAATTTTTGGAATGTTATTCAACTGGAAAGCAGTCTTCTTCTTACTGTTTTCGAATGTTTCAGTGCGGTCAAAGTTTGTATATTTCGATTTGAATACAGATTATTTGAGCCTGTATGTACTCCCTATCGGTTTCGCCATTCTTTTTGTGCTTGGAGCACCATTCGTCAATAACTGGTTTCACACGGTAACTAGTAGCCCTGTGCACGCAATGAAGCTTCGTGACCTAGAGTTTGCGGAGGCGAGAGAGGCAACGAAACACGAACTAAGGCAACTTGCAGAACAGCGTCGATCAGATGACCTCAGAAGGCTTGAAGAAGAGGCTTTGGATAGAGCCCGGTTCGATAGTCGCGTTATGGACGAAGATCTACCACCGGAAATTGCGGAAGACCTACAAAAGCAAATTGATGAGCTGCGAACTCGACCAGCGGTGATTACACGAGATGGATCCGTTGGAGAGAGTGGAGCTAAAGTAGGTGGTGAAATCTCTCCCTTGGCAAAGGAAATTTTGATGCAAGTAACGGCAGAAGGGGCTCTTCCTAAGATACGTATTAAGGAGTTCATTGGGGGGGCTGAAATAGAATATGGGAACAAAACTCTGAGGAAAGACAAGGCAACTGATCGAAAGTGGCAAGACTATCAGTATGCTATTAACGACCTAGAAAAGCATAAGCTGATCGTTCGCCTGAAAGGACAAGAGTCAGTTTGGGATGTTTTAGAGAAAGGTTATGAGGTTGCGAAGCTTCTAAGTTAACCTCTCTGGCTATCCGTGTTCCCTAGCTTTATTGATATCTCTTGCGACGGCTTTACCTACGCTCAAACCTTCGAGCTGAGATTGCACATTCAAAGAATGTGCGGCGCCCGAACCGCCCCCACGGGGCGGGCGCTTTCAGCACCAGCCCCTCGGTTCGGACGCGGTTGATTGATCTACCCATATCGCTAAATCCAATCGTCCTCGCGTGGCGCATTAGTCCGACCCTACCGCCTGTATCCCCGACCCAATCTTTGCGGATTTCGGGTGCGTTTGTTGTTGAGTGTTCAAATGTCGGGGAAATTTGGTGACCATCCGTGCGATCCCTGTGGATCACCCGTGCCGCTTTTTATGCCGTCTAGCAGACGGTTTTTGGGTGTGGCGAGGCCCCAAATGGGCCCCAGCCATGTCGTCACGGCTCAGAGCTTTTTCTGAACATCCGTCGCGGCTTCGCTGATTGCGTCACCGGCTTTGCCGACGTCTTTGCCAACGCCTTTGGCCGTCTCACATCCCGCCAGCGCCAGCAGGGTCAAACCAATCGCTACCATTCGGGTCATATCTGTCTCCTGTTATGCTCGATTTCTTATGGCTTAGCAGGTCACGAGATTGGTTTCCAGCGCTCGCAAGAACGCCGGAATTCCAGACCAAATGACTTAGGCGGGCAGGGCGCCCCAGAGATCATATTCGCCAGCCTCATCCACAGTGACGGTGACGATTTCGCCGACGGATAGCCCCTCGGTTCCTTCGTCAATGAACAGGTTGCCGTCGATCTCGGGCGCGTCGGCTTTGGTGCGGCAAGTGGCGATGCCATCAGCGTCGATATCGTCGATGATCACATCCATGGTCTGGCCGACCTTGGCTTGCAGCTTGGCCTCGGAAATCGTCTGTGCTTTCTCCATGAAGCGGTCCCAGCGGTTCTGTTTGACCTCGGCCGGGACATGTCCGTCCAGATCGTTCGAACGCGCGCCATCGACGTTTTCGTACTGGAAGCAGCCGATGCGATCCAATTGGGCCTCGTCCATCCAATCCAGCAGATACTGGAACTGTTCCTCGGTCTCACCTGGGTAGCCTACGATAAAGGTCGAGCGCAGGGTGATATCGGGACAGACTGCGCGCCAAGCAGCGATTTCGTCCAGTGTTTTGGCCGATGCAGCGGGGCGGGCCATGCGTTTGAGCACATCCGGGTGGGCGTGCTGGAACGGGATATCCAGATAGGGCAACACGGCGTTGTCCGGGTCCGCCATCAGGGGGATCAGTTCGCGCACCGAGGGGTAGGGGTAGACATAGTGCAGACGCACCCACAAGTCCTTGGCGTTGCCCAGTTTGCCCAACTCGCGGGTCAGGTCGGTGATGTGGCTGCGCACCTCGCCGTCCTTCCACGGGTTGGTGTCATATTTGCGATCCAGCCCATAGGCGGACGTATCCTGAGAAATCACCAACAGTTCGCGCACGCCAGCGCTGACCAGCTTGTCAGCCTCACGCAAGACCGCATGGGCCGGACGCGAGGCCAGTTTGCCGCGCATGTCGGGGATGATGCAGAACTTGCATTTGTGGTTACAGCCTTCGGAAATCTTGAGATAGCTGTAATGGCGCGGGGTCAGTTTAACGCCGCTTGCAGGCAGGAGGTCGATGAATGGATCCGGGTCGGGGGGCACAGCGCCGTGCACGGCATCCAGCACCTGTTCGTATTGATGCGGGCCGGTGACGGCTAAGATGCGGGGGTGGTGTTCGCGAATGTAATCGGGTTCCGCCCCCAGGCATCCGGTCACGATAACTTTGCCGTTTTCGGTAAGCGCCTCGCCAATGGCATCCAGGCTTTCGGCCTTGGCTGAATCCAGAAACCCGCAAGTGTTCACGATGACTGCGTCAGCCCCAGAGTAATCAGGCGAAATACCATAGCCCTCGGCGCGCAAACGGGTCAGAATCCGCTCACTATCGACCAGGGCCTTGGGGCATCCAAGAGAAACCATGCCAATCGTGGGCTGGCCAGCGCGGGGCTGATCAGAGAAACGGGCAGATGGCGCAAGGTCGGGGCGAAGGCTGGGAGGATTTGTGCTCATACGCGGGCATATAGTAGGGAACGGCTGCGCGTGCAAATGTTGTGCGCAACTGGCAGGGTTGTAAAAACTGGCGCAAAGGCAGGCAAGGAGCAGGTTGATGAAGTGGGTGATGCGGATCGGGGTCATTTTGGTGGCTGTGGTTGGGATCTTGATCGCTGGTGTTTTGTTGCTTCCGGGGGATCGGATAGCAGCAATCGTAACTGATCAAATTCGGGCGCAGACCGGTCGTGAACTGACCGTGAGCGAGGACGTTCGGTTGACCCTGTGGCCAGTGCTGGGGGTGGAAACCGGACCTATGACGATAAGCAATCCGGATTGGGCCGGACCAGAGCCAATGTTCAGCGCGCAAAAAGTGTCAATCGGCATTGCCGCGCCTGCGTTGTTGCGGGGCGAAGTGCGTGTGAAACGCATCATCGCGGACGATCCGGTGTTGCGCTTGATGGAATCTCAAGGACGCCGAAATTGGGAGTTTGGTGCGACCCCAAGCGGTGGTACCGTGAGGCAGAGCAATATGGGCCCCGACGGGGACAGCGCGCTTTCTGCGATAACGCTTGAGAACCTCAAGCTACATAATGCGCGCCTTGTGTATAAGGACGATGGTGGCACAGCCTTTGATTTGTCTCAGGTCGAAATGACGGCACGTTGGCCTAGCGAGACAGCCCCCTTTGATTTGCAACTGCGTGTTCAGCCGGGATCACAGCCGGTTGATTTAACAGTGCGGTTGCATGATTTCGTCGCGTTTTCCCAAGGAGCCATCACGCGGTTGGAGTTGACCGCCGCAACAGAGGGAGGCGAGGTTCAATATGAAGGGCAAATCAGCCACCTCGGGGAAGCGGCTGGTCAGGTCTCCCTTATAGTATCAGATACGCAACGCGTGCTGGTGGCGGTCGGGCAATCTGGTCTGTCATTGCCCGAAGGGTTGGGGCGTGCCGCAAACATCACGGCGCAGATGACCTATACCCGTGATGGGCGGTTGTCATTGCGCAAGATGCAGCTTGGCCTGGGAAAAAATCAACTGAGCGGTGATGTGGATCTGGTTTTGACTGGCAAACCAAGGTTTACAGCACAGCTTTCTGCGAACGACTTGGATTTTAGCGCGGTCACAACCTCCGCTCAAGAGGAGGGCTCCTCTGGGGCAAGCCAGACATCTGAAGGATGGTCCAAAGACACGATAGATGGATCTGGATTGGCTTTGGCCGATGGTGTTGTCAGCCTGTCAGCGCGGTCGATAAAAACACCGCTGATTTCGCTTGGGGCAACCAATCTGAGCTTGAGTGTGGATCGATCGCGCGCGGTGCTAAAGATGGCCCCTGTTTCCGTATTTGCGGGAACCCTGAACGGGCAGTTGGTGGCCAACAATCGCAACGGATTGTCAGTTGGAGGAAAGCTTCGCGCCGAAGGCATCGAAATGCAGCAGGCTCTGATGCTGCTGGGTGGGGTGGACCGGTTATCGGGCAAAGCGACCGCTTCGTTGGAGTTTCTGGGCGTTGGGGCGAGCGAATATGCGATCATGAATTCGTTATCAGGACAGGGTCGCGTTCTAATGGGCCGGGGCATCATTTCAGGGTTTGACCTGGACCGTCTGATGGAAAGCGGCCAATCAGGTGGAGGCACCACGGTGTTCAACAGCCTAAGCGGATCTTATTCGATGGCCAATGGCATCCTGCACAATCAGGATTTGTTGTTGCAGCTTGATAACTATCGCGCAGATGGAACCGGGCGTGTTGGCTTGGGCGCGCGCGACATTGATTATGTATTCACACCGATTGCCTTGCGTGCCAATGCGGGGAAAGGCTTAGCGATCCCGGTGCGTATTGTCGGACCTTGGGCAGACCCATCGATCAAGCCAGACCTGAGCCAAGTGATCGAAGCCGCAGCAGGCGTTCAAATTGACGAGGCAGAGGATCAGGCCAAGGGGAAGCTGTTTGAAAAGCTTGGTGAGGAACTGGATCAGACGGTGACCGAAGATCAGGATGTTGAAGAGTTGATCAAGGATCGATTGGAAGACGAAGCGAAGAAAGGTCTGTTCAAGCTATTTGGAGTTGACTGAACAAGCCTAGGCTAATCAAAGCTGTCCAAGCGCGATGCTGGGCGTTGCACTTGGACAGTGGATTTAGATTGTTTGGTCGTAGTCGCCGACACCGGGTTCGGTCCGTATGACAGCGTCGATATCCGCAAAAATGGCACGCATTTCTGCTTCGCTTTGGCTGCTTTCACACACGACAACCAGATTGGGTGTGTTGGAAGACGCGCGCACCAAGCCCCAGCTGCCGTTGTCCAGAATGACGCGCGCACCATTTACGGTGACAACCTCTTTGATCGCACGACCAGCAAAGGTATCGCCGGCCTCGTGTTTTGCGACTAGTTTTTGCACCAGACGTTCCAGAATCTCGTACTTTTCTGTATCAGCCGCGTGGGGCGACATCGTTGGGGTCGACCAGGTCTTTGGCAATGCCTTGCGCAGATCGGACATCTTCATGTCTGGGTTGCGATCCATCAGTTTGCAAATCTCGACCGCGACGCGCATGCCGCAATCATAGCCGCGCCCGATGGGTTCAGCGAGGAAGTAGTGGCCGGATTTTTCAAACCCGGCCAGCGCACCAATTTCTTTGACACGCCGCTTCATGTGGCTGTGCCCAGTTTTCCAGTAATCCGCAGTGACACCATTTTTCTGAAGCTCGGGGTCCGCAGCAAAAAGACCGGTGGATTTCACGTCCGCAACAAAGGTCGCGTTGGGATAAATTTTGCTGAGGTCACGGGCCATGATGACTCCGACCTTGTCGGCAAAGATCTCTTCGCCTTCGTCATCGACAACGCCGCAGCGGTCGCCGTCACCATCAAATCCAAGCGCAAAGTCCGCGCCGCTGGCTTTGACGCTGACGGACATGTCGTGCAACATTTCCATGGCTTCGGGGTTCGGGTTGTAATGCGGGAAAGTATAGTCGAGTTCGTTATGGCTGGGCACAACTTCGACGCCAATGCGTTCGAACAATTCAGGCCCAAAGGCTGAGGCAGTGCCGTTGCCTGTGGCGCAGACAACCTTGAGCGGGCGCGACATTTTGAAATCGCCAACCAGATCGTCAATGTAGGCCTCTTTTACGCCATCAACGAATTCATAACTGCCACCTGCGTGTTGTACACCTTCGCCGTTCAGGACGATATCGCGCAGTTCCGACATTTCATCTGGGCCGTGGGTCAGGGGGCGATCAAAGCCCATTTTGACACCCGTCCACCCATTGGGGTTGTGGCTGGCGGTGACCATAGCGACTGCAGGTACATCAAGATGAAACTGGCTGAAATAGGCCATGGGTGAAACTGCTGGGCCGATATCCTTGACGTGAATACCCGCCTGCACGAGGCCTAGGATCAGAGCGTTTTTGATGGCCAAGGAGTAATCGCGGTAGTCGTTAGCAACCGCAATTACAGGTTCGATTCCACGCCTGCGCATCTGCGTGCCCAGACCCAGACCCAAAGCGGTCATGCCCGGCAAGTTGATTTCTTCGGGGTATTTCCAGCGGGCATCATATTCACGAAAGCCGGTTGGCTTGATCATTGCATCACGCAAGAAGGACCAGGTGTTCGGGGACACCTCGGGAATAGGCTTGGTCATATCAAAACTCTCGGTAATCTAGATTAGATCTTGATTGGGTTGGCCTTGGCCAATTTATCAAAAGCCATCAGGGTGTTGATCAGATTAGGCATGTCACGCAGGTAAATCATGTTGGGACCATCACAGGGGGCGTTGTCAGGATCCTGATGGGTTTCCATAAAAACTCCGGCCACGCCGGCGGCAACTGCTGTGCGCGCCATAAGAGGTGCAAATTCTCGCTGACCGCCAGATGAGCCGCCCAAGCCACCGGGCTGCGCCACAGTATGGGTCGCATCCATGATAACCGGATACCCAGTGCGCGCCATTTCCGGCAAGGACTGCATGTCGACAACCAGACGGTTATAGCCAAAGCTTACGCCGCGTTCAGTGAGCATGATTTTGTGATTGTCGGTGCTTTCGATTTTGGTCACGACATTTTGCATGTCCCAAGGCGCGAGAAATTGCCCTTTTTTGACGTTCACAGTCACACCTGTTGCACCGGCCGCTTTCAAGAGGGCGGTTTGACGGCACAAAAACGCAGGGATCTGCAAGATATCGCACACCTCGGCCACTGGGGCGCATTGCTCCTTTTCGTGGACATCAGTTGTCACAGGGACTCCGATGGTGTCCTTGACCGATTGCAGAACTTCCAACCCCTTTTCAAGACCCAGCGCAGGCGCCGCGTTGACGGAGGTGCGGTTGGCTTTGTCAAAAGACCCCTTGAAGACATATTGCGCGCCCGCAGCATCGCAGGCTTCTTTCATCTTTCCTGCGATCATCTGCGCATGATCAGCGCTTTCGAGTTGGCAGGGGCCAGCGATGATGGTCAATGGGCGGTCATTTCCGACGGTTAGATCGGCGATTTGGACATGTTTCATGGTTTACGATGATACCTGTTCACGGAGGATCGAAGCAGTCAGTGAGATCATCAGGTAGACACCCGAGAATAGCAGAAACGCAAGGATCGTGTTTTCAAATTTACGTGGATAGCTTGCTTCTTCGCTAGCGACGGGTTGCACCGAAGTAGTGAGGTAGCGGACCTGCCGGTTTGCTTCCATCCGGGTTGTTTCCATCTGCTGCAAGGCGGATTGCAACATCATATCGCGGGATGCCAGATCGGCTTGGGACAGCTGAATACGGACCGCAAGCTGGGCAAGTGAGTTTTCACCGTTTGAAGCATCAATCATTTCAGCGTTTAGACGAGACAGCAGTTCTTTGTAGCGCTGGATGTCTCCTTTGGCACCATCCACTTTGGCCCGGTTGGGACGTGGGTTGTCCTGAAGCGCTGCAAGTTCCAGCTCTTTTTCCTGAATTTGTACTTCGAGACCAGTAATCCGCGACCGTTTGCCCGCAATCACCCCTTCGGGATCCAGGATCGACCCCTTTTGTTGAAGCGTGACCAGCGCCTCTTGCGCATTGCTGCGCTCTTCCTGCGCGGTTTCAAAACTCAGGCGTGCATCGCGCATCTGGTCTTCGCGCTTGGTTTCAGACAAGTCGTTGACCCGCTGTTCCGCGTAAGAGATCAGGCTGGTTGAAAACTGAGCTGCGACTTGCGGGTTGGCCGCTGACACCTCCATGCGAATGACGCCCTCTGTCGGGTCATACCCGATGCTGACAATGCGCGAGTAGATTTTATACGCCGCTTCGTTGCTTGCGCCAACAGGCAGCCGTTGAATTGGATCAATCCATTCTTGTGAAAAGTGGCTTTTGAAACCGTCATCTCGGTCGAGCCGTAACATGGCTTCTTTGGATTCCAAGAAGGATTGCACTGCAATGGAGTCCTGACTGGTCGCGAATTGTGTACCCGACAATAGCCCACCGATTCCGCCACCTGCATTGTCGGCTTGCAAAATCAAGAATTCAGATTTGGAGGCGTACATTGGCGTTGCCACACGATAGAAATAGAACCCAACGATCAGCGTTGGCAAAATGACGAAAAAAGAAAGTCGCGTTAACAAAAGCAACATCTTTTTGCGCCGTCTCAGCGCGATGTCACGTTGCATTTGACCGATCTCCAGATCGCGCCGCTGTGCAGGGCTTAGATCAGTCGAGGGCAAGGTTTGCTTGGCGGGTTGCAGCGTCTGCGGTAACTGAACCTTGGTTTCGCCGCTGCTGTCTTCTGAAACTGCGTTGGCGTCAGATTTAGGAACGACCAGTTCCAGCATGTTGGATCGTTTGAACGGGTCAATGCCTTTTTCGCGCAACAGGCGAACCGCATCATAGTCGGAAGTTGCAGGCAAGTTGTGTTTTTGGGCGACGCGCCGGGCCATTCGCAACTGGCGGCCTGTCAAACCTTCGCGTTTGATCGCATCAATCGTGTTTTCGGATTCGACGGCTTGCGCTGAATCGACCTGCCCTTTGAGTGGGCGCGGAGGCGCTGCCTTAGGGGTGGGTTGAGGGCTCGGCTTGGGCCGCGGCTCGGCTTGCGATCGTTCACTTGACGCACGTTGCTGTTCAGTGACGTTGGTAGGGGGGGGCGTCGCAGCAGGTTGTGCGGCTTGCGCGGCCGCAGGACGCACACCAGCGCTTGCGCTGTCAGCACTGCCGGACGTTCCGCCGGGGGCGGCGCTGCGACGAATGCGAAATTTCTTAGCCTTGGGTTTCGTAGTCATAGAGCTGTTTCGCTTCTTCCAAGGAATCAAACATGTGCAGATGGCCGTCTGTAAGAACCGCCGCCTTTTTGGCAAATTTTTCCAACGTCGCGGGCTGGTGGGAAACGATAACAATCGTTGTCGTACGCAATCGCTCTTCGAGGATCGACCCAGCCTTTTTGTTGAATTCTACGTCGGTGGACGAAGGCATCCCCTCATCAATCAGGTACATATCGAAATCCAGCGCCAACATCAGTGCAAAAGAAAATCGAGCCCGCATGCCCGCCGAGTAGGTTCCAAGCGGCTGGTCAAAGTATTCGCCCAAGCCACAGAGCCACCGGCAATACGCCTCTACATAGTCGGGATCAAGCCCATAAAGCTTTGCAATATAGCGCGAATTTTCCATCGCCGAAACGCGTTTGACTACGCCGCCCATAAAGCCGAGCGGGAAAGAGATATTGCAACCGCGGCGAATAACCCCCTCGTCGGGTTTTTCTAAGCCGGCCATCATGTTGACCAAGGTGGTTTTCCCGGTCCCGTTTGGGGCAAGAACACCCAAAGACGTTCCCAATTCTACGCGAAAGGAAACGCGATCCAGAATCACCTTGCGTTGGGATCCGGTCCAAAAGGATTTACTGACACTATCGAACTCTAGCATGCTCTATCTGCTGCGGCCTATGGTTTTGGTTGCGAGCGCTGGCATCTCTGCGCGGGCGCCTCCCCCTTTTGGTTTGGGGGTATGAAGTTAGACTACGGGGCGATTTTGGCTACATTATGTCGAAATGTGAAACAAATATTCAATGTCGGCGCGGTTCGGGCTGGGCAAGGGCGGAAACTGGCCTGAATTTCCCGGTTTTGCTGCGAGGAATGCGTCAATTTGTTTCCAAATTGATTACAGTTTGGCCTCGGTAGCATTGCCGAGTCGCAATTGGCAACATCACTGGCCTTACATCAAATGTTTGGCACATTTCTAGCCCTTGAGATGGGGGGAGGTTGCTTAAAATGCAAGCTATTCAGATTGTGAGGGAACTGAATTTGCGGCGATGCCGATGATGAGATTGCGGAAAGGTGAACAGACTTGGCTTGACGGGGATCGGGGCATGGGTCCCTCTGTCTAGGCTGCAGCGAGTTTTGAAGTCTCGTGGATGTGTGGTGGTTTTGTTATTGGGGCTACAATGATGACGGTCAAAGCCGAGGAACCCGACTTATTCCGAGCGATACGGGGCTGCCAGCTGTGTTCTGACCGGTTTGCAAAAACATCAACTGCACATCATCCCCGCCCGATCGTCTGGTTGTCGGCAACCGCGCGTATTCTGGTTGCAGGGCAGGCGCCTGGGGCGCGTGTGCATGCGTCGGGAAAGCCGTTCACTGATCCCTCGGGGGATCGATTGCGTGCGTGGATGGATGTGAGCAACGAGGAATTTTACGACGTAAGCCGAGTTGCGATCTTGCCCACCGCGTTTTGTTTTCCGGGGTACAACGCCAAAGGGGCAGATCTGCCGCCACCACCAATTTGCGCAAAGACCTGGCATGAAAGGGTAATGGGGACTTTACCAGACGTGAAGCTTACGTTGTTGATTGGGGGCTATGCGCAAAAATACCATCTCGGGGTGCGGGGATCTGTGACCGAGGTTGTGCGGAATTGGAGATCTGCACCGGTCGGTGTCATTCCTTTGCCCCATCCCTCGTGGCGCAACACAGGCTGGATCAAAAAGAACCCGTGGTTTGAGGCAGAGTTGGTGCCTCAGTTGCGCGCGCAGGTTCGCTCGTTGCTCTAGGGGCGCCTTGTTAGGCGCCTCTGAGATTGGTCTCTTACAGTGATTTTTGCGGCATTATTCGCCTTCGAACTCGCACAGGATGTGAACATCCATGCCCATGCTTTCCAAAATTTTGCGCCCCCCCAAATCGGGTAGATCAACGATGAACGCGCAAGAGATGATATCACCGCCCAAACGTTCAATCAGTTTGATCCCAGCAGATGCGGTGCCGCCTGTGGCCAGCAGGTCGTCGACAACCAAGATTTTTTCTCCGGGTTGGATCGCGTCATCGTGGATTTCCACAATCGCTTCGCCATACTCCAACTTGTACTCTTGTGAGATGGTGGTGCCGGGCAGCTTGCCCTTTTTGCGAATTGGAACAAAGCCCACACTGAGCTGGTGGGCAATTGCACCACCCAGAATGAAACCGCGCGCTTCCAATCCGACGACTTTGTCGATGCGTTCCCCTGCATAGGGGTGCAGCATTTGGTCGATTGCCATCCGAAATCCTCGGGGATCGGAAAACAATGTAGTGACATCGCGGAACAGAATACCTTCGTGCGGAAAGTCAACGATGGTGCGGATATAGTCCTGAACGGTGGTTTTCTTCGGCATGGGGTATCTCAACTCGGCTTTTTTCCCAGCTGGTTTGACCCAAGGTTTGGTCTGTTTCAAGGGCTAGAAAGCACAAGACCCGCTAGAGGCGGGACATTGGAGCCTATTTCCGACTTTCACGTTTGGCACTGAAGGGGCGATAGAGAGCAGCCGGGAGCCACAAAAGGTGAGGCTTCCGCCAGTCTCTGCGATCTTGTACCAGAAGCGAAGAAGCTGCATGTAGGTTCATTGCCTTACCCTCTCGATTACTGCTATTTCTGAATAATATCGACAAACAATGTGCAATGTATATACAAAGTATATCGATTGAAGTCAATGATACCTAGGATGGTGGCATCGTGAGCAAAAAAGACGGTAAGGCTTCGACGAAGAAGAACTCTCAGTTGGTTCTGCGTTTGGACAAGGACGAGCGGGATGCATTTGTCGAATTGTGCAAAGAGTTGGATACAAGTGCAGCCCGTGAAATTCGTCGGTTTATCCGGGGGTTTATGAAGGAAAACGCAGACAGTTAAGCGGGACGACGCAGGAACGCGGTTGCAAGGCCCATTGCCATCAGGGTTACACCGCCTGTGCGCGTCAGCCAGGTGACAATGCTAGGGCGCCCAACCCAGCGGCGCAGCTTATCCGCAAGCAGGGCATAAATTAGGGCATTGAAACCTGCGAGCCCAACAAACGTACCAATCAAGATCGCGAACTGAGGAAGCAGAGGCAATTCCGGGCGCAAGAACTGCGGCACAAATGCTATGAAAAATGCAATAGATTTAGGGTTAAGCGCTGTCACAGCGGCGGCATGCAAAAACACACTGCGCGGGGTAACGCCGCGTTTGGTGTCAACTGTTCCCAGGCCCTCGGATGGGGCAGAGCCGACAAGCTTGAATCCCAGCCAGAGCAGGTAAGCAGCCCCAACCCATTTGAGAACCGAAAATAAGGTGGCTGATGTCAGAACAAGTGCGCCAAGGCCGGCCAGTGATGCAGTCATCGCAATCAGATCCCCCAAAGCGACCCCAGTGGCGGAAGCAACGGCAACAGGACGCCCTTTCGAAAGCGCATAGCTTAGAACCAGCAGCACAGTTGGGCCCGGAATAAGCAAAAGAGCCGTTGAAGCGGCAACAAAGGCAAGCCAGAGGTCTAACGGCATGGCAGAATGAATCCTAGCTAGGTGAAGCGAGTGTAAATGCGCGCTCACAGAAAGCTGCTGACGCGCATCTGTGTCAAGATCTGTTGGCTTTACAAAATGCGACCTGCCACTGCATCAAGTTTGGCAAGCAGGGCAGGGTCCCGTTTCTCGGGTGCCGTAAGTATCGCGAATTCGAGGGCACGGTCACACCCATGTGGGCACGGCGCACGATCGGTTCCGAGCAAGGCGGGTAGTCCTTTGATCAAGGCGCGGCCCTTTTCGGCGTTGCCCGTCAGGGTGGCAATGATGGCGGTGACGTCGACTTCGCCGTGATCTGGGTGCCAGCTATCATAGTCTGTGACCATGGCGACAGAGGCATAACAAAGTTCGGCTTCGCGGGCGAGTTTGGCCTCGGGCATGTTGGTCATGCCAATCACGTCAGCCCCCCAATGTTCGCGATACATTTTGGATTCCGCCAGCGTTGAAAACTGTGGTCCTTCCATAGCAAGATAGGTGCCGCCCCGATGGACATTGATCCCTGCATCACGGGCTGCGGTTTCGCAGGCGTCCGACAAGCGCGGGCAGGTTGGATGCGCAACACTCACATGCGCGACGCAGCCGGTTCCAAAAAAGGATTTTTCGCGCGCAAATGTGCGGTCGATGAATTGGTCGACAACGACAAAGTCACCCGGCGCCATCTCTTCGCGGAACGAACCGCAGGCTGAGACTGAAATCACGTCCGTTACGCCGAGCCGTTTGAGGGCATCAATGTTGGCGCGATAAGGGACTTCGGTCGGGGAATGTATGTGGCCACGTCCATGGCGTGGCAGAAACGCCATTTCGACGCCATTCAATGACCCGGTGAGGATTTGATCAGACGGGGCGCCCCAAGGGCTTTCAACAGTAACCCATTCCGCGCCTTCAAGCCCGTCGATTTCATAGATGCCCGAGCCGCCGATGACGGCGATTTTGGTTTTGGTGCTCACGGGGGTGCTCCCTGCCTTGTTGGTCAAATTCTGAAGAAATGTGTGGCGGGTTGCCAGACATTTGGCAAGGTGTCGGATTTGTGGGCGGATTGCTCAACATTTCTGTGTTGCGTTGAATGTCAACAAGGGCTGGGAACCATTTTGGCGGGACCCTTGCGAAGCATGAAGGCTGTCAGTTGGCAATGCACCTATTTGACCAAAGGCGGTACAAAGGCCAAGCTTGTTTTCATTGCTCAGAAAGTTAGGTTTAAAAAAGGACTTAGCTTTTATTGAAAAGGGATTTTAAATGCCACCACATCCTAGAACGTTTTCTCACATCGGGCTTTCAGTGCCAGATGTAGATGCAGCGGTGAAATTTTACTCCGAAGTGCTTGGGTTTTATGTCATTATGCCACCGACTGACGTGGTCGAAGATGACAGTGATATTGGAACTATGTGTTCTGATGTTTTTGGCCCTGATTGGAAAAAGTTGCGTATTGCACATCTTGCCACAGCCGATCGGGTTGGCATCGAAATTTTTGAGTTCGACGGAAATTACGCACCAGAGAACAACATAGATTTTCGCCGAAACGGTACATTCCATTTTTGCATTCAAGACCCAGATGTTGAGGGACTTGTGGAGAAGATTGTAAGTGCCGGCGGAAAGCAAAGGATGCCGATCCGGTACTATTACCCCGACGAAAAGCCATATCGCATGGTCTATGTAGAAGACCCGTTTGGCATCGTGTTCGAACTTTACAGTCATTCTTATGAATTGACGTATTCGTCAGGTGCCTACACCTGACTGGTGAGCAACTGATCCATATTATTTTGGTTCTTTGCTGTTGTGATCCTAGGCCAACATCCGTCAGATTAGATCGCTATTCTTGGATAAGCCCACGTGATTTTGCTTGGGTTTGGAAATCAACCCAAGCGGAATCAAAGGTCTGTAATGGCCAGCTGAGGTCTTGGGATTGCCCGTGGCTGTCGCGGAATGTGAACCTGAATGCCTCTCCATCCCCCATGCTGTCGATCAAGATTTGAGCGTCCTTTCCAGTAAAAGTGCAACTCAAGCCGGTGAGGCACCCGGGTAAACGTGTGCGCCAAATATCACCTTGCATGGTTTCTATCCGGAACCCGCCGGGGTGAAATAGCGTGCCAAACTCCATCCCAAAGTCAATTTTGTAACCGCTGGGTTCTGGCGTGATGAATATGAATTGCGCTGCGAATTTGGGGGCTTGAGAAAACACATCGACGCGGCGCAGATAGCACCTCTGCTTGAGCGCGCCATGTTCTTCGCGTTCGTCGCACATAGAGTTCCAGATCCCAAAAATCTGATGATGCGTTACCCGCCAATTGCCGGGGGTGTCGTTGCCTTGCAGGTCTTGCGCCGAAACGGCGGATCCCAAAAGGGAGAGAAGAATGATCCATCGCATAGCTCAGGCTTGGCGATTAGGTCATTGGGATGCAAGTCACGTTGGTGAGAGGGGTGGATTTTGTGCTAGGGTATGGTATGGGCTGCGCGCTATCTGATGCCAACCTCAGAGGTCGACTGCTTTCGTGATTGGCATGTGCACCTCAACGCCGCGAACCCACTATCCATAGGAACCCGCCCATGCCCCGAGCCCTTTTGGCTGCGTTTGCCAGCCGTCTTGACTACCCTGATTTGCGTTGGATGCCTGACGAAGGTTTTAGCGTCGCCCGGGTTCGGATCGAATTGCTGTCGGGTTTGACTGTAGCACTGGCGCTGGTGCCCGAAGCGGTGGCCTTTGCCTTTGTTGCAGGTGTGCACCCGTTGGTGGGTTTGTACGCGGCGTTCATGGTTGGATTGATCACCGCATTGATTGGCGGTCGTCCTGGCATGATCTCTGGTGCGACGGGCGCGTTGGCTGTTGTGATGGTGGCCTTGGTGGCGCAGCATGGGGTGGAGTATCTGTTTGCCACTGTGGTGTTGATGGGGATCTTGCAGATCATTGCAGGCATCATGCAGTGGGGTAAATTTATCCGACTGGTGCCACATCCGGTTATGTTGGGCTTTGTCAACGGGTTGGCTATCGTTATTTTCCTGGCCCAAATGGGTCAGTTCAAAGTGCCCGGTTCGATGGAAAACTCGGGCCACGGCCTGAGCGGTGGTGAATGGTTGACCGGAGTGCCGTTGCTTCTGATGCTTGGTCTGGTGGGTTTGACCATGGCAATCATTTGGGTGATGCCCCGTGTTACCCGGTTCATTCCGGCCCCTCTGGCCGGAATTGGTATCGTTGCGGCGTTGGTGATCGGCTTCGGCCTGGATGTGCCACGAGTTGGGGATCTGGCCTCGATCAAAGGCGGTTTCCCTGAATTTCATAACCCATTTGGCGAAGGTTTGGGCCTGTATGGCACCGCTTTGGCGCCATTGAATTGGGAAACGCTTGAAATTATCCTGCCTTATGCGGTCATTCTGGCGGCTATTGGCTTGATTGAATCGCTGCTGACGCTGAATCTTGTGGGCGAAATGACGGGCAAGCGCGGCGGTGCCAGCCAAGAATGTATCGCACAGGGCGTTTCCAATACGGTCACTGGCTTCTTTGGTGGTATGGGCGGATGTGCGATGATCGGTCAGTCTATGATCAACGTTAAATCTGGTGGACGCACTCGGGTTGCCGGGATTGCAGCCGCGGTATTCTTGTTACTGTTCATCCTTGTTGGATCACCCATTATTGAGTTGATCCCGCTGGCCGCTTTGGTCGGGGTTATGTTCATGGTCGTGATCGGGACCTTTGCGTGGAACTCGTTCAAGATCATGCGCAAGGTGCCGTTGACGGATGCCTTTGTCATCGTTCTGGTGACGGTTGTGACGGTGATGGAGGACCTCGCCGTTGCCGTGGTTGTTGGTGTGATCGTATCTGCGCTGGCGTATGCGTGGAACAACGCCCGTCGTATTCATGCCGAGATTGGGGAAGACGAAGACGGGGCCAAGGTATATCGCGTACAGGGGCCATTGTTCTTTGGATCGGCTGATGGTTTTGCGGAATTGTTTGAACCAAAGACTGACCCAGACAAAGTCGTCGTAGATTTTGCCGGTAGCCGCGTAGTTGATCAATCAGCACTGCAGGCGATCGAAGCGATTGCGTTGAAATACGAGGCAGAGGGGAAATCCATCCAGTTGCGCCACTTGAGTCGTGATTGCCACCAGCTGCTGACCAAAGCAGGTCACTTGATGGTCGATAGCGACGATGACCCCGAATACACGTTGGCCGTGAACTATTCCGTCCGAACGGGCATTTTGGGTGGTCACTAAGGGCTGTTGTTAAATTGAGCGCCCCTGCGGGGCGCGCTCAATCCTGATTTGGCGCTGCGTGGCGTTCCAAGCGCGACCCTATTATGGGGTCGCGCTTTTGTTATTGAGGTTAGTCGTCCGGGCGGCTGAGTGAAAACAGATCACGAACGACCGAGTAGTCGCGGTAACCAAGGCGGGCGAGCGGGCTAAAAGTGGTCACATCAAAGATCCCATCGCGCAGACAATCATCCCGCAAGTGAATGCCAACAACCTCTCCAAACGCGACACGATTGGATTGTCCCGGCAATGTTGTGATCTGGGTGAGCTTGCATTCGAGTGCGGCAGGGACGCCAGCGACGCGCGCGCAATCAATGGTTTCACAGTCGACGGGGGTCAGACCAGCGTGTTCAAACTCATCGAAGTCTTTGTCCAGTGCGGCAGAGCTTGCATTCATCGCGTCGCGCATGGCGAATTCAACTATGTTGACACAGAAAACGCCGGTGTCTTCGATGTTCGCAAGGCTGTCTTTGGTGTTGTTCTGGTCTGATTTGGCACCCGTGCTGGCAAACATGACCTGGGGTGGTTCATAGGCAACGCCGTTAAAAAACGAATAGGGGGCAAGGTTGTTGGTCCCCTGATTATTACGGGAAGAGATCCAGCCAATTGGGCGCGGTGTGATCAATGCGTTGAACGGGTTATGGGGAAGGCCATGACCCTCCTGAGGGCGATAAAACATCTGTCTCTCTCCTAGCGTTTGCCCAAGAGGTAGTGAAGTGATAGGCCGATTGCCACGGTTAAAAGAAAAGCAGGCACGTCAGTGATCGAAATTAAGCGGGAACAGCCGGACGACTGGTGGGAAGTCGAGGCGTTATATGATCTGTGTTTTGCTCCCGGACGCGAGGCGTTGTCGTCTTATCGTCTTAGGGATGACGTGCCCCCAGTCGCTGAATTATCTTTGGTCGCCAGAGATGAGCATGGAATATTGGCAGGCGCTATCCGGTTCTGGCCCGTGCACGTTGGGGCAGAGGATGCGTTGTTGCTTGGGCCCGTGGCTGTTCACCCAACCCACCAAGGTGAAGGACTGGGCGGTTATCTCATTTTTGAGGGGCTAGAGGCCTCTAAGACCTATGGCTGGAAACGGGTCATGCTGGTCGGGGATGCGCCCTATTATCAACGCTTTGGCTTCACGCGACTGGACGGTGTGGACATGCCACCGCCGACCAATCCTGAGCGAATTTTAGGGTTTGATCAGGCCGCTGGGGGCTGGTCTGATGTGACGGGGCAGGTGACCCGGTGGACGCGCTAAGCCGTTGAAATTGGCGGTCAGCGTACCAATCTTGGAACAGAGTTAGGAGCCGAGATGACAGATATTGCACTGATTGCCCCGATCGACACAGAAGCCGAGCTAGATCGGATTGCCGCGCATTATCAGGCAGCTGGAGGGGCAGGAGTGAAACTTCTCAACCTTCTGGGGGGCAAGGTAGAAGGTATTTTGGAGAAGCTGCCTGAGCCAGTGCGCGATGGACTAGGCGATGCAACTGAGCGTGCGCTGTTCTTAGCAATGCAAGCGGCACAGCATTCACGAACCGCGGTGCCGGATCAAAAGGAATGGGTCAACACAGCCGTCACCACAGCAATGGGCGCAGCTGGTGGGTTTGGGGGCTTACCCGCGGCTTTGGTCGAATTGCCTGCAACAACCGCTGTTTTGATGCGCGCAATCCAAGGCGTGGCGGCCAATCATGGGTTTGATCCAGATGCCGAGAATGTGCAATTTGATTGTGTCCGGGTGTTTTCTGCCGCCGGTCCCTTGGCGATGGACGACGGTGCGGATCTAAGCTTCCTGTCCCTGCGTTTGACGCTGACGGGCAGCGCGATGCAATCCTTGATTACTGCGGTTGCGCCAAAACTGGCCTTTGTCTTGGGGCAAAAGCTGGCGCTGCAAACAGTTCCCGTTCTTGGTGCGGTAGCAGGGGCCAGCGTGAACTACACCTACACAAAATACTACCAACAGATTGCCCATGTCCATTTTGGCATGCGGCGCCTGGCGATTGATGCTGATCTGTCGAACGAAGACCTGGTTATGCGGCTGGAAGAGCGGATGCAGCGCCGCATTCGGACTAAGTCGAGTTGACCTCGGTTGCATCACATTTGGGTGTCCGTGCGTTGCAAGCATACAAGATATAGATTTTTGTTACACAAATGTAGCGGATCTGACACGATAGGTGTGTACCATCCTAAAAGGAGGGTCGCATGACTATGAAGAGTTCAACCAAGGTGTTGGGTCGCTTACCACGGACAGGAATCTGTAGCCAAATGGGCGCTCTGTGTTACCGATTCGATAATGGTAAATTGCGTGTTTTGTTGATCACCTCGCGTCGAACCGGTCGCTGGATTGTTCCCAAAGGCTGGCCGATGTCGGATCGGGATGCGGCAGGAACTGCTGCGCAAGAAGCTTGGGAAGAAGCCGGTGTTATCGGTAATTGCAGATCGCGCAGCTTGGGGCATTTTTTCCATTTCAAAGTAATGTCTGACGGCAACGAAGCCCCGTGCCTTGTTGAAGTGTTCCCGATCAAAGTGAAACGATTGGCTGAAAAATTCCCAGAACGGAGTCAACGTCACCGGCGCTGGTTTTCGCCTAAAAAGGCAGCAGCGCGTGTGACTGAACCTGAACTTGCCCAAATGATCCGCAAGTTTGACCCGCGCATTTTACATTAACTGCCCGAAAGGCAAACGAGAGGCTTGATCTTCATTCGGGTGTGGATATCTATCGGCGATCCTGTAACGTGGGTAGACGATGATTCAATATGCATTGAAATGCTGCGACGGCCATAGCTTTGATAGTTGGTTCCAGTCTGCAGAGGCTTATGAAAAACTGGCAAAAGCTGGGATGGTGTCGTGTGTGGAATGCGGCAGCAGTCAGGTCGAAAAAGCAATCATGACACCCCGAGTGCGCCCTGCACGCAGCGCGGTGTCCGCCATCGTCTCTGAACAGCAGGAAGCCGCTCCTGTGGTTGAGATGCCTGCGCCGCCAAAGCCGGGACTTTTGAGCCAGCCCGCGTCGGAGCTTGAAAAAGCGGTGACCGAGTTGCGCAAGCAAGTTGAAACGAATTCGGACTATGTTGGTGAGAATTTTGCGGAAGAAGCGCGTGCCATGCACGTTGGGGATGCCCCATCCCGATCAATCTATGGTGAAGCCAAAATTGAAGAGGCTAAAGCCCTAATTGAAGAAGGTGTGCCAGTTGCACCTTTGCCATTTCGTCCTAACAGAAAGACAAATTGATCAATGCATGTTGTAATTACAGGGGCCAATCGCGGGATCGGCAAAGCTATGGCAGAGCGGTATCGCGCGGCTGGGCATTCAGTCACCGGAACGGCACGTGACGGCAGTGAGGCGGTGACATTGGATGTGACTGATACGGCTCAGCATGCAGATATGGCCCAAAAATTGAACGGGCAACCCATTGATCTGCTGATTTGTAATGCGGGGGTCTATCTGGACAAAGGTCAATCCATTGATGGGTATGCCCCAGAGATGTGGGCGCAGTCATTTGCGGCCAACGTGACGGGTGTTTTTCTAACAGTACAAGCCCTTTTGCCCAATCTAAGAGCCGCCAAGGGTAAAATTGCGATTATCAGCTCGCAAATGGCATCACATACACGCGCGCCCGGTGGCAGCTATATTTACCGCGCTTCAAAAGCGGCTGCGTTGAACCTTGGTCGCAACTTATCTAAGGATTTGGAAACCGACGGGATCGCGGTTGGCATCTATCATCCAGGGTGGGTAAAGACCGACATGGGCGGCGAAGCTGGCGATATTACCGTGGACGCATCCGCGGATGGGCTACTGGCGCGATTTGAGGCTTTAAACAGCAACACATCCGGGTGTTTTGAAACCTGGGATGGTCGGCCTCACGCCTATTGAACGTGAAGCCTTTTGGGCGCTGATTATTGGTTGGCGACGGCCCGTGTTGAAATCTGGAACACTTCGCCCGGTTCGATAAAGACGCGCATGACGTCGCCCTGAACCTCACTGGTGATCTTGGCGGTGGAATTGGAAGCCGTCGGTTCACCATCCGTGAAATAGATGTTTCGTGTTTCGCCGGTAGGCAAAAGGACGTTGATCGTCACATTCTGTGCATCTCTGCGGATCAGTTCAGCATGGCAGTTTTGAATGGGCTGACCTGCAATTGCCGCACAGGGGAGCGTGCCAAGGGCATTTGATCCGTCGGTCCCAGACACAGACCCGCCTGCGGCTTGAGCTTGTGTTGACAAAAGAGCAAGTGTGACTACGGCTGAAAGCAAGCGCATGGGAAATCCTGTTGGGTTGAAAGCGTTGGCCTCAATTTGTCATTGCGATGGGGTGGTGTAAAGCAAAGGCGCAATAATCACGGGCCGATGACGCTAACACAGACGCTGCCCACTTGCTCTTGAGCACCCCCTCGCTTATGACGCGTGAAACCTGAAGCTAGGGCGCGGAGATATTAAACCCCATGCCAACACTCGTAATGAAATTCGGCGGCACATCTGTCGCCAACCTGGATCGTATCCGCCGTGCGGCAAAACGCATCGGCGTTGAAGTTGCCAAGGGCTATGATGTCATCGTCATAGTTTCTGCCATGTCAGGTAAGACGAACGAGATGGTGGGCTGGGTCAATGAAACATCACCGTTGTATGATGCAAGGGAATATGATGCCGTTGTCTCTTCTGGTGAAAACGTCACAGCTGGGCTGATGGCGCTGACTTTGCAGGAAATGGATGTTCCCGCGCGCAGCTGGCAGGGGTGGCAGGTGCCGCTTTTGACCACCAGTGCCCACAGCCAGGCCCGGATTGATGAGATTCCGACCAAAAACATCAACGAGAAGTTCGCCGAGGGCATGAAAGTCGCCGTCGTGGCTGGTTTTCAGGGTATCAGTCCTGAAGGGCGGATCACAACGCTAGGACGTGGTGGTTCAGATACTACAGCAGTTGCGTTTGCTGCTGCATTTGAAGCAGATCGCTGTGATATCTATACTGATGTGGATGGTGTCTATACCACTGACCCGCGCATCTGTGACAAAGCGCGTAAGCTGGACAAGATCTCGTTCGAGGAAATGCTCGAACTGGCCTCATTGGGGGCCAAAGTGTTGCAAACCCGTTCGGTCGAGCTGGCGATGCGCTACAAAGTGAAACTGCGTGTTCTCTCAAGCTTTGAAGAACAATCTGACGAGGCCGGTACGCTGGTCTGCGACGAGGAGGAAATCATGGAATCCAATGTTGTGGCCGGTGTGGCCTATTCCCGCGACGAAGCCAAGATGACCTTGTTGTCGGTTGCGGATCGCCCTGGCATTGCCGCCACGATCTTTAACGCGCTGTCCGATGGTGGCGTCAACGTTGATATGATCGTGCAGAACATTTCAGAAGAAGGTCGCACTGATATGACCTTTAGCTGCCCTACAGACCAGGTGGCACGCGCTGAGAAATCGCTGTTGGCGATCAAGGATGCGGGTGAGTTGAACTATGCTGAATTGATTGCAGATACGGATGTGGCAAAAGTGTCTGTCGTTGGTATCGGCATGCGGTCCCAGTCCGGTGTTGCGGCCAAAATGTTCAAGGTGCTCTCGGATGAGGGTATTAATATCAAGGTCATTACAACCTCTGAGATAAAAATTTCCGTATTGATTGATCGGAAATACATGGAACTTGCTGTTCAGGCACTGCATGATGCTTTTGAACTGGACAAGGCAGCCTGAGCAAAACGCCAAGGGCCTGCCTGACTGAGATAAGGTGACAGGCCCATGGCGGACGGCACAGAAAGTGAATCCCGCAAGCTGCTTGGTCGGCTGCGTGAAGCGATGGCCAGCGATGACGCTGGTCAAGCGCGCTTGGATAAGATCACCCATTTGATTGCGGACAGTATGGGCAGCGAAGTCTGCTCGGTCTATTTGTTCCGTGATTCTGATACTTTAGAGCTCTGTGCGACCGAAGGGTTGCAATCGGAGTCTGTCCACCAGACACGTCTGCGGATGGGCGAGGGTCTAGTCGGACGGGTGGCCAAGTACAGCAAAGTTATTAATACCCCTGACGCTCCGTCGACCAAAGGGTTCCGCTATATGCCGGAAACCGGCGAAGAACGGTTTTCGTCTTTCCTTGGGATACCGATTCAGCGGCTTGGCGAAAAGCTGGGCGTGTTGGTTGTTCAATCTCGTGAGGCGCGCGAGTTTTCAGCTGACGAAGTGTATGCTTTGGAAGTGGTTGCGATGGTCATTGCTGAAATGACCGAGCTTGGTGCTTTTGTGGGCGAGGGTGCGGCCTTGTCGCCCTTGCATCAACAATCTGTCTTGTTGCGTGGCGGAACCGGTCAAGAAGGCGCTGCCGAAGGACACGTGCTGTTGCACGAACCACGCGTCGTTATCACTAATCCTATTGCAGATGATCCGGTACGCGAAGTTGAGCGCCTAAACGGTGCGGTTGAAGAGCTGCGCGTGGGCGTAGATAAGATGCTCGAGATGTCCCAAAATGGGGACAAAGAACAGCTGCAAGTTCTAGAAGCGTATCGGATGTTTGCTAATTCCAAGGGTTGGATGCGGCGCATGGAGGAAGACATCTCGCGGGGGTTGAGTGCAGAAGCCGCCGTCGAGAAAGAGCAATCACAGGCGCGCGCGCGGATGGAGCAAGTCAACGACCCCTATCTGCGTGAGCGTCTGGCCGATCTTGACGACCTAAGCAACCGACTATTGCGTATTTTGACCGGGCAAGGTGTTCAATCCGGGGCAGAGCATCCAGCAGATGCCATTTTGGTGGCCCGGAATATTGGACCCGGCGAATTGCTGGAATATGGACGTGCCCTTAAAGGGATCGTGCTGGAAGAAGGTTCGGTCGGGTCTCATGCAGCGATCGTTGCGCGTGCATTGGCGATTCCTTTGGTTGTTCATGCGGAACGGATCACGACCGAAGCTTTGAATGGCGATCATGTCATGGTGGACGGGGATCAGGGCATTGTGCACTTGCGCCCAGATGACTCGGTTGTGACTGCATTTCGAGACAAAATTGCGATGCAAGCTGACGCGCAGGCTCGCTATGTCTCTATCCGGGATACGCCCGCAGTGACCCGTGATGGGACGCGGATCAACATGGTGATGAACGCGGGATTGATGGCTGATTTGCCGTCCTTGGATAATTCGGGCGCCGAAGGGGTTGGCCTGTTTCGAACCGAATTGCAGTTTCTTGTGCGCAACCAGATGCCAAAGCGATCTGAATTGTCAGCTCTGTATTCCCGTGTATTGGACGCGGCGCATGGCAAACGCGTTGTGTTTCGGACCTTAGACATCGGGTCGGACAAGGTGCTGCCCTATATGAAGCCTACGGATGAACCGAACCCTGCATTGGGGTGGCGGGCGATACGGGTTGGCTTGGATAAACCGGGCGTGATGCGTATGCAGTTGCAGGCGTTGATGCGAGCCGCGAATGGCCGGCCTTTGACGATCATGTTCCCGTTTGTTGCACAGTTTGAAGAGTATCGCGCAGCGCGTGCTGAGGTGGATAAGACAATCGCGCGCGAAAAGAAACTTGGTCACATACTGCCTGAAACGATTGAGGTCGGGGCGATGCTGGAAACGCCATCGTTGGCCTTTGCACCGCAGAAGTTCTTTGACGAGGTGGGGTTTGTTTCAATAGGGGGCAACGACCTAAAGCAGTTCTTCTTTGCAGCTGACCGTGAGAATGAGCGGGTACGCCGGCGGTATGATACGCTTAATGTGAGCTTTCTGACCTTTATTGAAAGGATTGTAGAGCGCTGTGCTCTGTCCGGAACGCCACTAAGTTTTTGTGGCGAAGACGCCGGGCGTCCGATCGAGGCCTTGTGTCTGGCTGCGATGGGGCTTCGGACGCTTTCTATGCGGCCAGCATCAATTGGACCTGTTAAGAGCTTGCTTTTGCGATCTAACCTTGAAGAGATCAGAAAGATTATTTCTGACGCACGCCACCGTGGCGAGCAATCTGTAAGGCCTGCTGTGATGGAGTGGTTGCGTACACAAGGCTGAACCATAGAATTCAATCTATGTGCACGAATTTAGTCTTGAACTCAATGAATTGGGATCAATAGCTGAGGCGATGTTTTTGGCTAAGGGGCATTCCCGGCCTCAGGTATTTTGGCCCTGAGCCCCTGCAGTGAGGGGTGGAATTGGATCAATGAGGGATATTTCGATTGTCTTTTTACAGCTTTTTTTGGGGACCTGTTGGGAGTAAAGGTTGAGGATTAATGTCTTTTCTCAACTTTATGGGTGGTGGAAGGGAAAGAGCGCACATCTTCAACGCTCACTCTTCTCTATTTACCCGATCGCTGGGTTTGGAATCCCGACCGCTTCAGGATCCAAAGATCTTGTTCATCAAGCGGCGGTGCCACGGTGTTTGAGATGGGTCGTGATCTGGCTGTCTTGACGAAAGGGCGGCGGCCCCTTGTGGATCGATGATGGTTTTCCCGTCTTCGAATTGAAGCCGATACAGATCGGCATACATACCGCCACGGGCCAAAAGATCCTCGTGGCTGCCCTGATCAACCACAGTGCCGCGATCCATGACAACGATTTTGTCAGCGTTTCGGATGGTCGACAAACGGTGCGCGATAACGATGGTCGTACGTCCACCTGACAAGCGATCCAAGGCTTCTTGAACAACTTTTTCGGATTGGGCATCCAACGCGCTGGTTGCTTCGTCCAAGAGCAGAATTGGCGTGTCACGCAACAGCGCACGAGCAATGACTACACGCTGACGCTGACCACCGGATAGTGCAGAGCCGCGAGGCCCAACGAGGGTCTCCAACCCATCGGCCAGTTTTGGAAGAAAGTCAGACACATGCGCCGCGTCCAGAACCGCTTCCAATTGCTCATCCGTAACATCAGTTCGACCGAGAAGGATGTTCTCACGCAGGCTTTCGTCAAACAGCAACGCTTCTTGTGTCACGACAGAAAAGAGATCGCGCAATTTCGGCAGTGCCATATTCTGCACGGCGATGCCGCCAACTTGGACAGATCCGTTTTGGGGATCTACCAACCGTGTCAACAAGTTGAAGATTGTCGATTTCCCCGCCCCTGAGGCCCCGACCAAAGCCGTGGTTTTACCAGCTTCAGCGGTCAGGGTCAGGTCCCGTAAGATTTTAGCCTCTCCATAGTTGAGACAAACATTCGTTAGCGTAACTTCAGGGCGCCCCGACGGCGCGGCGACAGGGTTGGCGGGGGAGACCATTTTTATGGGTGCATCCATCAGCTCTTTAAGGCGTTCTAATGCGGCAGCCGCAGCTTGCCACGCACCACTCATCGAGGCGAGGCGACGCATTGGATCAAACAACAGGCCGATGGCGGTGAAAAAGCTCATGAATTCACCCACAGTCTTTTCACCGGCAATGATTTCGTGGCCGCCGTAAAACAGCACGCCCATGAACCCAAGTCCGGCCATCACATCCATCGCCCCAGTGATGGAAGCGGTTCCAAACAAGGCTCGGATCTCGGACCGTACAAACCAGGACATCTGATCGTCAAAGCGTTTTTGTTGATACGCTTCGAGACTGTTCAGTTTGATTGGGATGATCCCATGAAAAATCTCGTCCAATCGCGTTGCCAGTGAGGCACCCAAATCGCGTGCGGCCGAAGCCTTTTTGCGTACATATTTTTGTGCGGCCCCAACGGGGAGCAGGAGGAGAGGTACGCCAACCAGCATGATCAGTGTCCAGACCAGATCAACATTGATTGCAACGCCCAACAAAACGATCAGTGAAATGACATCTCGACCTGCGCCGGTCACGATCATCTGCCAAACTTGGTTGACGGCTCCGACGTCCGTTTGAACACGCTGGATCAAAAATCCGGGCGGGTGTTCTTGATGGAATGAGGTATCTTGCTGGATCAGGCGGCGAAGCAAATCGCTGCGCAGATGAGCTGCGGTGGTTTGTGTGATTTTGGCCAGCAGCACCTTTTGAGCAACACCGGCGCCGCCCCGGATCACAAATATCAGCAGGAAAGCTAGGCTTACCCACTTTAGGGCATCGGTGTTCCCTGCCACAAAAACAGTGTCGAACATCGGTTGCATCATATAGCTCAGCGCGCCAACCATCGAACCTTCGAGCAGCATAAAGAACATGGCGATGGCAAGGACGCCGATGTGGTGACGCAGATAGTCACGCCATAGCCAGCCCAACAGCTCGCGCGAAGATTTTTGTTTGGCGCTCATGGTTTTGCTTTCTGGAGGGGGAAGGGATCTGTCTGCGCTACATCTCTCATGACTAATTCATTTAATCCGCTCAGGGATTTGGTGCAAGCTTCGCCTATGAGCCAAGACTGATTGACGTTGCTCATCTCCTGGCTAGGGTGTGCCTTAACAGGAGAATGCAAAGACATGACACAGGATCTGAGAGTCGCGCAGGGTCGCGGGTATCTGGCCATTCCGGGCCCATCTGTGATGCCGGATGCGGTATTGCGGGCGATGCATCGGGCCTCCCCAAATATTTACGAAGGCGAATTGCTGGACATGATGGAGCCGCTGACGGCAGATTTGCGTCGTGTGGCCCGCACCAAGCATCATGTGGCCATTTATATCGCGAATGGTCATGGCGCGTGGGAGGCGGCACTGGCAAATGTGATCGCCCCTGGCGAACGGGTTCTGGTGCCTGCGACCGGCCGATTTGGTATTGGGTGGGGTGAAATGGCTACGGGTTTGGGGGCTGACGTTCAGGTTTTGGATTTCGGCAAATCCAACCCTTGGGATCTGGACCAGATCGCTGAGGAACTGCGGGCCGATGCTGGCCATCAGATCAAAGCCGTGCTCGCGGTGCATGTGGACACTTCAAGTTCGGTCCGCAACGACGTGCCGGCACTGCGCGCCGTTTTGGATGAGGTGGGCCACCCTGCCTTGCTAATGGCGGATTGCATCGCGTCGTTGGGGTGTGATGAGTTCGAAATGGACGCTTGGGGCGTCGATGTGATGGTGACGGGCAGTCAAAAAGGATTGATGGTGCCCCCCGGCATAGGTTTTGTGTTCTTTAACGAAAAAGCAGCCGCAAAACGGTCCGTGATGTCTCGAGTTTCGAGATATTGGGATTGGGTTCCTCGTGCGAACCCAGAGGAATTTTTCCAGTACTTCGGAGGTACAGCCCCAACCCACCACCTTTATGGGCTACGGGCCGCATTAGACATGATCCATGAGGAGGGCATCGAACATGTTTGGGCCCGCCATCAGCGATTGGCGCAAGCAATCTGGGCAGCATGTGAAACTTGGTCTGAGAACGGTGAGTTGCGTTTGAATGTCACTGATCGAACTTTTCGATCGCATGCCGTGACAGCTTTGCGTCTGGATGCACCTAACGGCACAGCACTGCGCAATTGGGTTCAAAAAAACTTGGGTCTGACCTTGGGGATTGGTTTAGGCATGGCCGAACCCGGTGACCCGGCGAGGGACGCCTTTTTCCGCTTGGGTCACATGGGACATGTGAACGGGCAAATGATAATGGGCGTTCTTGGTGGTATTCAAGCGGGCCTGAGCGCACTGGACATTCCACACGGTCACGGCGCGGTGGAAGCCGCCGCCGCCGTAATTGCAGGGCGCTAGCGCCCAGTTGCTGCGCGCGCTGCCGCCAGGGCATTCGGCAGGGCGGCAGCAAATTGATTCAGATCTGATGCCGGGCCACAGCTGACACGAATGCATCGGTTTTGAGGTTCGGCAAATGGCATGCGTACAAAAAGGCCAGCCTCGATCAATGCATCAAGGGTGGCCTTTGCAAAAGCTCCATCATGACCACAATCGATTGCGACGAAATTAGTGGCCGATGGCAGTGGTGTTAGGCCGTTGTCGTGCGCAATTTGGCTCAGCCTATCCCGCGCGTTAGTGATTTCAGACTGCACATGGGTCAACCAATCGCTATCTGCTAGTGCAGCAAGGGCTCCGGCCTGCGCAGAGCGGTTCATTCCAAAATGATTGCGCACTTTGTTAAAGGCTGAAATTAGCCCCGGCGCCCCTAGGGCATAGCCCACGCGCGCGCCCGCCAAACCGTAGGCTTTGGAAAACGTGCGCATCCGGATGACACGGGGATCATTGATATCAACAGGTGCGGCGGTTCCGTTAGGGGCGCATTCGACATAGGCTTCGTCGAGCACCAAGAGGCACCCCTCGGGCAACGCGTCCATCGCGGTGACGATGTCTGCCCCTCGATGCCAGCTTGCCATAGGATTATCGGGGTTCGCGAGGTAAACAAGCTTTGCATCTACCTCGGCTGCTTTGGCAAACAGTGACGCGGGATCTTCGTGATCGTCTACATAGGGAACTGTATGCAACACACCGCCAAAACCAGCTACATGGTAATTGAAGGTGGGATAGGCACCCAAAGAGGTGACAACGCAATCACCGGGGTTGATCAACAACCGAACGAGATACCCCAAGAGGCCATCGATACCTTCGCCGACGACGATGTTTTCAGGCTGGATCCGATGATGTAACGCCAATGCCTGACGAAGGTCATAGTTTTCTGGATCACCGTACATCCACAGATCGGCAGTGGCATCTTGCATAGCGGCAATGGCACGCGGAGAAGGACCAAAAATATTCTCGTTGGCGCCAAGACGCGCGTCAAAAGGCGCGCCGCGCTGACGCTCTTGCGTCTCGGGGCCGACAAAGGGCACGGTTGCGGGCAAGGATTGGGCAAGCGGGGTGTAGCGTGGATCACTCATACCCGCAGATAACCGCAGCGCGACAGCATCGGCAAGCCTCGCGCTGCGTTTTCGATCAGAAGAAGATCAGGTAAATGATGCCTGCGTAGATGCTGTATTGGATCGCATAGTAGACGGTCGAGTTCCACGCTTTGATCTTTTTACCAAAAGCACGCCCCTTGTAGATCCACGCGAACGCCTTGTTCACGGCGCCAACTTTGTCGCCAGGCGCGTTCTTTGTCGCCGAAGCAGACATAACCACATTGGAAAAAACGGTGTTGACCCAGTCGATGGGGGCAAAGGTCACCGGACGTTTGATATCGAGGAATAGAACGATCCGATTCTTGTCCGTCGTGTTAGCAGCATGGTGGATATAGGTTTCGTCAAACATGACGACTTCGCCATCGCGCCATGAATAATTTTCACCGTCCACGTTAATATAACAGCCATCGTCGTTTGGGGTTTCCAAGCCCATGTGGTAGCGAACTGAGCCGGCAAAGGGATCACGGTGGCGCACCAGAGTTGCCTCGGGAGGGAGGCTTGCGAACATTGCCCCTTTGATCGAGGGAATGTCTTCGACCATTTTCGTTGTGATTGGGCAAGTATTCGCAGCGGAGTCGAGCGATGAGCCGTACCATTTCAGGTAGAAACGGGTCCACCCCGTTTTAAAGAACGAATTAAAACCGATGTCGTCCAGATCATCAGAGGCCTTAATCGCGCCTTGCTCGTTCAGGGCCATGGCCTCATCCCGGATGGTTTGCCAATTATCTTGTAGTGGCTTCAATTCAGGGAACAAGGCGGGGTCTAGGTAGGGCGTCGTTGGAACCTTGGAAAACGCGTAAAACAGACAGTTCAACGGCGCGAACAGATTGGCATGGTCTGTGATCCGGCGGCGTATCAGTTCGTGACGCAACTTGCCACGCGTTTGGACGTAAACTGAACACATAATAAAAATCAGAAGCAGGGCGATGCCCATTCGAAATTCCTTTCTGAAAGATCTGCAAGAGGGGAGACGGGAGATCCAGATAGCGAGCATATGTGCTGCTAAGGAAAGCATCGCAAGGGGGGGAGCGGTTTTTAGTGTTCACATTCTTAGTGAGTGAAACCGTCCGTACGTTTTCGAAAACTGCGTTTAACGTTGCAGGGTTGTCTTTACCCTTGTTGGCCATTTGGCATTGCCGGGTTTTGGTGGCAACTCTTGGGTTGCGTTAGGTGCTGCAGAGCCGCAAGATTTCAACGAAACATGTTCAACCTTAAGGTCATTCTATGCGCTTACTCCTAATTCTATGTTTGGTCGGTTTTGGGTATCTTTTGCTGTGGCCGGTTCCTGTGTCGCCTGTCGCTTATGAACCACAGGAAACGCAAGGGTTTCAGGGGGTATTTGCTGAAAATCGCGGGCTGGATCCCGCTGTGGTTATAGAATTACCAGGGGCCGAAATTGGGCCTGAGGATCTTGCTGTCATGGCTGATGGCACAATTTACACCACCAGTCTTTCAGGCGTTTTGTATCGCATAGATGGGGAAGCTCCGGAAAAGGTTGATGAATTAGGGGGGCGGCCCCTTGGCCTTAAGGCGGGGCCAGACGGGGCGCTCTACATCGCTGACAGTTTTCGCGGCATTTTGCGATGGACCGGACCGGGCAGCTTGGAAACGGTGGTCTCTGAAATTGACGGCAAACCAATTGTCTATGCCAACCAATTGGATGTGGCCCAAGATGGGACGATCTATTTCTCAAATTCATCAGATCGATTTGATCCGGAAACAATGGGTGGAACAAAGCCCACGTCGGTTTTGACCATTTGGGAGCAGTCCCAAACCGGCTACGTTGCCCGATGGTCAGTGGACGGCAAGGTTGAAAAAATTGCCGAAGGCTTCGTTTACACCAATGGGGTGGCCCTGTCCCCAGATGAAGATTTTCTTTTGATTAGCGAAACCGGACGTGCACGGGTGCACAGGCTGTGGCTGGTTGGGGACAAGGCGGGGCAAACTGAGGTGTTTTTAGACAATCTGCCAGGGTACCCTGACAATTTGGAACGCCAAGCGGATGGGACTTATTGGATGGCCTTCGCCAGCCCCCGGGTGCCTGCAGAGGCGCTGATGCCCTATCCGTTCTTGCGCAAGGTAATTTGGCGTCTGGGTCCTTTGGTTCGCCCCAAGCCAATCGAACGAGGCATGGTCGTTCAGTTTGACGCGCAGGGTCAGATCTTGCGCACGTTACAGGATCCCGATGGCCGTTTGGGGATTACGACAGGGGCGCGGATCGTTGATGATACGTTTTATGTCATGACGCTTGATTCCCGCGGCTTTGGACGCATGCCGGTCCAAGAGATGCCTTGAACTGCCCCCACGTTTGTATGGTGCGACCAGAGTGTTCGCGCCAAACTATAGGCAACATTAAAAAGGGAGAGGCCGGATATGGCGCGTGTTTCAGTTAAATATCAGGACAACATAGCGCGGGTGACATTGACCCGTGGGGACAAGATGAACGCGCTGGACACCGCGATGATTCAGGCCATTGTGTCTGCAGGTCAAGAAGTTGCCGCATCCGATGCCCGCGCCGTGGTGTTGTCTGGCGAAGGAAAATCATTCTGCGCCGGTTTGGATATGATGAGTTTTGGCGCGCTTGCAGCCGAAGAAAATACGGATTGGATCATGGATCGCACCCACGAGGATGCGAACTTGTTTCAAGAGGTGGCACTGGTTTGGCGCCGGATTCAGGTGCCTGTGATCGCTGCGGTTCAAGGCGCGGTGTATGGCGGCGGCCTACAACTGGCATTAGGGGCAGATATCCGGATCGCAGCGCCAGATGCCAAGTTTTCGGTGATGGAAATGAAATGGGGCTTGATCCCGGATATGGGGGGGATGGTGCTGTTGCCGCAACTGATGCGCTCTGATGCGTTGCGTCAGATGACCTATACGGCACGCCCTGTGGATGTGAACCAAGCGCTGGCATGGGGGCTGGTCACATCAGTGGATGATGATCCGATGACCGCAGCACTTGCCCTTGCGGAAGAAATCGCAGGCAAAAGCCCTAACGCAATTCGGGCCGCCAAGCGTTTGATCGACATTGCCGAAAGTCAGAGCCGTCAGGATGTGCTGTTAGCCGAAAGTGCGGAACAAGGCAAACTGATAGGCAAAGCGGAACAAATGGAGGTCATCGCGGCCAACATGCAAGGGCGTAAACCCGACTTTAAATAAGTTGGAGATTGGCCAGTCTTGCGACTTATTCTCTATACCAAGCGCATGGATGAGATGATCTCGTTTTATGAGACGTATTTCGATTACCGGGCTGAACGGTGTAAAGGGGATCGGATTGTTGAATTGATCCCTAGGGCCCATGGGGTGCCTTTGCTGTTGCACCCCGCTGGAAAAGCCACGCGTGAGGGGCAAGTCGCGGTCAAACTGGTCTTTGATATTGAAAATGTGCCAGATTTTTGCGTCCGTGCCGCTAAGGTCGGGCTAAGTTTTGGCCCAATTCACAACGCCGATGGGTATTGTTTTGCCAATGCCAAAGATCCGGCGAAGAATTCGGTCTCAGTGTCTAGTCGTGCGTTCAGGGGGCCATCAACTCTATGAACCTGAGTACCTGAACCAACGAAAACACCCCGCCTCAGTGCACTGAAACGGGGTGTTTTTTCTCGCTATGCCTGAGATATCAGGCCAACTCTTGCAGGCGCGCGAGCGCCTGTTTGATTTTGTCTTCTTCTTCTTCACGTTCGGCCAGATTGGCCTGTGTCTCTGCAACAACTTCCGCAGGGGCTGAGTCAGCGAATTTGGGGTTCTTCAGCCGCCCGCGCAGGCCACCCAACTCTTTCGCGAGTTTGCCCAATGTCTTTTCAAGACGCGCGATTTCAGATCCGACATCGATGATGTCAGCCAACGGCAGGCCAAACGTGCCGCCCGCCACCGGAATGGTCACGGTGCCTTTGGGGAATTCATCAACTGCTGTCAGGCTTTCGATACGGGCCAGACGCTGGATCAGCACATGGTTGTTGTCCCAAGCGGTTTGACCTTTGTTGTCGAGGCTAGAGACCAGTAACGCAACCTTGAGGCCCGCCGGAACGTGAGTTTGTTGACGGGCAGAGCGGACCGTGTCGATCAAGCCGATGACCCAGTTCATTTCCCGGTCGGCGTCCGCGTCCACCAATTCAGCGGCGGTATAGGTCGGCCAATCCGCATGGATTAACATCTTGGCGCGGGCTTCGGTTTGGCCCCACAACTCTTCGGTGATGAAGGGCATGATTGGGTGCAGCAGGATCAACGATTGATCCAATACCCAGCGCAGTGTGGCCTGCGTTTCAGCCTTAGCGGCGGCGTCTTCGCCCTGCAGGATTGGTTTGGAGAATTCCAGATACCAATCGCAGACTTTGCCCCAGACAAAGGCATAGAGCGCACTTGCGGCATCGTTGAAGCGATAGCTTTCGAGTGCTGCGTCAACTTCTTCGCGAACCTTAGCCGTCTCGCCGATGATCCACTTGTTCAAAGTCTGCGTCGCTTCGGGGCGGATGCTTTCTTTCGAATACGGGATCTCGTAATGCTCGGCAAAGCTGAAGGCGTTCCAAAGCTTGGTGCCGAAATTACGATATCCGGTGATGCGATCCCTGCTGAGTTTCAGCACACCACCGATGGCGGCCATGGACGCATTGGTAAAGCGCAGCGCATCGGCACCGAATTCGTCCACGATTTCCAGTGGATCGATGACGTTGCCGGTGGTTTTGGACATCTTCTTGCCCTTCTCGTCGCGGACGAGCTGGTGCAGATAGACGGTGTGGAACGGAATTTCGTCGACCACAGCCAATTGCATCATCATCATGCGCGCCACCCAGAAGAACAGGATATCCTGACCGGTGATCAACACGTCTGTGGGGAAGTACTTTGAGGTGCTTTCATCCCACTCGGGCCAACCCAGCGTACCGATCGGCCAGAGACCGGACGAGAACCACGTGTCGAGAACATCGGGGTCGCGCCAAACCGGGAAGATCAATTTGGTGGGATCTTGGTCCACAGCATATTGAGCAAGGCTTTCCGCGAATTTGTGGATCGCGTCATGCTTGTCGTCAACTTCAACAACAGTGGCATGATTGAGCGGGGTGGGAATGTCAGCATTGTCATCGACAAAGCGTTCGATGGCAGCCTCGAAAGAGGGTGCGCAATGCGCAACGTCGCCGCGATGCAACATGCCTCCGGCGTTCAGTAGGCGGCCAAGTTCAACCAGATCCAAAGCACCATCGTTTTCTTCGTTTGTGAAATCTTCGGCGGACAGGTTGAGGCCATACCAAACAGGGATCTGATGTCCCCACCAAAGTTGACGTGAGATGCACCAAGGTTCGATGTTCTCCAACCAGTGGTAATAGGTCTTTTCACCCGACTCGGGGATGATCTTGACCGTGCCGTCTTTGACCGCGTCCAGCGCGGGCCCAACGATTTTCTCAGCGTCCACGAACCACTGGTCGGTGAACATCGGTTCGATTACGACTTTGGAGCGGTCGCCAAATGGCTGCATGATCGGTTTGCTTTCGACCAGTGGCACAGTGGTGACTTCTGGGGCTTCTTCACCCTTTTTCAGCTTTGGTTTGGGACCAAGGCGCGCATCGTCAGAGGTGGTCATCACAGCCAGACCTTCGGCGGTGATTTCTTCTACAACACGGGAACGGGCTTCGAACCGGTCCAGACCACGCAAGTGATCGGGGATCAGGTTGATTGCGTCAATTTCATTTTCAGTGAAGTCACGTCCGCGCGCAAATTCCTGCGCCTTTGCAGCTTCTTCTCCGTAAGGCGCCCCATCAGCGCGCATTGCGCCTTTGGTGTCCATCAAGCGATACATCGGAATGCCGCCGCGCTTTGCGACCATGTTATCGTTGAAATCATGTGCGCCGGTGATTTTCACAGCGCCCGAGCCGAAATCCTTGTCCGGGTAGTCATCAGTGATGATCGGGATTTGACGACGGTGCTCTTTGGGACCAACGGGGATTTCGCAGAGCTTGCCAACGATAGACGCATAGCGTTCGTCTGACGGGTGAACTGCAACCGCACCATCGCCGAGCATGGTTTCGGGGCGCGTGGTCGCGATTGAGATATAGTCCCGCTCTTCTTCAAGCGTGACGATCCCGTCGTCATCTTTTTCAACGTAGGTATATGTGACCCCGTCAGCGAGGGGGTATTTAAAGTGCCACATGTGGCCAGGTGTTTCGATGTTCTCGACTTCGAGGTCAGAAATCGCAGTTTCGAAATGCGGATCCCAATTCACCAGACGTTTGCCACGATAAATCAGGCCTTTGTTGTACATCTCAACAAAGACTTTGATCACAGCGTCATGGAAATTGGCGGAATTCTCGTGACCCGTGCGCGGATCTCCTGCAGCTCCTGCCATGGTAAAGGCGTTGCGCGACCAATCACAGGTCGAGCCGAGGCGTTTGAGCTGATCAACGATCGTACCGCCATATTCGCCCTTCCATTCCCAGACTTTTTCCAAAAACTTTTCGCGGCCCAGTTCGTTGCGACCCGGTTGTTGGGTGGCAGCCAACATTTTTTCCACCTGCATTTGGGTGGCGATACCGGCATGGTCCTGACCAGGTTGCCAGAGCGTGTCGAACCCACGCATCCGGTGCCAGCGGATCAGAATATCCTGTAGAGTGTTGTTGAAGGCGTGGCCTACATGTAGCGCGCCCGTGACGTTGGGTGGCGGGATCATGATGGTAAAGGTTTCGTCGCGCGATTTGTTCGCGCCCGCTTTGAAGCAACCGGCCTCGTCCCAGGCCTTATAGAGGCGGGTTTCGGCCTCGGCTGCGTTAAATGTCTTTTCCATCGCCATGGGGTGTCCTGCATGATCTTTAGGGGTCAGCGCCTTGCATAGCGTTTGGCCACACAAAGGGGAAGGCAGGTTTGTGCTAGATTGGGTGTTTCGGCGGCACCAAGCGCGTTATTTACAGTCTAAATCAAGATACGGGTGGTGCGCCGGCCTGTTGGAACCTATCGCGAAAGTACCCTTCGACCCGCTGATAGGCCGCTTCATGGAAGTCCAGAGTCAAAAGCGAGTGTCCAGTTCCGGGAAATTCAACGCTAGTTAGGTCTTCACAAAAGGCGCCTTCCAAGGAACGCATCAATCGGGCTGGAGCAAGTTTGTCATTTGTGTACCGCATGGCCAGCCCGGGACCCTTTTCGGCCATTGCTTCGCGCGCGTCTTGGATATCTTGGTCGCTCATATGCAGATGATCGCCGCCCAAGACGGGCAGGGCCGGTTGACTGGCCACTCCGCCCAAGACGGCCTCATCAGCCATGAGTGTTAGGGCAAAGCTTCCGGTCAGGCACATACCAATAACCCCAACCCCCACCGCGTTTTCCCGCTCTCGGATATGATGAACAAGTGCACGCAACCAATCAGAGATTGGGCTTTGTTGTCCCCGGAGAAACATGTTAAACTCGCGGCGCACACAGAAAAGATGAGCTGCATTGCGCGCAAGGGCGGTTTTGCCAAACGTACCGAAGAGGTGAGGCAGGTAAACACGGAACCCTGCCTGTTCAAAGCGACGCACCAAACCCAAGGTTTCAGGCCCGATCCCGGGCAGTTCCTGTAGGATCAGGATCGGCGGCCCGTCCCCCTTGACATGAACATCATGACTGACAGCGTCTCCAGTTGAAAGCGGCGCTGCAAAGGAAAAGATCTCGTCTGGTTCCCATCCTGACATGGGCAGAACCTACCGCATGCGGTGACCTTTAGCTATTGAGTTGGCGTTTTTTATATTCGGCAAGCGGAATTTGACCGATTGTATGTTTGAGATTTTTTCAGTCACGGGGGTGGTATGATCCAAGGACTGCGTTTTCTTGCTGCCCATGGAGGTATCAAAATGTGGGCTTATGCTGCACGTTCTGCTGCTATTTCAGCGTTTTGCAGCGGCTCCCGGGCTCCTGCGCGAATAACATCCGGGCTGTAGGGGGGGCGGTCGAAAACTTCGCGGACCATCGGAGCGAAAAACTCGATCGGCAATGTATCGTATTCCGGGTCAAAAGAGGATTGGTCCCATCGTTCGCAGAACTCGGCGTTGTCATCGAAATATGGGTGCCCTTTGTGACGGTCCCTTTTGTTTTGGTCAAAACCCTCTAGGTGCTGTCCATAGTACAGCATTTGGAAATCTCCATGTGTATGGACCACCCATGTGCATTGCTCGCGTACAAAAGGTTTCAGGATCGTGGCAGCATATTCATCGTGATTATAGGGCGCATAGATATCGCCTATATCGTGCAGCAGTGCTGAAACGATCCAGTCGATATCTGCCCCATCCCGATAGGCTCGCGTGGCAGATTGCACAGAATGGCCCAGCCGCGTGATTTGATAGCCGGACAATCCTTCGTCCAGATCCACCAACGCCCGAAGCAACCGGTCGGCAGTGTGTTTGGTATGGTCGATTTCATGGGCGGTTAGGAATTCGTACTCTTCCTTGGTGCCGTCCTTCATCTGGGTAAAGCTGACCTTTTCCATCGCTTGCATCTTTCCTGTTAGCTGGCGGCTTTGTGGGCCTGATAAAGTGAAACATCCTTTTCGGCTCCTTGCGCAAGGGCTTTGGTCTGGTCCATGCGGATTTGTTGATAGAGCGCGAGGGCCTCTGCTGAGAACAGGCTGGAGGGGGCAGGAATTTGGGTAAAATTGCCCGTTTGGTCAGTGCCACGCACCATCATGGCGTAATCGCGTTTCGCGATTTCTTGGCGGGCATTGGGATTGAGATACCGGATTGCACATCCGATGCGTCGATCGTTTGAGATGTTGGCACCTGACCCGTGAATCGTCAGCCCGTGATGGAGCGACATCTGGCCGGGGCGCAGTTCGATGCGGGTCTTGTCGGCTTCTGCAACGTCAACGGCGATTTCCTGACCGCGTGATAGTAAGTTGGTGTCCGAAAACGTATCATTGTGCGGGAGGATCGGGTTTTTGTGACTGCCTGCCACAAAATCCATGCACCCACTTTCAGATGTCGCCAGGGACAGCGCAATCCAGGCTGTCACCTGATCCGAGGTTTCCCCCAAACCCCAATATGTCAGGTCTTGATGCATTCCGACGATATGCTTGCTGTTGGGCTCTTTGATAAAGAACTCAGCTGACCAAACCATCAGGTCCGGGCCGAGAATAGCCTCAACTGCATCCAGAACGCGCGGATCTTGCGCCAATCGCGCGGCCAGAGGCATCACGACATGTGCGTTCACGCGTTTGTAGGTCGCAAGTGGCAGTGGCAGGTCCGCGTTTAGCCAATCCGTTTCGGTTTGTTCAAGCTCTGCCCGGGCAGCGATGGTTTCTTCTGGGGTCAGGATATCAAGTGGAAAGAGATAACCGTCTTTCCAATATCGCCTGGTCTGGGCGTCAGTCAGCTTGGGCATTTGGTGCTCCGGGTATAGAATCGATGTTTGGCGACCCTAGGCGCGGATTCCATTATTTCAGAACGAAATGCCTTGCTGGTCAGGCTAAGTTTTGCTTAGCCTTCTGGCATGGTAACACGAGTTCCGTCTCTCAATTGGTTGCGTGTGTTCGAGGCGGCGGCCCGAACCGAAAGCTTTGCGCGCGCCGCGTCTCAGCTCAACATGTCCGCTGCGGCGGTCAGTCAACAGGTTAAGGCCCTTGAGGGGCATTTGGGGACGCCACTGTTCACGCGCCACGCCCATTCTGTTTCACTCACGGAGGCAGGGCAGGCATATCTCCCTACGGTTCAACAATCCTTGCTGATGCTGGAAACTGCGACCACCGGGTTGTTCGGGGAAACGCGTGAGCAGCGATTGTATGTTCAATCGGTTTTGTTATTTGCCCATGGGGTTCTGGCCCCGGGAATGTTGGATTTCCAATCGGCCCATCCAACTGTGAATCTGGTGCTCAGCACGGGCAATTCCGTTATGGATTTCGCCAATCAGTTCACGGATCTGCAGATCATCTTTGGAAATCCAACACATTACGGCGTCGCCTACGACCGATTGATGGGCGAAGAGCTGTTTCCTGTCGCGACACCAGAGATTGCTGTGCAGATCGAAACACCCCAAGATTTATTGAACTTTCCTTTGATCGAAGTCGCGACACATCGCGCGGGTTGGCCGTATGTGTTTGAGCAATTGCGCGTTTCACCTGGGTCCGCGCGGTATGTGTTTGCAGACAATACGATTATTTCGTCGGCATTGGCATCTCAAGGGGTTGGCATTGCTTTAGGGCGGGCTCCGGCCAGTGACCCGGTGATGCAAGGCGCCGGGTTGGTGCCTTGCCTGCCTGATATCAAGGTACTAGGGCAAGATGCCTATCATCTGGTCTATCCTGATGGAGCCGTTTTGCGACCTGCAGCGCGCGCCTTTCGCGATTGGCTGCTAGACTATCTTGTTTGACTGGACTTTGAACGCATTTTCCGTTGGGGCGCTTTCTTAGGAAACAGGTGGCTCTGGCTGGACATCGGACAAACGAAAGCTATCGTCGACCCATAGGTCATGAGGGAACGCGCCGTGGAAAAATTCGGGAAAAGTCAGCCGGTCAAACGCGTTGAGGATACGCGATTTTTGACCGGGCATGGACAATATGTGGATGACATCACCCCTGTGGGTGCTTTGTTTGCGGCGTATTTCCGTAGTTCTGTTGCACATGCCGATATTACTTCGCTGGACTTGGATGCAGCCAAATCAGCAGACGGCGTGCATCTGGTCGTCACATTGGAGGATCTAGAGGCCGCAGGCCTTAAGGTGGCGATGGATGGTACGCAGATGCAAAATCGCGATGGCACCAAAGGGGCCGGTCCTGAACGCCCGATGTTGGCGCGCAATCGGGTGCGTTTTGTCGGAGAGCCTGTGGCGATGGTGGTTGCGGAAACGCCGGAACAAGCTCGCGATGCCATCGAAATGATCTTGATGGAAACGGAGGATTTACCGGTCAAAACCAATTTGGCCGTTGGTGGTCCAGTGCTTCACCCCGAAGCCCCTGATAATATGGCCTTTGATTGGGGCTTGGGTGACGAAGCAGCGACCGAAGAAGCGTTTCAGGATGCCGCCCAAACCGTAAGCTTATCGATCCATGACAATCGGGTCATCGTCAATTCGATTGAGCCGCGTGGCTGTTACGCTGAATGGGCAAACGATCGTCTGCATCTTTCTTATGGTGGGCAAGGTGTTTGGGGCATGAAAGCACAGATCGTTGATAAACTTGGCTTGGAGCCTGAGCAGGTGCGCGTGACCACGACAGATGTGGGCGGTGGGTTTGGGATGAAGGCAATGCCTTATCCTGAATACTTCTCTGTTGCGCATGCTGCCCGTGTGCTGGGGCGCCCTGTGCGTTGGATGTCTGATCGAACCGAAGCGATGCTTTCCGATAACCATGGGCGCGATCTAACATCTTTCGCCGAGCTGGCCTTTGACGCGGATCACCGGATAACCGCCTATCGGGTGAAAACGCTCTGTAACATGGGGGCCTATAACAGCCACTTTGCGCAGGCGATCCAAACCCAATTGTTCAGCCGGGTGCTGATGGGGGTCTATGACGTGCAGACGACCTGGCTGCAGGTTGAGGGGTATTACACCAATACCACTCAAGTTGATGCCTATCGTGGCGCTGGGCGTCCTGAAGCGATCTATGTGCTGGAAAGGGTGATAGATCGCGCAGCGCGTGAATTGGGTATTGATCCGTGGGAGCTGCGCCGGCGTAACTTTATCAAACCCGAAAGCTTTCCCTATCTCACCGCCACCGGGGAAACCTACGACGTCGGGGATTTCGACATGATCCTGAATTGCGGTGCAGAAGAATCCGACGCACAGGGTTTTGAGGCCCGCCGCGCAAGCGATGCAAAACGAGGTCTGCTGCGGGGGCAGGGGCTGTGTTACTATATCGAAAGTATTTTGGGCGATGCTTCCGAAGGTGCGAAGGTTGAGTTCCACGAGGATGGCAGCGCCAGCCTCTATGTTGGGACGCAATCGAATGGGCAGGGGCATGAAACGGTTTATGCACAGTTTCTTGCGGATCAGAGTGGTATACCGGCAGACCGGATCACTGTGGTGCAAGGGGACAGCGATCGCATCGCACAGGGTGGTGGCACCGGCGGATCCCGTTCGGTGACAACACAAAGCAACGCGACTTTGGCCACAGTTGATGTGATCATTGCCGCATTCACGCCCTATCTTGCGGATAAGATGGGGGTCGAGGAGAGCGACGTGAGCTTTGACGACGAAACCTTTCGGGCACCGGGGTCCAATCTAACTCCGACGTTGCTGGAAGCCGCTGAAATGGCGCGGGCAGATGGCCGTCAGGATTTGTTAAGGCACGAAGCACGGGCCACATTGCCAGGACGTAGTTTCCCCAATGGAGCACATGTTGCCGAAATCGTGATCGACCCTGAAACAGGTATCGTGACGGTTGATCGCTATACTGTGGTTGATGATTTTGGAAATCTTATCAACCCTATGCTGGCCGAAGGGCAGGTGCATGGCGGGGTGGTGCAGGGCATCGGTCAAGCCCTTTCAGAACATGTTGTCTATGATGAAGAAGGCCAACTGCTCACGGCAACGTTTATGGACTATGCCTTGCCCCGTGCGGCGGACGTACCCATGATTGAATTTACCTCTCAACCGGTTCCATCGACGGCCAACCCAATGGGGATGAAAGGCTGCGGTGAGGCAGGGACAGTGGGAGCGCTCGCAGCGATCGCCAACGCGGTTCAGGATGCGCTCTGGGAACAGGGGGTGCGTCAAGCGGATATGCCGTTTACGCCCCTCAAAGTATGGGAATTGATGCAGGATGATCTTATCGCGGCTGAGTAACAAGGTTCTTGGATGGCTTGGGCGCCCGCTACGGTCTGAGCATTCCAATGAAACGCGACATCGCGAACCTCAGGCGCATGTGATTATTCTAGACGGGACCATGTCCACCCTGGAACCAGGATTTGAAACCCATGCAGGGCAGGCGTATCGCTTAGCCTGCGAGATGGGCGGCAAAGTGTCGGTGTTCTACGAAAGTGGCGTGCAGTGGACCAACTGGCGCCGAACCGGCGATGTAATGATGGGGCGTGGCATCAACCGCCAGATCCGGCGCGCATATGGGTATTTGGCGTCTCGCTATAAGCCGGGGGATAAGATATTTTTGATTGGCTACTCTCGCGGGGCATACGGTGTCCGCAGCCTTGCTGGAGTTATCGATATGGTCGGGCTTCTGAAAGCAGAGCATGCCACAGTGCGAAATATCCGCCAGGCGTATCGTCACTATGAATGTAACCCGCGAGGAACCCATTCAGCAGCCTTTGCAAATGCCTATTGTCACGAGAAAGTAGAGATCGAAATGATAGGTGTCTGGGACACGGTCAAGGCGCTGGGCATGCGTTTGCCGTTGCTTTGGCGGTGGGCTGAGGCGCGTCATGCCTTTCACAACCATCAACTGGGTCCTAGTGTGAAACATGGCTTTCACGCGCTGGCACTGGATGAAACACGGCAAGTGTTCGAACCGGTCCTGTGGCAATGCGCTCCGGGATTTCTGGGAAAAGTGGAACAGGCGTGGTTTCGCGGCAGCCATGGCGATATTGGTGGGCAACTCGGAGGATATGAAGAGGCACGTCCGCTCGCAAACGCCTCTTTGGTCTGGATCATGAAGCAAGCTGAAACATGCGGTTTGCCCCTGCCCAAAGGGTGGGAAGACCGTTTTCCAGTAGATACAACCGCGCCTTCGGTGGGAACCTGGAGGGGGTGGGGCAAGATCTTTTTGCTACGCGGAAAACGCACGATATGCCGAGATCGGTCTGAAACAATTCACGACAGCGTACCACTCGACACTCGGCCAGAGATAAATTCTAAGCCATATCTGCAAACACAGGCTACGCGCTGAGTGCATCTTCACCAGCTGTTGTTAGGTAGGGGTATCATGCAGTATTTAGGGAATTTTAAAGATCATACAGGTGGTTGAGCCCATTGCGTAGAGCTTGCCATTTTCAATCCCCCTGATTTCGCCGCGAGCAATGCCCGTTGACCGCCCGGCATGGTCGCTGGTGCCAATCGCTTCGACCTTCATCCCTTGGGGAATTGCACGAATGATGTTCACTTTGTATTCGAGCGTTGTGTAAGCTGACCCAGCAGGGACATTAGTCCAAACGGCACATGCCATGCAGCTGTCTAAGATTGCGCCGTACCAACCCCCATGGACACCGCCATGCGGGTTTGTCGTATGCTGCAGCGGAGTGCCGTGAAACACCACATGACCACGTTCGGCCGTAACAGGTGTAAACCCGAGTGTCTTGGCTAAGGGGGCACCGGGACTGCGCCCCTCAACAATGTCCAGCATCAAATCCAACCCATTTTGCGTTGAGTAATCAATGCTGGCTGTACTTGTCATTGCGTGTCTCCCCTTGTTGGCGACACGCTAGCAGGGACGAGGGTGGCGACAAGGCTTACGCCACGTTCTGCAAATCAACCTTGGGGGTGACGCCGAGCGCATGGCAAACATCACGGGTCAGTTCAGGACGGTTGAGCGTGTAGAAATGCAATTTGTCGACGCCACCGTCGATCAAATCACTGCAAAGTTCAGTACACATTGCGGTGGCAAGTAGATCCTCGCGTCCATCACGGGTGGCTTTTTCAAACGCATCTTCGACCCATGCCGGGATGGCTGTGCCACAGCGTTTTGCAAAGTTGCGCGCGCCTTTCCAATTTTCAATGGGTAATATGCCGGGTGTGATTGGAGCATCGATACCAGCTTTTTCACAGGCATCCCGAAAGCGAAAAAATGTTTCGGCTTCAAAAAAGAACTGGGTCAAAGCTTCGCTCGCGCCGGCGTCGAGTTTTGCCTTGAGCCAATCAACATCGGCCCGCCCATCCGCTGCCTCTGGGTGAATATCGGGATAGGCACCTACGCGTATGTTGAACTCCCCGGTGTTTGCCAAGGCTTCGATCAGTTCGACCGAGTTGGCGAAGCCCTGGGGGTGGGGGTGGAACTGGCCTGCGTTTTTAGGAGGATCGCCGCGTAGGGCTACAATGTCTTTAACGCCAGCCTTAGCAAAGTCACGTGCTATAGACAGAGTTTCCTCTTTGGTGGCTTGTACGCAGGTTAAATGTGCAGCCACGTTGAGCCCGGACGAACTATGCAATGTTGAAACGGCGTCTCGGGTCAGATCACGTGTGGTTCCTCCGGCGCCATAAGTGACAGAAACAAAACGTGGATCCAAAGGGGCTAGCGTTTGCACGGTGTCCCAGAGCCGAAACGACGCTGCCAAGTTTTGTGGCGGGAAGAATTCGAAGGAAATCTCTGGGGTTGTCATGTCTGCTCTCTATCGCTTGCTCGGATTTGGCCCCTTGTCGCATGTCGGGCGTTGTGAGACAATTTCATAATACTCAAGAACAATATGAGCTGAGCTGTAAATGCATATCGAATTTCGCCATCTTCGCACCATCAAGTCTATTCATGACTGTGGAGGACTTGCGCGGGCGGCAGACCAATTGAACATTACGCAATCCGCTTTGAGCCATCAAATTAAGGGGTTGGAGGATCAGGCGGGAATCGAACTTTTTGTACGGCGGTCCAAACCGATGAAGCTGTCGGCGGCAGGGTTTCGGTTGCTAAGGCTGGCCAATCAGATCTTACCGCAGATCGAGGCGATGCAAGAAGAATTCAGCGCCTTGCGGGATGGCAAAACAGGGCGCATGCACATTGCTATCGAATGCCACGCCTGTTTTGAGTGGTTGTTTCCCGTGTTGGAGGGGTTTAGGAAATCCTGGCCGGATGTTGATGTGGATATCAAACCAGGCTTGGCGTTTGACGCATTACCTGCGCTCCAAAAAGAAGAAGTCGATCTGGTGGTGTCTTCAGATCCAGAAGATCTGCCGGGTGTCGAATTTGTTGAGTTGTTTGATTACAATGCGGTTTTTGTCGCAGCCGCGACACACCCTTTGGCGGCGAAGCCATTTATCGAAGCTGAGGATTTCAGGGGGCAAACCCTGATAACTTACCCGGTTGAACGAACCCGTTTGGATGTGTTTAGCCAGCTCTTGATTCCATCTAAAGTTGAACCAGCGAGTATTCGGCAGGTGGAATTGACAGCCGTAATTTTGCTGCTTGTTGCATCAAACAGAGGGATTTCAGTGTTGCCGGATTGGGTGGTGCGTGAGGTGAAATATAGCTCAGATTATGTTACACGGCCTTTGACAGAGGCGGGTATTACGCGTCGCTTGTACGCTGCGGTCCGGTCCGAGGATTTAGAAAAACCCTTTGTTCAAGAACTGGTGAAGCTGGCACGGGTCGAGGCACGAAAGCTCCAAGCGCAATAACAGGGTGGCGCGGGGGTCAAGCCGGGGGCAAGGCTGCCCCCCGCGCTGTTGCGCCTGAAATGGTGGTTAGATCACTTTTACGATCTGTTTACCCATGTTGCCACCCTGCAGCATCGACATGAAAGTCTGTGGGGCATGTTCCAATCCAACTGCGATGTCCTCAAGGTAACTGATGTCTCCGTTTGCAACCTTAGGACCAACTTCTGATAGGAATTCAGGATACCGGTCGAAGTGGTTCGAAATAATAAACCCTTTTACAGACAAGAATTTGACCAGGATGGAACGCCAAATCGCCGGTGCGCTGAGTCCTTGAGAGGTCGCACCTGCACCCAATCCGCCCGCATTGTACCAACTGATCATGCCACAAATTGGGATGCGGCCATTGTCGTTCATCAAGGGAACGACAGCTTCCAGAACTTTGCCTCCGACGTTTTCGAAATAGATATCGATGCCATCGGGACAGGCGGTGCTCAAGTCTTGTTGTAATTCTGCTGCGGTCGCGTAAGCCCGATGATCAAGGCAGGCATCAAAGCCAAAAGTCTCTGTCGCCAGCTTGCATTTGTCTGCGCCCCCAGCGATCCCAACGGTACGCAACCCTGCCAATTTGGCGACCTGACCAACCATGGACCCAACGGGTCCCGTCGCCGCTGCAACAACGAGCGTTTCGCCGGCTTTGGGCTTGCCGTATTCTGTAAGGCCATGCCAGCCGGTAAAGCCGGGCATGCCCAAAACGCCCAACGCGGCAGTGATGGGGCCTTGAGACGGGTCAAGCTTGCGCAACATATTTGCTGGTTGGACGCCGTGTGTTGCCCATCCGAACATGCCAAATGCGAAATCGCCGGGTTTAAAGGCAGGGCTGTTTGAGGCGATGACTTCACCCACGCCACCGGCTTCCATGGTGCCCCCAAGGGGGACGGGGGCTGCATAGGATTTGGCATCATCCATACGACCGCGCATATAGGGGTCGAGAGACATAAAATGAACGCGGACCAAGACTTCCCCATCGCCGGGAACCGGGATTGGAGCAGGTTCGTAGCTGAAATTTGCCGCTTCGGGTGCGCCCGATGGGCGACTGGCAAGCGCGACACGGAACATCTGATCTGACATAAAATTTCTCCTCTTCTCAGATGCCCACGGTATCGGCCTTGAGGGGCTTGGCAAGCTCTCGGCCCTTGTTACGCCGCGATAATCGAAAGTATGGGGGCTGCTATGCGAAACCAGCCCCTTGGCAAGTGGCTCTGCGGCAAGTATACGCGCGATCTGACCGAACAGGAGCCCATTCAATGATTGGCAGTGCAAATCTCAACATCATGATCAAAGCCGCGCGCAAAGCGGGGCGGTCTTTGGTGAAGGACTTTCGCGAAGTTGAAAACCTTCAGGTGTCGATGAAAGGCGCCGGAGACTTCGTTTCCAAGGCGGATATCGCTGCCGAAAAGATCTTGAAAGACGAATTGTTGGGCGCGCGACCAACTTATGGCTGGCTGGCCGAAGAAGGCGGTGAACTCCCAGGCGAGGATCCCACACGTCGCTGGATCGTGGATCCGTTGGACGGGACGACCAACTTTTTGCACGGCTTGCCACATTGGGCTGTGTCCATTGCATTGGAACATAAAGGGCAGATCGTTGCTGGCGTGATTTTTGACGCAGCAAAAGACGAGATGTACTTTGCTGAAAAAGGCGCGGGCGCCTGGATGAACGAGACCCGTATCCGGGTTTCAGGGCGTCATCGTATGATCGAATCCATTTTTGCGACTGGTATTCCTTTTGCTGGTCGCTCAGATCTTCCGTTGACCTTGCAAGATCTGGCGCGCTTGATGCCGGCATGTGCAGGTGTCCGCCGGTGGGGCTCTGCGGCGATGGATATGGCCTATGTTGCCACCGGTCGTTACGAAGGATTTTGGGAACGGCGCCTGAACTCTTGGGACATCGCAGCGGGGATAATTTTGGTTAAAGAGGCCGGCGGGTTTGTACAACCAATTGATCCGGAAGGGCATGTTCTGTCTGATGGGAATGTGATTTGCGGCAACGAGCCTATTTTTGACGCGTTCGCCAAGGTCATTCGCGGCTGAAGCTTAGGCTGAAAGAATGGCCCTTTCACTTTGAAGGGCTTTAGATGAAAGGGGCGTTTTACGTCCCTTTTTTTACGTCCGGTCAGATGGGTGGTTGATGCCGTCGTGCCAAGGAATGTCACCGTGCGTGCGCGGGTCTGCACCTTCAATACATCCTAGGTTTACGCCGCATTCATTTGGGTCAGAACGTCGTTGATGATGTGTGTAGATGCCACAGGTTTTGCAAAAATAGTGTTTGGCTGTGTGACTGCCCCATGTGTAAAGGCTCAGGTTCTCGGAGCCCTTTAGCACTATTAGGGACGCAGCAACCGCGGTCACCGCAGCGGCGCCCCTGCGTTTACAGAACGAGCAATCACATCGCGCGGCCGAGGACAGCCCATCAGGAAACTCAGCCGTCAATTTAACAGCGCCGCAATGGCAAGAGGCGTTCAACTGTGTCACTTTTTCACAACCTTTGGGATGCGAGAGGCAGCATAGCGATACTCTTTTTCTGGATGCGGGGGCTGGCCTTTGGTTTGGTTCCAGAACTTGACCCCTCCGCGTTTGAGCCAAAGTGGAACACACAAGGCTAGACCAACTGCAAAACCACCGGTATGGGCCCAATAAGCGACCCCTCCCTGGTCAGGGTTAGATCCGATACTGCCAATGAATTGAAATCCCAGCCAGATTCCCAGCATAACAAAGGCAGGTACAGTGAAAATTCGGAAATAGATAATTAGAATCAGAAGAACATCGACCTTGGCTTTGGGGAACAGCAATAAATATCCCCCCATGACACCGGCAATAGCGCCGGATGCACCAATAGTTGGAACACCCGAATAGGGGGCAGAAATCACATGAATGAGGCCCGCACCAATTCCAGAGATCACGTAGAAGATGAGAAACGGGATGTGTCCCATCTCTTCTTCTAAGTTGTCACCGAAGATCCAAAGGAACAACATGTTCCCGGCAAGATGCATCCATCCGCCGTGCAAAAACATAGAGGTCACTAGCGTATCATAGCGTGCACCATCTGTTATGCGTGCTGGAAGAATAGCCCAATCGTAGAAAAGCTTATTTATGCTTTCTGGATCACCCATCTTGCTGACATATAACAAGAATATGATGACATTCGCAGCCAACAGGAAGTAGACAACGTACGGAGAGCGGCCAGAAGGGTTATGATCTCGAATTGGAAACATAGCGCGACGCTGTGCTGAAAATTGGGCGCCGTCAAGGTTTCTTCAAAGGTTGAAGGGCCTGAACAGGCAGCTGGGTATTCCGGGTGACAAAATTGTAGCCAAAATTCTGCTAGTGGCAGTTGGTTCTCTAAGTCGAGGGCCGTGATACAATAAGGAGCAGAGTATTGGGTTTCAGAAACGTGAATTGACCTGATGCCAAAATGCGCCAGGCTTAAAAGCATGAAACCATTTTTGCTTAGTCTTTGCCTGATTGCAGTATCGACACAAACCGTATCCGCAGATCGGTGCCCTGCGGCTCCGGATCATTCCGCAGGGTTAAACCAGCTCATTCAGGAAATTCAAAAGGTTCAAACAGAAGGCGCTGCCCGAGACATTTCAGGGCAAATGTGGGGGCTTTGGGCTGACGCCCCAAATGAACAGGCGCAGGCAATTCTGGATCAGGGTATGAGCAAACGATCCAGCTGGGATTTGACTGGCGCTCTTCAAGATTTCAATCGGTTGGTTGAATACTGTCCTGACTATGCCGAAGGCTATAATCAACGCGCCTTCGTTCACTTTTTGCGGCACGATTTTGCATCTGCATTGACTGATCTGGATCGTGCTATTGTGCTGTCACCAAAACACATTGCAGCGCTGAGCGGCCGGGCGCTCTCTTTGATGGGCTTGGGGCGCACTCAAGAGGCACGAGATGCTTTGATCGAAGCTTTGGCACTAAATCCGTGGTTGCCAGAGCGCGGCTTGATAGATGCAGGAGGACGATTGGCCCCTACAGGCGAAGAAATCTAGATGTCCCAAGCAGTTTTTAATCGAACAAAAACTTTCTGAAAGCACAGTTCTACCGTTGAGCTCTTTCTATTCCCAGTTTAGAGGAAGGGGATACCATTGGACTACGGGCGTGATGGACTGGTGGACATGCCAGATTTAGAACTCTTGAGTCTGTGCTGTAATGTACATACGGAACAAGGCGTTGCGACGAAGAGACCGTTTTCAGGCCCGATAAAGGCCCGAAACTGAAAATTGAAGAACAACGCCAGATGCGGGCGTGATGGAATGGTAGACATACCAGACTTAAAATCTGGAGGCCGTATGGCCGTGTGGGTTCGAGTCCCACCGCCCGCACCACATTAAGTCAATGATATTTGCGGGCTGTGACGCTTCTGTCGCCAAAGCCCGTGTTGTGCGTAAAAAGCTGCGGTAACGCTGCTGTGATAAAATGCGCAATTTTACGCATCACATCGTGCCCATTACGAGTTACACGCATCTTGCGCAAATGAAGTGGTAGGGGCTGGCCACAGCACTTACAGATCGTTTCCATCCCGATTGTCTCTACCGCCACACTGGCACCGCGTTTCGCATCACTCAGGGTTTATCAGGCGAAATCAACATCCAGCTTGCGGATCCGTTTGTGGGCGTGACGTTGTCTTTACCATCGGCCCTGTGTTGGCGCGATATTGCTTGGCAAAATGAAGGTATTGCGTAAGTGCAGGTCGTGGACGTATCCCTGCAATGTGACATGAGATATGCGCCTTGTCCGGTCGTCGTGGGGCACCTCGCAAGGATTGATGGATGTTGCATGCGCTAGGTCCGCGTTGCTTGGCCAATAACTCATCTAGAGTAATTTTTCTGAGGAGCATCAGGCGGCAAGAGCGGGCACTGGTTTGGTGTGCCGATTCCGGTGGTTTGGAACGGAGAGCTTCCGTTCGCCGCGTTTGACACCAAGGGCAGCGATGCGCAGAAAGGGGACCTTGTAAAGTTCAGAGAACAGGCCACAGCCGACATTGGATAACCGAGAAATCAACAGCGGCTTCGAACCTATTGCTGCCATTAGCCTGGATCCTTTCAAGTTTTGCAAGACCGCCACAGAAGCTAGCCGTTTTGAGGTGATTGAAAAACGTAGCTGCAGAGCCGTACAGAAGGTGAACTTGGATACTTCAAACAATTCCAATTGCGTTGACCGACCGTGACCCGATGTCAAACCCAGCAAATGGGCCGGGCTCGTAACGGATGATGTCGACGCAAGGAAACCGGAAATCCCGTTGTGCGTTCGCCGCTATCAACAGGTTTCAAAGAACGTGTTCTTCCGGGGCACGCCAAAGTGCAGTCTGCCCCTGAATATCTCTCAGGCAAGATCAATCACTCTATCTGCCCATTTGGTCGCAATGTCCGGATCATGGGTCACCAGAACGACGGCGATGTTTTCCTCGGCGGCGATCCGTTCCAGCATTTCAAGCGTGTCGCGTTGCGTTACCGGATCGAGGCGCGAAGTCGGTTCATCCGCCAGCAGGACCTGTGGCTCAACGGTCAGCGCGCGGGCGATCGAGATGCGTTGCAACTCTCCGCCGGAAACAGCGTCCGGTTTGCGATCCATCAGTGACGGGTGAATGCCGAGCTGCTTAAGGTGTTGCACTACGCGGCCCCAATCCGTGTTGTGCAACTGGGCAGCGTCTTGCACTGAATGCCGCAGCGGGATCCGCGCCGGGAAGGCCGCAGGAGGATCCTGATAAAGCTTCTGCACCGCATCACGAGGCAGACGAGCGCAGCGCGTCACGGTGCCCTTTGCGGGTGACAAAAGCCCGGCCAGCGCGTCCAGAAGCGTCGTCTTGCCGATGCCGCTTGGCCCGGTCAACGCAACTCGTTCGCCTGCTTTCAGAACCAGATTGAAGTCGGAAATCAGCTGCTTGCCGTTTCGGTTGATGGCTAAGTCAGTGGCGGTCAGGACGACCTCGCCCGCCGGGTGCGGATCACTTTGCGGCCAACTTTTCGGATCGGCGTCGAGCAAAGATAGGGTATAGCTGCTCGAAGGCTTGGTCAGCACCGTTTCAACCGGCCCCTGTTCCACCAATTGGCCGTCGCGCAGCACGATGACAAGGCCACCCAAACTCCGAGCAACCGAAACCTCGTGTGTGATCACAACCAGCGTTCCGCCAGTGTCCGGCACTTCGGCCAGCAGTTCGACAACCTTGGCGTGGCGTTCGGAATCCAAACCTTTGGTCGGTTCATCCGCCATCAGGATCGGTGCCTTGCCCGCCGTGGCGGCGGCAAAGGCGACTCGCTGTGCCATGCCACCCGAAAGCGCGCTGGGAAGGCGATCTTCGGCCCCGGCCAAGCCCAAAGCAGCAAAGGCACCAACGGCTTCCGAACGCGCTTGTGCCCGAGATTTGCCCGCGACATAGCGATAGGATTCCGTCACTTGCTTGAAGGACCGCATCAACGGATCCAATGCGCGCCATGGTTCCTGGGGCAAGGTGGCGACTTCGTGCCCCCACATGGAGGCACGATCAACCTGCGACAGAGTATCGACGCGACGGCCATTTACTTCGATCCGGCCCTCGGCGTGTAGGGCACCGGGTAAAGTGCCTAGAATTGCCTGCGCGATCAGGCTTTTGCCCGCGCCGGTTTCGCCCATGATCACCAGCGTGTCCCCTGGTGAGACCGCAAAATTGACCGGCCCCATGAGACGTGTAGCCCCGGCATAAACACACAGTGCGTCGACTTTGATGGAATAGGTCATGATCGACGGGTTCCTCCGACGAAGAGATGCAGCGCCAGCACAGTCAGGACCAGACAAGCAACGGGTTGCAGGATCAGGAAGGGGGCCTCGCGCCAATAGGGCAGAAGTTCGGTCATCATGACGCCCCATTCGGCGGTAGGCGGGCGAATGCCAACGCTAACGAAGCCAAGTGCTGCTACGGCGGTCACGGCAGTGGCCGCGCCAAAGGCCGCAATGGTCAAAAGGCCCGGCCCGATCTCAGGAAGCAAGTGACGCCGGATCAGCAACCATGGGCCGAGACCCAAAAGCTTGGACGCCTCGACCGATGGTTCGGCGAGAACGATCCGGGCGCGTTGCCGGGTATACCGGAAGTACTCGACCCAAAGGGTCAGCGAGATCCCGGCATAAAGCGCCCACCAAGAGCCCGGTGAAATCGCCGCCAGCATCAACACTAGAAGCAACCCCGGCAGCGCCAGAACCGCATCGGCAAAGGCTCCTAGTAGGCGGTCGGGCCAGCCACCGAACCATGCGGCGGCCACCCCCAGCAGCGTGCCTGGCAGACCTGCCGTAATCACCGACAAGAAGGCCAGCGAAAGCGAAAGCTGCGCTCCGGACAAAAGCCGCGCGGCCATGTCCCGGCCAAGGTTGTCGGTGCCCAGAGGGTGGGCAAGGCTGGGCGATTCCAGCGTGTGCAAGAGCGACTGCTTCGCTGGATCTAACCCGAACAAGGCCGGTCCGCCGATGGCGGCAATGGTCAAAAGCCCCATTAGCCCCCCCCCGATCATCCGTGAGGCAGGCAAGCCGGGCCTTTCGCTGGTCGTTCCGGAAGCGATCATCATTTCTGTCTGGTAGCTCATGTCGTGCGCCCTCTCGGATCGATGCCGCGACAAGCGAGATCCACGAACAGGTTCAGCGCCACATAGGTCAGCCCCAACACCAGCGCAGTGCCCTGTACCATGGCAATGTCGCGGCCAAAGATCGCGTGCACCAACGCATGGCCGATCCCCGGCCATGCAAAGACAGTTTCCACGATCACCACGCCTTCGATCAGATAGGCCAGTTGCACACCCACATAGGCCACCACCGGAAGCGCCGCGTTACGCAGTACATGACGGGTGAGGGTCAGGCGTGAGGACAAGCCCTTGGTGCGGGCAAACAGCCGCCAATCCGCGCTCATCGCATCGGCCACGGCGTCACGAACCACGCGGTTGGACACCGCCGCCAGCCCAAGGCCCAGTGTAAGGGAAGGCAAGATCAGGTTGGCAAAGCTCTTGAACCCGGCAACCGGGAACAGCCTGAGTTGCACCGCGAAAACCAGCACCAGTACGATCCCCAACGCAAAGGCCGGGATGGCCCGCACGAACATCGAGACCGCCAAAGAAATCCGGTCCACCAGCCGGCCAGGGCGCAGACCCGACGCAATCCCCACCGGCAGGGCAATCAGCAGCGAGGCCACAATAGCCCCCGCCGCCAGCAACATGGAATAGCCCAGTTGGGTACCGATTTCATCGGCCACCGGTGTGCCATAGACCGCTGATTTGCCCAGGTCGAATTGTGCCAATGTCTTGAGCCACGACAAGAGTTGCACAATCGCGGGCTGATCCAGCCCCAGTTCCCGCCGCACCGCTTCGGCGGCGGCGGCATCCATCATATCATAGCCATAGCGCCCTGCGGCAATGCGATAGGCCGCATCCCCCGGCAAAGCCTGCATCATCGCAAAGCTGACGATCCCTACTATGATGGCCACGATAACGGCGTGCAGCCCTCGCGCGGCGAGGGCTGCAAACACGGATCTAGCAAAGGGTTTCATCAGCTTACTCGGTCCAGAACATAGTGCTCAAACCATAGCTTCGTTGCAGCGGGTCGATGACCACACCGCCCAGTTTCTTGTCGACCGACACGGTGTGCTGATACCAGACGACCGGTATAACCGGCAGTTCCTGATGCAGGATGCCAGCAACCTTGGCGATGTTTTCGCCGCGCAGGGTTTGGTCAGAGGTCGAGGCAATGATTTCAATGGCTTTGGCCACATCGGCATTGTCCCAGCCCATGGCACCCCAATCGCCGCCACCTTTGCCAAAGTCCTGCAGAACGGAACCAACCGGATCCGGCGTCAGGCCATAGTTGCGGGCATAAAGCGCCACATGCAACGAGCCGTCCTGATGGCCCGCAGGGATTTCGGAATAGCTGGCAACCGAGACTTCAAGTTCAATGCCAAGTTCGCGCCACGTGTCCTGAAGCGCAGTGGCGATTAGTGGCAGTTCAGGACGGTCGGGGAAAGTGCGCAACGTGATCGAGAAACGCTCTCCGTCGCGGGTCAGGATACCGTCTTCGCCTTTGGCCCAACCCAGTTCAGCCAGCAACGCGGCGGCTTGATCCAAGTTGGTTTCCAGCGGTGCCAGATCCTTGGAATGCCAAGTGTCCAGCGCTGGCGGGAAAAGTTGGCCAGCGGCAGCTTCTGGGAAACGCGTAATTGACTTGGCGATGCCAACTCGCGGGATGGCGAGGCTCAGCGCCTGCCGCGCGCGCGCATCGTCAAAAAAGGCGTGGCTGGCATTGACCTTGAGCGCCACGACCCGCGGGATCGGCACGGCCATAGTTTCAATGCCGTCCACATGCTGTAGGTGGTTGTATCCTGAGGGATCAAGGGTAAAGACGATGTCGGCATCGCCGCTTTCGGCCAGCAGGGCACGGGTTTCGGCGCGGCCCGCAGCCAGGTAGGTCGCGGTTTCGATCTTGGCGGCTTCGCCCCAATAAGCATCATAGCGCGCCATGGAAATGCTCTGCGGTGGGGTGAATTCTGTCACTTTGAACGCACCAGTGCCGATCAGCGCTACAGGGGTGCCTGTCGCATCGAAAGCCGCCGGGGATGGAATGATCGTGGTGGCATGGGCAAGAAAAGCAGGAAGCGCGGTGAAAGGCGTTTCGAGAGTCAAGACCACCTTGCCATCAGCCTCGGAAATTCCGGTGACCGGGGTCTTTTTTAACACGCCCGGCTGTTCCCAAGCACGCGTCAGCGCGGCCACGGCGGCCTGGGCATCAAATAGGGTGCCGTCATGGAAAGTAACGTCTTTGCGCAGGATGAACTCCCAGGTCAGCCCGTCCTCCGAGACCATCCACTCGGTCGCCAAACCAGGACGCAGCGCGCCGGTTTCATCGGCGTCGACAAGGTTTTCCATGATCTGAAGCTTCTGGATCGCAAATCCGGCCACGGCCGGATCAAAACTTGCGACTTCCCACGGGGACACAATGGTTACGTCAGTTTTGGTTTCCGCAAATAACGGTGTGGTCGAGAGGGCAAGTGCCATCCCAATCGCAAAGCCGATGGGTTTCATCATTGAAAGTCTCCTGTCCAAGTTCGTGGGATTCGGTCGTCAGGTAACACAAATTGATACGATATAACATATCAATATACATCGAGTGCAAAGATGCAAAACCCAGAACTCTCAAGGATGAAAGCCCGGTGCCGTGAAGAGCTGGTATTCAGTTACAAGTAGAGTGCCCGTCAAGGGGGTCTCAACACGCTTCTCCCGTGTGGTGCATTGCCCCGCATAGCGGCCCTTGTTGGCATTAGTAGCAAGCTTCTGCTGTTAGCTCGAGGTGCAGGACAGCCAGGTCTGCTTTGGGCTACCAGCCGTCATCCGCAGGGGATGGCCGCGTTGCGCAGTTAATGACCTTTGCAAAGTTGGACTTCAGGACGCGCCAACATGGCTTGACCGACCCTTAGCGGCCGTCGAGACTGGTTTTCAATTACCTCACCCGCTACCCGCATTACCGACTTCCGCAAAGAGCGCAATTATTGAAGCGGAGCGGACAGGCCGATATGGGTGAAGAGCTATTAAATTGAGAGCCGCCACTTGCATAGCCCCCTGACAAACACCACAATACTTAGAGTTGAAGAGCTAACAGAGATGAGCAGTGATTTCTGCCGAATTCTAAGTTTAGATGGCGGAGGAGCGAAGGGATTTTATCCGCTTGGTATTCTGCGCGAGTTAGAGGCGCTCTTGCCTCAACCGATCCATGAAACGTTCGATCTCATCTTCGGCACCAGTACTGGCTCAATCATTGCCACATTGTTGGCGACTGGTCGTTCCGTAGACGAAATACACGAGCTATATAAAGAACACGTTCCTCCGATCATGCGAGCATCTGGCCGTGCGGCCAAAACAGCGCGACTGCGCGAGACAGGTGAACAAGTGTTTGGTGACTTTGGCTTTGATACCGTCCTGACTGGACTCGGCATAGTGGCCACAAAGTGGCAACTCGAGACACCAATGATTTTCAAAAGCCGGGAGACCCAAGCACACGGGCGAAGAGCTACATTCGTTCCCGGCTTTGGATGCCGGCTCGCAGATGCTATTGAGGCTTCGTGTTCGGCCTACCCGTTTTTTGAAATCAAATCTCTGGAGACAATCTCTGGCGACGTTGTTGAGTTGTTCGATGGCGGCTATTGCGCCAACAACCCTGCTCTTTATGCATTAGCAGATGCAATCGTTTCGCTCGGTCATGCCCCTGAGGATTGTCGCCTTTTGTCCTTAGGATGCGGGCAGTATCCCGAACCCAGACGCGGGTTCATTGCCCGGCAGATAAACAGCTTCTTGCCAGTTCAATTACTCCAGAAGACATTGGAAGTGAATACATCCTCAATGGATCAGCTTCGACGCTTACTTTATGCAAACGTGCCGACCGTCCGGATCAGTGACACCTTTGATAGGCCTGAAATGGCGACCGACATGTTTGAGCACGACTCCAAGAAATTGAACCTCCTCCGCCAGCTAGGCGTGGAGTCATTTGCACAACGTGAACAAGACGTGTGCCACCTGCTTTTAGATTAGGATTAGTAATGGCGATTTCGGAAGACCAGCTCAGGACATGGTCACATCAGGGTTCTGTGCAACAGTCAGCGGCAACGTATCAATCAATAAAAAGGGTTCTGGAAAGTCCACAGGCGCCGTACTCCAATCGGAGCTTCAAGGTGTTTCTTCAGGGCTCATACGGAAATGACACAAACATTTGGGCCGATAGTGATGTAGATATCGTGATCTGCCTGAGCTCGGTCTACTATTATGACATTGCCAGCCTGAACGACGATGAAAAAGCTCGCTTCGAGGCCAACCGGTCCCCGGGGCAGTATTCGTTCCAGACCTTCAAGTCAGAAGTGACTGCATGGCTGAGGGAAAATTTTGGCAATTCAGTATTGCCGGGCAAGAAGGCAATCAAGGTTCCCGCAAGTAACAGCCGTCGGGAAACGGACGTTCTCGCCTGCGTTCAGAATCGCGACTACTACGCGTACCCGGCTAGCGGTCAATCAAGCTATCACGACGGCATCTGCTTTTGGACCTCGAGCGGCGACAAAATCGTAAATTACCCGCACCAGCATATGGGTAATAGCACCACCAAAAACGGCAACACAAACAATCGCTTTAAGCCGAATGCGCGGGTGTTAAAGAACATGCGGAATGCTATGATTGATGCCGGATACATCGGTGATGGGGTGGCGCCCTCGTACTTCATCGAAGGGATGTTGTATAATGTGCCAGATAACCACTTCAGCTGGACACACCAGCAAACTGTCGAGGATGTTCTTGCGTGGCTGGATAGGTGCACTGCCTCCGACTTGCTATGCACGAACGAGCGGTACTATTTGGTCCGTGATGGCTCGAACGTGTGCTGGAACAACCAAGACTTCAGCACTACTTTGACGGCTATGCGCCTGTATTGGAATAGTTCTGGGCGTTAGATTGTGAGACAAAAAGGGGGTGCAGCTTAGCCGTGAGCCTTTCATCAGTCGAAGTCTGCGCTCACGTCAGAGTTTCGATCTTGATACAAGGGCAACGATGGTCTGCTTCGCGCCCCTATGTAGGTGGCACACCTCACAGCTTTCTTAGTAGAATAAGTCGAGTTCGGGCTGAAACTTTCCTAAAGGTCGTCGAAATCGGCCGCGCTATCGGAGACGTGTCTCAAAGGACTTCCTGACTCGCCTGTTAATGAACGAGTTGAGCCCTTCTCCGGCCTCTGCCAACGCAATCATGGTTTGCAAGGCTTCAGCTCCAACAGATGCAAGACTGTAGCGGTAGGTAGCACCTCCTTTGAACTCTACATCAATAAAGTTCTGGCCCACCTCATAAGCAAAGACATTGGAGTCATGGTCGACATCACGGTATCTGGGCATACATAGTTCCACTCAATATTTGAAATGCTCCCTCAGGTTGAATGGATTCGGGGCGGTTGGCAATGACTATCACCGAGCTGGGTTGGATAGAGTAACTGCACCAAACAAGTAGCTCACATTCTCCGCGAGCGGTCAAAAACGGAGAATTTGCGCCGCAGCACAAAACCGCAGCTGATTGTGTCAAATGCCCTAGTTTGCAGAGAGTATTTTTACGCTCAACTGCCGTTGGAGGAGGTCGCAACGAACTCGGCTCTCCACTCTAGTTGCAGGAACTTCATGTCAGCTTTGGGCTGACACCGGGCATCCGGTGGGGCAGATCAAACCAGCGGCGGTGGCCTTTGGTGCAAGACGAGGTGCTGCACCGCCGCAAGTCGGCTTGGAGCCCATTCTGTGAGATCGGTTTTCACGCCGCGCGCGCTCGCAGCGTGAAAAATTCTGTGTCCGTATAAATCTCGATGCTGCCACGCGGTGGGAAAACCAGCCATTCGTGCAGAGTGCGGCATGGATCAGAGGCCGAACCTGCACTTCAAGGAACAAAGAAGTGGCTGTATTTGGGTGCAGCTGCTGTTTATGCAGCATTTGTTCGCAATTGCAGAGATGTTTTGGTCCAGGGGCAGCCGTTCTATAAATGTGGCCGTTTTAGTCTCTTGATGCTGGCCATTTTCCAACTGTCGTTTCTGTTTCACTGCCCACATGTCAGATGTTAAGCGGCATGCGATAGGATATTCGGCCATTGAAATAAGCTGCGAGCTTCACTGGTCGGATTTTCAATAGCTTCCGTGATAGAAGGCAGGCCTCTCTCGACGTGCAGGACTGTCGTCAAGACGACATCGCCGTCTCGGTTTTCTCAGGTCATTCGTGCGGCAATCAATGTGACCAGTTTTTGATGATCCATATCGAAGTTTCGAATACCTTCAGCCAGTTTTTCTGTGGCCATTGCGTCCCCATTCATGCGCCAACGGAAAGTCGCCTCATCCATTGGAGGTTCGGAAATCTCGCCCTTCTGATCAGGCGAAAGCACGCGCGTAAGTTGGCTGTGATCATTGCTCAATTGATCAAGCAAACTGGGTGCAATCGTCAGGTTGTCACAGCCAGCTAAAGCCTTGATTTGGTCTGTGTTACGGAAGGACGCCCCCATCACGACCGTGCTTATCTTATTGGCTTTATAATAGTCGTAAATTGCGCTTACCGACTTTACGCCCGGATCGTCGGTTGGTGCGTAATGAACCCGGCCTTCATTCTTTTTGTACCAATCGGTAATGCGGCCAACGAATGGTGAGATCAAATATGATTTGGCATCGGTGCAGGCAACGGCTTGTGCCATGAAAAAGAGAAGTGTCAGGTTGCAATCGATACCTTCCGCTTGCAGGGTTTCAGCGGTGCGGATGCCTTCCCATGTTGCAGCCAACTTGATTAGGATCTGGCTCTTATCGGCGCCACGTTTTTTGTATTCATTGATAATGGCGCGCGCACGCAAGACCGACCTTTCGGTATCAAACGACAGACAAGCTTCAACCTCAGTCGAGACGCGGCCCGGGACCAGCGCCGCAAGTTCCGCCCCCATTGCAACCGTCAGGACTTCGGTCAGTCATTCCCGCAGTTTTCCCTGCCTCGATTTCGCGTGCGATTAAATCTTCGGATGCCGCATGTTCCAGAGCCTTGAGAACCAGAGACTGATTAGTTGTGCAATCAATCGGCTCATATGTCCGAACCGCCGCAAGATCGCCGGTATCAGCGACAACAGTTGTCATAGTGCGGAGTTGATCCAGGACATTTGTCATTAGAGCATTCCTTCTTTGCGCCACGGTGTTGGCGGCAACGGCTAGAATAAGATCGAACAGTCAGGGCTGAAACCAAAAGGGTCAATCTTTCCAAGCGTCTCTGAAGCTTTGCAAACGCGTTGAATAGAGGTCCGACAGCGTTGGATCTGCCGTGTAGGTCTGACGCACTTTTGACGGCATAAGGACGTCATCGACGGTTGCATCGCCCGTTCCCAATATTGCGAGCCTCGCCGCGCCCAATGCGGCCCCTTGCACGCCGCTGTCAGGCACATCAAGCGTCAGCCCAGTGATGCTCGCAATTATTTTAAGCCATACCGCCGATTGACTGCCTCCGCCTGCGACGCAGACTGAACCTGGGAGCGAGCCACACGCATCAAGTGCTGTACAGCAATCGGCGAAGGCAAAACCGACTCCTTCCATAACCGCCTGCACCATGTCGGCTAACGTATGATCGCGGCGCAGGCCGTGGAACGCACCTGTCGCGTTTGGGGCGTTATGGGGTGTGCGTTCGCCCGATAGGTACGGCAGGAACGTGATGGGGGAGGGCGCGCTCACGTCTGCCACGAGGCTGGACAGGGCCGCAGGCGTTTGGCCGGTGATCTGGCTAAGCCAAGCAAGCCCATCGGTGGCACACAGAATGACACCCATTTGGTGCCACGTCTCGGGCACCGCGTGGCAAAAACTATGGACGGCGCTGTCGGTGTTGGTGGCGAATGTATCCGTCACCGTGAAGAGCACGCCCGATGTGCCCAGCGACAGAAAACCTTGACCCGGGTGCACAACGCCAAGCCCGCAGGCGGTCGCCGCATTGTCCCCCGCACCACCTGCGACAGCGACAGGGCCTGTGCCCCATTGCGTTGCAAGTTCGGCGCGTAAATCGCCCGCTTTTTCGCTGCCTTCAACCAATCGGGGCATGTGGTCACGGGTCAGCCCCGTGGCCGCGAGCAGGTCATCGGACCAATCGCGTTTGGCCACATCGAGCCACAGGGTGCCTGCCGCATCCGACATCTCTGAGGCGTACTCTCCGGTCAGCCAGAATTTGATGAAATCTTTGGGCAACAAAATTTTGCGCGTCTTTGAAAAAATCTCAGGTTCGTTCTTTTGCACCCAACGCAGTTTCGGGGCGGTAAAGCCAGCCATAACGATGTTTCCGCCGATGCCGCGAAAATCTGCGCGCGCTTCAAGCTCATCGCATTCGGCAAGGGATCGCCCGTCGTTCCACAAGATCGCAGGGCGTAGCGGTTTATCATTGGCATCCAACAACGTCGCACCGTGCATCTGGCCAGACACGGCAATTCCCCGCAGCGCCGAAAATTCGGCGGGGACTGCGGCGCGTACTTGGGCTATCGCGGCTTCACAAGCGGTGATCCAAGAGAGTGGGTCTTGTTCGCTCCACATCGGATGAGGGCGCGCAACAGTGAGTGAGCCATGACCCTCAGACAAAACGTTTTGATCGCCATCAATGAGCAGCGCTTTGACACCAGATGTGCCGAGGTCCAGACCAAGATATGTCACGTGCGTCTCATTTTTTGTTGGAAAAGGTGGCCACCGGCGGAACCGCCGATGACCTTGGGAGTGCTATTAGAACGGGCTGTCAGGATAGTAGAAGTCCATCGCGTTCTCCTGCGTGATCAGGACCGACCCGATCACGAAGTCGCCAGACACAGGGGCGTTCGACGTCAGACCAACAGCCGTCAATTCAATCGCTGTTGCGATCATTGAAGGCGGATAAGTCACGTTGGCAGGGATCATTGCGTCGCCGTCGGCTGTCCGCTTAATCATTTCCTTCATACCAGCACCGCCAAGGACGAACTGCACATCATCACGACCCGCCGCTTCGATCGCAGCCAGAACACCAATGGCCATGTCGTCATCAGAGGCCCAAACAGCATCGATGTTGTCATACTTGGACAAGAAATCCTGCATCACAGTAAAGCTGTCGTCACGGTTCCAGTTGCCGTGCTCCATGTCCAGCACGTTGATGCCGGACCCTTCGATTGCGGCTGTGAACGCATCCACACGCTCGTTGTCGATGGTCGTGGGGATGCCACGGAAGACAACGATATCGCCGCCGTCAGGCATCTTGGACACCATGTAATCGCCGGACACTGTGCCAAAGCCCGTGTTGTCGCCTGCGACATACAGGTCCTCGATACCAGCGACAGACAGACCACGGTCAACAACAGTCACCCATGCGCCGCTATCTGCAACAGCCTGAACAGGCGGTGTCAGCGGGTCGGATTCAAACGGCAGAACAACCAGCGCGTCAATGTTGCGCGTGGCGACCATGTCTTCGATATCGTTGACCTGCTTGCCCGGATCGGACGCCGTTGCCAGAACGAAGTCAAGACCTGGATAGACCTCTTCGAGACGCTCGACAGTTTCAGCGGCGTGGAAGTTCATGCCACCGGCCCAACCGTGTGTCGCGGCGGGAATGGACACGCCGATCACCTTGACCTCGTGACCATCTGCAAATGCAGCTGTGCTCAGGGCTGTTGCCAGTGCTGTGGCAATAATTGTTTTCGTAAATTTCATGTTTGCTCCTCCCTTGAAGCGTTGGCTTGCAGCCTAAGATGCCGCCTTACGTTCGCGCTGTAGGATCACAGCGAGAATGATGATGACCCCTTGGATCGCGCCGTTCAGGTAGGGCGACACAAAGTCGGTCAAATTCAAAATATTGCCGATCAGGCTGAGGATCAGCACACCGATCACAGTGCCCCAGACCCGGCCAAATCCGCCCTTCAGGACAGTGCCGCCGATGATCACAGCGGCGATGGCCTCCAGTTCCCACAGCACCCCAGTTGAAGCAGATGCCGAACCCAAGCGCGGCACATACATGATGGTCGCGATGCCCACCAAAATGCCAAGTGCGGCATAAGAAATCAGGCGCGTACGGCGCACGTTCACGTTGGAATAATGCGCGACATGTTCGTTTGATCCGGTGGCAGCACAGTGGCGTCCATAGGTGGTGCGCGACATGATGATCTCTCCGATAATCACGACAACCGCAAAAACGATGATCGGCCAGCTGATCCCAAGGATGCCGTCAAAGTAGACCGGGCGGTAAAACGTGCGCAGACCGAAATCGAGCGACAGCGTGCCCCCGTCGGCCAGCCACGTCACCAGGCTGCGGTAGATGCCCATGGAGCCGAGCGTGACGATAAACGCCTCAATCCCCAAGGTCGTGATCAGAAAGCCGTTCAAAAGCCCCGCAAGCATGCCTGCAATAATCGCGGTCAGCATGCCCAAGAGGATGATCGGAATGCCGATCCCCAAGCTTGGTAGCGCCGCGTTCATCACCAAGATCATCAGCCCCGCGATAAAGGCCGCCATTGATCCGACGGATAAATCCAAGCCCCCTGCGGTGATCACAAAGGTCATGCCCACCGCGATGATCCCGATAAAGGCAGAGCGCGCCAGAACGTTGGTGATATTGGCCGCACTCAGGAAATTGGAGTTCAACATCGCGCCGATGATCAACAAGACTACCAAGGCAATAATGGGGCCCAGCACGGACATCGACGGAAGACGCATGCCGCCAGATTGAGGTGTGGTTGTTTCAGTCATCTGTTTCCCTCAGGCCATTTCCGGCGTTTTGTCAGTGCGCAATCCCATGGACAGGCGCACGATTGCGTCTTCATTAATGTCGTCGGGGGCCAACATGCCGCTGACAGCGCCAAGGCGCATGACCATGATCCGGTCCGCCAAACCGATGAGTTCAGGCATTTCAGAGGTGATCACGATGATCGCGTGCCCCGCATCTGCCAGCCTGCGCAGGAAGGCGTAAATCTGTTGTTTGGTGCCGATGTCGATGCCACGGGTGGGTTCATCGACGATCAAGACGCGGGGCTCAGAGAGCATGACCTTCGCCAGCAGCAGCTTTTGCTGATTGCCGCCGGACATATTGCCGACCCGCACATCACGGGTGCCCGCGCGGATATCAAATTCTGTGATTGCGTCGGTCAGGGCGGTTTCCTCGGCGCGGCGGTCAATCATGAAACCGCCGAATTTGTGCAAATTCGCCAGCGTCAGGTTTTCACGCATGCCGCGTTCCAACAACAGCCCGCGTAGCTTGCGATCTTCAGTCAAATAACAAAGCCCCGCCTGCTGCGCGTCGCCGGGGCGTTTGAAACGGGCGGGTTTGTCAAACAAGGTAACCTTGGCGGCGGTTGCGGGGCGCAAACCTGCAAGGCCTTCCATCACTTCCGTCCGCCCAGAGCCGATCAACCCGCCGATCCCCAGGATTTCGCCCTGCCGCAAGGTGAATGACACGTCGCTTGCAAACCCTGGCACGCTCAGATTTTCAACCTGCAATACAACAGGCGCATCCGCCGCAACGCCCGGCTTGGTGGGATAGAGATCAGACACATCGCGACCCACCATTGCGGTGGCCATGGCATCCTCGCTCATCTCAGAGGTCGCGCCAGAATGCACAACATCGCCGTCGCGCATGATCGTTATGTGGTCCGAAATCGCGGCGACCTCATCAAGCTTATGCGAGGTAAACAAGATCGCTGTGCCCGCCGCGCGCAGGGCTGCGACTTGTTTGAACAACACGTCTGTCTCGCGGTTGGTCAGCACGGCGGTCGGTTCGTCCATGATCAAGACCCGCGCGTCGCGCGACAGAGCCTTGGCAATTTCGACCATCTGCTTTTCTGAATTGGACAGCCCAGAAACAAGCGCGTCAGGCGACACATCGCAGGCAACACGGGTCAGGTATTCCTTTGTGCGGCGGCGCATTTCAGCTTTGTCGAGCAGCGGTCCGCGTTTCAACTCCCGCCCCAGAAAGATGTTTTGTTCAACGGTCAACTGTTCGGCGAGGTTGAACTCCTGATGGATCATCACGATCCCCGCCGCTTCGCCGTCTTGCAGGCTGCCGAACTGCGCGGGGTGCCCTTCAAACAGGACATCGCCCTGTGTGGGCGGCTGATAACCCGCCAAAATCTTCATCGTCGTGGATTTACCCGCCCCGTTTTCGCCAATCAGCGCATGTACGCTGCCAGCATGCAGCGCAAGATTTACGCCATGCAGCACTTCGACAGGGCCGAAGCTTTTGCTGACATCTTGCAGTGCGACAAGGGGGCGGGTCGTCATAGCGTTGTCCACGCCGCATTGCCTGCCGACGACGTGACGCAGGCGGTGATGAACCGCATTCCGTCAATGCCCGCCGAGATTCCGGGAAGGATGCCCATGGCTGTGGCGCGGTCTGTGCCATTTTGAGTTGCGCGGATCGCGTCCGCTGCCTCGTTATAGATCGTCGCAAACCCTTCAAGGTAGCCCTCAGGGTGACCGCCGGGGATGCGGCTGACGGCTTGGGATGCTTCAGTGGCACCCGCACCATTGCGCGTCAGCAAGCGTTTCGGTTCGCCATGCGGCGTGAACCACAGGTAGTTGGGGTCTTCTTGCGCCCATTCCAACCCGCCCTTTTCGCCGTATATCCTCAGTTTCAGCGCGTTTTCATTGCCCGGAGCCACTTGGCTCGACCACAGCATCCCACGCGCCCCGCCTTCAAAGCGCAGCATCATATGGGCGTTGTCATCCAACGTCCGTCCCGCGCCAAAAGATTGCAGATCAGCGGCAAGGCTTTCGACCCGCAAGCCGCTGACAAAACACGCCAGATTATGCGCATGCGTGCCGATGTCGCCAATGGACCCACCCGCGCCAGAGCGCGCCGGATCGGTGCGCCATTCCGCTTGTTTCAACCCTTCGTTTTCCATCGGCGAGGTCAGCCAATCTTGCGGGTATTCCGCTTGCACGATGCGCACCTCACCCAAGTCACCCGCAGCGATCATCTCACGCGCCTGCCGGATCATCGGATAACCAGTGTAGTTATGGGTCAGGATGAACAGCGCCTCGGCGTCCTTCACGGCTGCCTCAAGTGCGACCGCGTCGTCCATGGTCGAGGTCAGCGGCTTGTCGCAGATCACATGAATACCGTGGGCCAAGAACGCCTTGGCCGCCGCCGCATGAACGTGATTGGGTGTGACGATAGAAACCGCCTCGATCCCGTCGTCGCGCGCGGCCTCGGCCCTGGCCATCTCCTCAAAGCTGCCGTAGGACCGTGGAATGCCAAGCGCCTGCGCACTCGCTGCGGATTTTTCAGGGGTGGAGGACAAAGCGCCAGCAACCAGTTCAAACCGGTCATCAATGCGGGACGCAATGCGGTGGACGCCACCGATAAAGGCGTCATTGCCGCCGCCAACCATGCCAAGACGAATACGGGTCATCAGTCGATCCCCAACATTTTACGGTTTGCAGCGTCGTCTGTGCCGCCATCTGCGAAATCATCAAAGGCGCGTTCAGTGACGCGGATGATGTGGTCTTTGACGAACTGCGCCCCTTCGCGTGCGCCGTCTTCCGGGTGCTTCAGGCAGCATTCCCATTCGACCACGGCCCAACCGTCAAAATTGTTCGCAGCCATCTTGGAAAAGATTGCCCCAAAATCGACCTGACCATCGCCAAGGCTGCGGAAGCGGCCGGCGCGATCGACCCAAGGCTGATAGCCGGAATAGACACCTTGGCGGCCCGTGGGGTTAAACTCGGCATCTTTTACGTGGAACAATTTGATCCGGTCTTTGTAGATGTCGATATTGTCGAGATAGTCCATACATTGCAGCACATAATGGCTGGGATCATACAGCATGTTGCAGCGGGCGTGATTGTCGACACGCTCCAAAAACATCTCAAAGGTAACGCCGTCGTGCAGGTCTTCACCCGGGTGGATTTCGTAGCAAATGTTGACGTCATTGTCTTCGGCGTGGTCCAAAATGGGCCGCCAGCGGCGCGCCAGTTCGTCAAACGCTGCCTCAATCAAACCCGCTGGCCGCTGCGGCCATGGATAAACGTATGGCCACGCCAACGCTCCGGAAAATGACACATGGTTCTTGATCCCCATGTTGTTGGACGCAGAAATCGCCTTCATCATTTGATCCACAGCCCACTCCTGGCGGGCCTTAGGATTGTTGTGAACAGAAGGGTCCGCAAAGCCGTCAAAGGCTGTGTCATATGCAGGATGCACCGCGACCAGCTGACCCTGCAAATGGGTCGAAAGCTCGGTGACCTCAACGCCGTTCTCTTGCGCTTTACCCTTGAATTCATCGCAATAATCTTTGCTGGATGCCGCTTTGGCCAAGTCAATCAAACGCGCATCCCAACTGGGCACCTGTACGCCCTTATATCCGCAATCCGCCGCCCATTTGGTGATGCTATCCCAAGAGTTGAATGGGGCTTCATCGCTTGCAAATTGGGCTAGGAATAGCGCCGGTCCTTTGATGGTTTTCATGGTCTTCCTCCCTGTCCGCTTACACGAAGCGATTGACGATATTTTCCAAGATTTCCTGACGACCCGAACGCGGTTGCGGGTCGATGGGATCGGACGCAACTTGCGCTGCAATGGTGGCCAGATCACTGTCGAGCAACGTTTTACCGCCCGCGCTATCCCATCCGGCGTAACGCGCATTTCGCATTTCTTCCAATGTGCCGTCTTCGAGCATTGCGTGCGCCGCCTTAAAACCCCGCGCGCAGACATCCATCGCCCCTGCGTGCGCCGCGATAAGGTCAACTGGGTCCAAGGATTGCCTGCGCAGCTTGGAGTCAAAATTTGTGCCACCAGTGGTGAAGCCACCCGCCTTGAGCACCTCGTAATAGGCCAAGGCAACTTCGGGGGCATTGTTGGGGAACTGATCGGTATCCCAGCCCGATTGGTAGTCGTTGCGGTTCATATCGATGGAACCAAAGATGCCAAGCGACGACGCCAGCGCCAGTTCGTGCTCAAAAGAGTGACCGGCAAGGATCGCGTGGCCTTGCTCAATGTTCATCTGAACTTCACCTTCCAGGCCAAATTCTTTGAGGAACCCGTAGACCGTCGCCACGTCGAAATCATATTGATGCTTGGACGGTTCTTGCGGTTTCGGCTCAACCAAGATCGCGCCTTTGAAGCCGATCTTATGTTTGTACTCGACCGCCATCTGCAAGAACCGGCCCGCTTGCTGGCGTTCACGTTTCAGATCCGTGTTCAGCAGGGTCTCGTACCCTTCACGCCCGCCCCAAAGCACATAGTTCTCGCCGCCCAGCTTATGCGTGGCATCCATGCAGGCTTTGACCGTCGCCGCTGACCACGCGAAAATCCCAGGATCAGGGTTGGTGGCGGCACCGGACATAAAGCGGCGGTGGCTGAACAGGTTCGCCGTGCCCCACAAAAGCTTTGTCTTTGATGTCTGCATCTTGGTGCCGAAATAATCGATGATCTCTTCGAAATTCCGCAGGCTCTCGGCAAAGCTGTCGCCCTCGGGGCGGATATCGGCATCGTGCCAGCAAAAGAATGGGACGTTCAGCAAATCGAACATCTCAAACGCGACGTCGGCCTTCATTTTCGCCAAGTCCATCGTGTCGCCAAACCAAGGCCGCTGGAATGTCTCGGCGCCAAACGGGTCCCCACCGGGCCAAGCGAACGAATGCCAATAGGCCACGCCAAACCGCAGGTGATCTTCCATCCGCTTACCCGCAATAACCTCGTCGGGATTATAGTGGCGAAACGCCAGGTCGGTGCTTCCTGGTGCATAGGCCAAAGGAGAGATGTCTTTGAAAAAGTCAGTCATTTGTCTTGGCTTTCGTCATATCGGTCAGGGGGTCGGCAGGCAAATTATCCCGCACGTAAATTGTTGGCATCAGGCCAGGCATCGGCGGCAAGTCGCGGTTATCGATTAAGGCGCGCAAAACGGTGAAGGCGCGACTGATTTCAACGTCGGGGCGCTGGTCGATCACTAAGTCAATCAAGCCGTCTTGCAGCGCTTGCCGGGAATGGGCGACCAATTCATGAACGACACAGAACGGCCGCCCCGACTGTGCCGCACCGATCGCTTGCACAAGTCCGCTGTTACCAGCCCCCACGTTATAAAGAGCAGTGGTCTCGGGCTTACCCGTCAGAACCGCGTTGGTTTGCGACAACAAGACAGCCGCGTCATCTTTAGTCATGATGGGGTCGCACACAGTGATATGCGGGTAATCTTTCGCAATGACCTCGCAAAAACCTTGCAAACGTTCGACGTGGTCGCGGGCGTCCATTGAACCGGCAAACGTCTGGATTGACCCGTTGCCGCCAGCGTGGGCCATGCCGACCATCCGAGCAGCCGTACGTCCGGCGACGATATTATCGATGCCGATGTAGGCGGAGCGGAACTGTTGCGGAAGGTCTGATACCAGACCAATGACCGCCACCCCCCGCTCGCGCAGCGCCGCCAGCGGCTCTTCAAGACGTTGGCTTTGCAGCCCAACGATGGCAACCCCATCGAAGTCTTTCTTCACTAATTCGGCAATGCTGTCTTGCAAGCCCAAAACCGCAAAGGCTGCAACTTCGATTACCTCAACCGTCACGCGTTCAGCACTCAGGTGATCGGCCGTAAGCTGAATATGGTCATGGATGCGAGTAAAGAAAGCGTTTGATCCTTTCGGGATCAAGAATGCCAAGCGGTAGACGCGATTGCGCGACAAGTTCGCAGCGGCCACGTTGCGCACATAACCCAAAGCGGAGACTGCATCGCGGACTTTCTTGATGGATTTCGCGGCAACATTTCCACGATTATTTATGACCCGGTCGGCCGTGGCGTAACTGACCCCAGCAGCCTGCGCGACATCACTTAACGTCGGACTTGTCATGCTTCCTCCCCTCGCAACGAATCTCCCAATCGCCGCAGTGCCCCCATCAAAGGCGTCAAAATGCCATACGTCAATCATTTTTTGATAGACGTATGGCATTTTCGAGTCGTACCTAATTTGGCGTGGCGGCATTCGTGTATCATTAAAATTTGCACGGGACTTACGCTGATGATCTGCTTCGGATCCACCCCGGCATTCTGGTGTCAAAGCGCAAGAAAGACGTTCAAATCAGAACGCGCTTTAGTCACTCGTTCCACTTCGACAAGATTGCCTCCACAGGCTTCGCGTGACCCCTAAAGTACTGGAGAAAACCAAATGCAACCAATCTCGAACCGACCTTCATCTTGATAAACTATGAATGCCCGCGTTTAAGGAATTTCCCGGCAACAACTTTGCCTGCGACATGTGGGTTTGAGATCAAGCGCTACTAGTCAGTTTGAACGTCCGCTTTGGTGAAAAATACTGCACTGCCAAACATTCATCGCCGTGGTTGCAAGAAAATGCTGCGTCAGCAATAGCCGCACGTGCACAAGTCCGGTTTGTCCCGCATAGCGGCCATCCCCAGCGGATGGCTGCTGCCGCCCAAAGCGGACATGACCTTTATACAGGGAGGGCGGACTACTGCCATTCGCTGCTCTCTCTACCAACAGCAGCTATGCGCGACGTTGCGATTTTTGCATAGTCATCCGAACTGGTCAAAGCAGATACCCGGGCGCATGATAGAGAATTTTCAGCCTATTCCAAAGCGGACATAGGCCTTGCTCACGAGATCGAGACCATACCCTTTACCATTTCACTAGTTCCATGTCCTCTGAAGCGCTCGCGGAATACGGCTCTCAGAAATCGCACTATTGCACTGGACGAATGTCCAGATATCTGACCAAAGCTTTGCCAAGAAGACCATCACACTGGCTCTCAGTCACGAAACAAAAAGAAATCTTCATTCGTTCCGATTGCAGGCAACAATTCACAGTGTTTTTTACTCGGGTCTGAAACTATGTTGCTTACTCTGGCCGCTTCCAGTTCTGACCGTCGCAGAAACCAGAAACACAGCCTTCTACTCTGATAGCAGTTTTGCCCAGCGTAACGCGCGCATCGTAGTTGGTATCAGTCAGAACGTCATAAACGGTTCCGTTTTCCCAGCGGTTTTCCTCCACAATCTCCATGTCCCAAAAAATGGCCCGTCCGATAAGCTCTTGTGCGGCTGGGTTGTCCGAATTCACGACTTCGGTCACTGTACTGCACAGTTTTTCTTCGGCATTCTGGCATGGGTGGATGTCCACCAACAAATGAGCACCAGTGTCATCCGTGATCGTGCGCCAAATGCCATATGGTTCGTTTGCGAAAGCCGGTCCGGCAATCATCAGGGCCACGGCGCCAACAAACAGTTTATTCATGATATCCTCCTATTGGATCTGAGTGTTCTGTGAGTGATGGATTGAAGTTCTCGTGTTTTTTCGTCGCCTTTCGCCCTTGTGAACTTGCGAGCGTCCCTATGCGTTCAGCAATGTCGTGCAAGGCCGCAGCGGCGTCCGGAATAATGCCAACCCAGCTTTTGAAGCCGTGGATTAGGCTGCTGTATTCGACGTAATCTACTGGCACGCCCGCATCCCTTAGTGCGGAGGCAAATTCCTGCCCTGCGTCGCGCAATGGATCAAAACCGGCTGTCGCAATCAACGCCGGCGGCAGGTTTGCGTGAGTTACAGCCCGTAGCGGTGAAATTCGCGGATCTTCCCAATCGACGCCTTCGGGGATGTAATGGCGCGCAAACCAATCCTGCAACGCTGCATCCAACCCAAAACCTTCGGCAAACTCGATGGACGATGGTGTTTCATGCCCCACAGCAACCGAAGGATAGATCAACGCACTCCAGGCACATTTCGGACCGTCTGCGTCACGCAACAACTGAGCAGTCACTGCTGATAGGTTCGCGCCGGCGGAGTCACCTCCTACGCCAATGCGCGTTGGATCAAGGCCAAGTGCGGCTGCGTTTTGAACCACCCAGAGATATGCATCCCGGGCGTCTTCGACGGGCGCAGGGAATTTGAATTCCGGCGCGCGGCGGTAGTCCACGGAAATCAGCGTAACGCCGCTTCCAATCGCAAGTGCGCGGCAGGCATTGTCATGTGTGTCCAGATCCCCGATCACCCACCCGCCACCATGAAAGAACACCATTCCGGCCGCCTCGGGACTCGCCTCGGCGGGCCTGTAGATCCGGTAGTTCAGGGTTCGGCCTTCAAGCTCCATGGCCCCGTCTTCAATGGCGCATGGGATTGAGATCGGAGCTTCCAGTCTTTCAACCATCGCAGAGAACAATGCACGGGCATCCGGGGCAGACATCTCTTGCATCTTGGGGCCATTCTTGGCGTCCGGAGATGACAGGATCGCCCCGATTGTAGGATCCAATTTACGTGCTGGTGTCGGATCTTTGCCTGCTTGCCTTCTGGCCGTCCAGTTGCGGGGCGGTTTGCCTTTGTTGGATGCAAGTTCGGTCAGAACAAACTCTGCCTCATCCACATGGCTCATCTGGTTTGCAAAATCCCGTGCATTGCCCGGAAAAAGAGTTTCGATGCGGCCATTTGAACCGATGTACCAGCTATCACACCCGGACGCCCAAACGGTGTTGTCCAACTGCGATTGCAATGTGTCACTGAACTTATGGCAAGTCTCATCACTCACCGAAACCAAGCTATCACGCCCTGCCAATTTCATAACGTCAACGATCCAGTCCACGGATTGTTCGATCAGATAAACAACCGAAGTGGTGCCGACACCGGAGTTGGGACCAGTCACCAAGAAATAGTTCGGCAAGTCAGGAACCATGCTGGATTTATAGGCGTCAGCGCGTGACTGCCAGATGTCTTCCAACGAGCGGCCGTTCTGCCCTGTCACGCGGAAGGCAGACCGCTGCCCTTCGATATCAAACCCCGTCGCATAGATGATCGCATCCACCGGCGTCAGCGCTTCTTCGGATTTGACACCAGCCGGTTCAATTGCCGTGATTGGGGCGGTTTCAAGTGTTACGTTGGAGCGATTGAGCGCGGGCAGGAAGTCGTCCGAAATCAGGATACGCTTACAGCCAAGTTCATAATCTGGCATCAGCTTGTCAGCGAGGGCTGGATCGTTGATCTGCGAACGCATGTGCGCTTTGATTTCAGCTTCGGCAATCTTGCGGATCGCGGGACTTACGACAATCGGGTAAAGCCGGGTGTCCTTGTCTTTGAACTGTTCCTCCCGAACCGCCTGCATTTTCGAAGGATCTCTGCGGAAGCTTTGTTTTTCCTCGTCGGAGTACCCAAAATCTTCGCGCGCCGCGATGTAGTTGGGCGTGCGCTGATATAGCGTGACATGCTCTGCGGTCTGAGCCAATTGGGGAACTGCTTGAATGGCGCTTGCTGCGCTTCCGATGACAGCAATGCGCTTGCCGGTAGGATCAAAATTCTCGTCCCATTCCGCCGTGTGCATTTCGACGCCGTCAAATTTCTCGCGTCCGGGGAATTCGGGAATGAACGGCTTGTGCAGCCCACCGGCCGCATTTACGACAAAGCGAGCACGAACTTCTGATCCGTCTTCAAAACGAACGATCCACAGCGAGCTGGTTTCATCAAATTGAAGTTCGGTGATCTCGCACTTCAGGCTTATCCGATCCCGCACGCCATACTTTTCGGCGCAATGTTGGATATAGGACTGTATCTCTTTCTGCGGTGCATAGAAACGGCTCCAGTCGGGGTTCATCTCGAAAGAGTAGCAATAGAAGTGCGAGGGGATGTCACAGGCTGCCCCCGGATAGCGGTTGTGCCACCAAGTGCCGCCAAGACCATCGCTTTTTTCAAAGACGCGAAAGTTAACGATGCCGCTTTCTTGCAGTTTGATTGCCGCGCAGATTCCGGAAAAACCTGCGCCGATAACGGCCACGTCCAACGGTTCCTGGCCGACCCCAATGGCGTGCTCAAGCGCATAGTCTTCGATGGCTGCGCTTGCCTGCAAATCGGTCTCGATCTCGGAGAACCGCCCTGCAACGAAAGGCGCAAGATCGGCTTGTGTGAAGATATAAAAACGCCCTTTGTCGATCTGATCCAGGGCCCACTCGGCGACGACGTCCGGCTCGAGTCCTGCATCAATCGCGGCAGCCACCTGCCGGTCCTGCTCTGTTTGTTTTCGTGGGGCTTCACTTTCTTTTTTCGACGGGCTTCCTTGGGCGCTTTTATGAATATCTGTGCGCACCCACCCGGGGCACAACAGACCCACGCCGATGTCGGTAGACGCAAATTCCTGACGTAGTGCCTCGCTATATCCAACAAGACCAAACTTTGATGCATTGTAGGGGCCACCGCCGGGCAAGGCGAGGTGCCCTGCCATGGACGCAGTGTTCAAGATAAAGCCGCCCTCGCTTTGCGATTTGAACACGGGGACCAATGCTTCGGTGCAATGCACTGCGCCCATCAAGTTGATGCCAAGAATCCAATTCCAGTCTTTGATGGGAATTGTTCCTGTCTCTCCCCCCAAGGACACTCCGGCGTTGTTCGCCAGGAAATGAACCCTGCCAAATCGCTCTAGAGTAGCTTCGACGGCATTCTTTACCGATGCCGGATCCGAGACATCGCATTCTACCCAAGCTGCATCGATGCCCTTATCGCAAAGCTTTGCACAGCTTTGGACCAATGTGTCGCTGTCGACGTCCGCAAGCATGACGCACATGCCACGCCGACCCAACGAATTGGCAATCGCCAAACCGATGCCATTTGCCCCCCCAGTGACAAATGCGACTTTACCTTCGAATTCCATAAATCATCCTCTGCTCACAGTGCAAAGTTTGACCTGCTAACCTAACTTGTAAAGAATGTAAGCAATGCTTACGGAGATATCGAAATGGACGGCCTTAACCCTCTCAGGCAACTTGTTGCGCTTGGTGACACTGGCAATTTTCGCTTGGCTGGCGAGGCTTTAGGTGTTTCCCATTCGGCTGTGAGCCAAACAATTCGCAAGCTCGAAGAAAGCTACGGTGTTGAATTGTTTGATCGCACACGCGGGCGTACCGTGCCTACGGCCTTTGGCGAACGGTTAATCGAATCAGCCAGACGCTCGCTAAACGACATGGATACCGCAGCGCGCGATTTACAGCTGATGGAGAGCCATCAAGGCGGCAGGTTGGTTATCGGAGTGGATCCCGCAGTCAGCGAAAGCCTGCTTTCCCTGCCTCTTGCCAAGATGATCAACAAACATCCATCGTTGCAATTTACCGTCCTCTCCTGCAATCGCGCACGTTGGGAAAAGCGCCTGCGCAACCGCGAAATTGACGTGTATCTTGGCCTTCAGCCGGATCGCGAGGAAGACGTGCTGAGCTATCGCAAGCTTGTTTTGCAACCGCCCGCTCTGTTTTGTCGGTCTGATCACGCTTTGCTGTCGAAACCAACTATTCTTATCAACGACCTGCGACATCTGTCGGTCATTGGCGGGGACGTTCCAGACTGGTTCCTGTGGCGCATTCTTGATGCATATCCCGACGCTTTCTCGGGGCTTCAAGATCTGCGCGGTACGTTTCTGACATCGCAGGATTTCGGTTTGCTGCGTCAGCTACTGTTAAGAACCAATGCATTGGCCATCTTGCCTGAGTTCATAATTCAGCAAGAGATCGCTACAGGTCTAGTGCGCAAAATCGAAGTCCAAAGGTGGCCGTTCAACGATAGCACCATATCCGGCGTAGCCGCGTGGCTGCGGGAACGTCCACTGCCCCCAGCGGCCAAGCAGCTTCTCTCAGAAGTGCAACGCATGTTGGATCAATCCGTCTTCCGGCGCCGCACACCAGGTGGGCCTTAACCTTTCCCGAGGGCTTGGAGGTTATCGCCATGTTCGGATCGGGTCAGTGTGAATCCCTTCAGCACCCAAACAGAATAGGTGTACAACACTGCGATCAGTACGACATAGGGGATGGCAATGGAGTGCATTGTATTGCCATCGATCAGCCGACCGCTTTGCGCTCCCAAGCTCAGCATGACGCCCGACACAAATATCCCGAGGCCTGTCACAACCTTGCGCGTGAACGAAAACGCCGCAAAATACAGCCCTTCGGCGCGGTGCCCAGTACGGATCTGATCGGCGTCCACTAGATCAATCGTCATCGAAAATTTCACTGCGCTCAAAAGTACGGTCACGGTTGTCGTCAGGAATGTCAGGATGGCAACCACGTAAAACAATTCCGGGCTGCGTGGAGCTGGGAGCACGTCGAAGTACTTTCCAACAACCAGAGAAACCGACAACACCAGAGCCATCCAGCTCAGTGTTACAGCCACAGATTTCTTTTCAAAACCACGCACAACAAATGCAGTGGACAAGTAAGCGATGATCGCAGCAGGAACCATCGTTAGTGTTACAAGCGCGATCTGGGTTGAACTCAGACCAAAATAGAAGATTCCAAAATAGAGTTGCAGCGACATGGCTAAGCCAGACACTAGGTTGGTGCACAGCGATGCCAGAAACACCGACCTAAAGGAACTGTCGGCAAAGACATGCCCCACGTTCTTGAAAAATCGAAATCCGTAGCCTTCGCTGCTGGTGTCGGGAGTGCTGAAAACCTTGACGGCCCGTTGGGTTCCAACCGCAGACACAAACATCGTCACTACCATGACCAACGTGGCCCAGAATGCGTATCGTGTATAACCTTCTGGGTTCAGGATACCCGGGTCGTAGTCTACTGAATCCGGCAGAAACACCTGATAGACGACCACTGCCATGATGACCCCACCCAGCCAGCCAAACATTAGGCGCAAACCAGTGATGGCTGTCCGCTTGTCATAGTCATGAGAGATTTCACCGATCAACGCCGAGTTGGGAATCTCAAAAAAGGTGAGCGTCAGACGCACCGCCACCGACATGAACGTCAGATAGAGAAACAGAATGAACTCGCTGGCCTCTGGCGGCGTCCAAAGCAGGTAATAGGTGATCGCAATCGGCACGATGGAGGCATACATGAACGGATGTCTGCGTCCCAAGCGGGAGGTGCAACGATCTGACAAGTAACCGGCCCAGGGATCTGAAATTGCGTCAACCAACATCGCGACCAACAAGGCGATCCCAACCAGATAAGCCGGAAGCCCCAAAACTTGGTTGAAATAGATCATCAGGAAAGTCGAGAACCCGTTGTCCTTGATCCCATATGCAATCGATCCGATGCCGTATGAGACAATACCTCCCAAACCTACTTTTTGCGTCATGACCGTTCCTCCCGGTCGCCATGGTGTCTAAGGGGTATACGTTCGTAAACCGCGTAAGGGTTGCTTACAGGGACGTTGAGAACGTGCGAAAATAAACTTTTGGGTCGGAAGATCTGCGTCCTTATCGGCAGTGTTCTGTGACGATCCGTTCTCGCTTTCTTTCGAAGAAGGACGTCTGCACGCCTCTGCACCAGGCTCGAGAGGCAGTGAGAACCGGTTCTCACCCGATGAATCGGCGCTTTCAATTGGTAGAGTAACTAGCAGTCCCAATGTCCGCTTCTAGGTCGAGACATGAGTTAACAACACTCGCCGCAAAAGTTGGGGTTCTCGCCGGAGATGTAGAAGATCCATGTTCTCTTAGGACCGGGAGCAGCCGTTAGATGCCTTTTGCACCAACGTCCGCTCAGGGCCGGAAGCGGTTGTTGGATTGTTAGTGCACAGCGCCCGCATTTGCAATTTTCGTTGTGTCACGTTCGCAACCAATGAAGGTAATCCTCACGTATTCCATCGAGATCAATCGCCTCCTTGGCAATATTTCAAATTCTTCGGTATTAGTTCATCGTCGACGGTCGGTCGAGACGGTCTTGCACCTTGATGGCAAGCCGACGACGCCAATCCATGTTGTCGCGTCCTGGGCGGTCTGGGCTTACGTCAAACGACATCATGGTGCACCCCTTTGTCGGATCTAGGTGGGGCGCATGCCAGCGTCGTCAGCGCGACCGTGCAGTGTCCGGGATCGGCCACAGTGGACCAAGCCACCCGCGATGGGTACGAGCAGGTCAAAGCGATCGGTTTCGATCCGTGTGGGGCGCAATATACCCGCTTTGCTATAGCTGTTGACTAGGGCCATCAGTGCTTCCTCAATGCAGGGTTGAAAGCCCACTCTTAGCAATCATCGAGGTCGGTTTCACGGGTGTACCAAAATTGTGGCTGATCGCTGTAAGTTCCCATTTCGATTTTGGCGGTATTCTTCGGCGGTTGTACCAGCGTTATACGCCATCAACCCCAGCGGCCCAGATTGCTATTGAGTCCGGCAGAACTTAGGTTTTCCATTCGCCCCAAAAACAATAGGGATCGTCGGTGCGGTGACGGGGGGGCTCGTTAAAATTAACCAGCGGCTTTCCAGCCCAATCGAGCTTCATTTACGGCGTCCATTCTTTTTGACAGGCTAGATCAGCAGGAAACCCGCGGCCATCATCTGATTGATTTTGCCGCGCGCATTCTTAAAGTTGACGCGGGTGCACGGGTCTACACTTGCCGCCACTAGAACCTTGCCGATTTGCTCTGTAGTGGCGGCCATGGTTATCGCGTCGCGAAAGCAGTGGCAGTTCGCGCACTGAAACCATGATGGTCACCGGATCGTTAAGGCGGTTAATCTGGCCAATCAACCTAAACAAATCTGGGAGCGTCACTGGTGACTTATCGCAAACGATATCGTGTCATTTCGAAGAATGCGAGTTTGGATCGCACTGACATTTGAGGGATAGGGTGCTTAAAAGTGAACTTTAGAAATCTTTGGAAATGCATGCGGCACTCCCATTGTTGGTTCTGAGGTTAACGAGCTTATCTTGGGCAACGGTGGGAACGATATGGTATTGGGGGCAGGCGGCGACGACACTTTGGACGGAGCTGCCCTGGCAGATATCCTTGTCGGGGGGGCACGTAATGACACGCTAGAAGGCGGATTGGCGGTGACGTGATCACGCTGAACGCTCTGGTGTTAAGCGCAATCGGGTTCACCTTGTCGCCCAGCGAATTTCGGGTCCACAGCAAGGCGCAAGGCAACAATGGCTTGATCATCCACGATGCCACGAACTGCGCGCTCTACTACGATGCCAATGGAGTAGGGAGTGTTGCGCAGGTACAGTTCGCACAGTTCGATCCAGCGATCAGGCTCACCTCATCTGATCTTGAATTAGGTTGATCGCAATTTTCTCATCAACCCAAAGCTCATCTCCAGAAGGGGCTATCTTCGTTTAGCTACCACTCGTTCCCAATGGCAGGAGGCAGCCCAAGTTGATTTTGATGTCCAACTTCCCAGGCGGATATCAGCCAACAGTTGTACCAAATAGACCGTTTCGAGCGCGAGATCTCTGCGCGCCAAAACGCCGTATACCGGGTCTAGCTGGGAGGGGAGGAATCGGCTGCGCTGGCTGGAGTGCACTGAGATGGTTGGCATGCGACGGATCTCATCCGCTGTTTCCATTCAGCGTTGTCGCGATGTGGTTCGGGCAACCGATCAGCCTCACCCATGTTGGGTGACGCCCGCAGATACCATCTGGTTGATCAGCAGGCGGGATCGCCAAGTTAGCACAGCGGTATCATCTGGGGCTTTGGCGGATACTTGGGCATGCATTCTCTGGCAAGGTAGTTCGTTGCAGTTTCTCAATACTCATGCCTTTAATCGGGGTTGCCCTGAAAGCGGGAAAGGCGCTCACACCCTGCTCAAAAACCGCGCGCGCGTAGGCAAGTTTGCGGCCCTGGGGTAGTTGCTTTAGTTGGTTCCATTCTCCTTGGTCGCCCCTCCGGTGGTGTCTTGATTAGCAATGATTGGTGCAGGGCGGATGCACCGCCACTATAAAATCCCAACACAATTTCAAAACGCCATGCTCCAACGTATCAAGAACGAGAAGCGTCAAAACAATTGTTGTGATCAGCGCTTTGGCCATTTGCAGGATGGAGATGAAACACAGGAGCTACCCGTCACTGAGGCAATCCGACTAGGAAAATGTAAAAGCGCCCGGCAACTAATTTCCTCAACAAAGCCATAACGCGGACATTGTGAAATCATCAGTTCTGTTGGTGTAAGGATTGCCATAATTTTGGTCGCTCTCTATTGTTAGAATCTGAAAAAGTGAACATACCAAAATGACGCAAACTTCATGGTTAGCATTTTCCATTGATCGCACTTCCAAAACCCCGGTATTTGAACAAATCTGCGCTGCTATCCGCAAACGGGCCATCTCTGGAGAGTTGAGTGAAGGTACAAAACTGCCGCCAACCCGGGTGTTTGCAGCCGATGTTGGTGTGTCGCGATCCACCATTGTAACCGCTTATGAACAACTTGTTGCTGAGGGGTATTTGGACAGCTTGCAAGGGTCGGGGTATACGGTTTGCGCCCTGTGCGAAGTCGAACTGCCGAGCAAGACAAAACGTGCTCAACTCACGCTAGAGGAGGGCCCGGAGAAAAAAGTGCTCCCCTTTGAGGCCAGCCAACCTGACATGCGCCTGTTCCCGCACCGGCAATGGGCCAAAGCGGTATCCCGCGTTTGTCGTACCAATCCGCAAGCGATGCTTGTCGGCGGCAGCAGCTTTGGGAATTTCGAGTTGCGGCGCGCCATCGCCGCACATGTGTCAGAATGGCGGGGCATCGAGGCCCTTCCTCATCAGATCATGGTAACTGCGGGATCGACGGATGCTCTTGAGATCTGCTTGCGCACTCTGCTCAAAAAAGGAGACACCATTGGTCTGGAAAATCCAGGTTATTTGCCAATGCGTCATTTCGCAGATGCACATGGGCTTTTCACAAACTTTCTGGCTATCGACGAGAGCGGTGCCAAACTGCCGACGGACGCGGGATTAACTCGCCTTGTGGTTCTAACGCCGTCACACCAATATCCATTGGGTGGGGCAATGTCACCCAGCCGCCGGCTGGAATACCTGCAGTGGGCGACGAAAGAAGACGCTTGGGTCGTTGAAGACGATTACGACAGCGAATTTAGGTACTCTGGCCGCCCAATTCCGGCCATGTCGGGTTTCGACAACCTCAACCGAACAATTTACATTGGCAGTTTTTCCAAGATTTTTTCGAACTCTCTGCGGCTTGGATATGCCATCGTTCCCGAACCATTGATCGCACGCTTTCGCACCACAATGCGCCGGTTCGGGCTCAAGGCAAGTTTTATGCCGCAACAGGCATTGGCCGAATTCATGGCGTCGGGTGAGTTTTATCGACACCTCCGTCGTGTGCGCCGCACTTATGGTGAACGCCGTAAATTCCTATTGGAAAGGCTCGCGCTGGAATTTTCCCAATTCGGGTATGTGCGTGACCACCAAGCAGGTATGCAGATCGTATTCCATTTGACGGAAGGTTGCAAAGACACTGAAATTGCCCGCCGTGCATCTGAACAGGGTATTACTGTTGTCCCGCTGTCCATATTTTCAAAAGGAAACTCTGTGTACAATGGCCTGATTATGGGTTTTTGCGCATACTCTGAGGAAGAAATGGAGCTAGCTTTGGAACTCTTGAAAACTTGTTTTTGCGAAGCTCGCTCTGGGCATTCGGGGTAATATCAATGCAGTCATGGCTCCGCAACTCATAGCACGGGAACAGTGCAACAGAAGTATTAGTAAGCGCATCGTATTCTGTGTTTCACCCAACTTCTTTGGGTGGCAGCTCCACTTCCAGAACCTTCATTGCCCAAAGAGAAATCAGATAACGTCAAAATATTGTCCTGAGATATTCTTGGTTCTTCGCTATTACAGCTTCGTTGCTTTTAATGGCTGCTTTCAGCGTCGCCCAAGCGCTGTGTCACAGCAAGGCTGAGACGGACCTAGCATGCAATTTGTTGCGCGGTGCTCCAAGGACATAGTTGTGTACGAACCAGACACTCGGCTTGCAACGCCGAACGTCTGGTGTTGGGTATTGCAGTAGGGGGGAGAGTAACATCACCGACGCCCCGAAGTGTCCCATCTACGCGATTGCATAGACTGAGCGATCGCCTTTGTCTTTCCGCTTAGTTTCTCGACAGTTCGGGCTGCCAACTCAAGCGCAATCCTTGCCTCCGGTACAGTCAGAAGATCTGGGTAGGGTGTCTTCTTGTCAGTTGGTGTAAACCCATGCCGAGGGTAGAAATCCGGGACATCCAGAACGAACCAGGCATCCGTTCCAACGGACCTTAGGTGTGCGATACTGGTTTCCATCAACTCTTTGCCAACCCCATGGGCTTTAAGCTCTGGCAAAATGCCGGAAGGTGCCAAGAAGTAGTACTTTTTGTCCGGGTGGTCCTGTAAGACGAATGGGGTAAACAGGACGTTGCTAGCAACCAGCCCGTTACGTTTAACATAGGCTAAGGAAATCTTTGGCAAGTTGAACGGCTTCTTCTACTCCTGTTTTTCGGAACTCCAGTCTTTGGACTTTTGCGATAGTATCCATTTCTGCCTGGCACAGTTGTTCGTTCGGGAGCCCCTACATGAGAGGCGCTGCATCAGGGCCAGTCACGCTGGATGTGGATTCGCCAATGCTATCCAATGCCACTCTACGGTATCGACAGTGTAGATGATTAGAGTGTTTTCTTCGATCCTAAGTTCCTTGACCTTCTCGAGGATTTTCCCGGTGCGATAGTCAAGTGCTACGACCTTTTTACCGTACTTGTTTTTGATCGCAAGTTTGCCCTCAAAATCAGGTGAGGGAAGATTTGTCTGGTAGTGTGCTGCTCAGTTTATCGACATGAAAAACGGTTGATCCAGACCTGCGAGGCGCTCAAGTTCAGCCACAGATTTCTCGGCTCCTACGGAGTCCAAGTTAACCAGATCTGCGGTCGTCAAATCTTCGATGGTAAGTATCTCATTTGGCGCTTCACACGCCACTCTTTCAAGTACGCCAGTTGTCGTTTCACGAAAGAAAGCGCGCCGGTCTTCGGTCATCTGAACATGCCAGTCGGGAAGAGCATAGGTCAACGAGTTCAAATGATAGAGAAACGTTTTCTGCATCTTATCATATCCATGGGGTTTCGGCAGCGCTTAATCGGACTCTCCGAGGTGCCACTTGCCCATGAAGAAAGTGTTGTAATCAGCTTGCTTCAGCACCGACGCGAGCGTCCATTCTGCTGCTGGAAGCCCTCCGCCTTGGTCTTGAAAAGCCATGGTTGGCATGCCCGACCTGTTCGGGAAGCGCCCCGTTTGCATGGCTGCGCAACCCGGTGTGCAGGAAGATTGCGCATAAAAAGTCGGTTTACATCATTCCTTCCTTAGCCAATTGGTCAAGGTTAGGCGTGGCCATTCCGCGCGCGCCGCCGCAGTGGTAGGCTCCGAAGTTCCAATAGCCTGTGTCATCGGAGACGATTAGAATAATGTTCGGTTTACTGGCGTAAGTTGACAATGATGTCGGATCAAAGTTCTGTGCCGACGCAGAAACAGAAATTGTACACGAAAAAGCTGCGACAATCGCAGTCAGGCGATGAATTTTGGGCAATTTTTTCCTTTCGTAAAAGTGGTGGCGAGGACTTAGATCGCCAGGTTTTTGGTTTCTTTCTGTGATCTTGATTACTCAGAATGGTCCTATTTAAATATCGTTTAGATAATAGATCAATCTTTCAGCATTTCTAATCCTTGATCGTAAGGTTTATCTAAGTGGTGCAATCTAATAAGTTCCTATTGATCTCCCTGTTGTCTCCGATAAATTTTCCTGCATCAAGTAAGATGGTATTTCTGACTTAATAGATTAATATGCCAATGAGTGGAAGCTGGTTTGGGCGCGCTAATCAAAGGGTAGACTGAAGAGTGTCTTGGTTAAGTGGGAACCTAGAAATGGGTCGCAGTAATTTGGTAATATGGAATTTCAAAAACAACAAGAACGATATTTGTGTGATTTGTTTTTTCAATTAAGGTCGATTTGGGTTCAAGCCAGTCATTCGGTCAGGTTGTTAGGAGGGGTCGTTGATTGCATGTGTCGGATGGCGGTCAGCGGTCAAATTTAAGCCTCGATCAATTCAGGCCAATACCCTCTTTCGATTATCACGATTGTAGGATAGCGTTTCATCAATTGTTAGAAACTGGACTTCCAAAGCAGTTGCGGTGTGGTAACTCTACATTGTAGGGGCTGGGTCGTGCCGTTGCCGTGTCTTGCGAGGCAAAAAAATGATGGAAATTCCACAAGCAGGTTTCGTTTTAGTTCCGACACCGATCGAAAGGTTGAGTTGCCTTTCGGAAGCGCTCGAAATTGATCTTTGGGTGAAGCGTGACGATTTGGCGGGGCCATCATTTGGCGGAAACAAAACCCGTCAGTTGGATTTTTATTTAGGTGCGGCCGTTCAACAGAATTGCGACACCATTTTGATCACAGGTGCCGTGCAGTCGAATTTTGTGCGCACTGCTGCTGCGTTGGCTGCTAAGCTCGGTATGAGGACAATCATTCAGCTCGAGGCGCGGGTGCCAGAGCAGGACGTGCTCTATCAAAGCTCTGGCAATGTTCTACTGAATCAGCTTCTAGGGGCAGAAGTGATCTTCTACCCCGAAGGGGAGGATGAGGTTGGAGCAGATGCAGCCTTACGTGAGCGTGCTTTGCAAGAGCGCGCAAATGGGTTTCGTCCATATGTCATTCCGCTGGCACTTGGAAACCCTCCACTTGGAGCTTTGGGTTATATCAGTGCCGCCAATGAAATCATGGATCAGAAGCCGGACTTTGATTTTGTGGTTGTGGCATCCGGCAGTGGGCTTACCCATGCAGGATTACTGACAGGGTTAAACTCGCGTGGGTTTCCCGGGCGCGTGATTGGCAGTTGTGTCCGGCGGGATGCGGTTCAGCAGCGCGAGCGGATCAGAACGGTTTTGGATGGAATTGAGGCGCTGAACACACCGAGCAAGCATGTGCCATCGAACAAGATTTCAATCTGGGATGGAGCACTCAACCCTGGCTATGGGCAAATCGGCGCCGCTGCGTTTTCCGCTATGAAGATGATGGCGCAGACCGAAGGACTGATCCTCGACCCAGTCTACACCGCCAAAGCCTTCGCGGCCATTTCGGCGCATGTCGAGAACGGAGAGATCACAAAAGGAAGTAAGGTCCTATTCGTGCACACGGGCGGGCTGGCGTCGTTGTTCGCTTATCAAACCGACCTTGAACGGCTGCTAAGCCTCAACTGACGGAACCCCAAGCTCAGCACGTGCCCCAATCTCGTCTATCATCGTGAACAGGCTTTCCATCCAGCTATCTTTCACCCGTGTCGCCAGTTGCGAAAGAGGGCGGTGTAGCGGTGTCAACGTTGCGTATTCATATCGAATGGGCGCGTCAAACGGAACAAAGGCGACCTGACCTTTGGAAATATCCAGCTCCCGTTCCGTCACAACGGTCAACGGATCCACAATCGCACAGCAATGCCCCAGGCTTATAAATGGAATTAGCGGTTGGAAGAACTGCGCTGCTATATGGGATTCGAATGATGCGCCTTCCTGCTCGAATGCCACTGCTAGTTTGCGCGGGAAAGGATGATTGCCATGCAGCGTCCCGATGGACTGACCATCCAGATCCGCAATGGTGACAGTTTCGTTCTGCGCCAGCGCGTGATCGCGGTGCACAACGCAAAAGCAATCCGAACTAATGGTTTCCGAATTGTATTGCGGCAGCTTCCCCTCCGGTTCATCGAAATCGGCAAATCCAAAATCGATGCTTTGCGTGCTTGCCAACTCGCGGATCTGCGGAGAGCTTCGCGAAGAAATAGTGGTCTGAAAATTGGCATCAGGCCCAATATTCTGACTGATAAACCTCGGGAAAATATATGCAGACGGCCCCGGCATCGCCGCCACGTTTAGACTTCCTGTCTCCGCCGATCTCAATCCTTTCATCGTACCCGAAACAGTCGATAACCGATCAAGAACCATGGTTGCTTCGGCCAATAGATATTGTGCCTCAGGCACAGGGACTAGCCGCCTGCCGCGCCGCTCGAACAAGGACAGCCCCAGGCTTCGTTCAAGGTTCTTGATAGCCAAGCTGATCGCTGGCTGCGTGCGTCCAAGTTTTTTGGCGGTCTGAGAGATGGAGCCAGATTCCATCACCTCCCGAAAAACAGTGAGTTGGGTAAAGTTCATAGTCAATATATAAGGGAAACTTCTGTTTTATGAAATATTACAAATTTGTTTTTATGTAGATTTTCCATAATCTGAGCTGATCAGAATTCGGCTGAACCGAATCTCAATTTTTCCAACTGGGAGACGACAATGAACATGATCAAACATCTGGCGGGTATCGCTTTGGCCGGAACGCTGGCCGTTCCCGCTGTAGCTCAAGACCCTACGTTCTTTCGCATCGGCACTGGCGGTGCCGGCGGCACCTATTTCCCAATCGGCGGCACAATCGCGAATGGTATTTCAGCTCCCCCAGGCGCGCGTCCATGCGATAAAGGTGGCCAGTGTGGCGTTCCGGGTCTGATTGCGATTGCACAGTCGACCACTGCATCAGTGTTCAATAATGCCGCCGTTCAGAATGGGGAATTGGAGGCCGGTCTGGCTGGCGCTTATTCAACACGCGATATGTATCTTGGTGAGGGGAAATTCGAAGGCAAACCGCATCCGAAATTGCGCATCGTTGCCAATCTTTACCCAGAAGACCTGCACCTTGTTATGGCCAAGGGCACGAAAATCGACAGCCTCGCGGATCTGAAAGGCAAGCGCGTCGGTATCGCCCAAGCAGGTTCCGGGACACAAGTCGCAGTAGAATCGATGTTGGGTCTCTGGGGGGTAAATCGCGACAACATGGACGAGGCCGAACTGAACAACAGCCAATCCGCCGAACGGTTGGCGGATGGTCAACTGGATGCATATTTCTATGCGGCAGGCTGGCCAGTCGCAGCAATGGTTCAGTTGTCTTCGACCAAAGGAATGGAGCTGCACAACTTCTCAGAAGAAGACATGGCAAAGATCAACGAAGCCGTTCCCGCATATATCCCATCGGGCATTCCGGCCGGTGTTTATGAAGGCATCGACTACGACGTGAAGACACCAGCGGTGTCCGCGATGCTTGTCGTATCATCGGATCTGTCTGAGGAGTTGGTATATGGCATCACGCAGGCGTTGTGGAACGACAACACCCGGAAATTGCTCGACAATGGCCATGCCAAAGGCAAACAGATCACCGCTGAAACCGCACTTGATGGCGTTGCTGCCTTGGGGGTGCCGCTGCATCCCGGAGCCGAGAAGTTTTACAAAGAAGCCGGACTTCTGAAGTAACACTCCCAGACCCAACTTGGTCAAAGTCCGTGGTGCCCTATTTCTGGGCACCACACTCTCCCCCTACACGCGTGCCAAAGGGACTTGCAAGATGTCCAATGCCAATCTGTCCGAGACCCATGAGCTAACCGAAGAGCAGCTCGCCGCGATCGAAGAAAAATACGACGAAGGCTCCGCCACTCGAAAGGTTGGCCCTACCACGGGCATAATCTTGCGAACTGTTGCGTTGAGTTTCGCCATTTACCACTACATTACGGCCGGTTTCGGCCTGCCTGCGGACTATTGGCACATGGGCTGGCATCTGGCAGGTCTGTTCATCCTGACCTATGCCTTGTTTCCAATTATCGGGTCAAAGAACCTGTACGCGATTAAGGCAAGCGCGCTACGCATTGGCAATATTCCGATTTACGATCTTATCTTCATGATCCTGGGCGTCACCTCGGCGCTCTACGTGGGTCTTGCCTGGCGCGGTATTCCAATGCTCGGCATCGAGGAACAAACCTTTCGGATGGGCAACCCGAACCAGTATGATGTGTTCTTTGGCGTGGTCATCATTTTACTGGTGCTGGACATCGCCCGACGCACGTTGGGCTGGATATTGCCCCTGATCATCTGCTTTTTCATCTCATATGCGCTGCTGGGCCAATACTTCCCTGGTCTACTCAAGCATCCGGGGGTGAACTTTAAAACCTTCGTATCGTCGATGTACTTTCCTCAGGAGGGGATCTTTGGCGTCACGCTTTGGGTCGTTTCGACCATAGTGTTCCATTTCGTCCTCTTTGGTGTGATCGCGCAACGCACAGGGCTTGGGCAGCTCTTTATCGATAACGCAACGATCCTTGCTGGCCGATACACGGGCGGACCCGCCAAAGTCTCCGTCGTCTCTTCTGCATTCTTTGGAACGATCTCTGGCTCATCAGTTGCCAACACCGTATCCACCGGAGCCCTCACGATCCCAAATATGAAACGCTTGGGTTATCCAGGTCATTTCGCAGGCGGGGTTGAAGCTGCATCCTCTGCCGGGGGCCAGATCACGCCTCCGATCATGGGGGCTGCCGCTTTCATTATGGCCGAGTTCCTCGAACTGCCCTACACCACCATCGTGATCGCTGCGATCTTCCCTGCGCTACTGCACTATGTTGGTGTCTTCACCGTAGTGCACCTGATGGCGCGTAAACTGGACCTCAAGGGCCTCACCAAAGAGCAGCTACCACATTTCAAAACGGTATGGTCAACAGGTTGGGCCAACATCGTGCCGCTGATAGGGCTGCTGCTCGTATTGTTCTCAGGCTACACGCCTTACATGTCAGCGTTTTGCGGCATCTCGCTGTCCGTGGTTGTGGGAATGTCTCGGCTGCGTGAGCCGCCAACGTTGATCTATTCCGCGGCCTTCATAGCGTTTGTTCTCTGGAAATATGCGGGCGGTGGGTTCGACCTGACGATGACCATGGTCCTCGTGGCCGGATCGGCGCTGGCGACCTTGAACCCACAAGAACGCATCAAGATCCCCGAGATGTCCGCCGCGATGGAACTTGGAGTGAAATACGCACTCGCCGTGGGTGCTGCATCTGCCGCCGTGGGCATCGTTGTCGGTGTCATTAACACAACAGGAATCGGGTTCCGCATCGGCTTTATGGTCACCCAAGGCGCAGGTAACCTGGCCTCCGATATGTTCGGTTTTCTCTCGCTGGGTGGTTTATTCGAGTGGTTCACTGTGCAGGATTTGCAACTGTTCATCTCGCTGATATTCATCGCAATTGCGTGCATTTTGATGGGCGCAGGCATTCCGACGACGGCTCTCTATATCATGTTGGTTTCCGTGGCGCAGCCCGCGCTTGCGCAGCTTGGTGTGCCACCCATCGCAAGCCATATGTTTGTGCTCTACTACGGCGTAGTGTCTGAGATCACACCGCCGGTTTGTACCTCTGCCTATGCAGCAGCGGCCATCGCGAACTCGAACCCATTCCGCACAGGGCTATCTGCTTTCTCCCTCGGGCTTGGCAAAGTTGTGGCTCCGATGGCATTCGTCTACGCGCCTGTGCTATTGTTTGTCTCCTCCACCGGCTTCGATCTTTGGGAGTTCAGTTACACTGCGACCAGCTGCATCGCTGGCGTAATTGCGCTATCGACTGCTGTCGTCGGCTATTGGTTTGCCCCGATGGGGGCGGTGTCACGCATCTTGATGGCTATTGCCGGACTGGTCTTTGTGGCCCCGTCGCTGGCTGCTGACATGGTCGCACTAATCATTGCCGCGCCCGTGATTATCACACAGATGCTCGCGCGTCGCTCCGCGCCGAACCCCGCTTAAAGTGGGCGAGTCTGTCACAATCATCGGGGCTGGCATTGTCGGAATCTGTTGTGCGTTGTCCCTGCAGGAACGCGGTGTGAAAGTCAGATTGATTGACCGTAGCGCGCCCGGCCAGGAAACCTCCTTCGGCAATGCGGGCGTCATCTCGCCTTGGTCGATCATCCCGCAAGCGATGCCAGGGATCTGGAAATCAATACCTAAGATGTTGCTCAGTCCCGATGGCCCACTTTCTGTCAAGCCGACTTTTTGGCCCAAGATGATCCCGTGGGGGCTGCGGTTCTTGAGCAACGCAAACGAGACAACGACCCGCGCAACATCTGATGCAATGGAGACATTGTGCCAACCCTCTGTGATGCTCTATCGTCGCCATCTTGAGGGCACTGGCCACGAAGACCTCTTGGTCGACAGCTGGTACGTGCACGCGTTTCGTAACGCCGAAGGCGCAAGCCTACGCGACCTCGGCTTCCAGATCCGCAAAGAAAAGGGGGCAGAACTTGAGTTGATCGGCAGCGACAGAATTATGCAAATCGAGCCAGCTCTCTCAACAGATTTCAAGGCCGCGATCCTGATCAAAGGCCAAGCAAGAGCCCGCGCCCCGGGGCAAATCGCTGAAGTACTAGCGGAAAAAGCCCGCACCCAAGGTGCGGAAATCATTCGCGCCGAGATCACAGCCCTGCAAAGAGTCGATTCAGGCTGGCACCTGACCACGTCCAACGGCCTGCTCAAAGCCGGTGATCTTATCCTCGCCGCAGGCGTATGGAGCGCCGACCTGCTCAAACCCCTCGGCATAAAGCTGCCGCTGGCTGCAGAACGTGGATACCACGTCGAATTCGCAAACCCGGGCGTCTCGCTCAACAACTCTGTCATGGATGTGGATGCAAAGATCGTCGCTAGTTCCATGCTGGGAGGGATACGCGTCGCTGGCTCGTCTGAGTTTGCAGCAATCGACGCCCCCGCCGATCCCCGTAAGCAAAAGCTGTTGGCCAAACAGGCGCGCGCGATGTTGCCCGGCCTAAAATCAGAAGCAATGACCACATGGATGGGCCGCCGTCCGTCCTTTTCCGACAGCCTCCCCGCGCTTGGACCGATCGCTAACCAGCCGGGCCTCTATGCCGCCTTCGGCCACTCTCATTACGGCCTGATGATGGCTCCGAAAACCGGTGAGCTGATCGCCGATCTCGTCGCAGGCGTCGCTCCAAACACCGACCTCACCCCATTCGAACCGCTCAGGTTCTAACCCGAAAGTACATATCATGCCCCTTCACAAAGGCGGACAAAACATTTGTGGCGCAACCATCGGCGTCCTATGCCTTGAAAGTCATTTCCCAAAACCGCCGGGTCACATCAAAAACCCTTCCAGCCTGCCTTTCCCTGTCCTGTACGAAATGATCGACGGCATCACCGTCCCCGATCTGTTGAACAATCCGACACCAGAACTGCTCGAACCCTTCTTGGAAGGTGCAAAAAAGCTCGAGCGCGAAGGCGTCCGTGCGATCACGGGCAGTTGCGGGTTTCTGGCTCTGTTCCAGCAAGAACTTGCCGCCGCCGTAGATGTCCCCGTCTTCGCATCCAGCCTGATCCAGGTGCCCTTAGCCTACCAAATGACAGGTGCATCCGCCCCCGTCGGCATATTGACTGCGGATGCCTCGGCCCTCACAGGTGCCCATTTCAAAGCCATCGGAGCGGGCGATATTCCAGTCGCCGTACAGGGGCTTGAAGACAGCACCGAATTCGCTGAGGTCATCCTGAAATACCAACGCACAACGATGGACACTGACCTTATCGAGGCAGAGGTCATCGCGGCAGCACATAAGCTGCAGGCCGGTGCGCCAAATATTCGTTCGCTTGTACTGGAATGCACTGATCTGCCGCCTTACGCTTCAAGACTGCAACACGAGCTGCGCTTACCAATTTACGACCTCACGACCTTAGCGACTATGGCCCATAGTGTCGTTGTCCGAGAACCGTATAATGGGCATATGCCCTGGTGAGTACGCTTCGTTTCCACTCTTTGGCTCGCAGATTGTATCTTGATAGGTCACCCGCGAGCCGCGAAGTAAGCCCAGATCGGTTGCGCCGCTTTTGAAAATACATCTTGCGCAGCTTGTTCGCCTCTCCGGGTGTTCGTTGAACACGATAAGCCATGCTAGACTGCTCAGTACGGTGCTCCCGGCAAGTCAATATTTTAACTGTGCCAACGTTCCTTGTCGGTAAGAAGTCAACCAAGGTATCGCGATCAACACGGTCGAGATGACAAGAACAGAGTGGCTAACCGCCGCAATTTGTCCACGAATTGCCACCTAGACCCAATAATATCATCGTCATGGGTAATACGCAGCAAGACGCCACGCCTAGGGCTGATGGTGATCCTAAATAGCTAAGGCCAAGATTCTCTGCATTCCGGGTCTACTGTGGTCATCTTGGTGGGGCGTTGCGACAAAGGTCATAGGCCTGAATAGCTCCTTTTTGGGCTACAGGATCAAGAAGGATACCCAAAAAGACACCGCGATGTTGCGCGAGAACCAGTCGTTGTGAAGTTCGCAGAACGATTTCGAATTTAAGGGCAATTGAGAGGAGATTGCCTGGCACGAATACCTCTGACACTATACGAAGAGCTAGCAAGGGAATTGGAAGTGAACGACGGAAAAAGTGCCCCAGAAGGGTATCAATAGATTACGCCCAATTTCACGATCGTGGGAGCTGACCGTTTGATGGATTTTTTCGGCCTCATTCGACGCATGCGTGATCAAAGAAAGCAGATATGACGATAGCCGAATCCAGTATGCACGGCTGCGAATAGGCAGTTCTATCATCATGTTGACCGGATGGCTGGCATAAAGGATCCGTTTGGCAATGTTTGGTGGATTGCCACACACCGTTCATAGAACCGGGAAGCCTGTTAGAAGAAATAGTACGTTTGGGCTTGGACCCGATATGACACGGCGGCGGTGGCAATCGCCTGGACACCGCAGCTCCGCAGGCTGACTGAAGCGGTTACCATGCATAGAGCCCATTGCATGAAACGTAGACATTCACTCTACTGACGCTCGATGACGGGTGATTGGAAGACCGCCGATTGGCTCACGGTTCAAGGCGTCCTCATTTGCGCGCGCAATTACTTTAGGCTGCTATTTTTGAACGGATAGTTTGGCCGCGTTTGTGGCCGCCCAGTCATGCATTACTTGCAACAGGGGGATCAGGCTTCGACCCAACGGGGTCAGGCTGTATTCGACATGCGGTGGGATGGTCTTGAAGTCTTTGCGCGTAACAAATCCTGCATCTTGCAACTCGCTCAGTTGGCGAGTCAGTGTGCGATGCGTGATTTTACCAAGGTTGCGCTGAAGCTGATTAAAGCGAGATGTTTCCTGCGCCAGCCAGAAGATAATCAACAGCTTCCACTTTCCCGAAATCGCTTCAATCAACGGCTCAATGAGGCAATTCTCATCCGGGTTGGGCTCTTCCATGGCAGTATCCTAAATGACCGTACTTGCGGCATTGATCCTGTATTAATACCTACGGCTCGAAACGCGAGAATGCAATGAGGACCAGGATCGACATGAAAAAAGTAGTGATAGTTGGCGGCGGGTATGTTGGTTTTGAAGTCGCTCAGGAACTGGATGCATATGCAGATGTTACGTTAATCGAACAGCGCGAGGCCTTTGTGCAGCCACCTGCCACCATTCGGGCGCTCTTGGACCCTGCATTATTGGATCAGATCATCCTTCCCTACGATCATTTACTAAAGAACGGGAGTGTCGTTCGCGGACGCGCCGTTTCGGTGTCCCAATCCGAAGTTAGGTTGCAAGACGGTACCGCCTATCCGGCCGATTTCATTATTCTGGCAACAGGTTCGTCCTATGCAGCCCCTTTCAAACCTGTGGGCGATAGCATCGCTGCGTTTCGGAAGGCCAGCAGCGATGTCAGCGCGCAACTAGCGATGGCGAAATCTGTCGCCATCGTTGGGGCCGGGGCTGTTGGCACTGAATTGGCAGGGGAAATTGCGGTGGCCCAACCAGAGAAAGACATCACGTTGATATCGTCGGACACTGCCTTGTTTCCAATGTATCCCGCCAAACTTGGAGCGGAACTCAAACGAAAGCTAGAGCGCCTTGGCGTTTCTGTCGTTCTCGGGCAGCGCGCGCAGGATCTTCAGCGCATGGACATGCCCTATGCTGGATCAGTCACCCTGACCGATGGTCAAGTGGTGGCGGCAGATCTGGTGTTTCCGGTGATCGGATCAAAGCCAAATACGTCCTTGGTTCAGACTTTGCCGGGGGTAAAGAGCACGCCTTCTGGTCGGGTAAAAACCGACAAGTGGATGCGCCCCTCAACCTGCCCGAATGTCTTTATCGCAGGGGACATCGCTGATGTAGGTGATGGTATGACGATTGTCGCGATCTCAAGGCAGAACCCTTGGCTGATCAAGACATTGAAACACGCGTTGAAAGGAAAACCTGTTGAAGATCTAAAGCCCTATTCCCCTTGGAAGAAAGCACCAATCCTAGTGCCGCTTGGTCCGTCGATCGGTAATAGCTGGCTGTTCGCAACCGTCGGCGATTGGGTCACCCGCAAGATGAAGGGTAAAGAGCTGTTTATCCCAAAGTATCGCAAGGCGTTTGGCTTAACTCGCTAGCCGGCAAATGCACCCTTCGATCGTTGCCCGTGCTCTGATGAATGCGTCAGTCATCCGAAAGACCACGATCTGAATATCCAAGGAAATCACATCATGACTAATGTTGACCTTCCCAAATTCCCAACACGCCATGGATACATGAGTGAAAAGATTCAGCACAGCTATATTGCTGGCGCAATCGAGAAGGGATTGTTGCCTTCAGATGCGCACCGGCTTGCTGAGGTTGTTTCACTGACGGCACCGGGAGACCTGTCGAAGCCCATTCAGTTTTGGCAGCTCTACTCGGCCCTCGGACAAGACCCGATTGTCGGCATCGTGCAAAGATTCTATGAACGCGTCTTTGCGGATGAGCCGTGGTTTCGCTCTGTTTTTGAGCGGGTGGGAGGGCTTGGCCACCACATCAACACGCAGGCGTCGATGTGGATCGATGTCTTGGGTGGGGGCCCATACTATCATGGCGCGGAGTTCCGGTTGAGCTTTCATCATACACACAATGCAATGGCGCTGATGAATGACAAAGGGGCGGCGCGATGGGTCACTCTTATGCGCGAGACGCTGGATGATTCCGCAGATTTGATGACGGACGACCTGCGGGTGCGAACCAGTTTCAATACATTTCTGGCTTACTTCATGACCAAATATGCGGACGAATTTGCATTCGAGGATCGGCATGTTTTCGGGTGCACAAATGGTCCGCTCAAACGCCAGATCAACTTTATGAGGATGACAGCCGAAGCGATAGAAGCTTTGAGTTCACAAGAGCTTAGTGATGCTTTGGCACAGATGGGCGTTGACGTTTCGCAATGTCCAAGTAAGCAGGCGATGGTGAGTAAGGCACTGATGGTCTGACAATCGCAAGACATTGCCTGCCAGCGCTCACGGGCCAAAGTGAAAGCAGGGCCCAATTGGCAGATTGAGAAAAATTGCCCTGCAACGTGGCAGAACCATGAGACAAGCGTGCGGCGCAATGTGAACATTTACTGTTATTGCGCAAAAGGCTGCTATTAAAAAACAGTCAAAAACGGTCGTTCTTCTGGTAACTGAAACGTATGGGTTTTGGTAAACATGTAGCCTAACCTAATCCAACGAAAGGAACAGGCTGCGCAATTTGCGTAGCCTGTCCTAGGTTTTCTTGCACTGTTTAGATGTCAACGACCACTTTGCCGATGGCCTTACCGCTTGTCAGACGATCATATGCTCCACCGACATTTTCGAGGCCGAATACTTCATCATCTAACAAAGGTTTCAACGCGCCTGCGTCTACAATCTCCGCAAGCTTGGCCAAGATCGCGCCGTGTTTTTCACGCCCTTGGTTACTTAGCATCGGCAACAACATAAAAACTATGTGCAGCGACAAGCCTTTGAAGTGGGCGGGCGATAGATCAATTTCCAACAAGCCAACAGTTGAGGAGAGATTGGCATTGAGCGCTGCTGCTTCGAATGAATTTGTCATGTTAGCGCCTCCAACGGTATCAAAGATCAGATCAAAGCCTGCGCCATCTGTGTATTCGGCAACATAATCAGCGATCTTTTCAGCAGCGAAATCAATCGATGTTGCGCCGTACCCTTTGATCACCTCCAACTGATCTTCGCCCGTGCCTGTGCCATAGACATCAGCGCCAAAGTGTTTGGCCAACTGCAGAGCAAGGTGACCAACACCACCCGCGCCACCTTGAATCAAAACCTTCTGGCCAGCCGTGATGCCGGCGCGTTCAAGTCCCTCATACGCTGTGATACCAACCAATGGCATAGCCGCAGCTTCGCGCATTGAGATGGATTTGGGTTTGTGGGCGATCAGTTTAGAGTCGGCCAACATGAATTCGGCCAGTGCGCCTTGAATGTCGGCTAAACCACCTGCGCAACCATAGACTTCATCGCCCACGGAAAATTCTGTTACGCCTTCGCCAACACCCTCAATCACGCCTGCAAAATCCATACCCAAAACCGCAGGGAGTGCGGGGGACAAAGGCAGATCAGCTCCCATCGAGCGGATCATAGTGTCAACGGTGTTAACGCTACATGCTGCGATGCGGATCACAACGTGGCCCTGCGTTGCGGTTGGTTTAGACAAGTCAGCGGCTTCGAATGTTGCGCTCTCGCCGTAAGCGGTAATGGTCATAGCCTTCATTGTGCTGTTCCTTAGGGGTATTTGCTTAGCGATGGATATAGAATTCCAAAATGTAGTAAATCGACCGAAAAATAAGTTCAGTATTCCGTTTCTGAATACAATTTGGGCGCGCGCCACATTCCTGAGAAGGGCAAATCACTTTGCACTTCTCTTGCATCCGTTCATCTTGTTTCCGTGTCTCTGGCTCAGAACGGTGCGAATCCGTCGTTCAGGGTTGGTGGTACTGTCCAACGTTCTTTTGCAGGGATGGCATCTTGCGCTCCGCCGACACGGGGCACCTGACTACGATCGCCATACAGCCACAGAACAATGTTTGACCGTTCGCCTTTGGTGATGGGCATGGATTCATGGGGCACGCTGCCATGGTGGATCAACGCGGTTCCAGGAGCAAAGCTCAGCTCCGCTACCTGACGGGTTTTCGGGTCGAAGAACCTTACGCCAGAGCCGGAAAAATCTTCACCGGGAAGGTTTAGGTTAAGATTCAACGTCACAGACGACGCATCCGTATGAGCGCGCAGGGAGGTGTCCGCATCCGCTTGCCACTGGGTCGAGAAACCGAAGGTCTGGGTGTCATAGCCAATTATGTCAGGGAACAAGAGCCGCGATATGGGACGCATGTACACGTTCATCAGATCGCGGTAGAAGGCCTGAAAGCTCGGCGCGGCGATGTACCCTTCTGAGCGGCTGTCCAACATCGCGCCCCCACGGTTAAGCGAAATCCCGTAAGGGGGGCGCAGGGGAATATCCGCGTCGGCGACGTTCGCAAAGTAGTCGCGTAGAGCCGACAGCCGATCTGGATCAAAGAACTGCGCCTCATAGACGTTCGGAAAAACCTCTTTCCACAGCTCTTTAACCGCTATCTCCTTGCCAGGATCTTTCCACGCTTGCTCAACGGCATCACGCAACTTCGGATCATAAAGGCTTCTATCCAAGATAGGCCTTTGATCATCTCTGCCATCCCACTCCTTCCACGCATCCTGGAAGAGGTCTTTGTTTTGCTCCCAAAAATGTTGGACGGTTGGTGCCCGTTGCAGCATCTCTTGTCGGGTGGGCCGCTGAACCGAGCGGGCGCGTGCAAGTGAATTTTGTGCCATTGTTTCTTCTATCTTCGTGATTGTTACGCAGGCATTAGCCCTGCGCCTATCTGTGCAGCAGGTTAAGGCCAATTGGCGGGGCTGCGTTTGGGGGCTAAAGTTGCAGGAACTTCCCCGAATTTCGTCGGAAACCCCCAGCAAGAATTTGTGATTAATGAATTTCTTGCACATCCATGACCAAGTTATTCCAGTTGCGCTGGTTTTCCATGCTATGCTCCAGCCCTTGCTCATCAGCGATGGCAAAGCGTTTAATGGCAGGTGTTTTACTGGTTGTTTGATACAGCCAATAGGCTTCGGCTTTCAGAGCCTCATTAATCGGCTTGTCGATCGATTCATAAACCATTTGCTTGCACGCGTTGATCGATTCCGCTGGAAATTTGGCAATGCGATTGGCTAGCGCATTGATGTACTCGTCGATCTCATCGACCTCAAACGCTTTGTTGATCGTGCCCATGGCTTCGGCTTCATCAGCGCTGAAATCGCGGGCACTCAGGATGATCTCCAAGGCGCGGCCCAAACCAGTTTGACGGGCCATGCGGGACGCACCTCCGCCGCACGGCAGAATGCCCATTCCAACCTCCATCTGCATAAATTTGTATTTTCCCCGCACAGCGAAGCGCATGTCGAGAGCAAGTGCCAACTCGTGTCCACCGCCTCGTGCAAAACCTTCAAGCTTGGCAATTGTCGCCTGAGGCACCTTACTGATGCGCTCGCACACAGATTGCAGATCAAGCAGTTTGGCCTCTTCGCGCGACACCTCCTCGGTGGACATGTCCTTTAGCAGTTCAGTGTCATAGTGGCAGACCCAGATTTCGGGGTTGGCGGATTGGAAAATCACGACCTTTGTTTCGCGATCGCGTTCAAGCCGCATGGCAAGACTATTGAGGTCGGCGAGCATTTCTTGGCCTTGCACATTCACCGTGCCGAAATCAAACGTTACGGTTGCAATTGCGTTTTCGACTTTGACGTCAAATGTCGTGAAATTCTCATATTTCATCAGACTGCCTTTCTTGCTTCCGCACAGAATTCTCTGGCGGATTAACTGGGTTTCGGTATTTAAGTGAGGCTAAAGCCCGAAGTCAGGCGAACCTTTATGGGTTCAGTGCTGTTGGGTCAGAACACCCTTGATGCCCTGCATCACATCGGCACATAGAGCAGTATCAAGTGCCGCTGCATGTGGCTGTGCGAACTGCCCTTTGTCGTTATCAAAATACTTGCCGCTGGCCTTTGCAAACGCCTCCCCTAACGCAGCTTCACGCAGGATATTCGCTCCAATGGACAGATCGTTGCCAGCAAGCCCAAAGCCTTCTTTTACCATCTTAGACGCCAGCAAAGAACCAGGATTGACCGCGATGATCGAAGGGCCATCTGGCTGCTCTTTCGCCATTTCACGCGACCAGATCGTGAGGGCCAGTTTGCTTTGTGCATAAGCTTCCATATCATCCAGTTGCTTGCGCCCAAACAAAGCATCCAGATCAATCGGGGCTTGCGCTGCCGAGGACAGGTTCACGACACGCCCGTCTTTCGCGATGATCGGCATAAGATCCTGCGTTAGCGCATAGGGGGCAAATGTGTTCACCATAAACCTGATATCATAGCCTTCTTCGGTTACGGTGATCGGGGCCTTTAGGATACCTGCGTTGTTGATTACTACATCGATTTGACTGTGCTTTTTGCGAATATCGTCAGCCAGTGCATGCACACCAGCCATAGTAGACAGGTCGGCTATGTATTGCTCAGCCGTCCCCCCGACAGTTTTCGCCGCGGCCGCCAGCTTGGCAGCATTACGACCATGAAGCAGAATCGTGTGCCCCTCAGCAGCAAGGGTTTGAGCAGTAAGAAGCCCAATACCGTCGGTGGAACCTGTGATAAGAATTGTCTTGGTCATTTGGTGCTCTTTCTATGTAGATCCCAGCTTGGGGAATTAGGCCGCGTATCGGACCAAAGTTCGGCTTTCGATGCTGCGCCGGGCCGTGTGAATGTTTGGCTCCTCAATCATGTCCAAAGCACTGTGGGCGACTGAAGGCAGGCCGCGATTGTCGAAGATGTTGAAGAACGCGACCTCATCCGGCGTCATTTTGGACATATAAAGCCATTCATGATCAGGGCTCGCCGCGACTCCCATGATTTGCCCTTTGCGGTCCGGATAAATCAGGTCGAGTAAAACCCAATCCTGTTCTGCAACACTGGATGGACGGATAAACCCCAAAGGTGCTGAATTGATCGTCGCGCCGATGGGCCGCCACACGTTGATAAAGGCATAGTGCCCCTTGGACCACTCGGTGGCTTTGTCTTCACCCAGAATGTCGGTCAAGCGTTGCTTGGCCCCATCAATGCTGTAATCGCTATGGACGTTGCGGGCCGGTGCGCGATCTGCGTTTGGGTCATCCATACGCACCGTATGGTCAAAGATGATAACCTCCTGTGCGCCGATTTCGGCAGTCAGAAAATCGGACAATTCATTGTCGTAGTCATGCTGCCACTCATTTCCCACATCAAAGGAATGAACATCAGTTGGGGAAGTTGTGAAGCCAACAGAGTTACCTTCGAACGACATTTCTGCCTTAGGCATACGCAAGTCACGAACCGCCACCTGCATCGGCACGAGTTCGGGTGAAATCAGGTTGCCGACAATCCCGCCAGCATCTAGCTCAAATGCTTGCCGTTCAGGCTTGTGGACGTGGTAATTTACGGTTGCTATCTGGGCCATCGGATACTCCTGCGTTCGTCTTGCTATCAAAAATATCACTTCCATTAGCTATATAAAGTAGCTATTTTTGATTTCAGTATTCCGAAAAAGTAAATGGTATGGACACCCAAACTCTTCGCCTTTTTGTTCTCGCGTGCGAGACACTGAATATCAGCGCGGCAGGCCGCACGCTCGGCATGGCACCAGCCGTCGCGAGTACACGTATCGCGAAGTTAGAGCGTCTTGTCGGCGCTGATTTGCTACACCGATCAACCCGCAAAGTGTCGATGTCCTTAGAAGGTCAAGACTTTCTGCCATATGCGCGCGAAATGATTGCTCAGGAAGAAGCAGCTCTTGCTGCCCTTGGCAAAGGCCGCACAAAGATTAGCGGAACACTACGCTTTGCAGCGCCCAGCACCTTTGCTCAGCTCTACATCGCGCCGCTGCTGCCGATATTTATGGATAAATATCCAGAACTTCGGCTAGATTTGCATCTATCAGACTCGCAGTTTGATCTTATCGAAGGCAGTTTCGACCTTGCGCTCCGAAACTCGGTTCTTGCAGATAGCAGCCTCACCGCACGCAAACTGGCTGATGATACGCGCATCCTGTGCGCTGCGCCGGCCTATCTTGAACGCTATGGATCCCCCGGTAATCCAGACGATCTGGCAAAACATCGTTTGATTGCATTCAATGATGCTGAACCAAGGACGCTGGTATCAAGCGATGGCACAAAGGCGTTGTTCGAACCCAAGCGTGCAGCACATTGCCTGATCTTGAACGATGGGCTGACCCAGAAATTAACGACGCTCGACGGCGCAGGTATTTCAATCAATTCACTCTGGGCGGTGCAAACAGAAATTGGGAACGGAACGTTGACGCATGTTTTGCCCGACTATGAGTTAATAAACAAACCGGCGCTTTGGCTGATCTACCCAAAAAGCAATGTTGTCTCTGCCAAAGTCCGCGTGTTTATGGATTTCCTAATAGATCACTTAGGGCGTGCAAATGTAGCACCTAAAGAACCCTGATCAGCAATTTTACGCGACTGGCGGGTTTCGCAATTTGGAGCTTTGGCAGACATTTATCATGAGATGGGTAAATGTCGACGAAGAGCCTGTAGCTGTCTTCAACGTGAGGTGGGTTTGATGCTATCAACCAGCTGATCTTTTTGAAGGGCGGCAAAGCATGGTTAATAGCCTTTGCAAATTGTTGGCTCTGAATAATAGAACCGAACTTTCTATCGAACATTCGAGATATAGACTTGGTTGAAAGGATGCCCCTTCAATCACGTCGGCAGGTTGAAACCTAACAAAGTGTCAGCTACGCGCCAAAATGAGCGGTCATGCGGTACACATTTTTGGTGTCAGCAGCATCGGATCGCGAATGTAAACGCGCCTTGCCCTTATTACTTTAAGACGTCTCTCTCTGTGGGCGTGAAGCCTAGATCACCCGGGGACCACGGCCCTGCAGCATAGAAGCCTGATATCGCTATGGCCTGAATTCAGGAAGTTGAGCCAGGATAACTGATCGAACGCGGAATGAACCAATCCTATTTGGATATGCATTTTTCGTGTATGTTTACTCCCAGCTCGGCCTAGGAGTGTTCGATTCCGGGCAGGTTGAGTTTGTGGTTTTGGTATTTTCTTTGGCTTTTCAGCAGAATTTCCTGACGATTGGCCCATTACAAGTCAACATATTTTGGAGGTCTTCATGCCCAACCTTTCTGAAAGCAAATTCGAAATTCTTCTGGAAGCTATGCTGCAGAATGTCGATCTGTTTAGTCCTGTCAGCTTTGCCAATGAAGGGGACGAAGGCAATGAGGACAATGAAGGCAACGAGAATGACGAGGGCAACGAAGGCAATGAAATCTCGGCCTCGGCCTTTGATGACGATCACAACGAAGGCAACGAAGGCAACGAGGGCAACGAGGGCATAGCCGACCAGGAAGATGACGAGGGCGACGAAGCCGACGAAGGCAACGAAGGTCAAGAAGGCGACGAGGGCAACGAAGACGACGAAGGCAACGAGGGCGACGAAGGCGACGAAGGCGACGAAAACGACGAAAACGATGAGGATGATGAGGCGGATGAGGACAACGAATTCGACGAAGACAACGAAGATCAGCGCGCATTAGAAGATGAAAACGGGAATTTGGTTCGTCTTGAAGAGGCGGATGAAAATGATGAGCATGATGAAGGCGATGAGGACGGAACTGACAATATCGGTGGCCAAACTTACCTTCTAGACGAAAACAACGAAGACAACGAATACGACGAAGGCAACGAAGGCAACGAAGGTGATGAGGACAACGAAAGCAATGAAGGGGATGAAGACACAGAAGGAGATGAAGGCGATGAAAAGCTGCTCAATTTCTTCGATGAAGACAATGAAGACGACGAAGGCGATGAGAACAACGAGGACAACGAAGACAACGAAAATGATGAAGGGGATGAAGGCAACGAAGGCAACGAAAACAACGAGAACGATGAGTTCGATGAAGGAAATGAGAATGATGGCGCTGGAGATCGCTTTCAGGAGGCCGATGAGGGAGATGAATTCGACGAGGGGGATGAAGACACGGACATAGACAATCTCGGACAGGAAGCTGACGAAGGTGACGAGGGAGATGAAGGCGACGAGGATGACGAGGGCGATGAAAACGACGAGGGCGACGAGGGCGACGAAGGAAATGAGGCGCAAGCCAACGACGAAGGTGATGAGGGTGACGAAGGCGACGAATTGACCGACGGTGACGAAGGCAACGAAGGCAACGAACGCGACGAAGACAACGAGGGCAACGAAGGTAACGAAGGCAACGAAGACAACGAGGGCAACGAAGACAACGAGGGCAATGAAGACAACGAGGGCAATGAAAGCAACGAAGGTAACGAGACTGACGAAGATAACGAGGGCAACGAAGAAGACGAAGGCAACGAAGACAATGAAGGCAACGAAGGCAATGAAGGCCGTGAAGGCAACGAAGGAGATGAAGGCAACGAAGGTAACGAAGGAGACGAAGGCAACGAAAGCAATGAGGGTAACGAAGGTGGCGTAGACAACGAAGGCGACGAAGGCGACGAAAACGACGAGGGCAGCGAGCACGACGAAGGCGACGAGAATAACGAAGGTGACGAAGGCAACGAGGACAATGAGAACAACGAAGAAGATGAAGGCGACGAGGATGACGAGGGCGATGAAGACAACGAAGATGACGAAGAAGATGAAAACGACGAGGACGACGAGGGCGATGAAGGTGACGAATTCCATGAACCGGATCGACCATCACTGAACGATGAAGGTGACGAAGGAAACGAGGACGACGAGGGTGACGAGGATGCCAATGCTCTGCTCGATGATGAAGGGGACGAAGGCGATGAGGGGGACGAGGACGACGATGGCAACGAAGGCGACGAAGATGACAACCTCGCCGACTCCGGTAACGAAGATAATGAAGGCGACGAGCTGTACGAACCCGACAATGGCGACGAAGGCGACGAGCATGACGAAGGTGACGAGCACGACGAAGACGACGAGGATGATGAGGGCGATGAAGGTGATGAGGGCAATGAAGATGATGAAGATGATGAGGGTGACGAAGGCGTATAGGTGGAAGGCCGGTTGTTCCCACCCAATGGCACGGAAATGTCTTTGATCTCTGCTGGCGAACAGAGCTCTGAAGACATGTATGCGTCTTGATCATCGTTTAGGGGCTGTGCATCGAATTTCCAATATGCGCAGCCCGCAGGCCGTAAAAATCGTGACGACAATTTGATTTGCGGAACCGAACAACTCCGATATGTGGCCGGGAAATCATTGGCAAAAAGCACCGATGAATACTGAGGTTAATGACAGTCTGGGATTTGCAGAAATCGCGCTTTCTAGCCGTCAATGAATGCCGACTTTGGGCGTGGTGAAGCACGTAGAACAGCAGAAATCAAAGCGTCTAGAGCCTAAGGAATCCGGTTGTTTCGAGCCTGATTTGACGCGTCCGCTTGATTTGGGCGGAATTGTTTAAAGTCCATTTCCTTAATCAAAGATGGCCAGCGGATTGACGTCGAACATGGCGCAGAACGTCATCACCTGATCGCCGTGTATCGGTACGCCGTTAGACAGCCAGCCATAGAGCGCCGTGCGCCTGCGTTGCCTTGGAAACTCTGGATGCGATGCGGCGTGGTCTTCCCAGTCAGCCGAAAGCTATCCCAGCCCGCCAAACCTGAAGTTCACCAGAGTTTTTCTCGCCTGTTTTCGAAGAAAATTCGCAATGTGGTCAGGTTTCGCAGGTGCGGAGCACGGTGACAATAAGCGCGCAATGTGCTCTCTTTCAATATGTCTTATTGTGGCGGGGTATTTTTGGTGGAAAAGATTGATCGGCGGATTCTTCCCGATGAAAACTCTCAGAGTATTAGCTTGCCATTTGACATATCAAGTACTTCAAACGCAGACGGAAGCAATAATAATAGAGTTCAGGTTATTAGTAGTCCCATAAGCCCAGATGCAACGCATAGCGGAAAGTATAATTGGGACTTCGCATTTGATGGTATAACCATCACATCCATCTTACCAAATCAGGTTTCCACAGCAGAGTATTTTTGGTCAGAAGCGGAAGGGAGCGCTCTTGGGGATGGTATCACGCTCGGTCATACTGTCGATGGTGGGTTCTTCTATAGTACGTATGCGCATTTTCAGGCAGGTAGTGTCACTGTTTCTGACAGTAATCCCTTCGATAACAACTATCAAACTGTCGAAGGTGAAGCTTTAGGCGTTTCTGGTGATACAGGTTTTGGTAGCGGTCCGCATCTTCATCTCCAGATAACACCGCTATTCGATAATCGAGAAGAATTGAGAGCTAACAATCCACTGGTCATTGGCGGTTCCTTTGGTGCGAGCGTAGCGTCACCCGTGAAGTTTGATACGGCGCTTGGCGTTGTCCTTGATGGCGTTGTGTCAATTCAGAACATTGACTTATCGACGGATACGTCAGCCCTGAGAACCCCTGGTGGAAAAATAGTCGATGCGAACATATTCCTCATTTCCGATGATGCCATCGACGCAACAGGGAATGATGATGAGAATATCCTTTCTGGAAACTCAGGCAATAACGTCATTGCTGGTCTTGGTGGCGCCGATGCAATCTGGGGCGGCCAGGGCAACGATGAGATCTACGGCGAGGGTGGCAATACCGACACTGACAACGATACGGTCTCGCCCGGCGACACGATTTTCGGCGGCGGCGGTATTGATACGATCTATGGAGGTTCGCAGGGCGACTGGATTCACGGCGACAGCGGAGAGTATCGGCTTTGGCTCATGCAGGCCAGTTCCTCTGATCGCAGCTACGGCTTGTTACATCTGTCTACCTTCGACGACGGTGTCGTAATTGGTGGACCGGTCGACTTCCGATACGAAAGTCCACTAACCGCGGTCGCTGATTTAGGTGACGATCTTCGGGGTGACTCGGGCAACGATACAATTTTTGGCGGGGCCGGGAATGACACCATTTATGGCGGCACGGGTAACGACATAATCTTCGGCGGTGGGGATAATGACATCCTGTTCGGAGAACAGGGCGACGACACTCTTATTGGCGGAAGCGGCAACGATACCGCCGTCGTTGCGGAAATTGACGCCGAAGGAAACAACGCGTTCCTCGTACAACTGACCGGCGACGGTGGTGTCCGTCTCACCCACCAGGTACTGAATGGAACGACCGTGGGAGCCGGTTCAGATGGGTCTGATGTATTGTACGAAGTGGAAAGAGTGCGCTTCGGTGCAAACGGCGAAGAGTTCACAATCGAACAGGTCACAGCGGCGGGGTACCTTTATAAAGGGGATACATTTATTGAAGCGAATGGCAGGCTATCGCTTGGAAACCTAGACCGAGGCATTATCGTTACCAATCTCGCCGTGTTGTCAGGTAGCCGAGGTGACTACTTGTTTTCGGAGACTACCGATGGCGTAAACGTTCAACGGCTAACCGGGGTAGGCGCAGGCGAAACCTTTGAACTTATTGATACCGAGTACGTTCAGCTGGCGGGAATGCAGGTTGTCCGGTTCGACAAAATTTTGTCGCCAATTCCTGCACCAGAAGACGACCACAGCGACACGCGTGGCACAGCAACCCCTATCTCCGACCTCGATGGCACAGTGGTTCACGGCGAAATCGAAGTGTCGGGTGACGAGGATTATTTCACGTTCAGTACGCAGGCCGGTCGGACCTATGGCGTCGTTGTCACTCCCGATGGAAGCGCGGTCGACCCGGAAATAAGGGTCTACAATTCTTCGGGTCAGCTCGTAGCCTCGAACGACGATTTCAACGGTGTAAGCAGCGCTGCCACCTCATTCACAAGCTCGGGAGGAACATACTACGTCAAAGTCGCTGGCGAGGATGGATCAACGGGCGACTACGGGCTCGGCGTCGCGTTACTCACAGATGGATCGGGGGACGATGCGCCAGGAGATGCGCCAGAACCTGACGCGGATCTGGATGTGGATACCGGGCGCAGCGTTACCCACGAAGGGGATAACGGAGAAGATACCTGGCTCTTTAGCAGTTCTTCCTCGACCGAAGTGTTCATAGATGCGCGTGGAGGGGATGATCGCGTGGTCACGGGCCGCCGCGACGACATCGTTTTTGGCGGCGACGGAGAAGATGACATCGAAACAAATGGAGGCAACGACACGGTTAGCGGCGGCGATGATGATGACACTATCGACGGCGGTTCCGGCGACGATGGCCTTGTCGGTGGCGATGGCGACGACAGTATCGAAGGTGGTTCAGGTCATGACATCCTGGTCGGTGAGAGGGGCAAAGACACCCTGAAGGGCGATACCGGTGATGATGTCATCTCAGGCGGTGAAGGCGATGATCGGTTGGATGGCGAAGATGGCGACGATGGGGTCCTGGGAGGGGATGGAGACGATAACATCGATGGCGGTGATGGCGATGACGTTCTCTATGGACAAGACGATGAAGACGATATCGACGGAGAAGATGGCGATGATCGCCTTTATGGTGGGAACGGGCGCGATGACTTGAATGGCGGCGAAGGCAATGATCTCCTGGATGGTGGCGATGGCGACGACATACTTCTGGGTGGAGCGGGTAATGATCGGTTGAAAGGCGGAAGGGATGACGATCTTATTCGGCCAGGTCAGGGCGACGATGATGTAGATGGTGACGGCGGACACGACACTTTAAGCTACGAGCAGACTGATGGTGGGTCTGTGATTGATATGAACACAGAAACAGCCCGCGGGCCGGAAGTCGGTTTGGATACGTTTGACAGCATTGACGATGTAATTGGGACGCGCGGGCGGGATCTGATCCTGGGGGACGGCCAAGACAACTACATTGATGGAATACACGACCGCGACACCATTTCGGGCGGCGGCGGAGACGACTCCCTAGACGGGGGATCCAGCTCCGACACCGTGTTTTATTCAGGAAACCGGCGTGACTATGCGATTACTGTGTCGACAATCGCCGGCTACGACTTTCAGGTCGTTGATCTGCGGGGAGGATCCCCGGACGGAACTGACCAGGTCAATTCATTCAGTTTCTTTCAATTCGCCGACATCACGATCCGCGATGATGACGTTTTGTCGTCGGCGCCTCTGGCTGTGTCAGACAGGTTTGAGTTTTCCTCAATTGGACCCAAAGTGCTGGATGTCTTGGCCAATGATGCCGACCCCGACGGAAATCCGCTTTCAATTATTGAGGTTTCTGAAATCCCCATGGATACGTCGGTTTACACTGTCGGTGAAAGTATCGTTATTGATCTCCAAAATGCCATCAGCTTTGGCGAAATACGAGCGTTCAGCTTCTCCTATTCAATTTCTGACCAAACTGGTTGGTTTTCGGAAGCTGATGTAACGGTTTCAATAGATTTAAGAAATGTCTTTCCTACGATCGAAGGCAGCTCTGGCCACGAACAACTTACTGGTACAGGTTTAAGAGAGATCTTAATGGGTCTCGCCGGCAATGACACGCTGCTAGGCGGCGGAGGTGCTGACGAGCTTGATGGTGGTTCCGGCTTTGACCTCGCAAGCTATGAAGGCGCTGGTGAGCGTGTAAACCTCGATCTGCGGACGCGAGGTACAGCAGGCGATGCTGCTGGTGATACATTCATTTCGATCGAAGGCGTCATAGCGTCTGATCACGACGACTATGTTTACGGCAATAGCGCAGACAACTTCATCTTTGGTGATCAGGGTCATGATCGGTTGCGCGGAGATGGCGGTGACGACACTCTCGAAGGCGGCTCCGGGCGCGACGATATTCACGGAGGTTCTGGTGGCGATACGGCTTCTTTCGCCACGGCCGGATCCGGCGTGACAGCGAATTTGACCAGTGGCGTCGGGACGCGGGGCAACGCCAATGGCGACACCTACACGTCGGTCGAGAACCTGTTGGGGTCAGAGCATGAGGATCTTCTAACAGGGTCTTCAGGCAACAATCTGATCGAGGGCGGGCGCGGCAACGACACGCTGCGGGGCTCAGCCGGCGATGACACGCTTGAGGGTGGGATTGGCGCTGATGTGATCCACGGCGGATCTGGCACTGATACGGCGAGCTTTACCACAGCTGGATCTGGGGTGACCGCGAACCTTACGAGTGGGGTAGGGACGCGGGGCAATGCGAACGGCGATACCTATCACTTTATCGAGAATTTTCTAGGTTCGACTTACGGCGACGTGTTGACTGGATCGGCTGACAACAACCTGAGCGAAGGCGGCCGCGGCAACGACACACTGCGCGGCTCGGCGGGCAACGATACGCTTGAGGGGGGCATCGGCGGCGATGAACTCCACGGTGGTTCCGGTGTGGATCTGGCCTCCTTTGTGACCGCTGGATCTGGGGTGACCGCGAACCTTACCAGTGGGGTAGGGACGCGGGGCAATGCGAACGGCGATACCTATCACTTTATTGAGAATTTTCTGGGTTCGACTTACGGCGACGTGTTGACTGGATCGGCTGACAACAACTTGATCGAAGGCGGCCGCGGCAACGACACACTGCGCGGCTCGGCGGGCAACGATACGCTTGAGGGGGGCATCGGCGGCGATGAACTCCACGGTGGGTCCGGTGTGGATCTGGCCTCCTTTGTGACCGCTGGGTCCGGGGTGACCGCGAACCTGACCAGTGGCCACGGCTCGCGCGGCAATGCGAACGGGGACACCTATATTGCGATTGAAAACCTGCTGGGGTCAGAGCACGCGGACTTATTGACAGGGTCTTCGGGCAACAACGTGATCGAAGGCGGGCGTGGCAACGATACGCTGCGTGGGTCGGCAGGCAATGACCGACTAGAGGGCGGCATCGCGGGTGATGAGGTCAACGGTGGGTCAGGCACGGATTCAGCCGCCTTTGCAACTGCAGGGGCTGGAGTGACGGTGAACCTCACGGCCGGTGTGGGCACACGTGGAAATGCCAACGGTGACACCTACATTTCGATTGAGAACGTCATCGGTTCGAACCACGACGATATCATCACCGGCTCTTCGGCACGCAATATTTTAGTAGGCGGGCGTGGAGACGATCTGCTGCGCGGTTCAGCGGGTAATGACGTGATGCGGGGCGGCTTGGGAAATGACACGCTGAACGGCGGCTCTGGTGCGGATGAGTTCCGGTTTGATACAGCGCTGAATGTCGGCACAAACCTAGACACGATCGAGAACTATTCCCTCTCTCATGACCGGATCAGCCTCGATGATCGCGTGTTTGCTGCCATCGGTTCCAGCCTGTCATCCAGCGAATTCCGCATTGGATCATCGGCCCAGGACGGTAACGACTATGTCATCTACAATTCCACAACCGGGGCTCTTTATTATGACGAAGACGGGGCCGGTGCTGCTGCGCAGGTTCAGTTCGCTACTCTGACTGTGGGCATAGCCCTGACTGTATCAGAGTTCGATATTGTGTGAGGGTGGATCAAATACAAAAAATTGCTGTTTCGCCACCTCTTTCAAATTTGATAGATACAGAAAGCTTTTGCTAGCAGTCGCTCCCGGCTAATGCGACGTATGTAAATGCGGGAATGCTTGCACGTGTTCGGTTCACCGCTACGACTGCGCGATGCCATAAACGCGCTTTTATCAAATCAAATACTTGTTGGTTTATGTTCGGGATGTGCAGCCAGAATTCGATTCTGGTCACGATTCACATGGTGCGTGTTGGCTCAAACTTGATCAGCATGGATTGGCGAAAATTCGAACAAATTTGGCAACTTTGAGCAACCAAAAATCAATAGAATACATAATTGGTTGGTGTAGCTAAAGATAAAGGTTCTTATGAAATTGCTTGCAGCATTTACGCTTGGGTTAGAAGCCCTCATGACCGCATGTGGGACTACAGTATCCACTTAATAATACGCTTCGAAGGATGGCATCAGTTTGAGGTATAGTGCGTGGGATACTGTGCCCACGTTAACAGCACAAGCGCTTGATTTGGCCGTCGAACACTGCGCAAAGTACGCTAACTACAAAGGTGGAAATTCGGTTACCGCACTTGTAAGTGCTGAAAGGATTCATCAGTTCGCATGTGAAGTGAATAAAGCCGACGACAGTGTGGTATTGGCGGCACAATCTTTGAGACCCGCATACTTTCCGGTGGTTGCACCTTCTCCAACAACAAATACAAATTGCACGACGGTGGGCTATTTGACCAACTGCGTTACATATTAATCGGCGTTTCTCGGGTGGATGACATGAAAGACTCAGCCGTCGATTTGCCAGTAGCAGGATGTCCCTGTTTGTACCCGGATTGGCCACATTGAAGCATGCGTTCGTAGGGACATGGGTGATAAAGCACATGTCTGATTTAACCCTGTGCCTGAAGTATCAGCCGGTTTCTGGTATCCGTAACTGGTCTTCAATGCAAAGAGCATCCGTTCCCACTGACAGGCAATTTCGCGGCGCTGCGTAAGTCGTCTGGCTCGGTTGTAGACCCGATACACACCTTAGGCCGATTGGGTTGAACAGTGTTTCAGCATCCGATCAATGTCTTCTTCGCTATTCTTGGCCCCTGCCAAATGAGTGGCAAAGCTGCGCCGGTTATCGTGCAACCGGAATGACAGAGAAACGCCAGCCCGACGAAACCAGCACTGTTTGCAATGGGCCCTGTTCGCATTTTGAAGCCGTGACGGGCAAAGGTTGACGGAGATTGCCCACTTGGTCCAAGGCGACGATATGGGCCGTTTCTATCTTGTTGGTGGGCAAATGCATATCGACACCTTGCATCCGTTAAACGTGGAAACTCATCGCGTCCCTGTGCTGTTGTCCACTCAAGATCAAGAGCTACCAATAGGAGGTCTAGTGAACATCTTCTTTGTATGCGGTCACACGATACGACACCCGCAATTGTTCCAGTGATAAGACGGTGTCACGCGGGTTTTCTTTGCCGGGCATAAGAGTCGGATGCAGATCGGTGTGACCTTGTGCCAGTTGTCCAGCGCCTCAGGGCATTCGTCAGGTCAACATTGGACAGGTCTCGCATTTCAGAATATGAGTGAGTTCCAAGTACCCTGCAAAGCTGGGCGTTTCGCTCTGCACACGTCCTGATTGGGTCTAGGTGCTGGTCATTATTGGCCGCGTGGCCGCGTCGATACGCATGGAGCTTCTTTGGAAATTCGTGGACGTATCGTGCGTTAGAATGTCACGACGATTTAAGTTAGCCCAATCAATGGCTTGTGACTTGGAGGCGAGTACGAGAATCGAACTCGTGTACACGGATTTGCAATCCGCTGCGTCACCACTCCGCCAACTCGCCTTCTCTAGCAATTTCAATAACTTGCTGTGGTGTGCGCGGGTTTTATCAGTAATCGCTTAGGGCGTCTAGATGTAGTTTTCAATTTATTCGCTCGAAGCTGGGTGTAGGCGTAATTGGCGATTTTTGGGCCTAGAGAGCAAGGCGCGACGCAGGGCGTAAAGTCACGTATTGGGGCGTTGCTGGTTGCGAACAGATGTGGCAAAAGTGCTATAACCAACTGATAGATGAGTTTAGCTATGACAGATTTCGCGGCCCGGCGTCGATTGATGGTGGATACACAAATCAGGCCTTCAGATGTGACGAAATTCCCGATCATAGAAGCAATGCTTTCGATTGAGCGAGAGAAGTTTGTTCCGGATGCAATGCGCGAAGCCGCTTATGTTGGTGATCTGGTGGATTTGGGGCAAGGGCGATGCCTTTTGGAGCCTCGGACTCTGGCAAAGATGTTTGATGCGCTTAATGTCACCAATACTGAGTTGGTACTCGATATCGGCGCTACCTACGGGTATTCGACCGCGGTCGCGGCGCGGATGGCCGAACTGGTCGTGGCAGTCGAAGAAGATGATGCAATGGCCGATGAGGCGCAGGCTCTATTGATGGAGAATGGTGTCGACAATGCCGTTGTCCACAAGGGACCTTTGGTTGGCGGAGCTGAAGAACACGGTCCTTATGATGTGATCTTGATTCAGGGTGGCGTAGAAGACGTTCCGGCGGCCCTTCTTGAGCAACTCAAAGAGGGGGGGCGCATCGCTTGTATATTTATGGACGAAGATCTCGGAACTGTCCGGATTGGCTACAAGTCGGCTGATCGGGTTTCTTGGCGGTTTGAGTTCAATGCTGGTGCACCGGTGTTGCCTGGATTTGCAAAGCAGCCTGTATTCTCGCTGTAGCGGTAACAATACCATATTGGGCTTGTAAAAAGGCGAGGCGTCCTTGCCTTATGTGTTGCAAACGCGCATTTTGAGCGGGAACACACATTAAGATTGTGAGACACGTGATGCGCAGAGCAGTTAAGAGTAGATTTTCCAGGACAATTCTAGCCGCGATGGGAATTGCGGTTTTTGGTATGATGCCTCGAGTGGCAGCCGCTGATAATCTGGCTGATGCTTTGATCGGCGCCTATAATACCAGCGGGTTGTTAGAGCAAAATAGGGCGCTGTTGCGTGCCGCAGATGAAGATGTAGCCATTTCAGTTGCCGCGCTCCGACCGATTATCGACTGGACTGCACGGGTTCAGCGGAACTTAGTCGAAAACCGAACCGGCGGGTTGGTATCCGATAGCCAGACGTCGACTTTTTTCACAGGCATTTCGCTTCAACAGTTGCTATATGATGGTGGCGCCAGCCAGCTTGCTAAGAGTGCAGCCCAAGAAACAGTTTTGGCGACACGGCAAAGCCTTTTGCAGGTCGAACAGTCGGTCCTGTTCACAGCGGTTTCTGCTTACATGAATGTGCTGCTTCAGGAAGAGAATGTGGTGCTGCGTCAGAACAACGTGCGGGTGCTGGGAGAAGAACTCCGTGCGTCGCAAGATCGCTTTGAAGTTGGTGAAGTGACGCGAACTGATGTTGCCTTGTCCGAATCTCGGCTGGCCGGAGCGCGTGCAAATCTAGCGGATGCACAAGGCGCTTTGATCACAGCGCGCGCTGTGTATGTGAATGCTGTAGGGAACGAGCCTGGTAAAATCGCTGGACAACCTAGGTTGCCACAACGACCCGCTTCGATCGACGCAGCTGTCGCCTTTGGGGTGCGCAATCACCCGAGTATCCTTGCTGCGCAACATCAGGTCAAAGCTGCTGATCTTACCGTTGAGCGGACACGAAAATCGCTAGGGCCCAACGTTACCTTGCGCGCTGACATCGGACTTACCAATACTTACGGGAACTCAAACTACAACGATACCGCCAGCGCCGGCGTACTGTTTACGCAGCCGGTTTATGCGGGGGGGCGCCTTGCGGCGACGGTACGGCGCAGTATGGCTACTCGGGATTCGATCAAAGCCAATTTGTTGAATGTCAACAAAGACGTGATTCAAGCGATAAACGAAGCCTATGTTCGCTTTGAAACAGCCGGTGCAAGCCTGACAGCATCGAACGAACGTGTACGGGCCGCTCAGGTTGCATTCGACGGGATTCGTGAAGAGGCTACATTGGGTGCACGGACCACGTTGGACGTCTTGACCGCAGAGCAAGAATTGCTGGATGCGCAAACGGCACAGATCAGTGCCCGTGCGGAACGCTCTTTGGCGGCGTATCAGCTGTTGTCTTCGCAGGGGCTTTTGACAGCTGAACGTTTGGGGCTCGCTGTTCAGATTTACGATCCGACACTTTACTACAACCTGGTAAAGGGGGCTCCGGCTAAGGTGTCCAAGCAGAGCAAAGATCTGGACCGTGTCTTAGAAGCCCTAGGTAAGAAATGAGAATTCTCGCTATCTGTTGTGAGAATCCCTGACGTTGGTTACACTTACTACCTGAGGCTAAGTGTGGTGAATTCGAATGTCTGATCCTGTAACCAATCTTGAGATCGAGGATGTCTTGTCCTCGATCCGTCGTCTGGTCAGCGAAGAGGGTCGATCAGAAGCGCGCGCAGAGGTGGTTAAACCGGCGCGAACTACAGATCGATTGGTTTTGACCCCAGCGTTGCGTGTCGCAGAGACTTTAGATGAGGATGAAGCTGAATCGGTTGTGCCGGTTGAAGATGCTGCGTCATCCCAATCCTCTGACCCCGTTGATTTGGGGGATGAACCTTGGACTGTTCCAGACGCAACCCTGTATGAAGCAGCGCAAGCGGCCAGTACAGACCCTTATGATGTTGACTACACGGTCAAAGATCACTTCGAAGAGACCGATTGGGAGAATGGCGAAACACCCACAGCTGATGTTGAATGGGCGCAGGTTAAGCCGGACCAAGAGCTGGATGATGTCGATGTGACGTCGAAGGATCAGTTGCTTTCAGAAACTGAAAATGAAGGACCTTTCCTTGAGGATGAAATCTCAGAGGAAGTCAATTTCGAAGCAGAGTTAGAGCCAGCGGCTCTTGATCCAATCGATAGCCTGAGCGCAAAGATACAAGCGTTAGAGGCGGCAATCGGACGTACACCCGATCAGTGGGAACCTGATGGCGAAAGCGACGAGGCATATTCGGGAACGCGGATCGAGACAATTGCTTGGCAAGATCACGAGCCAAACTCCGTTGTGTTTGAAGAAGACGAAAGGTCAGATGTCGAAGCCGCCCCGTCGGATCGTGAAATGGCGGGTATCGAAATGCCTGACGTAGCGCCTCTGTCAGAGGTGGACCCGATTCATGAAGACTTATCTTTTCAGACTGATGACGTGCCAGTTGAACCGCAGGACCAGGTTGAGGACGAAGTTCAGGCGGGTGGCGAACGCGATATTTTAATGTCGGACGATACCATTTTGGATGAAGAAAGCCTGCGAGAATTGGTTGCTGATATCGTGCGCCAGGAATTGCAAGGCGCTTTGGGCGAACGGATCACACGCAATGTGCGCAAGCTCGTGCGCCGCGAGATTCATCGCGCTTTGACCGCTCAAGAGCTAGAGTAACCGTTACTTTCTGTGTGGTACAGCCGCGAGCGCCAATAGGTGGTCGAGATCCATGTGCGCTTCTAGATGGTCGGCGAGGGCTTCTAAAACCTCTTCGACTTCATCTTCATAGGACAGATCTGATTTATGCCCCAGCTCAGCCAAATAGGTTGCGCGGAATGCATCCGAAGAGAAAACCCCATGCAGATAAGTGCCGCGAATTTGGCCATTTGCCGCAGCGGCGCCCTCACGGCGCCCCTCAACCGAAAGCCACGGGCGATCACAGTCCGGTCCTTCGCTGCGACCCATATGGATTTCATAACCGGTCACCGGTTCACCACCAGGCAGGGCTGTTGCATTGCGCAGGGTGACTTGTTTTTCACCTGCCATAACAGTGTCGATGTTCAGCAAGCCAAGACCGGGAACTTTTCCCGGGGTGCCGTCAACACCCAGAGGGTCATCGATGCTGTTGCCGAGCATTTGAAATCCGCCGCATAGGCCAATCACATGTCCACCGCGTCGTACATGAGCATGTAAGTCGATATCCCATCCTTGCGCCCGGAAGTACGCCAGATCGCCAATGGTTGACTTGCTGCCGGGCAGCAGGACTAAATCGGCGTCGCCGGGCAGGGGGCGTCCGCCGGGGATGATCTCAACCGTTACATTGGGTTCTGCTGCTAGCGGATCCAGGTCGTCAAAATTGGCCATGCGCTCAAGTTGAGGCACAACGACTTTGCAAGCGCCTCCCTTGGTTGAAGCTATGTCCATCATGTCTTCGGCGGGTAACTTCCACGCATCTTTGAACCAAGGCACAACGCCCAAACTGGGCCAACCGGTGCGGCGCGAAATGTCGTCACGACCCTCATCAAACAGGGTAATGTCTCCCTTGAACCGGTTGACGGCAAATCCCTTGATTTGATTCAAATCCGTTTCATCCAATACGGCCTGTGTGCCGACGATCTGGGCGATAACACCGCCACGATGTATGTCGCCCACTAGAATGACCGGGACACCTGCGGCACAGGCAAAGCCCATATTGGCGATGTCGCCTTTGCGCAGGTTGGTCTCAGCCGGGCTACCGGCTCCTTCTATCAATATCAGATCGGCATCAGCGCAGAGGCGATCAAAGCTCTCAAGAGCGGCTCCAAGCAGCTTGGATTTGTCGCGACGATAGTCTCCTGCTTTCATCGTGCCAGCGCGCTTCCCCTGCACGATAACCTGCGCTCCAGTGTCTGTTTCGGGCTTTAACAGGATGGGGTTCATATCTGTGTGGGCTGCGCGCTTGGCGGCGCGAGCCTGCAATGCCTGTGCGCGCCCAATTTCTCCACCATCTTCGGTTACGGCGGCATTGTTGGACATGTTTTGGGGTTTGAAGGGGGCAACTTTAAGGCCGCGACGAGTAAATGCGCGGGCGATGCCAGCAACCAGCATGGACTTCCCGACGTTGCTGCCAGTGCCCTGAATCATGATGGCTCGAACCATGCATCGCCTCCTGTGTTTTCGTGCAAATGACCTGAAATGAGGCCAAAGGGAAAGACCCTGCGCGAGGTGGGTTAAGAATACTCATAGCAAGGTGGGCAAGCCTGCCCAGATCCGACCCTCTGAAACAGAAAAACGCGCCCCCCCAGGAACGCGTTTTTCAATTCATAATTCAAACAGCTGTTTAAGCTGCTTCGGCCTGTTGGGCTGCATTGCGGCGTTCGCTTTCTTCACGCGACAGAGCGACAGAGGTGCGGACCCCACGGCCAACAAAATCCATCAGGCCCGACACAACGCGTTCGTTGGGGTCGATGCCCGCGCAGGACAACACTTCGCGGCCATCCCGCGAACGTGCCCAGCGTGCGATTTGTTCAGGACCATTGCCATATTTCTTGTCGTCTGCGATGGCGTCGTCCAGAGCAGCCAACACAACGGCTGCAAACAGTTTACGTGCACGATTGCCTTGCTCGTTATTAAAGGCAGTGCCGTCAACGAAATCTTTCATCTCGTCTTCCTTGTTGTTCTTGCTCTTGCAATTTTCGGCGTGGCGTTCCTTATGACTGAACATATTTGATTCGGATACCCCAGGAATGCATAGTTGCGTTGCGTAGCGTGCATGGCTTGCTGCAGGTGCAGCACTAGGTATCGTTGTCTTGTCAGCCTCCTTCCCGCCAGATATAGGGGCACAAACCAATGCATCAACCGTGTGTGAAGGATTTATGTCATGCCCAAAATTAACGGAAACGAAATCCGCCCCGGTAATATTCTGGAGCACAATGACGGACTTTGGGCCGCTGTGAAAGTGGATCACGTCAAGCCAGGCAAAGGCGGAGCGTTTGCTCAAGTCGAAATGCGCAACCTGCGCAACGGATCGAAATTGAATGAACGCTTCCGGTCTGCGGACAAAGTTGAAAAAGTGCGTCTGGAACAGAAAGACCAACAATTTCTCTATGAAAACGATGGGATGCTCGTTTTCATGGATATCGAAACCTACGACCAAGTCGAAGTTTCTGCAGAGATTTTGGGTGAACGTCGCCCGTTCTTGCAGGATGGCATGACCGTTGTTGTGGAGTTCTACGACGAAGAAGCCCTGAGCGCGTCATTGCCCCAAAAAGTAACCTGCAAGATCGCTGAAACAGAGCCGGTGGTCAAAGGTCAAACTGCCGCCAACTCTTTCAAGCCCGCGATCTTGGACAATGGTGTCAAAGTCATGGTGCCTCCCTTTGTTGGTCAGGACGAAATGATCGTAGTGAACACGGAAACCATGGAATATTCCGAACGCGCGTGACGCCACGTCGATTTGAAATGCAAACAGAAAGAGCGGCCCAATCGGGTCGCTCTTTCTTGTTTGGTAGGGTCCAAAAGGGGCGGTTCAGCGAAAATCCAATCCTGTTCGGCTGCAGATTAGCCTTTGGTGCGCTTACCTACCGGGGGAAAGATTTCCAGCAGCAGCTCGTATTTGATCCGATTGGCGCTGACTTGTCGGTAATAGGCGATCAAAAAGGCAGTCGGCCCCTGAATGCGCCCCAAACCTATCGTGGCTGCGACAACGGTCCCCACATCTGTGCGTCCCTCGATAACCATCCACCCGCCCAGCAGCAGGATGGCCACCGTTCCGCTGCCATTGATGGCACTGAGCAGGAACTTGGTTGAAAGTTTCCAGATGAACATGCTTTTACGCGCGTCATAAATGGCATCAAAGCGGGTTAGGACATCTTGCTCGACTTCGCGAATTTCGTTTCCGGTCAATTGATCCGTAGCATTGCGCAACAGACGTACACGTTCGGCGACATACTGGTTCACTTTGCGCTGAGACAGCAAAACGATGACAATCTGGGGGAACACCATCAACAGGGCAACGGTTCCCAGACCGGGTTGTGATGACGCGATGTATCCGATCACGCTGATCAACGTTCCGATTTGGACAACTGGTTCTGAAAAAGCAGCGCCCGCAAATTTCCCTAACTCTTCCGCCTCGGCAGACACCGCGGTCGAGAGTGTTCCCTTGCGTAGGTTGCCGCCTTCGCTGCGATAGGTGATGGAACGGGTGACCAAGCGGCCGCGAATAAATCGAATGATGTCTTCGCCCAATAGGCCCGAGCGAAACCCCATCAGCCATTTAAGCGCAAGGCTGAGCAAAATCGCCCCCATCATGTAAAGGCAGTACCAAAACAGATCTTCTTCGTTGATCTCGTTTTGCGTCAGAAGGTTGACGATTTCCTTTTGAAATTCCAGCGGGACCGCGGCAAGACCTGCGATCGCAACAGAGATCAGAATCAAGATAACTTGGCGACCTGAACTGATGCGCCAGATCGCTGCATAGAGTTGGAACATCGCTGACCTCTTGTGGCGTCCCCCAATGGTGCGCCGACTGGATCAAGAGTTCAAACAGTTGTAGCCGCAGTCCGCGGCAACCGTGCCGGATGGGTCACAATGGGCGAACGATGGCGTCTCCAGCCTGCATCTCATCCTGAACCCGGTCAAAGCGCAGATAAGCGAGGCCATAGCCGCCAGCCTGCGTGAACAATGCGCCGATGGTTTTGCCATTCGCCGTGATGTCCGTTCCAACTGGTGCGCTGCCCTCGAGGGCAACCCGGCGCAGCCCTTTGCGCAATTCTGTTTTGTGTTTCATCCGGGCAGTTACTTCTTGCCCCACATAACATCCCTTACGAAAATCAACGCCGTTCAAGGCTTCGAACTGGTTTTCCAGGATATAGCTGTCAGGCGTCAGTTCTATGTTGGTTTCCGGGATACAGTGTGTAATCCGAATGGCGTCCCAATCAGTGCCATCATCGCGGGCTGCGGCGTGAGTGTAGGCACGCCAGCCCATGTCCGGGTGTCTGGGGTCCGTTAGCCCGCCGTCTGGGGCTGGGCCAGTGCCACGCTGCAAGGACAGCCCGCTATCTGCGATTTGCACATCCGCCCGCAGCTTGTACATGGTCAACCGCTTGATCAGCCCGTCCGCAAGTGTCTCAGAGATGTCCATCAAGAAGCCATCACCGTCCTGTGTGACAAAGAAATCTGCTAGAAACTTTCCCTGCGGGGTCAGGATCGCGGCGTACAAAAGCCCTTCGCTAGCACGCTTGATATCGTTGGTGATCAAGCCTTGCAGGAAATCCTCGGTGTCATTGCCAGTTAGGCGCAGGATACGACGGGCGGTCATGGGCGGTTCCTCGTGTCAATCTTGGTCTCTGTGATATAGGCAAAACCAACCCGCTGACCAGAGGAGAGAGCCTTGCCCGCAAAGATCAGTATCGTCATCCCGACGCTGAACGCTGAAACTGCGTTGCAGCAGTGTCTTGAGGCCTTGATGGAGGGGCTGTCCGAGGGCCTGATCCGCGAGCTGATTATTAGCGATGGCGGGTCAAACGATGCGACTATGCAAATTGCCGAGGCAGCAGGGGCCAAAATCGTGACCGGACCGGCCTCGCGGGGGGGGCAATTGCAACGAGGCTGCGCAGCGGCGCGCGGAGATTGGATCTTGGTTCTGCACGCTGATACGGTGCTAAGCCGTGGGTGGGCGACCGTCGTAAACGACCACATCAACAACAGCGAGCAGGGCGCTTATTTCCGGCTGAAATTCCGGGCAAGTGGCTTGGGGGCGCTTTGGGTTGCGGGTTGGGCAAATTTGCGATCACAGGTATTCAGCCTACCATACGGCGATCAGGGCTTGCTGGTCCGCAGGGCGGACTATGAGGGGGCCGGGGGCTACCCAGATCAACCCCTGATGGAGGACGTGGCCTTGGTACGTGCCTTGCCGCCATTAGTCGGATTGTCCGTAAAGGCGACTACGAGCGCAGACCGTTATCAACGCGCCGGGTGGGTGCGCCGCGGCGCACGCAATCTTTGGACATTGCTCCGGTACTTCGCAGGTGTATCACCAGAGAAGCTGGCGCAAGCCTATCGTCGCTAAGTTATTTTAGCTCGACAATCGATTTACCCAATCGAAAAGGGGCTGCGAAACTTACGAGACACAACGCGATAACCTGCAAGATCAAAATATGTGCATTGTCCTGCAGAAATTCCCATTCGTCTTTTAGCTTTCCAACCTGTTCAATCAGGTCATCGTAAGCCATTGCTAAGATCAGATAGTCCCCGGCAATCGTTGGTATTTTCCGCCGCAATGTATCCACGGCCGCCTGCGTTGGCTCATCCATCGAAGTGAAGACCAAAAACTGGTCAGGGTTGAAGGCATTGGCCTGTTCTACCATGGTCTCCATCTTGTCCATGTCATCCGTGCCGCCAAGGCCAAACAAAACGGTGAATCCCGTAAGTGGAGCCACTTCATTCGTCACGGCAATAAACAGCGGCAATTCCGAATTGCTGGCTGTTGAGGCGGACAGGAATTCGACCTTTTCACACAACATTTCGATGTCGTCGTCATAAGCCGGATCACAGAACCTAAGCCGAAAGCGTGCCGCATCGCGATCAAAGGATGCGGTGGCGGCATAGGCAATGTCGATTTGGCGATCCAGGCGAGAGCTGTCGGCCTTGTACAGGCCGGCCATAACGGCCACCAACGCACCAATACCGCCCAGCACGACCCACACAAGGTCGGCCATCTTCCAAGAGCGGTGCCCAGCCGGTTTGCGAAACAAAAACGCAGTTCCAATACAGCCAGTGATAAAAAACACGATCAAGAGCGGCAGCTGGTTGTCGGCGATAAAGGTCATTCATGGCTCCGCAGCGGGTGTTAAGTGACCATAGTAAGGAGTGGTGCCTCGCTACAACCGGGCTCACGAGGCTGTGTAATGCTTTGTTTGATCCGTCGCGGTCGAAATGATCCTTTGAACTGGCTGGGCTCAAAAGAAATCCCCTCGCCCCTCATTTACAGGGGAATTGGGTCATTGTTGAAAATACACTCACTCACGTGTCGTGATATTGGACGCCGCCGCAATTTTATCTCATTCATTTGCACCTGCTAATGTGCCGTGTTGTCCGGAGGCTGGGCCTCGAGTTGTTAAAGCCTATGGAATTGCTACAGATTTTCGCCGGATCAGCACGATGTCCGGTTAGCGCCCCTTGCTCTTCTGTCTAGTCAGAGCAGGAAGGGGGCACAAAAGTTTCCAACATATTGCCAAGGTATATTATCCGGTTTGGCATGATTTTCCGAACAGAGGCCTCGATATCTGTCGGTAAACGGCCAGGGTGATGCGTCATTGTCCACACAAACAAAGCGCTTTCTGCGATATCTTCGGTGTTTGGGTTTTTAGCTGCATATTGAGTGATGAAACCGCCGTCAGAAACCTGATTTGACCGCCAATCAGGATCGTTAGAAAAAAGAGAGTCCAGCGCAATATGTGCAGTCTCATGAAAGACAGTTTCATCCAGATCATGCTCGAGCAAACGGCGCTCCATCAACCCATCGTAAAGGGTAAAAAAACGCCCCAGATCTTCGGCCCATGCCGACCCGTCACCGTCTAGGATATTGACGTACCTAACAGCTGTTCTCATTTGAAGAGGCAATCTGGAAACAGATGCAGCAGCTTCAAGAGCGCGTTGTTTAGGGTCGCCCACTTCAGGATGCACATTGATACGAATTTGTTGGTTGGGATAAGAAACGCTGAAATGAATAGCACCCTCGACAAAAAGAGTATCACGCCTTGGGTCATACATCTCGGTCTTCTCGCGCCCGGTTTCTGCGATTGACCAACAAGCACCAGGGTCGTCTGGCAGAATAAAATCAATGTCGTTGGACGCGACCGAATTTGGATAGAGTGGCTGCGCACCTAATGAAACGGGGGCACAGAGAAGCATGAACGTTAAAAGGAGCGGTTTCAATATTGCCTCCAATTTTTAGAATGTACTTACTCTTAAGCCCTTTAGAGATGCCTCTCGATTGCAGGTCAAGTTTCAAAGCATAGGAGATTGCGATGTGAGGGCGGTCATTTGCGTCTCGTATCGCGATCAACGCAAAGTGTTCGATGGGGCCACTCACTGGACGCGGCCCCCATGTCATCTCTCCGCTAATTCTGTTGGAAAACTCCCGGGCCAGTAAACCGCTTGCAAAGTTTGAGCCATTGTTTCGTGGATGCACCTCTGACAAGCGATAGCCTTAGCATGGCATGTCAGCAGGACAGCGGTCCAATTTAGTGCATCGAATTGGGGCAGCGAAAGATAACTCACTGAGCCAGAAAAGAAGGGTAGGGGGCGGGCAAGCGCGCCACATCCGTCGATACATAAAATTGGGTTGAGGGATCGCCAGTCGTTGCTTTCAGTTAGCTACCCGAGATCGGTCTTTCTCAACGAATTGAAGTTCAAGAAATATCACACTTTTCTAAGGTTAGCTGTCCCGGAAAGCTCTATCGAAGTAATTCTTTAACGGCCGCAGCACATAATTGAATGGCGTGCGGCTTTCAGTGGATAGATAAGCCTCGACCGGCATGCCTGGTAGTAATTCCCGCTGCCCCAGCTTCTTCATTTCGTCGTCCAGCAGCCCGACCTTGACCTCATAATAGAACTTCTTGGTCACTGGATTGGAAAAGACATCTGCTGAAATGCGTTCCACCTGACCGACTATGATTGGAATGTCACGACCACTGAAGGCTGTAAATTTTAACGAAGCGCTTTGACCGACAAACACCTGATCTATGTCCGCTGCTCCCACCCGTACACCGACTTGGATCGGGTCGTCATCCGGCACGATCATCATCAAGGGTTTGGCCGCCACGACCACTGATTGCGGCCCCAGAACCTTGGAATCGTGGATCTTTCCGTTGATCGGTGCCCTGATTTCCAACCGGCTCAGGTCAGCTACCAAGCTAACTCGCTTTTCCAGAAAGCGAGTACGCAGGGGGCGCAGTTTGCTCATGGCTTCTTCTGCTTTTTCCTGCGCTGTAGGCAGGACTGCCAACCGTTTTTGGTTCAGTTCAGAGATGCGGCCACGCAATGCTGCGATGCGGGCGCTGAACCGGCCAATATCGCCGCGGACGGTCACAGCGGCCTTCTGCAAGCGGAACACTTCAGACAGTTTAATCAGCTGCCGGGTTGCAAGATTCTGCACATTCACCAGCTCTTGTTTCAGATACTCCTGTTCGTCGCGTTTTGCTGCAAGCTGGGCCTCGACCCCCTCGATCTCAGCACGGACCTGCTCGATCTGTTCATCCAACAGGCTGGTTCCCGCATCGAGCGCCTGGAAATACGACAGCAGCTGTTGTTGTTGACGGACGACCATCCGCTCGAGATCCGGACGTTGTCGCAACGCTTCGCGCAAGAGCGGTGGCGGTTCTAGCGTGCGCCGACTGTCGATGATGGCTTGGAGACGGGCAATGTTCGCGAGAACCTCAAACAGTTCGATCTCAACCACATTCAGATCTGACCGCAGTTGACGGCTATCCAGCCGAACCAACAGATCGCCTTCAAGCACCTCATCCCCGTTTTGGGCGTGTATGTCCTCGATCACGCCGCCGATGGGATGTTGAACTGCGGTCATTGTCGTCGATACTTCTATTACGCCGTCTCCGATCACCGCACCCGAGATGTTCACGCGCGACGACCAGAACATCACACCGATGATCAGCATGACAAAGGACAGTATCGCCAATCGTAAGGGCATGCCGGTGTTCCAGGTGCTGCGTTGTCTAGAAGGCTCTGCCATCGGTCAGCTCCGCACGATTTTGGGGGTATTGTCCTTGCCGACCACTGACATTTTGGCAGCAGCCGCGGGCTTAATAGCGGGTGAATTGTGATCTTTTCCGGACTGGTTGGCAGCTTTGGTCTGGCGCACGGCCAAGCGCCCGTCCTGCAGGGTGTAGCTGCGCGTGGTGTCGGGCAGATTCAACGGTTGCCGGGTCAAAACGATGATTGTCACGTTATCCCGTTCCCGGAGCAGCGAGAAGGTTGTCTCGAGTTTCTTGGGAATGCGCACCAGCATTTCGGAGTCGAGCGTGTCGATGATCAGGATCTGTGCGTCTTTGTAGAACGCTCGCGCCAACGCCAACTGATTGCGTTCGAAGTTCGATAGACAGCTGGCTTGTGGATCCAGTTCGGTGTTGTAACCCATCGGCAGGGCACAGATCGCCGCATGCATACGGGCTCGCCGCGCTGCCAGGCTCACTTTTTCGGGGTTGGATTGGGGATCGAGCCCCGAAATGTTCTCGGCAATCGTTCCGGCCAGGAAACTGGGGTTTTCCGGAGCATAGCCAAACACGGTCTGTGCCTCGACGTCGGTCAGGCGCCCGGTGTGGTGCCCGTTCACCAGGATGCTGCCGCTCGACAGTTTCCACATACCCAGAATGGTCTCAGCTAGCACAGTTTTGCCTTGGCTCGACGTCCCGGTGATTTCGATCAGCTCTCCTCCTGTTGATGTCAGTGACACCGAACGCAGTAGCAAGGCACCAGTCAACGGCGAGCGTACCGAGACATTATCCACCACGAGACGATGGGGTGTGCTTGGCTGTTCTGAATAGGCATCTTCGAGTTCCATCGCCCGTGTTTTCAGAACTTGGTTCAGGCTGCGCCATTGTTCGCGGGCCTGTATCAGACGGGGGATTTGGGTCACGAAACGTTCCACCGGTCCTAGAACTCGGGTCACCATGAAGGTGGCAGCCACCATGGCACCGGCTGTCAACTCACCCTGCAGGGTCAAATATGCGCCAGTGGCCAGAACCGAGTAACGCACGACCATGACAGTAATCCGCGAAATGCTGTTGAACCAACTGGTCCAATCTTGCAGGGAAATGGCTCGGTCGCGGGCATCGTCACGGGCAGTTTTCCAGCGTTCCTTGAACCCCACGCTCATGTCCTGCTTGCGCATCGTTTGGTGCGAGGCGACGATAGCATTTTTAAGCTTACCTATTGCGCCACGCGCCAAGTTCGCTTGTTCTTGTCGCCCGCCCTTGAATACCGAACGGATTAGCATCAGCAAGCAGATGACACCGATACCGCCAACGCAGATCCAGCCCAGCAGTGGGTGCAAGACGAACACCACGGCGACAAACATCGGGGTCCATAGAAAATCCAGCACCGCAATCAGAGACCCAGAATGCAGGAACCCACGCAGACCATCGACTTCATCGAGGCCGAGCGCAGGTTTGGCGCGGCCTTGCTGGAAAAACTGGTTGCGTCCGGAATGAGACAGCAGGGTCTCTTCTATCTGTTCCTGAAACTGCGCGCCAAACCGGGCGAGCATACGTTTGCGCGCGTAATCCAACGTGCCCAATACGCACAGCAACATAATCAGTAGACCAAACAGTGCCACCAACGTTTCGACAGATCGTGAAGTTAGGACCCGGTCATAGATCAGCAACATGAACAGTGGCCCCGCAAGGCGCAGCAAATTAACTGCAAAGCTGATTCCGAACGCGGCCGTCAAAACGAGACTGCCTCGCCTGACAGCGTGCCGCGCGGCACCTCGAAGAGCCTGTGCCGAGTTCATTCAATTCTCCTCTCAGGCAATCTGGACGCTCCTATCCTTTACGGCATCGGTCTCTGCCTTGATCGAGAGACACGAAGGCGTATGATCTTTGATCCCTATTCCACCTCCAAGGTTGGTGTGCAGGCATCAAACTGTCCGACATTCACCCTAACCTAACCGACAAGCTTAATTTGACCAAATCCAAGGGGCTGGATCCGGCTCTACTAAGGCTATTTGGGTTTCTTGACCTGATTAAGGTTGAAGCTGATGATAACGCGGTTCGCTGCGTCCCCTTTTTCAGTGGTCAGGTTTGGATCCACCGCGTGATAAAGCCAGCTGGGGAAGATTAGCATTCGGCCCGCCTTTGGAGTGAACCGTACTTTGGTCCAGTTTTCCTTGTTACGCTTCTTGTTTGGTTGGAATTTGGCTTGGTTCATTAGGTGAACCGTGCGCGGCTCGATAAATTCGATCTGGCCGCATTTTTCCGGGGCCTGAATGTAATACACCCCGCTCCATAAGCAACCAGGGTGAACATGGGCTCGGTTGGCGCTGCCGGGCGGGTTGATGATGGACCACATCGTGCCGATGCGGACGTGGTGCGAATCGGCATAACCTAGGTTGTCCGACATCTTACCAGTCGCTTGGCTGATAAGATTTACCAGATCAGCATAGTCATTGGACTTATGCAGATCGTTGTGGCTGTGCCAGCCGCCCAGTTCTGGAATGTTCGAGCGGCTGATCCCTTTCTGATCCCGTTCCCGCTCTGAATAAATATTACTGAGCAGTTTGTTGTTCAACTCTGTCGGGTCGGGTACCTCGACTTGGAATACCATTGTGGGGAAATACATCCTCCGAACGAAGCTGAAGTCTTGTTCCATTACTTCTTCAATCCTTTTGTTTTCTTAAGTCGCTCCCAGCCCGAAAATCTGACTGCAATAATCTTGTTCACCAAAAAAAATAGCTATCGATAATATTGATAGGTTCGTTAACCCTAGGAAAAAAATGTGATTCCTTCAAGGTGGGCGCACTGGTGCGGCAGCGTGTGCCCACAGATGCTGAAGAGGTGGCCGGATTTCTTGCTAAATGCAGTCTCTCGGCGCAGAGTGGCAACAGTGACCTGTCAGCCTAATTGTCCGGCCAATAAATCCCGCCGTTTGATCTGGCCGACTGGTCCGAATGACCCGAAGCGGAAAAGACTGACATGAGCGATTCTACCATGGCAGACTGGCTAGTCCTGCACGGGCTGACTCCAGAATCTTGTTTGCACCTGCTCGGCCCGGAGGCCTCGGAACAAGTATCTGCAGAGCACCGCCCTCCAGAGGTTACAGTTCCCAGCGGCTCTGATCTCTGGACCCTGTCTTCGGACATCTTGCAAGTACAGGCACCTGCCTTGGCCGCACAGATTGCGCGTACAACCGAGCAGACCTTGACCCAATTCGCTCCGGATACGGAACGGTTTCCCCGCGCGTTTACCCTGCATGACATCGGTTACGGACGTCCCTATGTGTCTTGCCCCTGCAAAGGCACAGCCGGCGATGTGATCCGTGTGGCGCATGAGTTCGGTCATGCTCTGCAACTCATGTCAGGTCCCCCTTTGCCACCCGTGCTTCGTGAAATCTGCGCCTTTGCGTCCGAAGCCCTTGTCGTACGTGGGTTGCGAGACCGTAACCCGAAACTTGCGGAGGCAGCGTCCGCTGTGCTTGTCGCCAACACTCGCCACGACTTGGGCCGGTTACACCAAGATCTTCGGGCCCGTTTGTCTCAGCCGGACTGCCCCTATGATTACGACTGGAACTATCCTCTCTCCCGCTGTTTGACGGTGCGGTTGATGCAAATGCCTGACGAAACGCTGCTCACGAAACTCTTTTGTGAGGGCCTTTCAACGGTGGAATTGACAGAGTCGCTGCCCGAGCAAGTCTGATTGAAAAACCCTGCTCGGATCAATGTCCGGGCGAAATTCAACGCTTAGGGTTGCAAGGGAGCTTCCATGATCTCGGTCAAGGTTTGTTGCTTTGCAGCAACAGGCCCGATCCGCCAGATTTTCATTGACAGCAGCCCCCACCACACCTGAGCATGGTTAACAAATCTCATTTCTTTGGGCCGTGGCGCAAATTTTCGGCATCACTTTGGCCCAACTCTTATCCGCGGGAACATGCGGATCGGGCTTTTTCAAATGTGACTTGCAAACATTACTGCGCTCCGGTCCACTGATCGACCTTCCCGTGAAAATCAACACATTTGCCGACCTGCGCCCGACAGTAAGAGCGCTTGCAGGTCGATTTATCGGGAGAAGACCCATGACTGCTTTTATCACCGCACTGACCGCCACAGCTACCCTGACAAACGAAGAACTGCCCGCTCTGATCGAAGAACAGCTGCGCGCTCAAGGGCTGCTGGCCGGGATCAGCTTCTCTCATGATTATGTCGATGGTGATGAAGGCAATGAGAGTGATGAAGGCAACGAAGCGAACGAAGGCGACGAAGACAACGAAGGCGATGAATTCGACGAGGGCAACGAGAACGACGAAGGCAACGAAGACGACGAAGGCAATGAAGACAACGAAGACAACGAAGGCAACGAAAGCAACGGCGACAACGAAGGCAACGAAGGCAACGAAGGTAACGAAGACAACGAAGGCGACGAAAACGACGAAGGTAACGAAGACAACGAAGGCAACGAAAACGACGAGGACGACGAAGGCGACGAAGGCAACGAAGACGACGAGGGCAACGAAGAAGACGAAGGCAACGAGGGCAACGAAGGTAACGAAGACAACGAAGGCAATGAAACGGCGAGCAGTGGCGACGAAGGAAACGAGGGGAACGAGGACAACGAAGGTGATGAGCCTGACGTCATAAACAACGAAGGAAACGAAGGAAACGAAGGAAACGAGGGGAACGAGGGCAACGAAGGCAACGAAGATAACGAAGGTAGCGAAGGCGACGAACAGAACGAAAACGAAGGCGTCGAAGGCAACGAGAACGACGAAGACGACGAGCGGAACGAAGGCGACGAGAACGACGAAGGTAACGAAGGCAACGAAGGCAACGAAGACGACGAGGGCAACGAAAACAACGAAGGCAACGAAGGCGACGAGGGCGCCAACGAAGGCGACGAGGGCAACGAGGGCAACGAAGGCGACGAAGGCGACGAAGACAACGAAGGCAATGAAGGCGACGAAGGCAGCGAAGGCGACGAAGGCAATGAAGGTGTCTTTGGCGACGAAGGTGACGAACAGAACGAGGGTGACGAGAGCGACGAGGATAATGAGGGCAACGAGGGCGATGGCACCGATGGCCTTGATGACGAGGGCGACGAGGACAACGAAGACGACGAAGAAGACGAAAACGACGAAGATAACGAGGGCGACGAAGAGACCGTCTTTGATGATGAGGGTGACGAAGGCCAGGAGGGCGATGAAGGCAACGAAGGCGTAATTGGTCAGGAAGACAACGAAGGCGACGAAGACGACGAGCACGATGAATCAAACGAAGGCGACGAGGCCGATGAAGGCGATGAAGCCGACGAAGACGACGAAAACGACGAAGATGATGAAGACAACGAAGGCGACGAACAGAACGAAGATGACGAAGATAACGAAGGCGATGAAAATAACGAAGATAACGAAGGAAACGAAAGCGACGAAAACGATGAACTAGACGAGGATGACGAAAATAACGAAGACGACGAAGGCAACGAAGGGGATGAGTTAGACGAAGGCGACGAGGATAACGAAGGCAACGAAAGCGACGAAGATAACGAATTCGACGAGGTCGGATCAGGTTACGGTGACGAAGGTAACGAAGACAACGAAGGTGATGAAAACGACGAGGACGACGAAAACGACGAAGGCGACGAAGAAGACGAAGGCGACGAAAACGACGAGGGCAACGAGTACAACGAAGGCAACGAAGACAACGAAGAAAACGAAAGCGACGAGGGCAACGAAGGCAACGAAAACAACGAAGGCAATGAAGACGACGAAAATAATGAAGGTGATGAAAGCGACGAAGGTGACGAAGCCAACGAGTCTAACGAAGGCGACGAGTTAGACGAGGGCGACGAAGGGAACGAGAACGACGAAGGCGACGAAGTTAACGAAACCGACGATGGAACCTCCGGCGACGAAGGTGATGAAGGTAATGAAGGCGACGAAGGCACCCTGAGTTCGAATGGCAACGAAGGTGACGAAGGCGACGAGAACGACGAGGCTGACGAAGACAACGAATCCGACGAAGGCAATGAAGCTGACGAAGGCAACGAAGGCAACGAGTTCGACGAAGGAAACGAAGACAACGAATCCAATGAAAGTGACGAAGACGACGAAGACAACGAAGGCAACGAGGCTGACGAAGACGACGAAGGCGACGAGCACGATGAAGAGGATGAAGGCGAAGAAGGCAACGAAGGCGACGAAAACGACGAAGGCAACGAGGGTGACGAAGGCAACGAAGACGACGAAAACGACGAAAACGACGAAGATAATGAGGGTGACGAGAATGACGAAGGTGACGAAGGCAATGAAGGCGGCATGAACAACGAAGGTGACGAAAACGACGAAGACGACGAATCTGATGAAGGTGACGAAAGCGACGAAGGCAACGAAGGAGATGAAGACGACGAAGGCGACGAAGCCGAAGAAGGTGACGAACACAACGAAGGCGATGAAAACGACGAAAACGACGAAAATAATGAAGGTGACGAAGAAAACGAAGACGACGAAAACGACGAACACGACGAAAACGACGAAGACAACGAAGGCAATGAAGACGACGAAGACGACGAAAACGACGAAAACGACGAAGACAACGAAGACGACGAAGGCAATGAAGAAGACGAATCCGACGAAGGCGACGAAGGCAACGAAGGGGACGAAAACGACGAAGACGATGAAGACAATGAAGGCAATGAAGACAACGAAGTCGACTCCGGTGACGAAGGCGATGAAGGAGACGAAGGAAACGAAAACGACGAAGGGGACGAAAATAACGAGGGCGACGAAGGCGATAGCCAGCTTGACAACAACGAAGGTGACGAAGGCGACGAAGACAACGAAGGCAATGAAGGAGACGAAGGCGACGAAGACGACGAAAACAATGAAGGCGACGAGGGTATCCAATAATCGTCGGATTTGCTTCGGGTGGCCTGCATTTGCTGCAGGTCCCTGCATAAAGGGGCGGCGCTTTGGCGCCGCCTTTTACGTTTCTGACGGCCAAGTCCTCTTAGCTTGACGTGTTCCGCTAAAAGCTCAGCGGTTTGAGGTCAGCCTGTTATCCAAACAAGCAGGCTAAGAATACCGAAGAGCGGATGCACGACGTGCCCGCATTCAAAGATTGGTTGGGATAAAACTATGAAAGCCCTGTGCAAGGCGATGCGCTGTGCAAGGAACTGAGACAGCATTCTTCGTGGTTTGAGATTGGTAAGATCGGTTAGAATTTTGGCGGCTCAAAGTTGCGCCGAACTGCGCTCAACCCCGTCAAACTGTGTTGAGCCTCGTAAGGGCGCCACAACGCGGCGCTGTCCACCACTTCCTTGTTTTTATTGAATAAAATATGGAAGTGGTGGGCGACCCTGGAATCGAACCAGGCGTGCGTCTCCGCGAGGGAGTTACAGTCCCCTGCCACACCTTGCGGCCTGTCGCCCACTATCAGGCGTTGCACCTGATGTGTGGGCGTGATTACAAGCACCCCAACGGGGCGTCAACAGGAAAAGTTATACTTAGGCGCCCTAAACTGAATTGATTTGCCGGAGACCAGAAAAATGAAGAAACCCAAGTGGGTTGTAGAGAAGGAACAGGCTCGCAAAGCGTCGGGTCCTGAGACTGTGTGGCTCTTTGGCTTGCATGCCGTACGGGATGCGTTGATGAATCCAAAACGGCAGAAATTGCGCCTGATTGTGACGAAAAACGCCCATGACAAGCTGTCCGAGGCAATTGCTGAGGGCGGGATCGAGCCCGAGGTCGTTGACCCGCGTAACTTCTCGGCTCCGTTGGACCCTGGGTCGGTGCATCAAGGGGCTGCGATGGAGGTCAAACCGCTCAGCTGGGGATCTTTGTCAGAAAATTGCATCGGACGTGAAACGCCTCGTGTGATTCTGCTCGACCGGGTTACAGATCCGCACAATGTTGGGGCGATTCTACGCTCGGCCGAGGTTTTGGGCGCAAGCGCAGTGATCGGCACCCGGCATCACTCGGCCCCTGAAACCGGTGCCTTGGCGAAAACCGCCAGCGGCGCGTTAGAGCGGCAGCCTTACCTGCGGATGCGCAATCTGTCTGACACCATCGTTGAACTACAACGTATGGGATTTCTGGTGTTGGGTCTGGATGGCGAAGCCGAACAGACGATTGAAGAGACGCTCGAGGGTAAAATGCACCTTCCCGTGGCTTTGGTTTTGGGTGCAGAGGGACCCGGATTGCGGCAAAAAACCAAAGAAACCGTGGATCATCTGGTGAAAATTGATGCAGCAGGTGGATTTGGCTCTCTGAACGTCTCGAACGCGGCAGCTATCGCCTTATATGCAAGCAAAGCCCGCTAACTCGAGGTCCACGTGAAGCCCATCCCTAAAATCGCCACTTGTTGTTACTGCGGCACGCGCGCGGCGCTTGTCCTGCGCGGTGAGGGGCGGCACGAGCTGAGTTGCGCTGCCTGTGGTGCACCACTCCATGACTTGAAGATGTTGCCACAGGAAAAAGCTAAACCTGCTAAGGTCAAAAAGGTGGGGGGCGGGTCTGCCCCCTACAAGAAGGTCAAAAAGCACAAAGCGTACAAAAAGCCCAAAAAACGAAAGGGACTTATGGCGCGTGTGTTTGATGAAGCATGGGATGTTATCGAAGACGTCTTTGATTGAACCCAATGTGGTTTCGGGCACACGATGTGTTCACATCCTTGTCAGGTCCCTTGGCGTGCCTTGTTGGACAATGCATGTATGAGGGGTGACTCTCAAAATGGTACGTTCATGCTGTCTCGTCGACTCTTTCTGGCTGGTTTTGTTGCGTTGGGCTTTGCCCCCGCCATACAGGCGGAATCCCCGATTTTCTATGCGTCACAGGGCGCGGCGATAAATGGCTATGACACGGTTGCCTATTTTTCGTCAGGAGAACCTGTAATTGGGGCCCCTGATATCGCGGTGATGTGGAAAGGGGCGGTTTGGCATTTTGCCACTCAAGAGAACCGCGCAGCTTTCGAAGCCAATCCACGCGCTTACGCGCCTCAGTTTGGGGGGTATTGCGCCTATGCGATGGGGATGGGGTATATCTCTACAACGGATCCGCTTGCTTGGCAGATTATCGATGGAAAGCTGTATCTTATCCATTCGCAGGGCGTTGAGCGGATGTGGTCGCGTGATGTCGCTGGGAATATCTCACGTGCCGAGGTTAACTGGCCAACTCCGCTGTTTGACTGATTCCAAGCGAAAAACTGTCTTGTCATCAAAAAAATGCACCCAGCCTCTTTTTTTTAGTCAGGTAATGCCTAAATGATACAGTGACCGCGGAAAGGAACTGCCGCGGGTCATTTCACTGTCCCTCGTTCCACACTTTGCGCCCAGGGTTTCATCCCTTGGGCGCTTTTTTCTTTTGATGGTCCGGGTTACGGTAAGCCCATGACATATTACCCAGATCCGCATCTGAAACAGATTCTGACCCGCACCAAGGTGATTGCCGTGGTGGGGGTGTCTATGAACCCGGTCCGCCCCAGCTATTATGTTGCGCGCTACCTCGGAATAAAGGGGTTTCGTGTGATTCCGGTTAACCCGGGGCATGCTGGAAAAGAGCTATTTGGCGAAACAGTCCGTGGCTCACTCAGCGACGTGTCTGAACCCGTCGATATGGTGGATATTTTTCGCCGCTCCGAGGCAGTACCCGCGATTGTCGAAGAATCGCTCGCACAGTTTCCCCAGTTGCGGACAATCTGGATGCAGATCGGTGTCGAACACGCCGAGGCGGCAGCACAGGCCGAGGCGCGCGGCGTGGATGTGATCCAAAACCGTTGCCCAAAGATTGAATATCAACGCCTGTTTGGTGAACTGCGTATGGGTGGCTTTGCCACTGGGGTTATTTCTTCGAAGCTGTAGCAGCTCAGGTGGGGCGGGCGGCCTTTTCAGCAAGGCCGCTGGTGCCTTGCCGCTTGGCCAGCACGTCCAACACATCATCCAATGCCACATCCCGTGCGGCCAGCATCACCAGCAAATGATACAAAACATCTGCGGCCTCGCTGGTCAGCTTTTCACGGTCGCCTTTGGCCGCTTCGATGATCGCCTCAATGGCTTCTTCGCCAAACTTTTCGGCACATTTTTCAGGGCCCTTGGCAAGCAGCTTGGCGGTCCAACTGCTGTCCGGATCCGCGCCTTTGCGAGCTTCGATTGTGGCGGCTAGATCGTGCAGAATGCTCATATTTAACCCCTTAAGACAGGCGCATTGGAATACCGGCGGCAGCCATGTGTTCTTTGGCCTCCTGAACGGTAAATTCCCCAAAGTGAAAGATCGAGGCGGCCAGCACAGCACTTGCCCCGCCTTTGGTGACGCCTTCGACAAGGTGGTCCAAGGTTCCCACACCACCTGACGCAATGACGGGTACGTTTACCGCGTCTGAAATCGCTTTGGTGAGCGGCAGGTTAAAGCCCGATTTGGTTCCATCCCGATCCATCGACGTCAGCAAGATTTCTCCGGCGCCTTTGGCGACCACGGTTTTGGCGAACTCAACCGCGTCAATGCCGGTTTCTTTACGGCCACCATGGGTAAAGATCTCCCACTTGCCCGGCGCGACGGTTTTTGCATCAATGGCCACGACGATACACTGGCTGCCGAACTGATCAGCGGCCTCGGCGACGACATCCGGGCGGGCCACGGCTGCCGAATTAAAACTGACTTTATCCGCGCCTGCCAGCAACAGATCGCGCACATCTTCTTTGGTGCGTACGCCCCCACCAACCGTCAGCGGAACAAAACACTGTTCAGCGGTGCGCTGCACCACATCAAACATGGTGCCCCGGTTTTCGTGAGTGGCGTGAATGTCCAGAAAACAAATCTCATCCGCCCCCGCCGCATCATAGGCTTTGGCGGATTCAACCGGGTCACCGGCATCTCGGAGACCGACAAAGTTCACGCCTTTGACAACGCGACCATCGGCGACGTCCAGACAGGGGATAATGCGGGTTTTCAACATAAGGTGTTTACCGTGACTGGATGTGGGGACAGGGGGACGGTCATTGCGGATCAGGATGCCAAAGTGGCAAGGGCTTCTTTCAGGTCAAGCGCGCCATCATACAACGCACGTCCTGATATGGCACCATTCAAGTCAACGCCGCAGTCGCGCAGGGCAATCAGATCTGCCAGCGAGCTGACCCCACCGGACGCGATCACCGGGATCGATACCGCGCGGGCCAAATCAGCGGTGGCTTCGATGTTTGGCCCCTGCATTGCGCCATCGCGATTGATATCTGTGTAGATGATGGCGGACACGCCTGCGTCCTCGAACGATTTGGCCAGATCAGTGACCTGCACATTGGTCTCTTCGGCCCAGCCTTTGGTCGCGACCAACCCGTTACGCGCGTCTATGCCAACGGCAACTTTCCCGGGGAATTCGCGGGCTGCTTCGCGAACCAAATCAGGGTTTTCCACTGCAACGGTCCCAAGGATCACCCGCGCTAATCCCTTTTCTATCCATGTCGCGATGGTGGCCATATCGCGTATTCCGCCACCCAGCTGCGCAGGAACATTGCAGGCTTTCAAAATCGCCTCAACCGGCGCGGCATTGACTGGCTCACCAGCAAACGCACCGTTCAGGTCCACAAGATGCAGCCACTCACACCCTGCCTCGACAAAAGCCATCGCCTGCGAGGCGGGGTCGTCGTTAAAAACAGTCGCTTGGTCCATTTCACCGCGCACAAGGCGTACGGCTTGGCCGTCTTTGAGGTCGATTGCGGGATACAGGATCATGGTGCGCGGCCTTATGCTTATGTTCAGGCGCGATATGGCACGACTGGGGTAGGGGATGCAACGCGACCCAAAGTCAGTCTTGCCCGAAGCGGGGAATCCACGTCACAGTGGGGCAAACAGGGAGAGTAATGATGAAAAAACTGATTATCAGTGCAGTGTTTGCCTTGGGCTTCGCGGGTCCGGCGCTGGCCGATGCCGTGTCGGGCACCTGGAAAACAGCAGAAGGCGAAGAAGGCGGTTACCTGCATGTGGCGATTGCCCCATGTGGTGCGGCTATTTGCGGAACCATAAAAGCCGCTTATGATAAAGCAGGCAGCCTGTCGTCAGGTTACGAGCATCTCGGCAAAAAGATTATCTGGGATATGAATGTCGACGGGGGCGGGGCTTACAGCGGTGGTAAAATCTGGGCCCCAGATTCGGACAAGACCTATTCGTCAAAAATGTCGCTGAGCGGCAAAACCCTAACCGTCAAAGGCTGCGTTGCAGGCGGTTTGATTTGTCGCGGTCAAGATTGGAAGCGCGTCAAGTAACGACCCAACGCGCAAGAGCTGGGCGATCAAGGCGCCCAGTTCAAGAAATTGGCGATCAGGCGCAGGCCGGTGTCTTGGCTTTTCTCAGGATGGAACTGCATTCCCACCATCGTGTCCCGCCCGATAACGGCGGTGATGTCCCCGGCATAGTCCACATGCGCCAATCGCTGGGCAGCATCTGCCACATGAAACTGGTACGAATGCACAAAATATGTGTGATCGCCGGTTTGAATGCCCTCAAAGACAGGATGCGGGTTGTCGATCACCAGATCGTTCCACCCCATATGAGGCACCTTCAGGCTAGGGTCCTTTGGTGTGATCTTGACGACTTCACCACCGACCCAATCCAACCCCTTTGTGTCTTCGTATTCGCGACCCCAGGTTGCCATTAGCTGCATGCCGACGCAGATCCCCAGAAACGGGCGACCTTTGTCCTCAACAGCTTCGCGCAGCGCGTCAAACAGGCCAGAATGTCCGCGCAACGCAGCGGCACATGCGGGAAAGGCACCGTCACCGGGCAACACAATGCGATCTGCGCGGGCCACTACATCGGCGTCGCCGGTGACGATCACCTCACCAGCGTTGGTTTCCTGTGCCATGCGCTGAAACGCTTTTTCAGCAGAATGCAGGTTGCCGCTTTCGTAATCGATAATTGCCGTCAGCATTCAAAGTGCACCTTTGGTCGAAGGAATCGCATCAGCCTTGCGCAGGTCCGTTTCAACGGCTGTCCGCAACGCACGCGCGACGGCCTTGAAAGCCGCTTCCGCGATGTGATGGCTATTGAAGCCATGCAGCTGATCAACATGCAGGGTGATTCCGCCGTGGGTGCTCAAGGCCTGAAAGAACTCTCGCACCAATTCGGTGTCAAAGGTCCCGATCTTTTGCGTGGGAATATCCACGTTCCAGATCAGAAACGGGCGGGCCGACAGGTCCAGCGCACAACGCACTTGGGCGTCATCCATCGGCAGGTGACATTCGCCATACCGATTGATCCCCTTTTTGTCACCCAGCGCGCTCGCCAGGGCCTGACCTAGGGCAATGCCGGTGTCTTCGACGGTGTGGTGGTCATCGATATGATAATCGCCTTTGGCTGTGATCGTCATGTCGATCAAAGAATGACGCGCCAGCTGGTCCAGCATGTGGTCAAAAAAGCCAACACCAGTTTGATTGTCATAAGCTCCGGTTCCATCGAGATTGATCTCGACTGAAATCTCGGTCTCGGCGGTTTGGCGAGTAATGGTGGCGCGACGCATGTCCTGTCCCCTCAACGGTTCTTGCGCGCTTATAGGCGCAGATTGCGCCGAATTTCCAGCCCGCGCAAAGCCCCTGATGCGATATGTTGCGGCGCGGCACTAAACAGGGGCCCACCGCAACAGGGATTGCGCCTGTCAGGCCACCATGTCAGCTTGGCGGCGAACTCCAAATAAAAGGCTCCGGCATGTCCACTTGTGTCTTCATCCAGATTCGCTGCAAACCCGGCACCACTTACAAAGTGGCCGAAGATATCGCGCTGCGCGAAATCCATTCAGAGCTGTATTCCACCAGCGGTGATTTCGACCTGCTGATGAAGCTGTATATCCCCGCTGACGAAGACGTGGGCAAATACATCAACAACCATTTGCTGGACATTGACGGGATCGAGCGGTCCTTGACCACGATGACGTTCAAAGCGTTCTAAGGCGGCTCAGCCCAGCTCAAAACTGGTGACACCAAAAATACGTGTCATGTCGATATCCGGCGCGGGTCCCGTATACATCCGCGCCGTTTCAAAAACAGGCTCCATTTCCAATTCGCCCGCCAACGCCATCGCTGAATCATTGCAGTCGGGCGTGTCCAGATACACGGTTTGCGACCGTTGATTTGCTGGAACTTGATCCAATACAGCCGCCAGCAGATCCCGAGCGATCTCTTTGTCATCGGCAAAGAGCGGCCCGATTTTGTACCCATCCCGGCAGGGACGCAACACAGTGTATCCTCGCAATTCCCCTTGATCCCACACGGCACGGGCATGATGCCCGGGTGCGGTTTGCCAGGCCTGCAAAAAGGCGTCTCGCGGGGCAGGGAACACGCTGCGATCGTATTGTAACTGTTGGGGCGATATCTCTGACAAAGCTGCGATTTCGGGCCGGGGCGTGGGCAGTTGTGCAAGAACCGCAGCCACGCTGCCGTGCTGGCGAATGTTACGATAGGCCAACGTAAAGCCGGACTTGCGGTAGTTCTCTTGCTCCTGCACGACACCATCCAACCCTACCAGCCGATCCCCGGCATGGGCGATTGCTGTCAGCCACAGTTCAAGCCCTAAACCCTCCCCGCGAAATTCAGGGCGCACGATGTAAAACCCGAGAAACGCGAACACCTCATCGTAGTTCACGACCGAAATCGACGCGATCATTTCACCGTCCAGAAATCCTCCCCAAAACCCCTGCGGATCCACCGAAAGAAAACTGTCGGCATCAGCGAGCCCGGGGTTCCATCCTTCATCCGCAGCCCATTGAATGGCCGTCTGCACTTCCATGGGGGTCATCGGGCGGACGATATAATCAGGCATGGCGAACCTCTGATCCAAAAACGAATTGTATGGGATGCAGCATGGCTGAAACGCACAAGGCAGGCCAGAGGCCTGCCATGCAAATACGATCTATATTGGAGCGGGCGAGGCGATTCGAACGCCCGACCCTAACCTTGGCAAGGTTATGCTCTACCCCTGAGCTACGCCCGCAACCTATATAGTCGTCACTGTTTCCGGACGGGTAATCCGGATCTTGATGGAGCGGGCGAGGCGATTCGAACGCCCGACCCTAACCTTGGCAAGGTTATGCTCTACCCCTGAGCTACGCCCGCATCATCAAGTCTTCTATCGTCCCGGATGGGTGACCCGAAACTCTCATGGAGCGGGCGAGGCGATTCGAACGCCCGACCCTAACCTTGGCAAGGTTATGCTCTACCCCTGAGCTACGCCCGCTTCCTTGAGTGAGCCGTGAATTAAGTTCTATAGCCGATCACCGCAAGGGTAAAAGTGCAGAAAGGCAAAAAAACTTTGCTGCGACGGAAACCAAATGTTCAGGCGTTCAATGAACATTGGATCGCACGGTCTGCTTCTACACAACGAGGTTTCACATGTCCTTTTTTGAACGTTTGAAAACAGGCAGCTTGATTGCGGCAATCACTGTCGCGTTTCTCTTGCAGGCACAGGACGACACCCCGCAAGACGCGTTTGAACCGGTGTTAGGGCATCCATCCTACGTTGCGATCAACGTTCTTGCTGGGTGATGAGAACGGGCGTGAAATCAGTGTATTAGATAGTTGGGCGTGCAGGTGGCACTATCAGCGCCACCATACATGGTGGGCTTAGCTTGGCGCCAACTCTTACATTCGGCAGATTTTGTCGAATGATCCTGCCCGAAGTGACTTGATGATCTAGCTCGCTTGGGTTCGCATCAGGTCCGAGTGATCACCCAGCTATGAAAAGGGCGGGGAAAACCCCGCCCTTTGTTATTTTATTCGAACTCGACAAGAAGATCCTTGGCGTCGATTTGCCCACCGGGTTGAACATGCAGCGCTTTGACTGTCGCGTCATGCTCGGCATGGATGCCGGTTTCCATTTTCATGGCTTCAATCGTGAGCAACAGGTCACCCTCTTTGACCTGTTGACCATTTTGAACGGCAACCGAAGCAACGACACCGGGCATTGGCGCGCCGATGTGGTTGGCATTGCCGGCTTCTGCTTTCGGGCGCTGAATGGTCGAAGATTTCACCAAACGGTTTGGCACCCGGATCACCCGCGGCTGACCGTTCAGCTCAAAGAATACCTTCACTTCGCCGTTTTCGTCGGTTTCACCGATCGCCTGACACAGGATTTCCAAGGTTTTACCGGGGTCAATTTCCGCCGCGATTTCTTCACCGGGCTCCATGCCGTAAAAGAACGTGCGGGTCGGCAGGCTGCGGACAGGGCCATACTGACGATGACGCCCCATGTAGTCTTTGTAGACCTTGGGATACATCAGATAGCCGTTCAGATCCTCGTTATCGATCTCTTTGCCTTCCAGCTCGGCGCTCAACTCGGCGCGCGCGGCCTCCAGATCAACAGCGGGCAAATGCTTGCCGGGGCGCTCAAGATTTGGCGCTTCGTCTTTAAGAACCTTTTGGATGATCGTGTTGGGGAACCCTCCGGGAGGCTGACCAAGGTTGCCGCGCATCATATCCACGACCGAGTCGGGGAACGCCACATCGCTGGTCGGGCTTTCCACGTCATCGCGGCTCAGACCCTGGCTCACCATCATCAACGCCATGTCGCCCACAACTTTGGACGATGGGGTCACTTTGACGATGTCGCCAAACATCTGGTTCACGTCGGCATACATCTGCGCCACTTCATGCCAGCGCTCTTCCAGGCCCAGGCTACGCGCTTGCGCCTTCAGGTTGGTGAACTGACCGCCGGGCATTTCATGCAGATACACTTCAGACGCTGGCGCCTGTAAACCGCTTTCAAACGCAGCATACTGACCGCGGACGCTTTCAAAGTAGTCGCTGATCTCGCGAATGGCTTTGATGTCCAACCCGGTGTCACGATCGGTGTTGCGCAGCGCTTCTACAACCGATCCCAACGTCGCCTGCGAGGTGTTTCCGCTGAAGGAATCCATGGCGCAATCCACAGCATCCACACCCGCGTCCGCGGCGGCCAAGATGGTGGCTGAGGCGATGCCCGCCGTGTCGTGTGTGTGGAAGTGGATCGGCAGGCCAACCTCTTCTTTCAGGGCCCGTACCAGCACGCGGGCAGCGGCGGGCTTCAGCAATCCAGCCATGTCTTTCAGACCCAGAACATGTGCCCCGGCATCGCGCAGCTCTTTGCCCATCGCGACATAGTATTTCAGGTCATATTTAGACCGGTCGGGGTTCAGGATGTCGCCAGTGTAACAGATGGTGCCTTCGCAGACTTTGTTCTGTTCCACCACCGCGTCCATGGCGACACGCATGTTTTCAACCCAGTTGAGGCTGTCAAAGACGCGGAACACATCCACACCCGAAGTCGCGGCCTGACGCACGAACTCCTGCACCACATTGTCGGGATAGTTGGTGTAGCCAACGCCGTTGCTGCCACGCAGCAACATTTGCGTCATCAGGTTTGGCATGGCTTCGCGCAGGTCGCGCAGACGCTGCCATGGGCATTCCTGCAGGAACCGGTAGGCAACATCAAACGTTGCGCCGCCCCAACATTCAACCGAGAACAGTTGCGGCAGGTTGGCCGCATAGGTTGGCGCCACTTTGATCATGTCGATCGAGCGCATGCGCGTTGCCAACAGTGATTGGTGACCATCGCGCATGGTGGTGTCGGTGATCAGCAATTGACGCTGGGCCTTCATCCAATCGGCGACTGCCTGCGGGCCCTTTTGCTCCAGCAGGTTGCGCGTGCCCATCATCGGCTCGGCGTTTCTGGCCGGAGCCTTTGGGGCTTTCAAATCGGCCGAGGGCAGGGGCCGGTCCTTGGTTTCAGGATGCCCATTAACGGTGATGTCGGCGATATAAGTCAGCACCTTGGTGCCCCGGTCCCGACGGCGCTTGAACGCGAACAGGTCTGGCGTCTCGTCAATGAACTTGGTGGTGTATTCATTGTTCAGGAACGTCGGATGCTTCAGCAGGTTTTCCACAAAGGCGATGTTGGTGCTAACACCCCGGATCCGGAATTCACGCAGGGCGCGATCCATGCGGGCAATCGCCATTTCGGGTGTTGGCGCTTTGGCGGTGATCTTGGTCAGCAGGCTGTCGTAATAGCGCGTGATGACCCCGCCGGCATAGGCGGTGCCGCCATCCAGACGAATTCCCATACCGGTGGCCGACCGATACGCTGTGATGCGGCCATAATCGGGAATAAAGTTGTTTTGTGGATCCTCGGTGGTGATCCGGGTCTGCAGGGCGTGCCCGGTCAGAGTGATCTGGGATTGATCAGCTTTGCCAGTGGCCTCGGCAATTGTCTTTCCTTCGGCGATCAGGATCTGCGCACGGACAATGTCGATGCCCGTAACTTCTTCGGTCACAGTGTGCTCAACCTGAACCCGGGGGTTCACTTCGATGAAGTAGAACTTGCCGTCATTCATATCCATTAGGAATTCAACGGTACCGGCGCATTCGTAATTTACGTGGGCACAGATTTTGCGGCCCAATTCGCAAATTTCAACGCGCTGCTCTTCGCTCAGGTAGGGGGCAGGCGCGCGCTCCACGACCTTTTGGTTGCGCCGTTGGACCGAACAATCCCGCTCAAACAAGTGATAGATCTCACCATGCTTATCGCCCAGAATTTGAACCTCGACGTGGCGGGCGCGGGTGATCATCTTTTCCAGATACCCCTCGCCATTCCCGAATGCAGCTTCGGCCTCGCGACGCCCTTCCAGAACTTTCTCTTCCAATTCATCCGGGCCGTGGATTGGGCGCATACCCCGTCCACCACCGCCCCAAGACGCCTTGAGCATCAAGGGATAGCCCACTTCTGCCGCCTCGGCGCGGATCGCATCCATGTCATCACCCAAAACCTCGGTCGCCGGGATGACGGGAACGCCGGCCTGAACCGCCACTTTACGGGCACTGGCCTTGTCGCCAAGGGCGCGCATAGTTTCCGCTTTGGGGCCAATAAACGTGATGCCGTTTTGGGCACAGGCATCCACGAATTCTGGGTTCTCAGACAACAACCCATAGCCTGGGTGAATAGCATCTGCGCCGCTTTCTTTGGCGACACGGATCATCTCATCAATACTCAGGTAAGCTGCAACCGGACCCATCCCTTCGCCAATGCGATAGGCTTCGTCCGCTTTGAACCGGTGCAGGCCCAACTTGTCCTCTTCGGCATAGACGGCAACTGTGCGCTTTCCCATCTCATTGGCAGCGCGCATTACACGGATAGCTATCTCACCGCGGTTTGCGATCAGGATCTTTTTAAAGTCAGTCATGGCAGGTCCGAGTCCCTTAGGAGTTTGGGCGTGGGTTTTAGGCGGACAATAAGCCCGCGTATATTGGTAGTTCTGGGTAGAACCGGCATGTTAACGCTCGCAAACGCCGGTTTCATACTTTTGTTGCAATGATTTCGCTCACTGAAGTGCAGGTAAGTGGGTCGCAGCAGGAAGATCGCGCAAAGATCTTGCGCCGAGTTGGCCCATATTCGCCATCATATCTTGCTTTAGAATGTCGATGACATGGCCTGGGCCTTTGGCGCCAAGCGCCGCCAGACCAAAGTGAAAGGCCCGCCCCAACATGACAAAATCCGCGCCCAAAGCCAATGCGCGCAAGATATCCAAACCCCCTTCGATGCCGCTGTCGAATATCAACGGCAGCTGGGTCGACGCGCGGATCAGCGGGAGCGCTTCGATCGTTGCGGGTGCGCCATCAAATTGCCGCCCCGCGTGATTTGAAACCCATAGGGCATCGACGCCGACGGCCTCTAACTGTGCGACATCCTGAGCCCGCATCACACCTTTGACAATAAAGGGGCCATCCCAATGGTCACGCAACCATTTGACATATTCCATATCCGGCGAGGTGCGCAGCAAATAGCCGATATGCGCGGTGGGGGGCAGATTAGATTGCTTCTGTATATATTTATCCAGGCTTCGCATCCGAGGCATGCCATTTTGGGCCATACCCAAAGCCCATGCTGGGCGCATCGCGATCTGGGCAAGCAAACGCGGGGTTAATTTCGGAGGTTGCGTCAAACCGGATCGGGTCTGGCGCTCCCGGCGCGAGGCGACCGGAACATCCACTGTCAACACAAGTGTTGAGAAACCTGACGATTTTGCACGATCCAATAAGTCGTGTCGGATGTCAGGCTTTTTGGGCGGATAAAGCTGGAACCACGCCTGCGATCCAATATGCGGTGCCATATCTTCAGGACTTTGGCTGGCAACCGTTGACAAGGTATAGGGGATATCGGCGCGCGCCGCCTCTTGCGCCAAAAGCTGTTCCGCTTTGGGCCAAATAAGACCTGACATCCCAATCGGGGACATGCCAAAGGGCAGCGGATGGTTCTGCCCCAGAAAGGTTGTGCTCAGATCAAAATCCATCGCCCCGTGCAGGATCGAAGGATTGAACCCTATGTGGTCCAACGCAGCGCGGTTGCGGGCTTTGGTGGCTTCGACACCTGTGCCGCTATCCAAATATTCCCATACGAAACGGGGCAAGCGGCGCTTTGCGCGCCACTTCAAATCCATAATGCCTGGATAGGTGCTGTGTAAATCCATGGGGATTGATCGGTGCTCTCATCCGATTCGGCAAGGGCTTACTCTGCTGCCAGCGTTGGGCCGGGATTGACCGCCCCCTTTGGGCGCGCGCCCATCTGTGCCTTTTCATCCGTTTCGCCATTCAGGCTCTCGTTTTGAGACGGTGCATTCTGTGCCACCTGGATTTGATTGCGCCCTTTTGCCTTAGCATCATACAAGGCGTCATCTGCCGAGCGCATCAAATCCTGCGGCATGGTCCCATGGGTTGGGAAGAATGATACCCCTGCCGATATCGTGATGCGCGGCAGTGTCTTTTCTCCATAACGTACGGAAATGGCTTCAACTGCCTGACGTACGTGTTCAGCCCGAGTCATGACATTATCCTGCGTTGTTTCTGGCAAAATAATCATAAACTCTTCGCCCCCCATTCGGCAGGCCACTTCTTCACCGTCACAGGCCTGCTCCAGAACAGATCCAACAGCGCGCAGAACCATGTCACCAGCATCATGCCCATGGGTGTCGTTGAATTTCTTGAAGTGATCGACATCGATCGCAATCAGGCTGAGCTCAGCGCCGGTGTTCTGACTGCGCGCCACTTTTTTGCGCAAGTAATCCGTCAGATGACGGCGATTGAATAGGCCTGTCAGCGGATCACGGACAGATTGATCATGCAATTGATCACGCATACGCACGTTGGCTATGGCCATGCTGATTTGCTCTGCACACATCTGAGCAAGCTTTTTGCTCTCGGCGAATTCCGCACAATTATCTGTCTGCGCGCGCAGATGCATCAATCCAACCGTTTCACCGTGTGCCAAAATGGGAAAGCAGAAATAAGGGCGGCCATCGTGTGGCTCTGCATGTTCGCAGACAAAGTCGATTTCGCTGCTGCCATATTCATAAGTACGCCCGCGGCGCAGACCCCAGCACCCATCAGGGTGAATGTGGGCTTTGTGATCGCCGCCGTTCCAGCTGGCGCTGCCATCCAGCACATCGCGTGAATTCGAGTATACGTAAACGCTGCCTTCTGCCGTCGGCAAAATATGCGTCATGAACCGGGACACCATATCGAACAGTTCTTCCAGGGACCGGCTGGATTGCAACCATTCGTTCAATTCACCGAGCAATTGAACCTCGCGGGCAAGACGCAATTGATCCTTTAGCAGGTGCCGCTCTTTTTCAGTACGATCATGCAGCGCGTGAAATTGACGGCGGTTGGTGCGAAAGATGACGAACGACACCGTCGCCATTGCTAGCAACGCAATGACCGAAAGAATGGCCAGTGACATGCGAACACGCGTCACAAAAACCGCACGCATCTCGGTGAAGTCCGTGAAAAACTCAATCGCGCCAATGAAACGGCCATTCTCCATCACCGGCATGTAGACTTTGGCCACATGCCGTTGTTCCACTTGGGATGCATTTTCGACATGCAGGTCCAAACCGTCTATTTCGGACAGCGGCTTCAACTCGTGCACGTAATGGATCATGCCCTGCGCCAATTCGTTTCGGAAAAAGGCACCGTTTTCAATCTCACCAATTTCGTGCTCACGTGTGGACCAGAAAACCTGACCCATCGTGTTCAGGAGTTTGTAGCGGTAGACGCTCGACGCTTCGGGAATCGCTCTCAAAAACTCTTCGTCGTGTTCATTGAACTGACCCGTTTCAAAGGAAACCGAAGGGCTCTCCATATGCAGCGTGACCCGGCGCTTCCACAACTCGGCCTCGTGGCGAATGTCCGTTTCAAGCATCTGTTCAACCAGCGGGCCGGGGATCTTGTAGACTCCCCACGACGCGGCGGCCGTCAAAGTTATGAACAAAAGGCCGATTCCAGCCCACTTGAGCCTATGGCTCAGTGAAAAGGCGGTAGTGAGTGACATATTCGCGCTCCGTAGGATCTTAAGGGATCTATGGGTAACAGAGCTTGATAAAGTCTTAATTTTGTCGATGGGCAGTAGTCCTAGGCGCCTACATTTTGAACGAAATACCTGAATTTTGTTCCGTAATGCGCGAACAGTTCGTGAACAAAGCCTTTCCCTCTGGTTAATTCCAGCGTATTTTGAACCCATGAGCAGCTTTGATGAAATGGACGCCTTTGAAGGCGCCTCTCTGTCGGCGCGCGCGATGGCCGCGCGTCCGATGCCGTACCTGGATGACCTGAATCCTGAACAGCGCCGCGCGGTTGAAACACTGGATGGACCCGTGTTGATGCTGGCCGGAGCAGGGACGGGGAAAACCAAGGCGCTAACCACGCGGATTGTTCACCTACTGAACACGGCACGCGCGCGCCCCAATGAAATATTGGCGGTGACATTTACAAACAAAGCGGCGCGCGAGATGAAGGAACGCGTCGCACGTATGTTGGGGCAGCCAGTTGAAGGCATGCCTTGGTTGGGGACGTTTCATTCGGTCTGCGTGAAGCTGCTGCGTCGGCATGCGGAATTGGTGGGGCTCAAATCCAATTTCACTATTCTTGATACTGATGATCAGATCCGTCTGCTCAAGCAGTTGATCAAAGCAGAACAGATTGATGACAAACGCTGGCCTGCACGGCAATTGGCCGGGGTTATCGACAGCTGGAAAAACCGCGCCTTTACGCCGGCCAACGTCCCGACCTCGGATGCCGGGGCCTACAATTATCGCGGCGTTGACCTATACGCGCAATATCAGGCCCGCCTGAAAGAGCTGAATGCCGTCGATTTTGGCGATTTGCTGCTGCATGTGGTGACGATTTTCCAAACGCATTCAGACGTTCTTGAACAATATCAGCGTTGGTTCCGCTATGTGATGGTGGACGAATACCAAGATACCAACGTCGCACAGTATCTGTGGCTGCGCTTGCTGGCAGGTGGACATAAAAACATTTGCTGTGTTGGCGATGATGACCAATCGATCTACGGCTGGCGCGGGGCCGAGGTCGGCAATATCCTGCGGTTTGAAAAGGATTTCCCGGGGGCGCATGTGGTGCGGCTGGAGCAAAACTATCGCTCAACCCCGCATATTCTGGCCGCCGCTTCGGGGGTCATCGCCGGAAATTCCGACCGACTCGGAAAAACCCTGTGGACCGAAGCTGAAGACGGCGAACAAGTGCGCTTGATCGGTCACTGGGATGGCGAAGAAGAAGCCCGTTGGATTGGCGAGGAAATCGACGCCTTGCAGCGGGGCACGCGCGGGCAACGTCCGGTCTCCTTGGACGAAATGGCGATTCTGGTACGGGCATCGCATCAGATGCGCGCGTTCGAGGACCGCTTTTTAACCATTGGCCTGCCTTATCGCGTGATCGGTGGCCCGCGATTCTATGAACGGTTAGAGATTCGCGATGCCATGGCCTATTTTCGAGTGGTGACCAGCCCCGAAGATGATCTGGCGTTTGAGCGGATTGTGAACACACCCAAGCGTGGATTGGGCGACAAAGCTCAGCAAACCATCCAGATGACGGCGCGCGCGCATGGGGTTTCGTTGCTCGAAGGGGCTCGGATCGCAGTGCAAGACGGCGCGATCAAAGGCAAAGGCGGCGCGGCCCTGCGTCGCTTGGTCGAAGATTTGACCCGCTGGAACGGTATGACGCGTGGCCCCGTGGTTCAGATCGACGAGGATGCTGTTCTTGATGACGGCGGCCCGCCACAGGTCCGGTTCGGAGAGCCTGAGATCAGCCATGTTGAACTGGCGCAGATTCTGTTGGATGAATCAGGCTATACCGGGCACTGGCAAAACGACAAAACACCCGAGGCCCCGGGACGGCTGGAAAACCTCAAAGAACTGGTGAACCAACTGGACAATTTCGAGAACCTGCAGGGGTTTTTGGAACACGTCAGCCTGATCATGGACAATGAGCAAAGCGACGATGGGGCCAAAGTCTCGATCATGACGCTGCACGCGGCCAAAGGGTTGGAATTTCCGGCCGTTTTTCTGCCGGGGTGGGAGGATGGGCTTTTCCCCTCGCAACGTTCAATGGATGAAACCGGCCTTAAAGGGCTCGAAGAAGAACGCCGACTGGCCTACGTGGGCATCACCCGCGCCGAAGAAATCTGTACGATTTCATTTGCAGCCAACCGACGGGTTTTTGGTCAGTGGCAAAATGCACTGCCCTCGCGGTTTATCGATGAGTTGCCCGAAGCGCACGTGGATGTGTTGACCCCGCCCGGACTGTACGGCAGCGGTGGTGGATATGGCGATAGCGGTGGACTAGAGGCGCGTGTGTCCGAGGCCAACGTATATAATTCCCCCGGATGGAAAAGATTGCAGGCGCGCCAAGGGCAACGCGGAATGGCACAGCCAAAAGAAGCCCGGAATTCAGTGATCGACCTAAAGGCCGTGTCGAGCTTCATGGTTGGTGAGCGCGTATTCCATCAAAAATTCGGCTACGGCGAAGTCGTGGATATCGAAGGCGACAAAGCCGAGGTCAATTTCGAAAAAGCGGGCGTGAAAAAAGTGGTCTCCAAATTCCTATCCGCAAAAGACGACGTTCCGTTTTGAGCTGTTGTTAAATTGAATACGCCCCAAGGGCGTATGCACGATCTTTGATTTGGCGCCTCGGTCTGACCGGGGCGCTTTTTTTTTGGGGGGTGCGTAAGTGGTCGGCGGACACAAAAAAACGGCGACACCAGGGAGGAGGGGTGTCGCCGTTCTTTAACAACATCAAGGCAGGGAGGAGGAGGCCCTGATGTGTTCCGACCCGGGTTTGAGCCCGGTATGAGATCGCGGCGATGTCAGGGAGGAGGAGGACATCGCCGCGGGCTTTCAACATCAAGGCCAGGGAGGAGGAGAGGCCCGGATGTATCCGTGATCCGGGTTTGAGCCCGGTATGAGATCGCGGCGACACCAGGGAGGAGGAGGGTGTCGCCGCGGCTTTCAACATCCAGACCAGGGAGGAGGAGAGGCCCGGATGTATCTGCGATCCGGGTTTGAACCCGGTATTTTGTGCGGCGACATCAGGGAGGAGGAAGATGTCGCCGCGTTTTACAGACCCTCAGGGAGGAGGAGAGAGGGCCTGATCTCTTGTTTCGGTGCGCTTAGCGCGCTGTGTATTCGCTGGCCGCTTGCTGCGCGACGCGCTTGATCATCGACCGGTGCAGGCCCAGATCGGCCAATTCCCGGGCGCTGAGCTCAGACAGTTCATTGACAGTCTGGCGGTACATCCGGTGACGGATGAAGCGTGCTTTCATGGCCTCGATCACCGAGGAGAAGCCAAAGCTCGGGGTGCCTTTTACGGCGGTGAAGTCGCTGGTAACAGCCATGTTCGTAACCTATCGTCGTCTCGTCTGCGCCGCGTCTCTGCGGCCTTGTTGAGATCAAAATAAGCAAATGCTGCAAGTGCACAATAGGGTACGCCCTCAATGCCGCTATGCAGCAAGTGCATAGATTAGTTCACAAAAATGAGAGGACCGCCGGGAGCTATATTTTCTTGAGGTTCCTTTAGGGAAATAAGAGCGAACGTTCACCCTTGAGGTTATGGGGGTCATTCAACTCGCCCTTAACGGTATCAAATGCCGTGGCGTTTGGGGTTGTCTATGGGATGCAAAGCAGGGGTGTGCAGGGACTCAATGTAAGGGCGAGGGTCGGTTGGGATTTCGTGGGATGGCTGGTGTGGGATTTCATGGGAGCAGTCTATGGGATTTTATGGGATGCCTCTGTTCGGCTCTCTTTAGGGGCTCAAATCTGAGCGAATTATCGAAATCTGCGAGTGATTCGGGCCGGACCTGATGCCAAGTGCGGATACTCAGCCAGAAAATTCTAAATGGGTGTGGGTATTCTAGGGAAGTCATGGAAGTTTTTTCACCACAACATCCTGTTCTGTATCTTGTGTATTGCTTGAAGCCTTCTACTAGGTGATGTGCTATTGAATCTTTTGAGAGCCGGTTTGACGGCATTTGGTTCGAATTTCAAAGGCTCCATAAAGAGTCGTGCGGTAGTTTCCTGTTGATTTCCATGAATTCCCATGGCATCCCTTGTTCATCGGATGAGAACGAGACGACAGGGGCACCAAACGACCCCAACCACTAATAAGCAGGTTTCATACAGGCGCTTCGCTTTCATCAGACCAAAGAGATCCGGCGCGCGAGCGAGCAGACATCCCCCCAGGTGGCGCGCGCAGTCGGACATCCCCGCAAAGCGGGATCAGGCGGCGGGTTGATCAGTGGCAGCAGATCAACCCGCCGTTTCTAATTTCTGGGGACGAAAAAAGAAACGCGATAGCGCACAACGAAAGGGACAGTCGTTTTGGCGCGCAGGTTCAGAGGCGAAAGCCAGAATAAGGTCGATACGAAGGGTAGGGTGTCAATTCCTGCCTCGTTTCGCCGTGTTCTAGAGGCCGGCGACCCGAACTGGCAATCTGGCGACGCCCCGGAATTGGTCATTGTCTATGGTGACCACCGCCGCAAGTTCCTTGAATGCTATACGATGGAAGCCATCGACGAGGTTGACGATAAAATCGACGCCCTGCCGCGTGGCTCGATGGAACGGAAAATGCTGCAACGCATGTTCCATGGGCAATCCCACCCCACCACAGTAGATGAAACAGGGCGGCTGGTACTGCCTGCGAAACTGCGCAAAAAGATCGGCCTGAGCGGTGAGGCCTTTTTTATCGCGGCCGGGGATACCTTCCAGATTTGGAAGCCTGAAACCTACGATACCGAAGAATTGGCTCAGACCGAAGAGTGGCTTGACGAGCTGCCGGATGACTTTGATCCGATGGCATTCCTAGATGGCGCAGGAGGCGCATAACGGTATGGCTGCTGCGGCCCGCCCTGACACAGACTCTCACATCCCTGTTCTGCTGCGCCCTTTGCTGGCCGCCGTTGCCCCAGTTTCCGGCGTTTGGCTGGATGGCACCTTTGGCGCCGGGGGGTATACCCGCGGATTGCTGGCAGCTGGCGCTGATCGGGTCATTGGCGTTGACCGGGATCCGCTTGCATTTGAAATGGCAGCCCCTTGGGCCAGCGAATATGGCGACCGGCTTGTCATGCAGGCGGGTGTCTTTTCTCGCATGGATGAATATGCACAGGATCTGGATGGCGTCGTGCTTGATTTGGGCGTGTCTTCTATGCAGCTGGATCTGGCAGAGCGCGGGTTTTCGTTCATGAAAGACGGGCCACTGGACATGCGCATGTCTCAGGATGGCGTGTCTGCCGCTGATCTGGTGAACGAGTCCACCGAAGAGGCAATCGCCGACATCCTATTCCACTATGGTGAAGAACGCGCCAGTCGCCGGATCGCGCGGGCAATCGTGCGCGAACGCGCCCTTGCACCGATTACAACGACCCTACGGTTGACCGAAATCATCGAATCCTGCCTGCCCCGTCCCAAATTCGGGCAATCACACCCGGCAACCCGTAGCTTTCAGGCGCTTCGGATTGCCGTGAACGCAGAATATGACGAGCTGTTTCAAGGTCTCATGGCTGCGGAACGCGCGCTCAAGCCCGGCGGACAATTGGCTGTTGTGACCTTCCATTCCATCGAAGACCGCATGGTCAAACGGTTCTTTCAGGCGCGCGCAGGCAAAACCGGGCGTGCCAATCGCTATGCCCCGGAAATTGCCGAAGAGGCCCCGCAATTCACGCTCAAATCCCGCAAGGCGATTGGCCCGGATGATCAAGAGTTGGAAGAGAACCCACGCTCACGCTCTGCAAAACTGCGTGTCGGGATTCGGACGGATGCACCCGCAGGCGCGGTCGACGCACGCAGCATCGGAATGCCGCAGCTCAAGGAGAGCTTAAAATGAAGGGCGTCATTTACGTTTTGACCGCTCTGACGGTGTTTGGGTTGGCGCTTTGGGCCTATCAAGAGAACTACAAAACACAGGAGGTGTTGAAAGATACGCAACGCCTTCAGCGCCAGATTGGTGCCGCACAGGTCCGTCTCAGCGTGTTACGTGCGGAATGGGCGTATTTGAATCGCCCAGATCGGCTGCGGGAATTGGCGGATCTGAACTTTGATCGCTTGGGTCTCTTGCCGCTCCGCCCCGATCAGTTTGGCCGGGTGGATGAGGTCGCCTATCCAAAGGCGCCAGATATTCCAATTATCAACCCCGTCGATGTATCCACAATGTCTCAGGAGCAGTTGCCATGATCCGAACGCCACTTCGTCCTCTGGCGCGGATTTTGGATGCCCGGGCCAAGGGGGAAAACCCCGGCCTGATCGAAAAGGAAAACATTCGCCAGCGGCATGATGATATGCAGGACCGGGCCCGCGCACGGGCCGAAGGGCGCTTGCTTGTACTTGGGGGGTTTTTCCTCTGTGCGTTTGTTGTGGTTGGCGTGCGCATGGGGTTGATGGCAACCTCGGTCCCTGTTGAACCTCTGGCTTCGGCCCCCGGCGCCATGATCGCGGCGCAACGGGCGGATATCGTCGATCGTCAAGGGCGCATTCTAGCCACCAACTTTGAAACGCATTCGCTCTATGCGCAACCACAGCTGATGGTCGATCCGATCGCTGCGGCCAAAGGGCTTGCACAGGTCTTTCCCGATCTGGAAGAAGCGCGACTGATCAAGGATTTCACCGGCAAACGCAAATTTGTCTGGATCCGGAAAAAGATCTCTCCTGAACAGAAACAAGCCGTGCATGACATCGGCGATCCCGGATTGTTGTTTGGCCCGCGTGAAATGCGCCTCTATCCAAATGGCAAATTGGCATCGCACGTGATGGGCGGGGCGGGCTTCGGCAAAGAAGGCGTGAACGCTGCCGAGGTCATCGGGGTTGCAGGTGTGGAACGTCAATTCGACGGATACCTGCGCGACCCTGCAAATGGCAGCAAGCCGCTGCAACTTTCCTTGGATCTGACCGTTCAGGCCGCCAGCGAACGCGTGTTGCTGGGTGGCATGAAAATCATGAACGCCAAAGGCGCCTCCTCGGTTTTGATGGACGTCCACACGGGCGAGGTGATCTCTGTCGCCTCTTTGCCTGCATTTGATCCCAATGACCGTCCACGCCCACCGACATCTGGATTTGATCCCTCGGATAGCCCGCTGTTCAATCGCGCGGTGCAGGGGGTCTATGAACTTGGATCTGTGTTCAAGATCTTTACAGCGGCACAGGCGGTTGATCTGGGACTGGCGAACAGCAACACCATCATCGACACTTCCGGTCCGATGCGGATCGGGCGTTTCCCGATTGGTGAGTTTAAGAACAAGAACTACGGCAAAATCAGCGTCGCTGACATCATCGTCAAAAGCTCGAACCGGGGCACCGGGCGTCTCGCTCTGCAAATCGGCTCCAAGCGGCAGCAGGACTTCCTGAACTCTTTGGGCATGTTTGACCCAACTCCGTTCGAAATAGTCGAGGCAAAAGGCGGCCAGCCCCTAATGCCCAAGAACTGGGGCGAACTGAGCACCGTGACAATCTCGTATGGCCACGGATTGTCGACTAGCCCCATGCACTTGGCGGCAGGTTACGCTGCAATTGCCAATGGGGGGCATTACGTCAGCCCGACAATCCTCCGCCAAAACGGACCGCAACACGGCCCACGCGTGATGTCGTCCGAGGCCGCGCTGGCCGCGCGCGGTATGTTGCGCAAAGTTGTCACCGACGGCACCGCCAGCTTTGGCGAAGTCCCCGGATATCAAGTGGGCGGTAAAACCGGAACAGCGGATAAACCCAAACCCAAAGGCGGGTATTACGAGAACAAAGTGATCGCGACCTTTGCCACCCTGTTCCCGGCGAGCGATCCCAAATACGTGCTGATCGTTACATTGGACGAGCCGTCAATTCTGGCTTACGGCGAAAAGCGCCGCACAGCGGGGTGGACAGCCGTCCCCGTAGCCGCAGAAATGATCGGTCGAATTGCGCCACTCTTGGGGTTGCGTCCACAGGTTGAGCCCGGCGTCACGGCTGGTATAACGCTCACTTCGAATTAACCAAACAGGCAGGGGCGTCATGGGCACACCGGCACAGAAACTTAGCCAGCTGGCCCTGACCGCACGTGCAGGCCGCGATCCCGAAATCACAGGGATGGCCGTAGACAGCCGCGACGTGCGCGATGGCTTTTTGTTCGCTGCACTACCGGGCACGCGTGTCCACGGTGGTGAGTTCATCCAGTATGCTTTGCGCATGGGTGCAGCTGCCATTCTGACCGACAGCGAAGGCGCTGAAATCGCCGCCACCGAATTGGCCGCCTCCGATGCCGCGCTGATCGTGGTACAAGATCCCCGTCAGGTATTGGCCTATACCGCCGCTCTCTGGTTTGGGGCACAGCCAGAGACCATGATCGCCGTGACTGGCACCAACGGTAAAACCTCTGTCGCCACCTTTGTGCGTCAGATCTGGACCGAACTGGGCCACGATGCGGTCAATCTCGGCACCACGGGCGTCGAAGGCGCCTGGACCGCGCCCTTGGCCCACACAACCCCCGAACCCATCACCTTGCACCGATGCTTAGCTGATGCTGCGGCGCAAGGCGTGACCCACGCCGCGATGGAGGCATCGTCCCACGGGTTAGAGCAACGTCGTCTGGATGGGGTTCAACTTGCCGCCGCCGGGTTCTCGAACTTCACCCAAGACCACCTCGATTATCACGACACGTTCGAGGCCTATTTTGCCGCCAAAGCTGGCTTGTTCCGCCGGGTTTTGCCCGTGGATGGCACCGCTGTGATAAATCTTGACGATCCCAAAGGCGCAGAAATGCGCGCCATCGCCGCTGCCCGTGGTCAGTCGGTTCTGACCGTCGGGCAGGGCGTCGGGGATCTCAGCCTGCTGAACCAACGGTTTGACGCGACGGGGCAGGATCTGCGCTTTTCGTGGCAGGGTAAGGTTTATCAAACTCGCCTGAACCTGATCGGTGGCTTTCAGGCTGAAAACGTTTTGCTGGCCTGTGGTCTGGTGATCGCAGGTGGCGAAGACCCCGAACGCGTGTTTGAAACGCTGCCGCATCTGCAAACCGTGCGTGGCCGTATGCAACTGGCCGCGACACGCTCAAACGGGGCTGCCGTTTTTGTCGATTACGCCCATACGCCCGATGCTGTTTCAACTGCGCTCAAGGCGCTGCGCCCTCATGTGATGGGACGCTTGATTGCTATCGTTGGTGCCGGGGGGGACCGCGACGCAACCAAACGTCCGTTGATGGGCCAAGCCGCTGCAGACAACGCTGATGTGGTGTTCGTGACCGACGACAACCCCCGCTCCGAAGACCCAAGCCTGATCCGTACCGCCGTCATGGCAGGCGCACCCGAAGCCACCGAAGTGGGCGACCGGGCCGAGGCGATCCTGCGCGGCGTTGATGCACTCCAACCCGGTGATGCATTGTTGATTGCGGGCAAAGGACACGAAACCGGGCAGATCGTTGGCGATGATGTGCTGCCATTTGATGACGTTGAACAAGCCAGCGTCGCCGTTGCCGCCTTGGATGGAGGGATCGCATGACTCTTTGGACCGCAGCCGAGGCCGTAGATGCGACCGTCGTCGCAGGTGGACGCAGTCAGGGATCTTGGTCCGTAACGGGCGTCTCGATAGATACACGTACCCTTGAACCGGGCGACCTGTTTGTGGCGCTGACAGCAGCACGGGACGGTCATGATTTCGTGGCCCAAGCGCTCAAAGCTGGGGCAGGGGCCGCGCTGGTGTCGCGTATCCCCGACGATGTGCCCGCTGATGCACCTTTGTTGATCGTCGATGATGTGCTCGCCGGGCTCGAAGCCTTGGGCCGCGCCGCGCGCGCACGTTGTCCGGCGCGGGTTGTCGCCGTAACCGGAAGCGTTGGCAAAACCTCGACCAAAGAGATGTTGTTGCGGGTGTTGGGCGATCAGGGACGCACCCACGCCAGTGTCGCCAGCTATAACAACCATTGGGGCGTGCCGCTGACCTTGGCGCGGATGCCGCGTGACACCGAATATGCGATCATCGAAATCGGCATGAACCATCCGGGCGAAATCGCCCCCTTGGCGCGTTTGGCGCGTCCGCATGTGGCGCTGGTCACCACCGTCGCCGCCGCGCACCTCGAGGCATTTGACTCCATCGAAGGGATCGCGCGCGAAAAGGCCGCCATTCTGGACGGGTTGGAACCAGACGGGATCGCAGTCCTGAATGCGGATATCGATCAGGCTGACATCCTGATTACTACGGCCAAACGATTGGGCGCGCAGATCATCGGATTTGGACGCGCCGCACAGGATTACACGCTGGTGGATGTCGAAGTTGTTGGCGATACGACCAACGCGGCCGCACGGGCCAATGGGATGCCTCTGGAATTCTCGATCCAATCTGCAGGGCAACACTTTGCCATGAATGGCCTTGGGGCCTTGGCCAGTTGTGCCGCTCTTGGCGCGGATTTGACCAAAGCAGCCCAAAGTCTTGGCAGCTGGACCCCTTTCAAAGGGCGCGGTGCCCGCGAATTGATCAGCCTGTCCAAGGGTCACATCGACCTGCTGGACGACAGCTATAACGCAAACCCAACCTCGATGGCCGCGGCTTTGGATGTGCTGGGCTTGGCCACGGGCGCGCGGCGTGTGGCGTTCGTTGGGGATATGAAAGAACTGGGCCCTGACGCGCTCGCGCTGCACAGCGCCGTGGCAAATTTGCCAGCTGTCCAACAGGTTGATGTGATTCACTGCATCGGCCCACTGATGAAGGCGCTGCACGCGGCTTTGCCGGCAGGCAAGCGCGGGATCTGGGCCGAAACCAGTGCGGAGCTGGCGCAACAGGTGCCCGAATTGCTACAGGCAGGCGACATTGTGCTGGCCAAGGGCTCTCTCAGCATGCAATTGGCGCGGATCGTTGACGCGATCCGTAAAATGGGTCAAGGCGGGCCCGCTTCGGGCGCCTAAGCGTTCCGACCCAAAGATGACGAGTAAGAAAGGCAGACATGCTTTATTGGTTGACCGCACTGTCGGACGGAGGGGATTTCTGGAATCTCTTTCGGTATATCACCTTCCGCGCAGGGGGGGCATTTCTGACGGCATTGCTGTTTGGCTTTATCTTTGGTCAACCGCTGATCAATGTCTTGCGCCGCAAACAAGGCAAAGGGCAGCCCATTCGCGATGATGGCCCCGAGGGCCATTTTGTCAAAGCGGGCACACCCACGATGGGCGGCTTGCTGATCGTTGGCGCCTTGGTGACGGCAACCTTGCTATGGGCGCGTCTGGACAACCCGTTTGTCTGGCTGGTGTTGTTCGTGACACTCAGCTACGCAGCGATTGGCTTTGCCGATGATTACGCCAAAGTGTCCAAACAAAACACCAAGGGTGTACCGGGTAAGGTGCGGGTTTTACTGGGTATTTTGATCGCCGTTATTGCCGCCATCTGGGCCTCGGCCAACCACCCAGACGCGCTGCAAAACCAACTGGCCATGCCGATTTTCAAAGATACCCTGATCAATCTTGGCTATTTCTACATCCCCTTCGCGGTGTGCGTTGTTGTTGGGGCTGCCAATGCCGTGAACCTGACCGATGGGTTGGACGGTCTTGCCATCATGCCTGTGATGATCGCAGCCTCGACCCTGGGTGTGATTGCCTACGCTGTGGGGCGCGTCGACTTTAGTGAATATCTGGATGTTCACTATGTTGCGGGCACTGGCGAGATCCTGATCTTCACCGCTGCTCTCTTTGGCGGCGGCCTTGGCTTCCTGTGGTACAACGCCCCTCCAGCGGCTGTGTTTATGGGCGATACCGGGTCGCTGGCGCTTGGCGGCGCTCTGGGCGCGATTGCGGTCGCGACAAAGCACGAGCTGGTACTGGCCATCGTTGGCGGTCTGTTCGTGGTCGAGGCCCTCTCGGTGATCATCCAAGTGCTCTATTTCAAACGTACCGGCAAACGTGTGTTCCTGATGGCGCCAATCCACCACCATTACGAGAAAAAAGGCTGGGCCGAACCCACCATCGTCATTCGGTTCTGGATCATTTCGCTGATCTTGGCCGTGATCGGCCTTGCGACTTTGAAAGTCCGCTAAGGGCTTTTACCATTTTCACAGACAACGCTGAGCCAAAGGTGACAGAATGATTCCGGTCAAAGGATTTGCAGGCCAGAACGTGGCCGTATTGGGATTGGGCCGCTCCGGGCTTGCGACCGCGCACAGCCTGCGAGACGGCGGCGCACACGCGGTGTGCTGGGATGACAACCCAGCCGCGCGCGAAACGGCCGAGGCCGAAGGGTTCACCTGCAAAGATCTGCGCAAGCAGGGCGCCTTTGATGATATCGCTACGCTGATCGTCTCGCCGGGCATTCCGCATCTCTACCCACATCCCAACCCCGTGGTCGTGGCCGCATTGGATGCCGGGGTGCCTGTAGACAACGATATCGGCTTGTTCTTTCGCTCGTTCGCTGACAGCAGCTGGGACAACTTTGATACCCTGCCGCGCGTTATCGCCGTGACCGGGTCCAACGGCAAATCCACCACCGCCGCTCTGATCCACCATATCCTGACCGAGGTCGACCGCGCCTCGCAACTGGCCGGTAACATCGGGCGCGGCGTGCTGGACATCGATCCCCCCGAAGACGGCGCGGTGGTGGTGCTGGAACTCAGCAGCTACCAGACCGAACTGGCCCGTTCGATGACACCCGACATTGCGTTGTTCACCAATCTCTCGCCCGATCACTTGGATCGCCACGCAGGCATGGGGGGCTATTTCGCCGCCAAGCGTCGCCTCTTTGCCGAAGGCGGCCCAGATCGCGCCATCGTTGGCGTCGATGAACCCGAGGGGATGTTCCTCGCCGGGCAGATGTCCGAAGGGCCAACCGATGACCGGGTGATCCGCATTTCTGTGGACCGCAAATTGACCGGCCCCGGCTGGCAGGTGTTTGCCCGCAAGGGGTTCCTCAGCGAATATCGCAAGGGCCGTCAGGCTGGCTCGATCGATCTGCGTGCAATCAAAGGCTTGCCGGGCGCGCACAACCACCAAAACGCTTGCGCTGCCTATGCGGCCTGCCGGTCGCTGGGCCTTGCCCCGCGCGTGATCGAAGCCGCCCTGCACAGCTATCCCGGCCTGCCACACCGCAGCCAGATCGTTGCTGAAGCAGGTGGCGTAACCTACGTAAATGACTCCAAGGCCACAAACGTGGATTCCGCTGCCAAAGCCCTCAGCGCCTTCAAACGGATACGCTGGATCTGCGGCGGGCTGGAAAAAGAGGGCGGTCTAGGCGCGTTGAACACCGCCAAAGACAACGTGGCCAAGGCTTATGTCATCGGCCGCGAAGCCGCAGCCTTTGCGCTCCAACTCGATATGGAAACCGAAGTTTGCACGACCATGGCACAGGCGGTAGAGCGCGCCATGGCCGAGGCGCAAGAGGGTGAGACTGTCCTGTTGGCCCCTGCCGCCGCCAGCTTTGATCAATACGACAACTTCGAACAACGCGGCGAGGATTTCACGCAAGAAGTGCGCGCGCGACTGCCCGCCTAAACGGGCCGCGCACACCATCAGATCTTGCTCAGGAAATCCGCCAATGCGCTGTCTTCCATCTGGGTGATCTGTCCCGCTTCGGGGAACGCGCCGCTGGTCACATCCGCGATGTACTCGCGATAGGCAGCGATGCGGTCGTCCTGCATCCGGTCCCGTTCGGCGGCAAAGTTGCGATACACTTTGGCATGGCGCGGGATGTGCCCCCGATTTTCACCAAGCAGGTCAGCCGAAAACAGGTATTGCACATCGCAATCGCCACCTGATCCCAGCGAAACCGTCAGCAGAGATGTGCGCTTGGTGATCTCGCACGCCAAATTAGCCGGAACCACCTCCATCTCAACGGCAAAGGCCCCGGCAGCCTCGAAATCGCGCACTTGCTGCCAGATCATCTGCGCCTGATCCAAGGTTTTGCCCACTGCGCGATAGCCGCCTGTCCAAGTGGCTTTGGGCGGAACAAGCCCCACATGACAAATCACCGGAATCCCTTCGCGCGCCAAACCTTCGACAAGGGTCGGGCTCATGCCGCAATACACAGATTGCGCGCCCGCCTGCATTGCAGCCATCGCATCGCGCAGGGCTTCGGTGGCATTGGCGTGCTTGCCCCAAGGCAGGCCAAATTGAAAATGCGCGCCCGCTGCGGCTTTGGCAAAATGGGCGCGTTCGGGGATAAACGCGGTGCCGATCATATCCATGCCGGCCTCGGCTGCGGCCACCGCCTCTTCCTCGCGGGCGACCTGAACATAGGCCATCTGACGCTTGCCCTTGGCCTCCAAAAGATCTTTGACAGTCATTCCACGCATTGACCCATCCTGTTTTGCTCGTTCCTGTGACTTGCTTGTGTCAGACATCTCAACTCAACCAAAATAGAATATTGCCGTGAACTTCCTCAGAAATTCAGAAGTTTTGAAACGGGACGACCACGCCCAAGACCGCAGGGGTTCTCATTCAGCCGCCTGAGCTTAAGGTGGCCTTATGTGAAAAGGGACCGTTACCATGTTGCTCCGTTGGATTGCTCTGTTTTGTATATTCGCACTCTGGGCGCTCAGTGCGCAGGCAGAGGACGCCAAAGCCGAAGCCGGATCCGATGCGGTCTGTTGGGTTGGCAAAACCTTGGGTGCTGGGTGTCAGGATATCCGCGATCGCGAAATCCTGGATGCGGCACAGGCCCCGTGGCGCGCCATAGGTCGGGTTAATTTTGCCAGCCAACAGGTCAAAACGCACTGCACAGGGGCGCTTGTGTCGGACCGGATTGTACTGACGGCCTCACATTGCCTGTACAATTTTGCGCGCAAACGGTGGATCCCCGCAAGCAGCATTCGGTTTGTTGCAGGGTTTCAACGCGGAAGCTATGTGGCGGTATCATCAGTTGATCGCTATGTGCTCAGCCCGGTTCATGTGCAACGCGATCAACCGTTTCGGGTCGTACCGTCGCAGGACTGGGCTTTGCTCGTGCTTAAGGACCCTCTTGGGGCCACTGTTGGAACTTTGCCCACGCGGATCATATCCTCACAAGAGGCCCACGAAAGCGTATTTCAAATGGTTGGATATTCAGGGCTACGCAAAAATGTGTTGTCGCGATCTGAATCCTGCGGACCACCGACATCAGGCCAAGATGCAGGGGCGTTTTATCAAACATGTACGGTTATGCCCGGCGATTCAGGGGCGCCGATCCTGATGCGCAGCGGGGCAGAGCTTGCGCTGGTGGGGGTTTTATCAGCGGTTCAGAAAAAGGGCTCCAATGTGGTCAGCATTAGTATCCCATTTGCCAATTTTGCTGCCGCCTTGGAACACGAGCTCAGCCTAGAAGAAACCGGCGACTAACCGATTACTCGGGGTGCACCTGTTTCGCTATTGCTGTCCCGGCTGCGTGCCCAGAGGCCCAGGCCCACTGGAAATTAAACCCGCCAAGCCAGCCCGTGACATCCACGGCTTCGCCAATCACAAACAGGCCGGGCACGGTCTTGGTTTCCATTGTTTTGGACGACAACGCGTTGGTGTCGATCCCACCCAATGTGACTTCGGCAGTGCGATACCCTTCGGTGCCTGAAGGGATCAGCGCCCAACTGCTCATCTGGTCACACAGGGCCTGCAATTTGAGGTCTGATTGATCCGCCAGCTTGCCCTTGATGTCGAATTCCACCCGCAAGTGGTCGACCAATCGGCCGGGCAGGTGATGGGCCAAGACCGTCACAAGATCCTTGCGCCCACTGATCTGGCGCTGTTCGCGCAGTTTTTCAAACAAACCCATCTCTGGGATCAGATTGACCGAAACCGTCTCACCCTCGTGCCAGTAGGATGAAATCTGCAACACGGATGGCCCAGACAGGCCGCGATGGGTGAACAGCAACGCCTCATCAAAGGACGTGCGCGCATTGGACAGGCGGGCAGGCAGGGCCACACCCGCCAATGGTTTGAACCGATCCTCGGAAAAGGTGAACGGCACCAATCCCGGACGGGTGTCGATCACCGGCAAATCAAACTGACGCGCGATGTCATAGGCAATGCCCGTCGCGCCCATCTTGGGAATGGACTTGCCCCCCGAGGCGATCACCAGATTGCGGCAGGTCACAGAGATCCGCTTGCCCTCGCGATCAACCTCCAGCGCAAAGCCACCTTCGGTTTTGCGCAGGTCCTTCATCGAACTCAGCAACCACAGCTCAGCCCCGGCTTTATCCATTTCGGACAACAGCATTGAAACAATCTGTTTTGCGGATCCATCGCAGAACAACTGGCCCAGCGTCTTTTCGTGCCAGTCAATGCCATAGCGATCAACCAGCTCAACAAAGTCCCACTGCGTGTAACGCGCCATGGCCGATTTACAGAAATGCGGGTTCTGGGACAGGAAATTACTCGCGCCTGCATACATATTGGTGAAATTGCACCGCCCACCACCGGAAATACGGATTTTCTCGCCCGGCGCCTTGGCATGGTCCAGCACCAAAACCCGTCCCGAACAGCGGCTCGCGCACATCATGCCTGCGGCACCTGCACCTAATATGATCGTGTCAAATTGCATGACCCTCCCGTGGCGCGGATTGCCGCCAATGGCAAGAGGAAGAGGGTGGCCTGATTCCTTTTTTGTCTGTAGAGTCGCAATCAGATCCCGATAACGGGGCGTTTTACGAGGCAGATAGTGGCGGTATTCCCATGACTGAGATGGTCTATGGCGTGGTCCCTGATAGGGGCGGCGAACCTGTTCTTCCAAAATGGTGGCGGACTCTGGACAAGTTGACGATGTCCTGCGTGTTGATCCTGTTTGGCATTGGGTTGCTCTTGGGGCTTGCGGCATCGCCCCCCTTGGCGTCACGTAACAACTTTGACCCGTTTCACTATGTAGAACGTCAGGCGTTCTTTGGCGGCGTTGCTTTGTTGGCCATGCTGTTTACCTCTATGATGTCGCCCGTTCTGGTGCGCCGTCTGGCCGTGCTGGGCTTTTTGGTCTCGTTTATTGCGCTGGCGCTGCTGCCCGTCTTGGGGACTGATTTCGGCAAAGGGGCTGTGCGGTGGTATTCGCTTGGATTTGCCTCGCTCCAACCCTCTGAATTTCTGAAACCCGGCTTTGTGGTTGTCGCGGCTTGGCTGTTTGCCTCGAGCCAGGAAATCAACGGCCCGCCGGGTAAATTGTGGTCCTTTGCGCTGTGCATGGCGATTGTGGCGATGCTGGTGATGCAGCCCGATTTTGGTCAGGCCAGCCTTGTTCTGTTTGGCTGGGGCGTGATGTACTTTGTCGCCGGAGCCCCGATGCTGTTGCTGGTTGCCATGGCTGGCGTGGTGGTGATGGGCGGCATGGTCGCCTATTCCAGCTCCGAACATTTTGCGCGCCGTATTGATGGGTTCCTGAACCCTGATGTCGATCCCACCACACAGCTTGGCTATGCCACCAACGCGATCCGCGAAGGCGGTTTGTTCGGCGTTGGCGTCGGCGAGGGGCAGGTGAAATGGTCGCTTCCGGATGCGCACACCGATTTCATCGTGGCCGTCGCAGCCGAAGAATACGGCCTCGTTCTGGTGCTGATCATTATCCTGCTCTACGCTTTGGTTGTTGTGCGTTCGCTGTTGCGGCTGATGCGCGAACGCGATCCGTTCATTCGGTTGGCCGGAACGGGTCTGGCCTGCATGTTCGGGGTTCAGGCGATGATCAACATGGGTGTCGCGGTGCGGTTGCTGCCTGCCAAAGGCATGACCTTGCCCTTTGTCAGCTATGGCGGCTCGTCGCTGATTGCGGGCGGAATTGGACTTGGAATGCTGTTGGCGTTTACGCGAACACGACCCCAGGGCGAATTGGGCGATTTCCTCCGCGGACGCGGATAATCTAGGCAGGAACGATGAAGCAGAAATATCTGTTGATTGCGGCAGGCGGCACCGGCGGACACATGTTCCCGGCGCAGGCGCTGGCCGAAGCAATGTTGAAAAAAGGCTGGCGGGTGCGCTTGTCTACGGACGCGCGTGGAGCGCGCTACACCGGCGGGTTTCCCCACACGACCGAAATCGTCCAAGTCTCCAGCGCGACCTTCGCGCGGGGCGGGATCTTGGCCAAAGCCATGGTTGCACCGCGCATTTTGGCAGGTGTCGTTGGTATGGCATGGCAGTTCTTTCGCGATAAACCAGATGTGGTTGTCGGCTTTGGCGGATACCCATCGATCCCTGCACTGGGCGCGGCCACGCTGATGAAACTGCCCCGTATGATCCACGAACAAAACGGTGTGCTGGGCAAGGTTAACAAACTTTTCGCCAAACGCGTCGCGGGTGTGGCCTGTGGTACGTGGCCCACAGACGTTCCTGATGGGGTCGAGGCAGGATATGTCGGCAATCCAGTGCGCGCCGCAGTGTTGGAACGCGCAGGTGCCGGGTATATCACCCCCGGTGACTACCCCATGTCCATTCTGGTGATGGGCGGCAGCCAAGGGGCCCGCATCCTCAGCGATGTTGTGCCCGAAGCGATTGCAAACCTCCCGGCTGATCTGCGCCAATATGTGCGCGTGGCCCATCAAGCCCGTGAAGAAGACCACGAACGCGTCACGGCCTTTTACGCCGATCACGGCATCAGCGCAGATGTGAAACCCTTCTTTCAGGACGTGCCCCGCCGCATGTCCGAGGCTCAGCTGGTGATCAGCCGGGCAGGGGCCTCTAGTGTGGCAGACATCTCCATCATCGGTCGGCCCTCTGTTTTGATCCCTTACGCCGCTGCAACAGGGGATCACCAAACCGCCAACGCCCGTGGTTTGGTCGAAGCCAACGCCGCAATTATGATCCCCGAACGCGCCCTTGACTCCAAAACACTGGCAGAGCAAATCACCGCAGTTCTAACCAACCCAAACGCTGCTTTGCAGATGTCCAACGCTGCTCTAAGCGTCGGCGTCCCGGATGCGACGGCGCGTTTGGTCTCACTCGTCGAAGATCTGGCCGAAGAGGAAACCGCATGACCCCTGCAACCAAACTGCCCACCGATGTTGGCGCGATCCATTTTGTCGGCATTGGCGGCATTGGTATGTCGGGCATCGCCGAAGTGTTGCTGAACCTCGGCTATCAGGTGCAGGGCTCGGACCTCAAGGCCTCGAAAATCACTGACCGTCTGGCCGAACACGGCGCACGGATCTTTGTTGGTCAATCGGCTGAAAATCTGGACGGGGCGGCTGTTGTTGTGGTTTCAACCGCAATCAAACCGGGCAACCCAGAATTGGACGGAGCCCGCACGCAAGGCCTGCCAGTGGTGCGCCGGGCCGATATGCTCGCCGAGCTGATGCGCCTGAAATCCAACATTGCGATTGCGGGAACGCATGGCAAAACCACCACAACCACGATGATGGCTGAACTGATGGTTGCGGGGGGCTTTGACCCGACCGTGATCAACGGCGGCATCATTCACGCCTATGGCTCGAATGCCCGCATGGGGCAGGGCGAATGGATGGTGGTCGAGGCCGATGAATCCGACGGCTCGTTCAACCGCTTGCCTGCCACCATTGCCATCGTCACCAACATCGATCCCGAACACATGGAACACTGGGGCGATTTCGACAAACTGCGCGAAGGGTTCTATGAATTCGTGTCGAACCTGCCGTTCTACGGTTTGGCTGTTTGCTGTACGGACCACGCCGAAGTGCAGGCTCTGGTCGGGCGGATTTCGGACCGTCGCGTGCGCACCTATGGGTTCAATGCACAGGCCGACGTTCGGGCCGTGAACCTGACCTATAAAAAGGGCGTCGCGCATTTCGACATTCACCTGCATCACGAAGATCTCGTGATCGAAGGTTGCACCCTGCCGATGCCCGGCGATCACAACGTCTCGAACGCTCTGTCAGCGGTGGCCGTGGCCCGTCATCTCGGCATGAAGGCCGATGAAATCCGCGAAGCTCTGGCCAACTTTGGCGGCGTCAACCGCCGCTTTACCAAAGTCGGTGAAATCAACGGTGTCACCATCATTGATGACTACGGCCATCACCCGGTTGAAATCGCCGCTGTGCTCAAAGCCGCGCGTCAAGCCACCGAAGGGCGCGTCATTGCTGTGCACCAGCCGCACCGCTATTCGCGCCTGTCCAACCTGTTCGAAGATTTCTGTGCCTGTTTTAACGAGGCAGATGTGGTCGCCATCGCCGAGGTATTCGCCGCAGGCGAAGATCACATCGAAGGGGCGGACCGCGATGCTCTGGTCGCCGGTTTGATCCGCCACGGCCACCGTCAGGCCAGCGCGCTGATGACCGAGGATGACCTTGAAAAACTGGTGCGCGAACAGGCGCAACCGGGCGATATGGTTGTCTGCCTCGGCGCCGGTACCATCAGCGCTTGGGCCAATGCCCTGCCTGCACGTCTAAAGGACTAAGACGATGAATCTGGCCATCCTCCTGGCTTCCTTGTGGGTTTTGGCTGCAACCTGTGTGGCAATGCTGCCGATGCGGCACCAATTTCTGCCGGGCAGTATCCTGTTGGCGCTGGCCCCGGTCCTGATCGGGATGCTGGGCTATCAATTCGGATGGGTTGTCGGGCTCGGCGCGTTTGTTGCCTTTGTGTCGATGTTCCGCAATCCACTGCGCTATTATGCGCGCAAATGGACGGGCCGGGGAACACCGGAATTTGCTGGGGACGAGGCCGACCTGTGACCCTCTCGCTGATCCTTGCTTGTGTTTGGGCTGTGGTGGCCAATGTCTTGGCAATGACGCCCAGCAAAGACAATCACTGGCGACGCGCCTATGTTCTGATCGCGATTGGCATCCCTTTGGTGGGCTATGTCATCTACGAAAACGGGCCGTGGGTTGGTCTTGTGGTGTTGCTCGCGGGCATGTGGATTTTACGTTGGCCGGTGATTTATCTGGGTCGATGGCTGCGCAAGCGGTTCTTGTGACGGCGGGCGACGCTTGATCCGTTAGGTGAATTATGGTTTCCGGGCACACAATAGGCTCGGCAAGCGGAGAAAAAACTGATGAATCTGCCAGAGGTGCGCGGAAAACTGACCCCGAACCGGGACTTGTCAGACCTGACTTGGATGCGCGTAGGGGGTCCGGCGGATTTTCTGTTCCAACCTGCAGATGTCGAAGACTTGCAAGCTTTCCTGCGCCAGCTATCGCCCGAGATCGATGTGTTTCCCATGGGCGTCGGCTCTAACCTGATCGTGCGCGATGGCGGGTTACGTGCGGTGGTGATCCGATTGGGCCGTGGGTTCAACGGGATCGAAGTGGAGGGCGATACCGTCACCGCTGGCGCGGCGGCGCTGGATGCGCATGTGGCACGCAAAGCCGCAGACGCGGGTCTTGACCTGACATTCCTGCGCACAATCCCCGGCTCGATTGGGGGGGCGGTGCGGATGAATGCAGGGTGCTATGGGCTCTACACCGCTGATGTGTTCCAGAAAGCGACAATCGTCACACGCGACGGCGCGCTGCACACCCTCGGCCCCGACGACCTGTCCTTCCAGTATCGTCAAACTGAGTTTCCCGATGGCGCGGTCTTGGTCTCGGCCACGTTCAAAGCCCCAGCAGGTGATCCGCAAGCGCTGCACACCCGGATGGAGGCGCAGCTGCAAAAGCGAAATGACACCCAGCCGACTAAGGACCGCAGCGCCGGATCAACGTTCCGCAACCCGGCCGGGTTCTCGTCAACCGGACACGCGGATGACGTGCACGATCTGAAAGCGTGGAAGGTAATCGACGACGCTGGCCTGCGCGGCGCACGCAAAGGCGGGGCGCAGATGAGCGAAAAGCACTCCAACTTCATGATCAATACCGGGGATGCGACTGCTGCAGATCTGGAACAGCTCGGCGAAGAGGTGCGAAAAAAGGTTTACGATTCCAGCGGGATCAAGCTACAGTGGGAAATCATGCGGGTCGGTGATCCGCAAATCAAATAATACCCCAACCGCCAGACCCGACAGGCACGATTTCAGGGCGCGGTAAGAGGGAAAATAAACCAGACGGGCCAGCAAAATAAGGCCCGGGGACATTGAGGCACTTGTCGTGGGTCAGTCGAGCGAGACACCCCCAAAAGTGGCGGTATTAATGGGCGGACCCTCTGCTGAACGCGAGGTGTCACTGTCCAGTGGGCGTGAATGCGCAGCCGCTTTGCGGGGAGAAGGGTTTGAAGTGGTCGAGCTGGATGCTGGACCAGATCTTTATGCCCGACTACAGGAAATCAAACCGGACGTTGTGTTCAACGCGCTGCATGGCCGTTGGGGTGAAGACGGCTGTGTGCAGGGCATGCTGGAATGGCTGGGCCTGCCCTATACCCATTCAGGTGTTTTGGCCTCGGCGCTGGCGATGGACAAACAGCGCTCTAAAGAAGCGTTTCGTGCCGCGGGCCTGCCGGTTGCCGACAGCGTCATTGTCGAAAAACATCTGGTCGAAGAAAGCCATGTTCTGGACCCACCCTATGTGGTGAAACCAAACAGCGAAGGGTCCTCGGTCGGGATCTATATCGTACACGAGGCCGCCAATGGCCCGCCCAAGCTGGAACCGCATATGCCCGCCGAAGTCATGGTGGAAACCTATGTGCCGGGCCGCGAGCTGACCACCACGGTGGTGGGCGACAAGCCCGTGTCCGTGACCGAAATTTTCGTAGACGGCTGGTATGACTACGAGGCAAAATATGCCCCCGGCGGATCGCGTCACGAAATCCCTGCCAACATCCCGCAGGATATCTTTGATCTCTGCCTTGATTACGCCCTGCGCGCGCATCAGGTGCTGGGATGTCGCGGTGCCAGCCGGACCGATTTCCGCTGGGATGAAGCCCGCGGCGCGGCTGGTCTGTATCTGCTTGAAACAAACACACAACCCGGCATGACCCCAACCTCGCTGGTGCCTGAACAGGCCAGTGAGCTTGGCATGACATTCGGCCAGTTGTGCGCCTGGATGGTGGAGGACGCCTCGTGCCATCGTTGAAACGGTTTAGCCTAGTTCCGCGTGGGTTTTTTGGGTCCCGCGACCTCGCAAAGACAGACGCAGAATTTGAAAGCGGTGAAAAAGCCAACGCCACTGACGAAAGCCGCGCGCGTTTTCGTTTGAATGCAGGTGGTTTGGCCAAGACCCCCGGCAAGCGCTCTGACCCGGCTCCCTCGCGGCTAAGCTATCGCGTGCAGCGCTGGATGCTGACACCGGGCATTCGCCTTGGATTGCGCATCGGCATTCCCTTTTGTCTGGTCTTTGCAATCGGCAGCGGCTTTCTCGCCAGCGAAAAACGCCGCGATGCACTGGATGCCTTTGTGGGTGATATCCGCGCCTCTATTCAAGAACGCCCCGAATTCATGGTCAACCTCATGGCCATCGACGGGGCAGGGCAGAACCTGGCCGAAGACATCCGCGAAGTTGTGCCATTGGATTTCCCCGTCAGCTCTTTTGATCTGGACGTCGAACAGATCCGCGATGTCATCACCGGTCTCGCGCCGGTCAAAACGGCTGCGGTACGCGTTCGTCCCGGCGGGATTTTGCAGGTCGATGTGATTGAACGCCAACCCGTCGTTGTGTGGCGAACTCGTGATGGGATCGAAATTCTGGATCACACCGGCGCTCATGTCGATGATATACCGACGCGCGCGTCGCGCGCTGATCTGCCCTTGATTGTTGGCGGTGGCGCTGACGAAGCAGTCGAAGAGGCGCTGGCCCTGCTGCGCGCGTCGCAGCCGTTGGGCAAGCGTCTGCGCGGATTGCAGCGGATGGGAAACCGGCGGTGGGATGTGGTCCTGGACCGAGGCCAACGCATTATGCTGCCCACCGACCGTGCAGTACAGGCACTGGAACGCGTGCTGGCCGTCAGCGAAGTGCAGGACTTGCTGGATCGTGACGTTGCTGTCGTCGACATGCGGATCGGCGCACGACCAACGATTAGAATGACCGAAAACGCCGTCGAGGAATGGTGGCGGATCAGAAAAACAGGTGGGGTTGGGCAGTAACGATATGATGACGGATCTCTATCAGTCTCAGCGTGCCATGCGGCAGATGCGTCAACAGGCGATGCAGCGCGGTGTTGTGGCTATTCTGGATGTGGGCAGTTCCAAGATTGCCTGCCTTGTTTTGCGCTTTGATGGCACCTCGCGCCTCAGCGAAGACAACTCGATTGGTTCCATGGCCGGGCAGACCGGGTTTCGGGTGATCGGCGCAGCCACCACCCGCTCGCGCGGCGTGCAATTTGGCGAAGTCACTGCGATGCAGGAAACCGAACGCGCCATCCGCACGGCCCTGCAGGCAGCGCAGAAAATGGCCGAAATCCGTGTTGACCACGTGATCGCGTGTTTTTCTGGCGCCAATCCGCGCTCGTATGGCCTCGATGCCGAGGTCGAATTGGAAACGCAGGTCGTGACCGAGGCCGAAATCGGCCGCGTGCTGAATGCCTGCGATGTGCCTGAATACGGGGCAGGGCGCGAGGTTCTGCACGCCCAGCCGGTGAACTTTGCGCTCGATAACCGTTCGGGCCTGATTGATCCACGCGGTCAGCTCGGCCAATCTCTGTCGGTGGACATGCACATGCTGACCGTCGATGGCGCATCGATCCAAAACCTGATCCACTGCATCAAACGCTGTGATCTGGAATTGGCGGGCATTGCCTCGTCGGCTTATGTGTCGGGCATTTCCGCCTTGGTCGAAGATGAACAGGAACTGGGCGCGGCCTGCATTGATATGGGTGGCGGATCGACATCAGTATCGATTTTCATGAAGAAACACATGATCTATGCGGACAGCGTGCGCATGGGCGGCGATCACGTCACCAGCGATATTTCGATGGGTCTGGGCGTGCCGATGGCCAATGCGGAACGGATCAAAACCTTTTGCGGTGGGGTGCATGCCACTGGTGCCGATGATCGCGATATGATCGACATTGGCGGCGACACAGGTGATTGGGAACATGACCGGCGCACGGTAAGCCGGGCAGAGCTGATCGGCATCATGCGTCCCCGGGTCGAAGAAATCCTCGAAGAGGTCCGCGCGCGTCTGGATGCCGCTGGATTTGAACACCTCCCCAGTCAGCAAATCGTTCTGACCGGTGGCGGCAGTCAAATCATGGGGCTGGACGGGCTCGCAAGCCGCATTCTGGGGCAACGTGTCCGACTGGGCCGCCCCTTGCGCGTCCACGGCCTGCCGCAATCGGCAACGGGCCCCGGTTTTTCCAGCGCTGTTGGCCTCAGTTTGTTTGCAGCGCATCCGCAGGATGAATGGTGGGATTTTGAAATCCCGGTCGACAGATACCCGGCCCGGTCGCTCAAGCGCGCCGTCAAATGGTTCCGCGACAACTGGTAAACCGGTTCAACACCAAAACAGGCGCGGGCAGAAGATGACTCGCGCTTTGGATGTATTATCCCAAAATAAAGAGCGTCAATTGCGCGGTCCTGTGGTGACAGTCGTTTTGTGACGTGATAAGGTTATTGCAACAGGCACTCGTCAAAGAGGTGCCATTCGGGCCGAGCAGGTCCCCAAAGCGAAAGTTAAGAAAATCACCCGGTGTTTCCATCGGGGTGTTGGCGTGTGTTGTGTCTGCCGCCTGAACTTCCGCTAGATCTGCGCAGACCGGCGAAATCCCGCAGATCGGGATAGAAAACTTCCATATTTTGTGGCGTTTTTGCGTTTTTGGCGTGACGTTTGACGCTGTGAACGGTAAGATATCTGTGGATAGGTAATAAAAACACGCGCCGTGCAGGCGCTAAAACAGGCGGACAGAGCATGACATTGAACCTTTCGATGCCCGGACAGGACGACTTGAAACCTCGGATTACCGTGTTTGGGGTCGGCGGGGCTGGCGGTAATGCCGTCAACAATATGATTGAGAAAGAGTTGGACGGCGTTGATTTCGTCGTGGCCAACACAGACGCACAGGCGCTGCAGCAAAGCCGCTCGGACAGCCGGGTGCAGCTTGGTGTAAAAGTCACCGAAGGATTGGGCGCCGGCGCGCGTGCCTCCGTCGGGGCCGCAGCCGCCGAAGAAAGCATTGAACAGATCGTTGACCATCTGGCGGGGGCGCACATGTGCTTCATCACCGCTGGTATGGGCGGTGGCACCGGAACTGGCGCTGCCCCCATCATCGCGCAAGCGGCGCGTGAGTTGGGCGTTCTGACTGTTGGTGTTGTCACCAAGCCCTTCCAGTTCGAAGGTGCCAAGCGGATGCGTCAGGCCGAAGACGGGGTTGATGCCCTGCAAAAGGTCGTCGACACGCTGATCATCATCCCCAACCAGAACCTGTTCCGACTGGCGAACGAAAAAACCACCTTCACCGAAGCCTTCTCCATGGCCGATGATGTTCTGTATCAGGGCGTCAAAGGTGTGACCGATCTGATGGTCCGTCCCGGCCTGATCAACCTCGACTTTGCCGATGTCCGCTCCGTCATGGACGAGATGGGCAAAGCGATGATGGGCACCGGCGAAGGCGAAGGCGAAGATCGCGCCACACAGGCCGCCGAAAAGGCGATTGCCAACCCGCTGCTGGACGAAATCAGCCTCAGCGGCGCACGTGGTGTTCTGATCAACATCACCGGCTCGCACGATCTGACATTGTTCGAACTGGACGAAGCGGCCAACCGCATCCGCGAGGAAGTCGACCCAGAGGCGAACATCATCGTTGGTTCGACATTGGATACCAATATGGAAGGCATGATGCGCGTCAGCGTTGTTGCCACCGGTATCGAAGCCTCGGAAATGGTTGGCGATATGCCAGCCCCGCGTCGCCCGATGTCCGCTCCGCTCAAGCAGAAGGTTGCAGCCGAAGAAGTTCAGCCCACACCTACCGCAGCACCGCTGACACTTGAGCAGCCCGCGATGGTACAGACAGCCGAAGTGGCCGAAGAACCCAGCCTGTTTGCTGGCATGGAAGTCGAAGAAGTCGCCGCGCAGGATCTGGGCGAAGACATCTTTGAACCTGTCGATCAGGAACCCATGGGGGATGACGGTCTGCCAATGCCAGCATATCAGCCGCAGCAGTTTACACCCGAGCCGCAGCAGCAACAGATGATGGAGCCCGAGGTCGAGACATTCGTCGCACCGCGCGCCCCCGCACCTGGCACCGTTTCCCCCGAAGCCGCTCAGCGTCTTCAGGCCGCCGTGCAAAAAGTACCCTCTGCTCCGCAGCAGGGACATCAGACGCAAGTCGATGCACATGGCAAGCCTTCGCGCTCCGGATTCAACCGCTTGATCGATCGCATGACCGGCCACGCCGCAGATACGCCTGCGCCAGCGGCAGCCCCCGCACGTCATCAACCGATGATGCGCCAGGCTGACGCAACGGCACCTCAGTACGAGGAAAACGACCCAGAGCAGGATCGCATCGAAATTCCTGCCTTCCTGCGTCGCCAAGCAAACTGATAGCGGTCACATTATTGATTAAAGGGGCCACCTTCGGGTGGCCTTTTTCGTTTGTATTACAGCGCGTTAACAATTCCTGAGCGAAGTTTTGCCGAGTTGTTTCATTCATGTTTCATTCCGTTACAAAGATTGAGTTGAGCGTAACGAACCGACCCCTTAACTCAGTATCAACGCGGCTCACAGAGGTCGAAAATTGTCTCACGAGGCACCCATTGCAAAATACGCTCAAAACATCGGTTACCTTCGTTGGGGTTGGTCTGCACAGCGGCCGCCCTGTGAAAATGATTTTGCGTCCCGCTTCGGCAGGTCACGGAATCTGGTTCAAACGAACAGACATCGATGGACGCGGCGCAATGATCCCGGCGCTCTACCATTTGGTAGAACGCTCGCCTCTGTGCACCCGACTGGTGAATGACTCAGGTGTTTCGGTTTCGACCGTTGAACACATCATGGCAGCCCTTGCAGGATGCGGCGTTCACAACGCATTGATCGAAATCAGCGGCCCCGAAGTGCCGATTATGGACGGCTCCTCGGTTCCGTTCTTGCGCGGAATCATGAAACACGGCGTGCGCACTCAGGCGGCTCCGATTCTGGCCTATCAGGTGCTAAAGCCCGTCACCGTTGAAAAAGACGGCGCACGTGCAACCCTGTTGCCTGCGGATCAGTTCGAGATCGAATTTCACATCTCCTTTACCGATGCAGCTATTGGCACACAGGCCAAGCGTCTTGATATGCGCAACGGCAGCTTCGCACGTGAACTCAGCGACAGCCGCACGTTCTGTAATTTGTCGGATGTGGACGCGATGCGCGCCCAGGGTCTTGCGCTTGGCGGAACCTTTGAAAACGCTGTTGTCGTCGACGACGGAGAGGTCCTCAGCCCCGGTGGCCTGCGTCACTCGGACGAGGCGGTTCGCCATAAGATGTTGGATGCATTGGGCGATTTGGCACTGGCCGGGGGTCCCTTGTTGGGGCGCTATGTCGGCGAACGGGCCGGACATTCCCTGACCAATACTTTGCTGCGCGCTCTGTTTGAAACACCCGGCGCGGTGCGCCCTGTGGAATGTACCCCAGACATGGCCGCACGGATGCCGGGCCAAGGTTTGGTCTGGGCCGAAATCCCTCACGTAGCCTGATCCTTGCGCCTTAATGACCGCAGCGGCTTTTAAGGCGTTTTGCAGCAGAAATTAATGTGCTAGACCAAAGCCCAATCCGGGGGCAATGTCCCCCAAAAGGTAAGACGACAAGGATGGGCGTATGATCAGCAGCAGGGCAGGCGTCAAACTGGTTTGCGCAATCACTCTTTCCGCATTTCTCGCGGCTTGTGACGGTGGCGGATTCAGAGGCAGCGCAGATCGAAGCCAGAACCTCGAAGGGTTCACAGCTGAGCAAATCTTTGAGCGTGGCGAATTTGAACTGTCGCAGACACGGACCAAAGATGCCGTATACTACTTCTCCGAGATCGAGCGTCTGTATCCCTATTCCAATTGGGCCAAGCGGGCACTGATCATGCAGGCCTTTGCCAGCCACAGCGGCAAGGACTATCCCGAAAGCCGCGCCGCCGCGCAGCGCTTTATCGATTTCTATCCCGCTGACGAAGATGCCGCTTATGCGCAGTATCTGCTGGCCCTCAGCTACTATGACCAGATTGACGAAGTCGGCCGCGATCAGGGTCTGACCTTTCAGGCGCTGCAATCCCTGCGCACCGTGATCGAGGTCTATCCCGACAGCGAATATGCGACATCCGCGATCCTGAAGTTTGACCTCGCCTTTGACCATCTGGCAGGCAAGGAAATGGAAATCGGCCGTTATTATCTGCGCAAGCAGCACTATACCGCCGCCATCAACCGGTTCCGTGTGGTTGTCGAAGATTTCCAAACCACCTCGCACACGCCCGAAGCGCTGTATCGCTTGGTCGAAGGGTACCTGTCTCTGGGCTTGGTGAACGAGGCGCAGACCGCCGGCGCTATTCTTGGCTACAACTACCAGTCTTCGGAATGGTACGGGGATGCCTACAAACTGTTGACAGCGCAGGGTCTGAAAATGAGAGACCGCGGTAACAATTGGCTCAGCCAGATTTATCGTCAGTCGGTCAAAGGCCAGTGGCTGTAAGGCGCCGGGTGTCCCCCGAAAGGCTTGAGGCATTTCATGCTGCGTGCACTTGATATTCGCGACATGCTCATCATTGATCGGCTGGAACTCACCTTCCAGCCGGGTCTGAACGTGCTGACAGGCGAAACGGGCGCAGGTAAATCCATTTTGCTCGACAGTCTGGGGTTTGTTCTGGGCTGGCGGGGCCGGGCCGAACTGGTTCGAACCGGCGCTGCCCAGGGTGAAGTCGTCGCCGAATTTGACCTGCCCGAGGGGCATCCCGCCCACGACATCCTGTCCGAGGCTGGTTTGCCCGGTGGCGAGGAATTGATCCTGCGACGTGTCAACACTGCCGAGGGCCGCAAAACCGCATGGGTGAATGATCGACGCTGTTCCGGCGAAGTGCTGCGTGCCCTGTCCGAAACCTTGATTGAACTGCACGGCCAACACGATGATCGCGGTTTGCTAAACCCCCGTGGCCACCGCGCCATGCTGGATGAATTTGCGTCCGTCGAGGGGCAGTTGGCCGAGGTGCGTCAGGCGTGGGTTGCCATGGGCAAAGCCCGCAAAACCGTAGACCAGACCAAAGCCGCCCTTGATGCGGTGCGCGCCGAAGAAGAGTTCCTGCGCCACGCCGTGGCCGAGTTGGATCAACTCGACCCGCAGCCCGGCGAAGACGAAGAATTGGATATGCGCCGTCGCACGATGCAGGGCGCTGAAAAGATCCGCGATGATGTGGTCCGCGCCTTTCACCTGCTGGGTGGGGACGGGGCCGAAGGTGCCATGGGCGATGCGCTGCGCTGGCTCGAAGGCGTCTCTGCCGAGGCGGCCGGCCAGCTCGAAGCACCAATTATGGCGCTTGGACGAGCGATGCTAGAACTGGGCGAAGCGCAAGGCGGCGTTGAACACTGCCTGAACGCGTTAGAGTTTAATCCAGCCGAACTTGAGATGGTCGAAGAACGCCTGTTTGCCATTCGCGCCTTGGCCCGCAAATACGATGTGCTGGCGGATGAATTGGGCGGCTTTGCCGAAGGGCTGCGCGTCAAACTGAACGCGCTGGATGCAGGCGATGTGAATTTGGCCGATCAAATGGCGGCCCTATCGGCTGCCGAAGCCCACTATGACACCTGCGCCCAACGCCTGACAGACACCCGGTACCAATCCGCTGGCCAGTTGGATCAGGCCGTGATGGCTGAACTTGCCCCGTTGAAAATGGAACGCGCTGTGTTTGAGACGCAGATCACCCCCGGTGACGCTGGTCCCGAAGGGCGCGATGTTGTGGCCTTTACCGTTGCCACCAACCCCGGCGCTCCGGCAGGGCCGTTGAACAAAATCGCTTCTGGGGGGGAACTCAGCCGCTTTCTCTTGGCGCTCAAGGTCTGTTTGACCGGGGACGACAGCGATCACACCATGATCTTTGACGAAATCGACCGTGGGGTCGGGGGCGCTACGGCGGATGCGGTTGGCCGCAGACTGGCCGCGCTGGCGGATGGCGGGCAGGTGCTGGTCGTGACCCACTCGCCGCAGGTTGCCGCCCAAGGCGCGCACCACTGGCGGGTTCAAAAACAGGTCGAAGACGGCATAACCCTGTCGACGGTGGTGCCCTTGTCCAAAACCGAACGTGTCGATGAAATCGCGCGCATGGTTGCAGGCGATACCATCACTAAAGAGGCCCGCGCCGCCGCCCGGTCGCTGCTCAAGGCGTAAATTTCGGCTCAAACAGCGCACTTCTTAGTGAGTACACGTTCTTTTCCACAAACCCACTTTTTTGTTGGCATGGCCTCGCTTACACAGAATTAAGCGACTTCGAGCTCGAAATGACCCAATCAACACGTTCCGTCCTGTCCCAACAACTTGGCCAAGCCATTGCGGCGTGCAAGGACGGCTGGCGCATATTGCGTCATCGCGGCCCCAGCCAGATCCAATTCTGGTTCATCGCGTTGCTGATTGGCGTTGCTGCGGGCTTTGCCGCGCTGTTCTTTCGGATGGGCATCAACGCGCTGCAATCCACGCTCTATGGCACCGAAGACGTTCAGTTCATCCACAGTTTCGCTGAACAGTTGCCGTGGTATTGGATCCTGATCATTCCCACGCTGGGCGGTCTGCTGGTCGGGGTGATCTTGCACAACTTCACCGATGACGCACGCGTCCGGGCCCCGGCTGACGTGATCGAAGGCGCGGCACTTAACGATGGCCGGGTCGAGGTCAAAGCCGGGATCGCGTCGATGTTTGCCTCGCTGATCACGCTCAGCTCTGGCGGCTCGTCGGGCCGCGAAGGTCCGGTTGTGCATCTGGCCGGTGTGGTGTCCACATGGGTCAGCAATCGCATTCATGCCGATGGCATCACCGGGCGCGATCTGTTGGGGTGTGCAGTCGCCGCCGCCGTCTCCGCCAGCTTCAACGCCCCAATCGCGGGCGCGCTCTTCGCGCTCGAGGTTGTGTTGCGCCACTTTGCCGTGCACGCCTTTGCCCCGATCGTGATCGCTGCCGTGGCCGGGACGGTCATCAACCGCCTGCACCACGGGGATGTCGCCGAATTCTCGCTGGACACGCCGGGATCACTGCAATTCTACGTCGAATTGCCTGCATTCCTGATGCTGGGTCTTGTCTGCGGTGTCATTGCCGTCGTGCTGATGCGCTCCATCTTCTGGGCCGAGGACATCGGCAACCACTTTATGGATCGCTTTTCGCTGCCCCGCTGGCTGCGCCCTGCGATCTCCGGGGTCATGCTGGGCGCCGTCGCAATCTGGTTTCCCCACATCATCGGGGTCGGCTATGAAACCACGGCGCTTGCGCTGAGTGGCGAGATCGCCCTGCACAACGCTATCGTCTTTGCCGTTCTCAAAACCATCGCCGTCGCCATCACCTTTGGCGGGCGCATGGGGGGCGGGGTGTTCTCGCCTGCCTTGATGGTTGGGGCGCTGTCCGGGCTGGCCTTTGGTCTGATTGCCACCAGTGTCCTGCCGGATGTGTCCGGCACCCATGCGCTCTATGCCTACGCCGGAATGGGGGCCGTGGCCGCCGCCGTGCTGGGCGCGCCTATTTCAACCACGCTGATCGTGTTTGAACTGACCGGCGATTGGCAAATCGGGCTTGCGGTCATGGTGTCGGTGTCCATGTCCACCGCGCTTGCTTCACGTCTGGTGGATCGCTCGTTCTTCCTGACACAGCTCGAACGCCGGGGCATCCATCTGGCCGCGGGTCCACAGGCCTATCTCTTGGCGATGTTGCGCGCCTCATCCGTGATGCGGGATCTAAAAGACCCCCGGTGCGCCTCGTTGCAGGATTGCGAAAGCCTCATTGATCAGGGTCTCTGCGTCGAAGCCAATTCCACGCTCGAAGCGGCGATGCCCTATTTCGACCGCGCCGATATTCCCTACATTCCTGTGGTGGTTCATGACGAAGAGGGGGCGATCAAACGGATTGTGGGGGTTCTCTATCACATTGACGCGCTCAAGGCCTATAACCGCGCCCTCGCCGCGACCGCCGCCGAAGAGCACTCGTAACCCCCCCGCTATGTCTGAGTGCCAAAAGAAAAGGCCCCATCGGGGCCTTTTGCAACGTCTCAATAATGTGGGCGTGACTTACAGACGCTCAACCTTGACCGTGTCACCCGTGACAAAGGCAAGGTAGCCCTTGATTTCAGCCACAGCGTCAATCGGGTTTTCATAGCTCCATACCGCGTCTTTGGTGACGGACGACATGTTCACGATTGAAAAATAGGTGGCATCGCCCTTGTGTCGACAATGGCTGGTCTTGTCGGACTGATCCAAAAAGGCCATCGCGATGTCAGCGCGCGGGAAATATACCACCGGTTCAAGATCGCCTTCATGCAGTTCCAGCGCGTTCGAGCTTTCGCCCAAAATTGCGCCGCCTGAACGAACAGCCCATTTGCCATCTGCTTTGTAGATCTTGATGTGATCAGTCATTTAGATTCCTTCCCCAACAATTCGCGTGGGCTGTCTTGTCGCCCCGTCATGTAACACCCCGGTGTCAAATCGGAGCAGTTGCGGCATCCAACCACATGCGTGTGGCGCTGCCGACCCGTGGTCCGATGTGTTCCGCAACCTGACGATGATAGTCATTCAGCCAGCTGCGCTCCGAGAAGGTCAATGTATCTACGACGATGAGCCGGCGGTCAATGGGTGCAAAGGTCAGTGTTTTCCAGTTCAGCATGGCGCGCTCCGGGTCTGCTTCGGCCAAGGCCAGGGCCTCTTGCGCCACAACAAGGTTTTCGATGCGAATCCCAAACGCCCCTTCACGGTAATACCCCGGTTCGTTTGACAAAATCATGCCCGGCTCTATCGGCACATGACTGGTGCGCGCCAACCGTTGCGGACCCTCGTGTACGCTCAGATAGGCACCCACACCATGACCAACCCCGTGGTTGAAATCCTGCCCCGCAGCCCACAGCGGCGCACGCGCGATGCATTCGATATCCCGCCCTGCCAGCCCGACGGGCCACTGCAGCATCGACAGGGAAATCATGCCTTTCAGAACCCGGGTAAAGGCCCGCTTTTCCGCCCCTCCCACGGTGCCAATGGCCACTGTGCGCGTCACATCCGTTGTGCCGTCCAGATATTGGCCGCCACTGTCCAGCACCAACAAATGCCCATCCTGCAAGGTGCTGTCGGTTTCCTCGGTCACGCGGTAATGCATGATTGCGCCATTGGGTCCGGTCCCGGCAATGGTCTCAAAGCTGATGTCCTGCAAGGCATTATCGACCCGACGACAGGCCTCCAGATGCGACACGACCTGTGTCTCACTGATGCTGCCGGGGGGCTGTTGATCCAGCCACGCCAGCACCTCGACCAGCGCCGCCCCATCGCGCAGATGCGCCTCGGCTGAGCCTGCAATCTCGGCGGCGTTCTTGCGCGCTTTGGGCAGGGCACAGGGATCGCCTGCGTCGTCAATTTGCCCGCTCAGCTTGGTTGCGACGATGTCTGGCAGCGTGCCCATATCAACGCGTACACTGCCCTCAAGCGCCTCAACCGCGCCCAAGAACTGATCTGGCGTATGCACACGCACACCTGCGCCCAAATGATCGCCCAACCCCTCTAGTTTCGAAGGGGCCATAAACAAATCAACCTGCCCATCCGCATGCAGGATCGCAAACCCATGCGCCACGGGATTGCGCGGAATATCTGCACCGCGAATGTTCAACAGCCACATGATCGAATCCGGCAGGGTGATCACGGCAGCAGCATGCCCCGCCTTGCGCAGATCCCGACCCAAGCGGGTGCATTTTTCAGCGGCACTTTCCCCTGCGAATTCAAGTGGATGCGCCTTGGCAGGCTCCATCGGTGGCGCAGGTTGATCCGCCCAAATCCGATCCACCAGATTGGCGCAGTCCACCAGCTCAATCCCGGTTCCGTCCAGATCTGCCCGCGCCGCCTTGATCTGCCCTGCGCTGTGCAGCCACGGGTCAAACCCAACGCGCCCACCTTTTGGCAATTGCTTTTTCAACCACGCGGTCAGCGTCACATCCGGCCAAGGCACCGGCGTGTACACATCCGCGACCTGATCCTTGACCTGCGTCCGATACCGCCCATCGATGAACACACCCGCGATATCCCGCAGCGCCACGCAAAACCCAGCCGACCCGGTAAAGCCGGTCAACCAGCTCAGCCGCTCATCATGCGCCGCGACATATTCCCCCTGATGCGCATCCGCGCGCGGGATCAAGAACCCGTCCAAGCCCTCAGCCATCAACTCACCCCGCAGGGCCTCTAACCGAGGGGGGCCCTGTTCCGGGCGTGCGGTCACTTCAAATGTCTGGAACATATGGGCCTCGTCTTTTTCAATGCGATGTGTCGGGCGAAAAGTGGGCGGCAGGCTGGCAAATGTCCAGCCGGATAATCACGCAATCCCAAAAGCAGGGACGACAAAAAAACGGCCCGCAAACATGCGAGCCGTTTCTAAATCTCAACACAGATCCGCAGATCAGCCGACGTTGCGCATCCCCATCACGCGCGCACGGGCGCGCGGGTCACTGTCGAACAAGGCCGCCAACTGCTCGGTCATCGCACCAGCCAGCTGTTCCACATCGGTAATCGTCACCGCGCGGTCATAATAGCGGGTCACGTCGTGGCCGATCCCAATCGCCAACAGCTCTACCTGTTTGCGCTTTTCGACCATGGCGATCACATCACGCAGGTGCTTTTCCAGATAGTTGGCCGGGTTCACCGACAGGGTGGAGTCATCGACCGGCGCGCCATCCGAAATCACCATCAGAATCTTACGCTGCTCTTGGCGCGCAATCATCCGGCGATGCGCCCATTCCAGCGCCTCACCGTCGATGTTTTCCTTCAACAGGCCCTCTTTCATCATCAGGCCCAGATTGGGTCGTACTCGACGCCATGGCGCATCGGCGCGTTTGTAGATGATGTGGCGCAGATCGTTCAGACGGCCCGGCGTTTGTGGGCGGCCATCGTTCAGCCACGCCTCACGCGCCTGTCCACCTTTCCACGCTCGGGTGGTAAAGCCCAAAATCTCGACCTTGACGTTGCACCGTTCCAACGTGCGCGCCAGAACATCGGCACAGATCGCCGCGATCGAAATCGGACGGCCCCGCATCGAACCCGAGTTATCCAGCAGCAGCGTCACAACCGTGTCGCGGAATTCGGTGTCGCGCTCGATCTTGAAACTCAGCGGCGTGGTTGGGTTGGCCACAACCCGCGCCAGACGCCCGGCATCCAGGATACCTTCTTCCTGATCGAATTCCCAAGACCGGTTCTGCTGTGCCTGCAAACGGCGCTGCAATTTGTTGGCCAGACGCGACACCGCGCCCTTCAACGGCTCCAGCTGCTGATCCAGATAGGCCCGCAGCCGCTCCAGTTCCGCAGGTTCCGCCAGATCCTCGGCGGCAATCTCTTCGTCATGCTCGCCCAGATAAACCGCATACTCAGGATCGGCATCAGACACAGGCGCTGGGGCAGGGGGCTCCATCGGGGCCTCACCCTCGGGCATTTCCGTCTCTTCGCCCATCTCCTGATCGGCCATCTCATCCATCGAGACTTGGGCCTGCTGCTGATCCTGCTGCTCTTCCTGCGATTGCTCAGGATTGGCATCCGCGTCCTGATCGTCTTGCTGATCATCCCCGGTGCTGTCGGGATCGGGCTGCTCTTCGGCGTCGTCTTCGGCGTCGTCCTGCTGATCCTCGTCCAGCTCGTCCGGGTCTTCGCCCAACTGATCGCCATAGCCCAGATCATCAATGACCTGACGGGCGAATTTGGCAAACTCAGCCTGATCGTTCAGAATATCCTGCAGGTTTTCCAGCGTGCCGCCGGCCTGCTCTTCGATAAATCCACGCCACAGGTTCATCACGTTATCCGCACCGCGTGGCAGATCCCGCCCGGTGGCCAGATGACGGATCAGATATCCCGCCGCAACGGGCAAGGGCGCCTCAGACGGCTGTTTGACCTGATCATAGCCCCGACGCAGCGCCTCATGGGTGATTTTCACATCAATGTTGCTGGCGGTACCGGGCATATCGCGCGCACCCATCGCCTCACATCGCGCGGTTTCCATCGCTTCGTAGAGATCACGCGCCATGTCACCGGGAGGGGCATAGCGGTTGTGCGTTGCCTCATTGTGGTACTTGCGCTGCAACGCCAAAGCATCGGCCGTGCCGCGCGCCAACAGAACCTCATCGCGGGTCATCCGGCGCGAGACTTGCGGCAGGCGCATGGAATCGCCAGAAACCCCCGAGGGATCAACCGTATAGCTGACGCTCAGCTCGGGATCATTGGCCATAACCTTGGTCGCTTCGGCCAAGGCTTTCTTGAACGGATCGGCGGGGTTGTCGTTGGGCTTTTTCATAAGGACAAATCCTGCGTTTTCAGGGCGTCAGAGGCAAGAAGAAACAGGTGTTCGACATGCACATCGATGGCGTCCACAACTGGGAAACCGGGGCTTTGACCATCAAATGCCAGGCCAAGGTCTGTCCCAGCCAGCACAACAGCGTCCGCTCCCATTTTCTCAATCATTCTGCGCCCTGCGGTAAAAAACAAGCCTCTTGCAGAGTCCGTAGACCGCCCCGCAAGAGCCGTATCGATATAGGCCTGCCCAACTTCGGCAATCTGCCCCTCTGGTATCACGGTCTTGGTTCCGGTCATGCGGCCATACAGATGGCTGCGCATCACCGTTTCAGTTCCAAGGATCCCAATCGTACCTATGCCTTGCGTCACAAAATGATCATCGAGTGCGCCAAAGGCACTGACCAAAGGCAAGGCAGACAAGGCGCGGGTTTCATCTTCGCAAAAACTACCCCCGATTGACGTGATGGCAGCGGCCTTTGCTCCGGCTGCTGCCAATCGGTCAATGAGCTCTGCATAGATTGCAGCCTGATCATCCCGGCAATCGGCCTGCGCATTGTGCGCAAGCGTTTGAATGTCTGCATTCACGATGGTCAGGTCTAGCGGAACACCTGCGTCACGACAGCGACCAACCAGCTTGAGATAATAAGCTGCAGTTGCTGCGGGACCAATTCCGCCTATCAGGCCAATATGCATCACGTCCCCCTTTGAGAGACCTTAGCTGAGGTCAAGTTCACCCCATGCTCGTGCTTGCAGCACTTTCAGGCAGTTCCTGATCGAAACAACGCTGATAGAACTCAGCAACGGTCTGGCGCTCCAGTTCGTCACATTTGTTCAGGAACGACAGACGGAACGCATAGCCCACATCGCGGAAGATCTCGGCGTTTTGCGCCCAGTTGATCACGGTCCGGGGTGACATGACGGTCGACAGATCGCCATTCATGAACGCGGTTCGTGTCAGATCCGCAACCGTCACCATCTGGCCAACGATCTTGCGACCCTCGGCGGTGTTGTAATGGGGTGCCTTGGACAGAACGATCATGGTTTCCGCGTCATGGCTCAGATAGTTCAACGTCGCGACCAGGGACCAACGGTCCATCTGGGCTTGGTTGATCTGCTGGGTGCCGTGGTACAGACCGGTTGTATCGCCCAGACCAACGGTGTTGGCCGTGGCAAACAGACGGAAATTCGGGTTCGGAGTGATGATTTCGTTCTGATCCATCAGGGTCAGCTTGCCGTCATGCTCCAGAACACGCTGGATCACGAACATCACGTCCGCACGACCCGCATCATATTCATCAAACACGATCGCAACAGGGTTGCGCAGCGCCCAAGGTAGGATGCCCTCGTGGAATTCGGTCACCTGAACACCATCGCGCAGTTTGATCGCGTCTTTACCGATCAGGTCGATCCGCGAAATGTGGCTATCAAGGTTCACACGAACCGATGGCCAGTTCAGGCGCGCCGCAACCTGTTCGATGTGGGTCGACTTACCCGTCCCGTGATAGCCCTGCACCATGACACGGCGGTTGTGCGAGAAACCCGCCAAGATCGCCATCGTGGTGTCAGCGTCAAATTTGTACGTATGATCGATCTCAGGCACACGGTCGGAACGTTCCGCGAAACCCTTGATGGTCATATTTGTGTCAATGCCAAACACCTCACGGACCGAGATCTCTTCGGTGGGTTTTGCGTTACTATCGATCGATCCGTCAGCCATGCTTCTCGCCCTTATCCTCTGCCCCAAATGCGGGGTCTGAACCCGCATGTGGTGCAACATCTTTTGTCCAAGAGCAAGGGGAACCGGGCGTTCCAAACCGGCTGTATCGGTAAAAGGGGTCAAACTGGACTTATGAAACCACCTTAGGGGTGAAAAATTCCAGTTTTCGGGGTGATTTCCAACCGGATTTAGCCAGTGATGAGATTTTTTTTATCAGTTTCGGCAATCGTGGTTATAATGATCACATTGAACCGGGCCGTGGCTTTTGCACGATACGACCGGCCCAGATTTCGAACTCAATTTTTGAGGGAGTGAAATAACTGAAATGAAATACTTTAAGCGAACAATGCTCGCCAGCGTGTTAGGGCTGGCCTGCGCTGTGCCAGCTATGGCCCAGGACAAACCGATGAATTACCTGATTATTTGGGGGGATGACGTCGGGCTCTGGAACATCAGCGCCTACAATCAGGGGATGATGGGGTATGAAACCCCCAACATTGACCGTATCGCCAACGATGGGATGCTGTTCACCCACGGTTACGGTGAACAATCCTGTACCGCAGGGCGCGCCTCCTTTGTGACGGGGCAAAGCGGCTTTCGAACTGGCCTGCTAAAGGTGGGTCTGCCCGGCGCCAAAGAGGGGATGTCTGAGAAAGACCCGACCATCGCCGAATACATGAAATCCAAAGGCTACATGACCGGCCAATACGGTAAGAATCACTTGGGCGACCGGGATGAGCATCTACCGACCAATCATGGCTTTGATGAATTCTTTGGCAATCTCTACCACCTGAATGCCGAGGAAGAACCCGAAAGCGTCGACTATCCCAAAGACCCCGAGTTTCGTAAAAACTTTGGTCCGCGCGGCGTGATCAAATCCTCATCTGATGGCACGGTCGAAGACACCGGACCCCTGACGCGCAAGCGGATGGAAACCATTGACGAAGAAGTCACCGCAGGCGCCATCGACTTTATGGGACGTGCGGTCGAACAGGATAAACCCTTCTTTCTGTGGTACAACACCACCCGAATGCACATCAACACACACCTGAAACCCGAAAGTGAAGGCGTGACAGGTCTGGGCATTTACCCCGATGGCATGGTTGAACATGACGGCATGGTGGGCGAAATGCTCGACAAACTCGAAGAGCTGGGCATCGCCGACAATACCGTGGTGATGTATTCCACCGACAACGGAGCCGAGGTGTTCTCGTGGCCCGATGGCGGCACCACGCCGTTCAAAGGGGAAAAGAACGACAATTGGGAAGGCGGCTATCGCGTTCCAATGATGATCAAATGGCCTGGTGTCATCGAACCGGGGCGTAAGTCCAACCAGATCATCAGTCACCTCGATTGGTTCCCAACCTTTATGTCCGCCTCTGGCGATCCTGACATGAAGGAAAAGATGCTCACCGGGTCTCAATTCGGCGAGGGCAACGAAGGTGTCCACCTCGATGGTTATGACTTCATGCCCTACTTCAAAGGCGAAACCGAAAAGGGACCGCGCAAGGAGTTCTTCTATTTCTCCGATGGCGGCGATCTGGTGAACCTGCGGTATGACCGCTGGAAACTGGTCTTTGCCGAACAACGCGCCGAAGGCTTCGACGTCTGGGAAGAACCCTTTATTCCGCTGCGGGTGCCAAAACTGATCGATCTTTACAGCGATCCGTTTGAACGTGCGCAGGAAGAGGCCGCAGCCTACGTCCAATGGCGGTTCGAACGCCTGTACCTGCTGGTTCCGGCACAGGTCTTTGTGGGCAAGTTCCTCGAAACCTTCATCGACTATCCACCACGTCAGGAACCCGCCAGCTTTTCGATTGATCAGGTCCTAACCAACCTGCAACGCAATCAGGGCGGCTGATGCTTTGAACACAGATTGCAAAGCCGCGCTTGTGGCTTTGCAGATCAGCGCGAAAACGCGCAAGTCCACTGAAAAGTGGCGCATTTTAGCCTGAAAATTTGTTCCCGCTGCAACTCCTATAGGGATAAGCTAAAAGCATAAGAAGGGTACCGCCTCTGGCTTGCCCTAAAGAACGATCCTGAAAACGGGAGATTCACGTGAATTCAAAACTAAAACTGGCATCCCTCGCGGCATTGATCGCCATAACTGGTGCCTGCTCAAATAACCCGGCCGCGCAACACGAAGTGGCCTGTGTCGGCGGCGTCTTGACCGGCGCAGTTCTTGGTGGAGCGATCGGTAACCGCTTTGGCGGTGGAACCGGACAAACACTCGCCACAGCGGCTGGCGCTTTTGCAGGGGGCGCTGCGACTGGCACAGCGTTAAATTGCTAATGGGACACACAATGAAGCGCGTTACATATTCTGCTATCGTTGCCTTGGCATTTGCCTCAGGCGCAATAGCTCAAACCATGCCCGGCGAGGCCCTGTTGCTGCTCGACGGGGACGGGGACAGCCAAATCACCCTCAACGAGTTCACCGAACAAATGGATGCTATGTTTGGGGGGATGGACACCAACAAGAACGGTCAGCTTGAAGCCTCAGAGGTCGACAGCTTTCTTGCGCAAGACCTGTTTGATGCCACGGACGCAAATGCCGATGGCCGCATTTCAAAAATCGAGTATGACGCGCAAATCCAAAAAGACTTTGCCAACGCAGACAAGAATTCCAGCGGCGCGCTTGACTGACCAAGACTGGATCAAATCTCGTCCAGCCTGAAACCGAAAAACGAACAAAGGGCACCTTAATCAGGTGCCCTTTCTGACATGACAAATACTGCATCGGCGTCTCACCGCGCGTTCGTGACGCGGGATGACAACAGGCAGAGGGACCACAGGCCCCTCCGAGGTTTCAGACCATTCCCGCAAGCCAGAGATAAAGAGGCAGACCAACGGTAATGTTGAACGGAAAGGTCACGCCCAGAGAGAGCGTCAGGTAAATGCCTGACTCAGCCTGTGGCAGCGCGATTTTCATCGCTGCCGGCACTGCAATGTAAGACGCCGAGGCCGCCAGAACCATCAGCAGAAATAAGCTGCCGGTCTGCAACCCGATCACTGTACCCACCACCAACGCAAGCACCGCGCCAATGATTGGCATCATGATGCCAAAGGCAAACAGCCCTGCGGTCAATAGATGCCGGTTGCGCAACAGGCTGCGCCCCGCCGACAGGCCCATATCCAGCAGAAACAGGCAGAGGATGCCGGTAAACGGGGTCACGACGAAGGGGGCGATCATCTCCATGCCTTTGTCCTGCGTCAGGACGCCGATAACGAAAGCGCCGGTTAAAAGCACGATAGAGCCATTGGCGAACAGCTCTCGGACTGGCACGCTTCCTGTCGAGTCCTCCCGTCCAAAGCGATTTGCGATCCATAACGCAGAAAGGATCGCCGGAACCTCCATCGTTGCGGCCACAGCGACCATGTAGCCATCCGAAGCAATGCCAGTCAGGTCCAGAAGGCTGGAGGCCGCGACAAAGGTCACGATGGAGATGGAGCCGTAATGCCCCGCCACCGCGGCCGCGTTCAGCGCATTCAACTGGGTCATACCGCGCAGCAGGGCGTAGGCGATAAACGGGATCAAAAAGGACAGCACCAGCCCTGCACCAAGGGCGGTAAAGACCTCTGCGCTCAACCCATTTTCCGCCAGACTGTGCCCACCCTTGAACCCTATCGCCAGCAACAGATAGAGCGACATGAACTTCGCGGCACCTTCCGGAATCGAAAGATCACTGCGCACGACCGCAGCCAAAAGGCCAAGGACAAAGAACAAAATTGTCGGCACCATCAGGTTGCCCACAAGGCTTTCAAATATCTGCATGATTTGTGTCTCCGGAACAGGTTTGATGCCTGTTGCCCGAAATTATTCAATAGTTTAAATACAAAAGAATGACACCAAAGATAGCATGAGGCTATGAATGCGCCCGACACTACGTCAGATGGAATACATCGTTACGATCCATCAGTTGGGCAGCTTCGGTCTTGCAGCTGAAACGCTGCACGTCAGCCAACCCAGTCTTTCGAACCAGGTGGCTGCGGTGGAAACCGATCTGAGGGTGCGGCTTTTTGAACGTGGCCGGGCCGGTGCGCGCACGACGGCACGCGGCCTGGAATTTGTCACCCGCGCCCGTCGCATCCTGTCCGAGGTCGAAGCATTGCGGGGTACAATGCTCTCAGACCTGCCTTTTGGGGGCAGACTGCGGTTGGGCGTGCTGCCGTCAATCGGGCCATATCTCCTGCCGCAAGCGATGAAGGCCCTGCATGAATCCGAGCCGAACCTGCGCGTCATTGTGCGTGAGGAAAACACACTAAGCCTCGACGAGGGGATTAGGAACGGGCGTTTCGATGCGATCATCTCGACACCCGAAGATCACCCAAACACATTCCAGCATCAGCTGTTTGTTGAACCGCTCTGGGTCGCGATCGCGCAGGACCATCCGCTGGCGGGGCGCGCGCAAGTCGCGGCAAAAGACCTTGCCGGGCAAAGGCTGCTGACGCTCGACACGGGCCACAGGCTGGCGCGTATTGTCTACGGCATTGCCGGAACGAGCGGGGCCACGGTCTCGGACGATTACGAGGGCACAAGCCTCGACTCCATCGTGCTGATGGCGGCGACCGGCGCAGGTATCGGAATTCTCCCCGACCTCTTTGCGCGACGACAGGGCATCCACCGCACCGAAGTCCGTGTCATGCCACTTACCATGCCGGGTGCGGATCGAACGATCAGCCTCCTCGTTCCAAACGACAGTGCCGAACATTTTTCCGCTGCGCTGGCAACAATCCTGTGCCGCGCCGCCGAAGCGCTCGAACTGGAAGTGAACGTGACCTGAACGAGGGCTGCAACCGACGTGGTGATCGCTGAATAAGGATGCGCCGGCAGGGGCACTTTCGTTAGGGTGTCATCCAAACACGAACACCTGTTCTAGACTGTCCCCTTCACGACACCGGCCCATGCTGCCAATGGGGGGCTGCATCAGATGGGGGCTTGGATCTGGATGAACGCACGCACTGCCAGAAATATGCTGCGATGTTCTTAGGTAACCACAATACAACGCAAAACGGGACGCCTCATCGAAGCATCCCGTTCAAAATTCAAACCTGAGCAGACCGTCACTTAAAGTTGCGGCTTTCTTTAATCTGATCCCAAGCCCAGACCACCTCTTGCAGCTGTTCTTCCTGACTGCGATCCCCACCGTTCATGTCCGGGTGCAGCACTTTGATCAGCTTCTTATACGCCTTGCGCATCTCGGCTTTGGTCCAGTGATCCTTACCTTCCAAAATCTCGACCGCACGGCGCTCGGTGGGCGGCAGACGTTTGCCACCACCACCACCTTTACCGGGGTTGCGCGTCGCGTTGGCACCCAGAACCTGATGCGGGTCTTCGATGCCCAACCGTTCCCATGCGCGCGCTTCAGGATCGCCAATCGGGCGGGTCTTGCGCTCCCAGACCTTGTCCTTGGACTGCTGTGCGTTCAGCTCGGCCTCGGTGGTTCCATCAAAGAAATTCCACTTGAGGTTATATTCGCGCACGTGCTGCTGGCAAAACCACTTGAATTCATCCAGAACGTCCGGCGCTTTGGGCGCACGGAACTTGCCCGGCTCTTCGCAGCCCTCGTGTTCGCACACGCGCTGTGATGTTTCAGACGCTCCCGACATGCCACGACGACCCCTAGGGTTCTTTTTCTTGGCAGTGGAGACGGACATATCAAACCCAAAGGGATCAGATTTCGTCATAACAGGCACCTTATGGATACTACTTCTCGACTCGGAGGAGACAGTCTAATCTATGTGGCAGAAGATAGAAGAGGGCACGGCGAATATATTTCTTCGTCGGCGAAAAAATGAAGGCACCCCCTATGAGCATAACCGACGAAATGCGCGCAAAACTGCAGGCTGCGTTTGATCCCCGTGAATTGGACGTCGTAGACGACAGCGAAAGCCACCGCGGACACGCCGGCCACCGCGAAGGGGGCGAAACACATTTCAACGTGCGCATTCGCTCACACGCCTTTGAGGGCCAATCCCGCGTGCAACGCCACCGTGCCGTTCACAAGGCGCTGGGCGATATTGTGCCCCGCATTCATGCCCTTGCGCTGGATTTAGACACCTAGGACCGGTCGGACTCTTCGCCGTCTTTCTCGATCACGGGCGGCTTGGGGCTCACCTGTTCGGCACGGGTTTTCAGCGCGGCGCTCAGAACTGGCGTGGTCTCGCTTTCGTCCTCTTGCATCGCCTCAACCGCGTCTTTGCTTTGCTCACTGGTCAGCGGCGGATCTTCGACAGGCTGTGAAATCGGGGCGAGGGGGGGCTCAGGCGCGGGCGCCGGTTCGTCATCTTCCTGTGGGGTCGCGTCGTCCTGCACTTCATCTATCGGCACAGAAACCGAATCAAGCGTCCGACGAAACACCAAGACATTGCGCCAATTCACCGTTGTGCCGGTCAGACCAGAGCGTTCATCGCTCGGCAACAATTCAGCCCGCTGATATTCCCAGCCTGACGCGCCCATCTGATTGAGCAGTTGTTCGATGGACAAAGCAAACCGTCCTTCGGGGGTTTTGATACCCTTGGCTTTGGTCCCCTTGGGCGGGGCCGGTAAGACTTTGTATTCATAACGCGGCATTATCGCCCTCCGAACGCACTGTGATGGGCAGGTGTAGCGGATGTGCACGAGGCGTCAAGGTTTCACCACCCCAACGCCCCACCTGAGCGCCGGTATGCCCCCAAATCGCAACATCACAGCGCGGCTGAGGCATCAGTCGATGAAATCGGGCGCGTCTTCAACAAATTCATAGCCACCTGATCGCCCGCCAACGGTCTTGGCCAGAAAATCTTCGCGCAGCCGGGCCTGGCGCAGTTTGTCCCGCCAATGGCGCACGCCATGCCCTGCATTGGGGAAATAATGCACCTGCACATCCTTGCCCGCCATATGTGCGTCGGTTTCGAAATTCCGCACTTGTTGAATCGCAGTGATCTGATCTTTCTGACCGCCCAAAACCAATATTGGCCCGTGGAGCCGCGCAATACGATCTGATGGCGAAAACCTCTGCATCTTGTCTACATCCTCGGGCACATCAATATCCCCGAAATACCGTGTCCAGGTCTCCAGAGAGTTGTTCCAGAACCCGGGGTGATGTTTGGTTTGAAACTCTGCATCCAACATTGGGAACTCAACAATCGCCGCATCAAACAGACCGGGGTCGCGGGTCATTGCCAGCGCGGCAGAATAACCGCCGTAACTCATGCCCATGGCGACCAAGGCATCTGTATCGGCCATCCCCTGATCCACCAGCCATAGGGCCGCGTCAGCAATATCATCCTGCATCGCGCGCCCGAATTCTCGATACCCTTTGGCTTGAAATTCCTTGCCAAATCCGATTGAGCCGCGAAAGTTGACCGACAAAACACCATACCCCCGGTTCACCAGAAACTGGGTGCCATGCCCATAGTCAGGTCCAACCTGACCGGCAGGGCCCCCATGAATGAAAACGATAAACGGGATCGGGCCAGCCACATCCTTGGGCATGGTCAAAACGGCCGGAATCTCCAACCCATCGCGTGCTGTGAACGTCACCACCTCTGGCTGAACCAAATGATCCTTGAACCGGCGAAAGTGATATTCGCCCAGCACTTCATACCTCTTTTCCTGCAGATCAATCAGCAGATAGACAAAGGATTTGCTTTGCGGCGATATCGCTTGGGTGACGTATCGCCCCGAAGCGGTCGTTGCTGTCGCACCCAATGAAACAGGCTGCGGAAATTCAGCCAGAATATCCAAAAACACCTGTCCGCGCTCGGTCAGCGCAACTTTCTCATGGGTATTGGTGCCCATTCGAATGAAGTCAGGCTCCCGAGCATAGGTCAGCGCGGTGGTTCCCCCAACATCCTCATCCGGGTTTTCGATCAGCACAGTTTCTTCTGCCGTTTTTGTGTCAAACGACACCAGCGCCACTTTGTCTCGCCCGCGCGAGGATCGAACCAGAACCGTCCCATCCGCCCGCACGTTGGACACCGGTTGGAAAGTGTCATTGATATGGATGTCGATCAGCTTTTCCCAACCATTCTCCGTGGATCGCACCAACCGGAGGGTGGCCGTATCCAAGCTGTCTATGCGCAAAAGTGGGGTGTCATTTTCATCTAAGAGCCAGCTTTGTGTTTTTGAGGTTCCCTTCGTGATGATTTCGGCTGTGACCCCATCCTGCGAGACATGCCACAAATGCGGGTGTTCGCGGTTGTTCCGTTTCCCCAAAACCAGGGCCGGCAGCGTGTCGTCTGTTGGGTAGCCCTGTTTTATCCACCACCCCGACAGCGATATAGGGCTGGTGCGGGTCCAGTTCTCAGGCTCTGGCGATTTTGGGTCGGCCTCCCATTCGTTGCCTTTGTGGATGAACCGCAACAAATGTTTGGTTGGGTGCCAGCGATATCCCGACAGATCACCCGGGAACTCAGCGATGGTCTTTTTCGTGGCAACCTCTTGCACGGTGATGCTGCGCCCGAAAATGCTGGCCTGCTGAAACGCCACCAACGACCCATCGCTTGATGCGACGTACCCAAAGGCCGAGCGCGGATCTGCGTAAAACGCCCGCGTCGGGATCAGCGGCGGTAGAGCGCTGGCTTTCAAAACGGGGTGAGTGGGGGCCGTATCACGGGTCAGATACAGGCCGGTACCTGCAGCAACCGTGGCAACCGCCGAAAGACCGATTAGTAAATTTTTAAACACTGCAAACCTTCAAATAAAAAAACCAAACACGTTGGGAAACTCTACTATAGCGAGAATTGTTCGCAAGAAGGCTCGGTAAGATAGATCTGGTTTGACGGATCTTTTCAGTGGCGTGTTTCGGGGGGGGAGTGCACGATTTTGGCGCCAAGACCCAAAATCAGTGCCTCACAGCAACGTACGCAACCTTTTGGAAACTGATTTCGTACGAAATCAGGGGGTAATCCTACAAATAGCAATTTTTGGGGTGTTTTTGACGTGCGGAGAGCGGGCCATTTCGTACGAAACGGCCCACATTTCCTACGATTTACTGCGCCAGTTTCTGCGCAACCAGCTGGTTGACGGCCTTTGGATTGGCCTTGCCACCGGTGGCTTTCATCACCTGACCGACGAACCAACCCGCCAGTTTTGGGTTCTCTTTGGCTTTTTCGACCTGCGCCGGATTGGCCGCGATGATCTCATCCAGAGCCGCCTCAATCGCGCCGGTGTCCGTGACCTGCTTCATGCCACGTTTCTCAACGATATCAGCAGGATCGCCGCCTTCGGTATAGACGATTTCAAACAGATCCTTGCCGATTTTGCCCGAGATTGTATCCGCCGAAATCAGCTCAATAATGCCACCCAACTGCGCCGGGGAAACCGGGCTGTCGGTGATATCATGATCCTCTTTTTTCAGACGGCCAAACAGCTCGTTGATAACCCAGTTCGCCGCCAGTTTCCCGTCGCGCCCTTTGGCCACAGCTTCGAAATAATCCGCAGATTCCACGTCAGCGGTCAGCACCGAAGCGTCATAATCGCTCAGCTTGAAGTCGTTGATAAAGCGCGCTTTTTTGGCGTCTGGAAGCTCGGGCAAATTCGCTGCAATATCATCAACCCACGCCTGTTCAATCTCCAGAGGCAGCAGATCAGGATCAGGAAAATAGCGGTAATCGTGCGCTTCTTCCTTGGATCGCATTGACCGCGTTTCACCCTTGTCAGGATCGTACAGGCGGGTCTCCTGATCCACAGTTCCACCGCCTTCAACAATCGCAATCTGACGACGCGCTTCGACGTCGATCGCTTGCTGAATGAACCGCATCGAGTTCATGTTCTTGATCTCGCAACGGGTTCCCAGATGGGAAAAATCGTTTGCTTCCTGATACTTCTCGTACTGACCCGGACGACAGATCGACACGTTCACGTCCGCACGCAAGTTGCCGTTCTGCATGTTGCCATCGCAGGTCCCAAGGTAGCGCAGGATCTGACGGATCTTCGCAATATAGGCCGCCGCTTCTTCAGGACCACGGATATCCGGACGCGAGACGATCTCCATCAAGCACACACCGGTCCGGTTCAGGTCCACGAAAGACATGTTCGGATCCATGTCGTGAATCGACTTACCAGCGTCCTGTTCCATGTGAATACGCTCCACACCCACCAGACGCGCGGTGCCATCGCCCATCTCAACCAACACTTCGCCTTCGCCTACGATGGGATGATAAAGTTGTGATATTTGATAGCCTTGCGGCAAATCTGGGTAAAAATAGTTCTTGCGGTCAAAGGCGGAATTCAGGTTGATTTCAGCCTTCAGACCCAGACCCGTACGAACCGCTTGCTCAACGCAGTATTCGTTGATCACCGGCAGCATGCCGGGCATCGCTGCATCCACAAACGCCACATTGGAATTCGGCTCAGCACCAAATTTCGTGGACGCCCCGGAAAACAGTTTCGCATTCGAGCTGACCTGCGCGTGCACTTCCATACCGATCACCAGTTCCCAATCGTGCTTGGCTCCGGCAATGGTTTTGATTTTTGGCGTTTCGTAGGTCAGGTCCAGCATGGGTCGCCTCTTGTCCTCAGGATATCGCTTCGGGTTCTAGGCGAGGTCGGCAGAGGGGGCAAGAGGGCAATGCGCCCAGAGTCGGGCGATCTTAAGCGGCATAGTTGGCCCGATAGAGGTTAAATTGGGTCCATCTGCGGGCCTTGTGCGGTGAAAGTTATCCGCTGCCCCCGACTTATTTCGTCTCGAAACAGGTTGGAAATTGCATGAAGCGCATCTGCGCGACCACGCGCAGCAAACCTGCTGATTGATGTGACCGGGGCGTTATTGTCAAACCCGTCTGTTGCGTGCGCCCAAATCAGCGGATGAACCTCAGTCAGGTGATCCCGGATCAACCAGTCTGCAGCATCACAAATCTGGCCACGCGCCAGATCGGCTTCTTCGTGCAGACCTTGCCCATTTCGCAAGGCAACCGCACAATAAGAGGCTAGCAAATTGACCATCTCCTGCTGTGGCCGGGCTTGCAGGATATCACGTAGCCCATCGATAAAGAAATCAACGTCAACACGTGCACAGGCTTCTTCGTCGGTCGCAATCGCATCAAAACATACCCAGGTGTAGCCACCGGCCCCCCAGATATCTTGGGTACGGGCGGCGGTCCGGCGGGCCTCCAACTCCAACTCTGCATAGGAGCCGAACCAGCGGGGCAACAGGTGGTTGCCCAAGGCGCGCATATGACGGTGGTTGTGCGGGGCCAGATCGATAAGGTCTTCGTAATCGTCAGCAACGCGGGCCTTAGGATTGCGGCGTCCAGCCAAAAGCGCACATCGGGTGGCGGCTAAAGCGGGGCTATCAAGTTCAATTCCGCAGAACGGTTCCAAAATCTGCTTGGCTCGGTCAAAATGAGCTGCACAGCGTTGTCGGTTCAGCTGCGGCACAATTGTGTCCCAGCCTGTGCCACGCCATGCCCAAGCCACGTCGATATGGGTTTGGGCCATGACCAGCGCAATGGCTGGATCATGGCGATATTCGTTCAGGATTTCTTCGAACCCTAAGATACCATCGGCCATTGGGCCAGTTTCAGTCGAGACACAGTCCGAAAGGGCGTGTTCCATTGCGCTGACAACATCCAATCTCGCCCCAAAGCTTAGCAATTCAGCGATGGGCATGCCGTTGGGAGTTGTTGCGCGCGCTTTGTCGGCAGCACGCAGCTCTGCTGAGAGGTCCTTCCACCGGTCTTGGCGGGCCAAAAACTGGCCCCGGTTCCGGGCATCTGCACAGGCTGCTTCTTCTTGCGTGTGATCCATGATGGGAACACTCAAGTGTTCTTCTGGACGCAGAAACGTTGGGCGCGGGAGCGCTGGGACAGCAGACGTGCGAAACCGCTTTGGCAAAAAAGAGGTCAAAATTGGCAGGTTTCGAAGTGTCAGGCGAGAGCGGTTTAACATCACAAATCCAAGTCAGCGGAACAATTAATACACTGCTGAATGTGATGGCGATTTGAGGCACAATCATGGCCCTGTTGAGGTGTTTCGCTGCACCTTTTGTGGAAACCTCGGGCCAAACGCCTGAATGGTGAACAATGGGCTAAAAAAGAGCGAAATGATGCCGGGTGACACGCAGGTCCCGGTTCTGAAATTCTGTCTCTAGTCTGCGGTGGGGGGGCAGGGCCTCGTAAGGCAGGCGCACTTTCTCTCCGGAGTTTAGAACCGCAGTCACCCGCACAGACATATCCATGCGAGTGTCAAACCGCATGTGATCAATTTTATCGAGGTCGAGATCTGCCGACCGCTTGCCGGTAAACCACTCTAGCTTGTGTTCTGTTATGGACAGCCCGGCGCTTGTGTCAGCGTAAAGGTCCCACAGGGCGGGCAGCGTGAACAGGCCCAGTACCGCCATCAACCACCACGCTGCATCAATCAGGATCACGGCTCCGATCAACGCCGCATAGATGCAGATCAGGATTGTGACCGTTCTGGGATTGCGATTGTGGCGAGTGAAATGAAACGAGTCGCTCATCTGCCGCCCGAGACATCCAAAGTCGTGCCGGTAACATAAGATGCCTGATCTGACAGTAGGTAGAGCACAGCCTCGGCTACCTCAATTGGGGTTCCAGTGCGTTGCATCGGGACGTTTGGAGCCAGACGCTCTGCGCGTCCCGGTTGGCCGCCCTTGGCGTGGATTTCGGTTTTGATCAGGCCGGGACGCACTGCATTCACCCGAATGTTCTGGGTTGCGACTTCGTCTGCTAGACCTTTGGTAAACGCATCTATCGCGGCTTTGCTGGCGGCATAATCGACATATTGATTGGCAGAACCAAGCCGCGCTGCGACAGAGGATATATTGACGACTGCCCCCCCTTGGCCGTGGGCCAACATACGCCGCACTGTTTCTTTGGCGACCAGCATTGCCCCAATTACGTTGATATCGAACATTCGCCGCAAACGTTCATGCGTGAAATCTGTCACCGGCACTGCAACATCCACAATACCGGCATTGTTCACCAACGCATCAAGTCTGGGGAAATGCGCATCAATTCGGGCAAAGATTTGAGCAATCCCTTCAGGAGACGCAACATCACCCTGACACAGCACAACCTGCGCCCCGGCGTCTTTGGCGGCTTGGGCCGTCGCTTTGGCGCCGTCATGATCACTCAGGTAGTTCAGGGCGATGTCATAGCCGTTCTCAGCAGCCAGTCGGGCTGTGGCCGCGCCGATACCCGCGCTGGCCCCCGTCACAAGGAGGGTTTTACGCATGCTCTCATGCCTCCCGGATGCGAGTGATCATTTCAGTTGTGTCGCGTGACAGGTCAGGTGTCGCTGCGATCCGATCCAACTGTATCTTGATCAGAGCCTGACGATCCGCGTCATACCGTTTCCAAGTTTGGAAGGCGGAACACATGCGAGCCGTTGTTTGGGGATTCAGGGGGTCGAGTTTGATCAGCCAGTCGGCCAAAAGGGAATAGGCGTCACCACTGATGTGATGGAAACCTGCATGGTTCATCGCTAGGGCGCCCATGACAGCACGGAACCGGTTCGGGTTCTTCATATCAAACAGCGGGTGCTGGGTCAGCGTGGCTGCGATTGCGGCCGTCTTTTCAGGCGTTGCAAAGGCGACCTGCGCGGCAAACCATTTATCCATGACCAAACGGTCGTCTTTCCATTGGTCAAAGAACGCCTGATTTTGCTCGGCGCCTTTATCAATAGAAAGCAAGCAGACAAGCGCAGCATATTGCAGGGTCATGTTATCGGCGCTGGCGAATTGTTGGGCGGCTTGATCGCCACCGTCCAAGCGGGACAACAGAGCCAACATGCGGAAGTTTAGCATGCGATTGCTCGCCCCAACCGCATCTGGCTGATAGGGGCCCTCGACAGTGGTTGCCGCATAAAGCCGGGGCAGACTGTCGGCCAAGGTTTGGGCCAGCGTTTGAGCCATAGTTTCTGACGCATCATAGATCGCTTGCGGGTCGGGGGCGTGTTCGTTTTCAAAAAGGGTCTGCGCAAGGTCTGAAGCGCTTGGTGGCTGTAAGACCAACGCGCGGAAACCGGGATCTAGATCGTCATCGCGCACCAATTTTTGCAAAGCATCCAGGTAATCCGCGTCGGGTGCGGCCCCCTTGGTGATCATGTTCAGCCGTGCGTCTTTGGCTAAGGCGTTGCCCGCCTCCCAGCGATTAAAGGGATCGGTATCATGTGCCAATAGGAACGCGCGCTCTGCGTTTGTGCTGTCACGCTCCAGGATCACCGGGGCCGAGAACTCGCGCAGAATGGAGGGCGTGGGTCGGCTGGATAATCCGTCAAAGGAAAAGCTCTGACTTGCTTCGGTCAGTTCCAGCATTTCGGTTTTGCGGACTTCGTCACCGTTTGAGCCAAGCAAGCCCACGGCAATTGGGATGACCCGCGGGTCCTTGTGTGGCTGGCCGGGGGTGGCTGGTGTGCTCTGGGTAAAGGTCAAAGTATATGTGCCATCGGTCCAGTCTTCGGTCACATTCACGCGGGGGGTGCCAGCTTGGCTGTACCAGCGTTTGAATTGCGTCAGATCGCGGCCTGTGGTGTCTTCAAAGACCTTGAGCCAGTCCTCGATCGTACAGGCCTGACCGTCATGGCGGGCAAAATACAGATCTACGGCTTCGGCGTAAGCCGCATCGCCCACCAACCGTTTGAGCATGCCGATAACCTCGGCGCCTTTTTCATAAACCGTGGCAGTGTAAAAGTTATTGATCTCCTGAAAGCTTTCAGGACGCACGGGGTGTGAGAGCGGGCCATTGTCTTCGGCAAACTGGCGTCCACGCAGGTCAATCACATCCCGGATACGCTTGACCGGGGCTGAACGGAGGTCAGAGGTGAATTGACTGTCACGGAAAACTGTCAGCCCTTCCTTCAAACACAGTTGAAACCAGTCCCGGCAGGTGATGCGATTGCCGGTCCAATTATGGAAATACTCGTGGGCGATGATGGCTTCGATCCGCTCGAAATTGTCATCCGTGGATGTTTCGGGGGATGCAAGAACACAGGATGAGTTAAAGACGTTCAGACCCTTGTTCTCCATCGCACCCATGTTGAAATCGTCTACTGCGACGATGTTGAACACGTCCAGATCGTATTCTCGGCCATAGACCTGTTCATCCCAGATCATCGATTTTTTCAGCGCTTCCATGCCAAAGGCGCATTTCCCTTCGTCGCCGGGGCGGACATAGAGATTGAGATCGACATGTTTGCCCGACACGGTTGTGAAGGTGCTGGAATGGGCCAGCAGTTCGCCCGCGACCAGTGCAAAAAGATAGGCGGGTTTGGGCCACGGATCGTGCCATTCAGCCCAGTGCGGGCCGGCATCCACGGGGTTCCCGTTCGATAGCAAAACGGGATGGGGGCCATTGATGCGCACGGTAAAGACGGACATCACATCAGGGCGGTCGGGGTAAAAGGTGATCTTGCGGAACCCTTCGGCCTCGCACTGGGTGCAGTACATGCCGTTCGACATGTACAGCCCCTCGAGTGCGGTGTTGTTGGCCGGGTCAATTTCAACCACGGTTTCCCACGTGAAGGGCGCGTTGGGGACATCACAGCTTAATCCCTGTTCCGTCACTGTTGGGGATATGGCAATCCCGTCAATCTTGGCGCTGATGAGCTTGAGCTGTTCGCCATGTAGGAAAAACGACCGATCGGTGGCCTCGGGGTTTGGTGTGAAAGCAATCTGGGATGTGACGCGTGTTGAATGCGGTTCTAGGTCAAATGTCAGATGGACGCTGTCCACGACATAACCGAATGGGGTGTAATCCTTGAGGTAGATCGTGGTGGGGGCAGCGTCGCGCATGGGGGCCTCTGAAACTGATGGAGTGTTGCGGGGACGTTAGGGGACCAGTGCAGGGCCTGCAAGCACGTGCAGGGCGCGGGCCAGTGCGCATTACCCAGATTTTCTTGAAACAGTCATTTGTGAAATTGGTAAATTCGTTTTACCAAAAAGTTGCCTATCGGAAACTTTTGTTCTATTCAACTTCGGGAAACCAGAATAGCACGGATCAGAGGGAGAGATTTAGATGGGCGAGAGACTGAATTTGAACGGTTTGCAGGTCGCGGCTGAATTGGTGGAGTTCATCGACTCCCGTGCATTGCCGGGCACCGGTGTCGCAGCTTCTGATTTTTGGGCCGGTTTGGCCCGAATGGTCTCAGAACTGGGCCCCAAGAACCGTGCATTGCTAGCCGAGCGGAGCGAAATCCAAGGTAAGATTGATGCCTGGTACACCGCGTCCCGCGGAGGCTTGCCCGGATTTGAGGCACAACAGTCCTTTTTGAAAGAGATCGGCTATTTGGTCGAAGAAGGCGCAGAGTTTGCGATTGATACCGCGAATGTGGATCCTGAAATCGCCCTGACCCCCGGCGCACAGCTGGTTGTGCCGATTACAAACGCTCGCTTCGCTCTGAACGCCGCGAATGCGCGTTGGGGCAGCTTGTATGATGCGCTGTATGGCACCGATGCGATGGGGGATCTGCCACAAGCGGGCGGCTATGACGCCGCGCGCGGCGATCGCGTCATTGCATGGGCCAAATCATTTCTGGATGATGCCACGCCGCTGGCCAGTGGATCTTGGGCAGATGTTCAAAGTGTCCGCGTCGAGAACGACGCTTTGGTTCCGGGGCTGGGCGATCCGGCACAGTTCGTTGGATTTGGGGGCGCGTCGGACGTTCCAGACTTTGTCGTGCTGAAAAACAATGGTTTGCATGTTCAGATCATTATCGACGCTGCCAGCACGATTGGAGCGACTGATGCTGCGGGTATTTCTGATGTCCGTTTGGAATCCGCATTGTCGACGATCATGGATTGCGAAGATTCGGTCGCCTGTGTGGATGCCGAAGACAAAATCGTGGCCTACAGCAATTGGCTGGGTCTGATGAAAGGCGATCTTAGCGAAGACGTGACCAAAGGCGGGCAGAGCTTTACGCGCACACTGGCCGAGGATTTGAGCTTTACCGCTGCCGATGGTTCAGCTGGCTCCCTTAAGGGGCGATCATTGATGTTGATCCGTAATGTTGGGCACTTGATGACCAATCCGGCTGTTTTGGATAGTAACGGTGATGAGATCGGCGAAGGGTTGATGGATGCTTTGTGCACAACACTGATCGCGATGCATGACCTGCAACGGGATGGCGGAAATTCCGTTCATGGATCGGTTTACGTCGTTAAGCCTAAGATGCACGGACCTGCCGAGGTCGCCTTTGCTAATGAGATCTTCACGATGGTCGAAGAGATCCTAGGCCTGCCGCAGAACACCGTGAAATTGGGCATTATGGATGAAGAGCGGCGCACGAGTGCCAATCTCAAGGAGTGCATTCGCGCCGCCAAATCCCGCGTGGCTTTCATCAACACCGGGTTTTTGGATCGTACTGGTGATGAGATTCACACCGCTATGGAGGCAGGCCCCATGCTACCCAAAGGCGACATCAAGACCACGCCTTGGATTCTGTCCTATGAGGACCGCAACGTTGATATCGGTCTGGCTTGTGGGTTGCGCGGCAAAGCGCAAATCGGCAAGGGCATGTGGGCCATGCCGGATCGTATGGGCGAGATGCTGGAGGCTAAAATCGGCCATCCGAAATCAGGCGCGAACTGTGCTTGGGTGCCATCCCCGACAGCCGCGACGCTGCACGCGACCCACTATCACAAGGTTGACGTCTTGGCGCGCCAAGATGAGATTGCTGCGGGCGGTCCACGTGGAACGCTTGAGGATCTGCTGACCGTGCCCCTGCTGGGCGGGCGCAATTTAAGTGATGCGGAAATCGCGCAAGAGATCGAGAACAATGCGCAAGGTATCTTGGGATACGTTGTGCGGTGGGTTGATCAGGGGGTTGGCTGTTCCAAGGTTTTGGATATTCACGACGTGGGCCTAATGGAGGACCGGGCGACCTGCCGGATTTCCTCTCAGGCGCTGGCGAATTGGTTGCACCACGGCGTTGTGAGCGAAGATCAAGTGATGACCGCAATGAAAAAGATGGCTGTTGTGGTTGATCGGCAAAATGCCAGCGACCCGCTGTATTCGGCGATGGCCCCAGATTTTAACGGTGTCGCCTTTCAGGCTGCTTGTGATCTGGTGTTCAAAGGGCGCGTTCAGCCGTCGGGGTATACCGAACCGGTTTTGCATGCTCGCCGGTTGGAGCTGAAAGCACAATTGAGCTAAAGAAATTCAAGAGAGCAGGGCGGAGATCGCTCTGCTTTTTCAAATTGTGGCAAACGATAAAGGAAACTGGGATGTCAATTTCGCTGAGACGCGCACGCACCATCATTCGTAAGGCGCTTGAAAAAGGGCGCGAAATGGAGCTCAAGCCACTGTCTGTTGTTGTGTTGGACGCAGGCGGTCATGTGCAGGCCTTTGAACGCGAAGATGGGGCAGCCCCCGGAAGGTTCCCGATTGCGCACGGCAAGGCTTACGGGGCTGTTATGCTGGGTATGGCCGGCACAGCTCAGATGAAGCGCGCCGAGGATCAGGCTTATTTCATGGCTGCGGTGAACGGTGTGTACGGTGGGCAGGTTATTCCGGTGCCGGGTGGCGTTTTGGTGCGGGACAAAAAGGGGGCTGTGATCGGTGCCATTGGTGTAACGGGCGACACATCGGACAATGATGCAATTGCGGCGATGGCCGGGATCGATGCTGTTGGGTTGACCGGCGAGATTTGATCTTGGCCGCACGCTGCTTAGGATGAGGTCGGTATGCTGTACCGCTCGGGCGCAAACACCACTGGTGTCTGCGCCCATTTTTTACGCACTGTGCGTGGTTGAACACGCGCTTGCGCCATGGTGCAGGGGGTGCGTTGTTGCACGTCTGATCGGCGCGCTGTAGCGTCAAGCCAGAATTAAAAACAGGAGCACTCATGGTTCGCCCGGTCATCGGTATCATCGGCAATTCATATTTGATGAATGATCAATATCCCACGCACGCGGGGGGCACGATGAATTCAGATGCAGTGGCCAATGTGTCGGATTGCATGCCAATGCTCATTCCGGCGGACCCTCGATATCTGTCTGTTGAAGAGCTGCTTGAAACCTGCGATGGGTTCTTGCTGACCGGTGGACGCCCGAATGTGCACCCCGAGGAATATGGCGAAGCAGAGACCGAAGCGCACGGAGCTTTTGACCGTGCACGGGATGCGATCGTTCTGCCATTGGTCCGGGCTTGCGTCGAACGGGGGCAGCCGTTTTTGGGGATCTGCCGTGGCTTTCAAGAGGTCAACGTGGCCATGGGAGGCACGCTCTATCCTGAAATCCGGGATCTGCCGGGGCGGATGAACCACCGGATGCCGCCCGATGGAACGCTGGAGGAAAAATTTGCGCTACGCCATCCGGTTAAATTGACCGAGGGCGGAGTGTTTCATCAGGTGTTTGGGGCCCCCGAAGTGATGACCAACACATTGCACGGGCAGGGGATTAAACGCGCCGGATCGCGGATTGTGATTGACGGATTTGCACCTGACGGAACACCTGAGGCGATATATGTAAAAGACGCGCCCGGTTTTACCTTGTCGGTTCAGTGGCACCCTGAATGGGACGCTGCAAATGATCCTGTATCGCGCCCTCTGTTTGAGCGTTTTGGTCAGACGGTGCATGGATGGCAGGCGACGAAAACGCAGCAAGCGTTTCAAAAATCGGCATAATTAGACTTAGGCAGCAAGAACTCGGGCTTCGTGTGCCTTGAGGCACAGTCGCGCTGTGTCGCCGAATGCACCGTGATGGCTTCGCAGTTCGGGGAACAGATTGAACATCTCGTGGCGGCTCTGCCCGGTCAGTGCTTCAATGGCGGTGTCACCTGGGAAAAAGCTCTCGGTCGCGGCGCCATTTGCGTAAATCACTTCGTGCTGATCCAGCATCAGATGCATGTAAGTGACGGAACCGCCCTGTATGCGGGTGACTGCCGGATGGTTCAGCAGATGGCGCGCAGCCACAAGAACTTCGGTTTCGCCAAACAGCATCTGCGCGCGAGACCCGCTCCAGAGCATGCGATGCTGAGGGGAGACGATCAAAGGCGCGCTGGCAGCCTGCAGTAGCGAAGTATCCAGACGGATGGGGGCAAGATCGCCCTGTGCTTCGACCGTGCGGGTGCCTATCCAACGCAGGGGCTGTAGACCGTTGTCACGTGTCACGATCAGATCGCCCACTTTCAGATCCTGAATGAGGCGGGGCCCTTGGGCAGTGGAGATCAACGTACCCGGGGTAAAACAGATGATCCGTTCAATATTGGAAAAGGTGACGATGGACCCATCGGTCATCTCAACAGTCCCGGCCAGTTCGCCGGGGATATCTGTTGTCAGGTTGAGGGATCCATCCACGGTCTGACCGTTCAAATCCAGAACGTCACCATCGGTTTCATCGCCTTCGCCACCGACAATCGTAATGCCTGCAGTACCAGCTTCTCCAAGATCGGTCAGGACGAAGAGATCGTCGCCATCGCCGCCCGCGATCGTGTCACCTTGTGCCGCGTTGACAGTGTCGTTCCCTTCTCCACCGTCAACCGCGTCCTCTCCCCGGCCACCGGCCAAAAGGTCATCCCCACCTTCGCCGAACAGGGTGTCGTTGCCAGAGCCGCCGAACAAGGCATCGTCGCCATAGGTCTGAGGAATGGGTTCAAAGAAGACGTCTGTAACCCAAATGGCTTGTGTTCCGTCCAAGGCATTTTCGTAGATGATGTCGATACGCGCGACCGGGCCTTCCACTTCAACCAACACAGATCCCGCGGCGTCAGCCTGGGATTCACCTGAATCCCCGGCGGTCACCGTATTGTCGGAAACCGTATCGGTCGCACCGCCATTGGGGGTTGGTGTCAGGGTAACGGTTACCGGATTGCCATCTGCGTCGAAAGCGTTGACGGTGATCACATCGCGGTGGTTGCCGTCGGCGTAATCCACATCATTGATGCGAAAGGTGACGTTTTCAACTTCGTCCTGTACGTCTGCGCCCGTCGCAGCGTCGAAGCTCAGGGTCGTTGTTGACGTGGCACCGTCACCGTTGCCATACAAATACAAAGAAGATTGTTCGCTGAACGGTTCGTTTGCGTCGACATATTGTGTGTCGCTGCTTTCAATCGAAAACTCGGGTGAGTTGTTGCCATTGTTCGTAAAGCTGACGGAAACATCGACATCGCCGGTGTTTTGGGTAAACCCGCCGGAAACATCGGTTTCATCCGGCGCCTGTGAATCCCAGTTCAGGGATTCAATTGAGCGATCACCATAGAGCAGGTCGTCACCCTGATTGCCGCGCAGGGTGTCGTCGCCCGTACCGCCCAGCAACCAATCATCTCCGGAAAGTCCGCGTAACTGGTCATCTCCTGAATACCCAAGCACCAAGTCCGCGTTGTCAGCACTGTCATTCAGGCTGTCGCCATTGCTGTCGGTATAGGTGTTATCAATCGTATCATCGCCCACGGTGCCGTCGACTACGTTGTCGGGGATGTCTGAGGGCGGATCAAAAGGGGATGGGGCAGTATAGGTCGGGGCAGTGACCGTGTCGGCAGCCGTCAGCGTATCAACTTCGCCAAAATCAGGAACGAAATAGACGTTTCCGTCTTCGGCGAGGTAAAATTGGCCCGGTTCTTGTTCGTCAGTGAATGTGGTGCCGTCGTCGACCCCGGTAAACACCCACTGACCAGCTCCAAGAGCTGTCTGTGTGTTGAAAAAAGTCCATGGTCCACCGATGACATCATTCGGTGTAAGCGCATTGTCCGCGCCTAATGTGACGAGATACCCGGAAGGCATTGAACTTTATTCCTATTTCGATGCACAGATTCTTGTGATCTGTTGCTGAACTGCTCTTTCCAGAGATGCCTGAAGAGTTGGCGCTCTCTGATCCTGACGCTCTGTGTAAAGACCTGTTGCGGCCAAAGAGCGGAGGAATTGAGACAAATTCGCGTGGGAAATAGGGAAACAATGCCTTAATTGTTTCTAAATTGAGAACGATGCACAGGCCCCGTGTTTTACAGGACCTGCGTTGGAGTTTGTGATTGCAGTCAGACCAACAGATCGAAATGCTGGTTCAGCGGAAGCGTGCGCGCCCGCTTTCCTGTCAGGTCAAACAAGGCATTGCCCAAGGCTGGGGCTGCAGGTGGGGTGCCGGGCTCCCCTGCACCGCCCATAAACCGGTTGGTCTCCAGAATTTGGATATCTACCTGCGGTGCAGTGTGCATGCGCACTGCATCATAATCCGGGAAGTTGAACTGCTCGACCTCACCGTCAGCAAAGGTGATTTCACCAAAACTTGCAGCTGATAGCCCGTACATCATGCCACCAAACATCTGTGCCTTGACCGTGCCGGGATCGAGTGCCAAGCCCATGTCGCAGGCGATCCAGGCTTTGTTGATCCTAATGGTGCCATCTTCATCGACGACTTCGATCACTTGTGCGACAGGCGTGCCAAAGCTGTAGGCAAAGGCCACACCGCGCCCAACGCCGTCGGGGGTCTTGCCGGTCCAGCCTGACATATCACGCACGGTTTCCAGAACCCGCGCGGCAACATCCCATTCGGGACGTGCCATTTCTAGACGGAATTCAAGCGGATCGCGGCCAGCTGCATGGGCCATCTCATCCATGAACGTATCATGGAAGAAAGCGTTATGGCTGTTGCCGACTGAACGCCAGAAACCGGCCGGGATTTTGAGATCAGATATATACCCGCTCATACGGTAGTTCGGAATGGCATAGGGTTGGTTGAAAAAACCCTCGACCAGCACTTTGTCTGGCCCTGCGCCAGCCATGCCAGTGATCCGCTCCATAGCTTGTTGGGTGGGTGATTGGGTTGCAAGGTGCCCGTCCATCAAGACCGCTTTGCCGTCTTTGATTGCACCGCGCATTCGCGCGATTGCACCGGGGCGATAGTAATCGTGACGCATGTCCTCTTCGCGGGACCACGTGGTTAGGATAGGGGTGCCGGGCATTGCCATGGCAACTTTGACCGCGACTTCGACAAAGTCCAATTCTAGGCGACGACCGAACCCGCCTCCAAGATAGGTTGTGTTGATTTCAACCTGCTCTGTTTCTAACCCGGTAACGTAAGCCGCACGCGATTGCGCAAAGGTGGGTGTTTGTGTGCCGGTCCAGACCTGCAACCCATCGCTGTTGAGCCGTGCAACCGCTGTCATCGGCTCCATTGTCGCGTGGGCAAGGAAGGGCACGGAGTAGTCGGCGCTGAATTCGGTTGCACCATCGGGCAGGGTATCCACGTCGCCATCGTCACGCATGGTTGAGTTGGGGGAGCCATCAAAGGCTTTTGCCAAAGTTTGGAAAATCGCATCGGTTTCCGGGGGATAGGGTGCGTCTTCCCACTCGATCTCGACGGCTTCGGCAGCTTGAATGGCAAGCCAGGTGTTGGTAGCAATCACGGCGATGCCGTCGCCCAAATCAACAATCTTTTCAACGCCGGGCAAGGTTTTTGCTTCCTTACCATCGAACGAGACCATGCCGCCGCCCAATTTGGGGTTTCGGCGTACGGTGGCAAATTTCATCCCCGGCAGTCGCACGTCAATTGCAAACTCGGCGGTTCCGGTGGCTTTGCCGACCATATCCAAACGGGGCAGGTTCTGGCCCAGCTTTGTCCAAGTTGTCGGATCTCTGAGCTCGGCTTCAATCGGATCAACGCTGGCGGCAGCAACAGCCAATTCGCCGTATGGGATTTTTGAGCCATCAGGGGTGATAACGTGACCAGCCTGTGTTTTGAGCTGGTCGCGACTGACCCCCAATTGGTCAGCTGCGGCTTGTTTCAGGGTTTCACGGGCGCTGGCGCCGGCTTCGCGCATCCGGATGAACCCGTCCTTCATGGATGTGGATCCGCCTGTTGCGTGCAATGACAAGGATTTGCCAATCACGCCAAGCGCTTCGCCCAGATTGTGCATGAAATCGGATGTGTCATACCCCTTACCAGGGAGACCATCAGCGACGAAGGCTGAGTTGTAATACGCTGCAGCTGCTGGTCCGTGCAGAACAGTGACTTGATCAAGTTCGACATCCAACTCTTCTGCAATAAGAGCGGCCCATGTGGTTTGGACGCCTTGACCCATTTCCGCACGAGGGGCGAACAAGGTGACGCCGTTCTGGTCAATCATAACAAATGGGTTCAGCGCAGCTTGTCCCTGACCCGGTTTCAAGGGGTTGGGGGCGGGGGAGCGCACTTTGTAGACGCCAAAGGCAACACCTCCAACCACGGCGACAGAGCCTATCAGAAACGTACGACGAAGGATTTTACCGATGCTGGCCATGGTTCAAACCTCCTTCATTTTGTCTGAGGCGGCATGAATGGCGGCCCGGATGCGAGGGTAGGTGCCACAGCGACACAAATTGCCCTGCATTGCCTCGTCAATTTCTGCATCGGATGGCTCGGGGATCTCAGCAAGCAGGGACGCGGCCTGCATGATTTGTCCGGACTGGCAGTAACCGCATTGCGCGACTTGATGGTCGACCCAGGCTTGTTGAATTGCCGCCATAGCATCAGGGGTGCCGATGCCTTCGATGGTGGTGATTGGGCCGTCCACGTCGGCCAAGGGAACCTGACAGCTGCGGACGGCTTCGCCATTGATATGAACTGTGCAGGCGCCGCAAGCTGCAACGCCGCACCCGAATTTGGTGCCGGTCAGGCCGACTTCGTCGCGGAGCACCCACAAAAGAGGCACATCATCAGGCAAATCCACCTGATGTGCTTTACCGTTGATCGTAAGGGACGTTGGCATGGCGCGTTTCTCTCCGCTTCAGCTAGGGTGTCTGACACATTTAATCATAAGTGTCAGGATGTCAATTGACATTTTTTTATTGAAGTGTCAGATATTCGACATGAAAGACTCGAATGCCGATCCCAAACAAAATGCGATTGTGACGTCTGCTTGGCAGGCCTTTGCGACCTATGGGTTTCGCAAAACCTCTATGGATGACATAGCGCGCGGTGCGGGAATGTCCCGTCCGGCGCTCTATCAGCACTATCGCAACAAAGAGGATATCTTTCGCAGCCTCGTGCAGCATCACTATGACGAGGCGCGTGTAAGTGTGCGCGACGCTTTGCAGATGGACGGGAGTGTGATCGAGGTTTTGACCAATGCTTTGCAAAAGCAAAGCGAAGGAGCGGCAGAACTGCTGATGTCGCCTCATGGTATGGAATTGCTGGATGTCGGTTCGACAACAGCTCCAGACATAGTTGAGGCCGGAGAGGCCGCTTTACAGGTTCTATATGCTGACTGGTTAGAGCGGCAAGTGGCGCGGGGCAGCGCAAAACTGCCCGGCGAAGCCAGCGTTGTGGCTGCTATGCTCACAACGGCGCTAAAGGGGATCAAGGCCCATGCCCCGGACGTTGCCAGCTATACTGCACGGGTGCAGCTGTTGGGTGCGTTGGCCGGGGCAGGTTTATCGGTCAGGTGACCTTGTTGCGGACTTTGTATTCTGGCTGATCCCACAGATTATTGGTCATGACATCGGCAATTATTGCGACCGCTGCGCGTACATCCGCTTCGTCGACGTACAGGGGGGTAAAGCCAAACCGCATGATGTCAGGTGCACGGAAATCACCGATCACACCACGTGCAATGATCGCCTGCATTGCGGCATACCCTTCTTCGAACCGGAACGAGACCTGGCTGCCACGAGCGTGTGGATCGCGTGGGCTGGCCAGCGTCAGCATCGGGCAGGCGGCTTCGATTTCAGAGATAAATAGCTCGGTCAGCTCGATGGACTTGGTGCGCACGTCCTGAATATCGGCCATGTCCCAGACATCCATAGCAGTTTCCAAGGCAGTCATCTGGATCACGGGTGGCGTGCCAACGCGCATCCGTTCAATGCCGGAGCCGGGACGATAATCAAGATCAAAGGCAAAGGGTGATTCATGTCCCAACCACCCGGATAGAGCGGGTCGAACCTGATCCATATGGCGCGGAGCCACATAAATGAACGCAGGCGCGCCGGGACCACCGTTGAGATATTTATAGGTGCACCCGACCGCGAAATCAGCGTTGCATCCGGCCAGATCAACAGGGAAAGCCCCGGCAGAATGCGCCAAATCCCAAACGGTGACGATGCCCCTAGCGTGCGCCAGTTCTGTCAGGGCCTTCATGTCGTGTTTGCGGCCTGTGCGGTAATCGACTTCGGTGATCATCATCACGGCGATATCGTCGGTTAGGTTGTCAGCCACTGCTTCGGGGTCAACCACGCGCAGTTCATAATCATCGCCCAGCGATCGCAGCAATCCATCCGCCATATAAAGATCTGTTGGGAAGTTGCCGTTGTCTGACAAGACCACTTTGCGGGTTGGGTTCAGTTCAAGCGCTGATGCGACAGCCTGATAAACTTTGATCGACAAGGTGTCGCCCATCACAACGCTGCCCGGTTCGGCTCCGATCAAGCCACCAACCCGGTCGCCCAGATCGGTGGGTTTCGCCATCCAACCGGCTTTGTTCCAACCGGTGATCAGCAGGTCACCCCATTCGTCTTGTAGCATGGTCCCAACACGGGCAGCTGCTGCCTTGGGCAGGGGACCAAGAGAGTTGCCATCCAGATAAAGGACGCCCTCGGGCAGGTGAAACATAGCTTTGGTCGCAGCAAAGTTTGTCATGTGGGGCCTTCCGCATTTACTTTAAGCTTGAAGTATCTCTATTGGGCGTATCGGGTCTTGGACGATGTGTCCAGTGTTTGTCATATCCGTCAGGGACATCACAAGGGGTGGCAATAATCGCGCATGATTGCACCACCCGTCGATAAAGTGTTGTTTTAGATGGATTAAGATATCAGTTTTTCACTGCTATCATGATGTCTGAAGGCCGCTGACAAAAATGCGATAGCCAGACTGATCGCTTCGGCACCCAATCCAATGGGCAGGTGCCAAAGCATTGGGATTACATCTGACCACCGGCGATTTCGATGTTTTGGCCATTGATGCTCTGGGAGCCGGGGCCAACCAACCACATGGCGGCGGCTGCGACTTCTTCTGGGGCAATCAAGCGTTTGTGGCGGTTAGCGCTGACCATCATCTTGAGCGCTTCATCAGAGCTGACTCCGGCGCGCTGTGAAATCGACGCTGTGTTGCGATCCACGATTGGGGTGTCCACGTATCCGGGGCAGAGATTGTTAAAGGTATAAGGCTTGCCCATGAACTCTTCGGAATAAGTACGCGTCAACCCGATCAGCCCATGTTTCGAGGCAGCATAAGCGCCAGCACCGGGCGCACCACGCAGACCGGCGATTGAGGCAACTGAAATCACGCGCCCCCAGTCGGTCGTCACCATAGAACGCAGGCTTTCACGGATGGTCAGAAATGCGCCATCCAAATTCGTTGCCATTATATTGCGCCAAAATTCCATATCGGTCTTTTGCAGGGTCTTGCCTTCGGCAATACCGGCGTTTGCAACGCAAATCTGGATCGGGCCGTGGGCATCCACCGCTGACGCGATGGTGCTCACAACATCTTCTTCATTGCGAACATCCATTGCGCGGGCGCTCATTCCGTCCGTGCATACTTGATCCAGAACCTCTTGGCGGCGTCCGGTGATGGTTACGTGCGCACCCTCTGCTGCGAGTGCTTTGGCGATGGCCAGACCAATGCCAGTGCCACCACCAGTGACCAGAGCATGTTTTCCCGTTAAATGCATTTCGCGTCCTCCGTGTTTAATGACCACGTTAGTCGCTAGATGGCCTGTGACAAGACGCGCCGCTCCGTCACTTTACGGTATCATTCACACATGCGAATGTGTCTCCTGAATGAGGGAGTTTTCATGACACGTCTTTTTGTTATTGCCGGTATTACCGCAGGTGCACTTTCGTTGGGGACATTGGCCCATGCCAGTCAGGATATCGTGGATCAGTATCCGCAGTCTGAGTTGTACTCCAAACCCGTCGAAGTGATTCCACACGTCTTTTCAGCTATCGGTGCCACGGCCCCGCCCACCTATGAAAACGCAGGTCACAACAACAACCTGTCGTTCATTGTGACCGACGAGGGGGTTGTCGTGATCAACAGCGGGGCCTCGTCCCGGCTTGCTGCAGCCTTGCATGACGAAATCAAAAATGTGACGGACCAGCCCGTTGTCTTGGTGATCAACGAAAATGGTCAGGGTCATGCGATGCTTGGCAATGGGTATTGGCGTGATCTGGGTGTTGATGTTCTGGCGCATGTGGATGCCGTGGCAGAGACTAAGGAAAATGGCGATTTCATTTTTCAGGGCATGCAGGCCTATAACAAAGATCGTGCCGAAGGCAGCCGCGTTGAGCATGCTAATCTGACGTTTGAGGACAAATATGACCTGTCTTTAGGCGGGGTTGATATCGAGGTGCTGCATCTTGGCCCTGCGCATGATCCGGGCGATGTTCAGGTCTGGATCCCACAGTGGAGTATGATGATCGCGGGCGATATCGCCTTTCATGAACGGATGCCGCCGATTTTCCCGCATACGTGCACCAGCTGCTGGATCGAAACGTGGGACGAGGCGCTGGAACCGATGAACCCAACTTATGTTGTCCCTGGCCACGGGCACCCGACAAATCTGGCGCAGGTGCGGCGCTATACCGTCGATTATCTCAAGGATCTTCGCGCTAAGGTCGGTGCGCATATCGAAGAGGGCGGTGATCTTGCTGGGGCCTACTACGTGGATCAGGAAAAATGGCGCACTCTCGATACGTTTGAGGAACTCGCGACCAAGAACGCAGGGCGTGTGTTCGAGGAAATGGAATGGGAATAAGACCCCGGTAAACTGGTTTGGGGCCCGCTGCATGGGCTCTGAACACCCTTACGACAAAAGGATCTTTGTATGACCCTTGTCAAATCGCTGATGATGTCGCTCTGTCTAGTCAGCCCCGCTTTGGCAGCGGACGAAGCGGTTACCGACGCCGTGATCGAATATATGGATTTTGCCACTTACGAAAGCGGCATCATCCTTCCTGCTCAGCTGAGCAAGGATGTGTTCCAAGCGGCAACGTTTGTTGATGTGCGGGACGCAGAGCAGTATGCACAATCCCATATTCCCAGTGCAATCAACATTGAATGGCGCGAAATCCCCGGACGGATAGATGAATTGCCCGAAACCGGGTTGGTCATTTTGTATTGCAACACAGGCACCCTGTCTGCACAGGCGACATTTGCAACCCGTCTGTTGGGGCACGAAAACGTTGTTGTGTTACAAACCGGGATTACCGGGTGGACTGAAACAGCCGAGTATAAACCATGATGAAATACTTTGATTTGCCGCCGATCTGGTTGGCAGGCTTTGCCGCGTTGGCATGGGGACAATCCCGCTACTTTCCAATGGGACTATCACTAGACGGTGGGATAACGGATTTGTTGAGCGGCCTGTTGATTGGCGGCGGCATTGTTCTGATGCTTATGGCCGTTGTGGAAATGCGCCGGCACCACACAACGTTGAATCCACATGGCGCCCCACAAACACTGGTGCAGTCCGGGATCTTCAAGCGCAGCCGGAATCCGATCTATGTGGGCGACGTTTTGATCCTCAGTGGGCTGATTCTCCGGTTTGATGCTGTGTTGGCGCTACCGTTGGTGCCAATCTTTGTTTGGACACTGGAGCGTCGATTTATCATACCTGAGGAAAATCGGCTCAGGCGGGCGTTTCGGATGGATTTTGCCCGTTATGAAGGCAAAACCCGACGCTGGGTGTAGGAGTTTTGCGACACTGGACCTAACGTTCTGAATGCTGCGCTTGCGAAATAATGTTGCGCAGGATAGAGGATTGCTTTGCGAACCGAACCATTCTGCGCCTGATTTTGGGCGAAATAGGGGGACCTGACGGGTGAAAATAGGCACACCAAAGGAAATATTTGACGGAGAAGCGCGCGTTGCGATGACTCCGGACTCAGCACTGCAGTTGCAGAAACTGGGTTATGACTGTGCGATCGAGAGCGGAGCCGGTGCGGCTGCGGGTTTCTCGGATGCGCTGTACGAAGCAGCAGGTGTTGAGGTCGTCAAGACCGCAGCGGACCTCTGGGCCACGGCGGATATCATCGCCAAAGTCCGTCAGCCGGATGCAAACGAACTAGAACATCTGACCGACGCGAAAACGTTGATCTCGTTCTTTAACCCAGCCGCAAACACCGAAGGCATGGACGCTGCCAAAGCCAAGGGCGCCAACGTGATCGCCATGGAAATGGTGCCACGTATCTCCCGCGCGCAGAAAATGGACGCATTGTCGTCGATGGCAAACATCGCGGGCTACCGTGCTGTCATCGAGGCGGGCAACAACTTTGGTCGCTTCTTCACGGGGCAGATCACGGCGGCGGGCAAAGTTCCCCCGGCTAAGGTTCTGGTTGTGGGCGCGGGTGTTGCGGGTCTTGCCGCGATTGGCACCTCGACCAGCTTGGGTGCGATTACATTGGCATTCGACGTGCGGCCCGAAGTGGCCGAGCAGGTTGAATCCATGGGCGCTGAATTCGTCTATCTGGATTTCGAAGAAGAACAGCAGGATGGCGCGGCCACCGGCGGTTATGCTTCTGTGTCCAGCCCAGAATTCCGCGAAGCGCAGCTTGCCAAGTTCCGCGAACTGGCCCCCGAAGTTGACATTGTGATCACCACGGCGTTGATCCCGAACCGCGAAGCGCCCGAATTGTGGACCGCTGACATGGTTGCGGCGATGAAGCCGGGCTCGGTGATCGTTGACCTTGCGGCTGAAAAGGGCGGCAACTGTAAGCTGACCGTGATGGACGAGAAAATCGTAACTGAGAATGGCGTGACCATTGTTGGCTACACCGACTTCCCATCGCGCATGGCTGCACAGGCTTCCTCGCTGTATTCGACCAACATCCGTCACATGATGACTGACCTGACCCCTGAAAAAGACGGTCAAATCAATCACGACATGGAAGACGATGTGATCCGCGGTGCCACCGTGACCCATAAGGGTGAGATCACCTTCCCACCGCCGCCGCCCAAAGTTGCAGCGATTGCGGCCAAGCCCAAGGAAACCGTTCCAGAGCTGACGCCTGAAGAAAAGCGCGCCGCCGAAGTGGCTGCGTTCAAGGCTCAGACCAAGAACCAAGTTACCCTGTTGGCTGTTGGTGGGGCACTGTTGCTGTTGGTGGGGCTGGTTGCTCCGGCAAGCTTCATGCAGCACTTCATCGTGTTTGTTCTGGCGGTCTTTGTCGGCTTCCAGGTGATCTGGGGTGTTGCGCATTCATTGCATACACCGCTGATGGCTGTGACCAACGCGATCTCGTCGATCATCATTCTGGGCGCTCTGATGCAAATCGGATCGGGCAGTTTCTTGGTCATTCTCCTCGCCGCGCTTTCGGTCTTTATGACCGGTATCAACATCTTCGGTGGCTTCCTCGTGACACGGCGCATGCTCGCCATGTTCCAGAAATCTTAAGGAGACGAGGACAATGGAATTTGGATTTACTACTGCCGCTTACGTAGTTGCGGCTGTTCTTTTCATCCTGTCTCTGGGCGGTTTGTCCGGACAGGAAAGCGCGAAACGCGCCGTCTGGTACGGCATCGTTGGCATGGGGTTGGCGATCTTTGCCACTCTGATCGGCCCCGGTGCCGGTCTGTGGTGGCTGTCGATATTGCTGATCCCGGCCGGTGGTATCATCGGCTATATGCTTGCGACACGTGTGCAGATGACACAGATGCCAGAGTTGGTAGCTGCGATGCACTCACTGGTTGGTCTGGCGGCTGTGTTCGTCGGCCTGATTGCGCATATTGAGCTGGGCAATGTTCTGGTGATGGATGACAGCGCCAAAAAATCCCTCGAAGGGTTCGCGTCGCTGCTGGCCAAGAAATCCAGCGTTGAGGTCAGCATTCTGCGGGTCGAAGTGTTCCTGGGTATCTTTATCGGTGCGGTGACCTTTACTGGGTCAGTTGTGGCTTATGGCAAATTGGCGGGCAAAGTTTCGTCTGCTGCAACGAAACTGCCCGGCGGTCACATGTTGAACGCCGGTGCGGCCGGCCTCTCGCTTCTCTGCCTGATTTGGTACTTCAACACGGGTGGGTTCTTCCCTCTGTTCATCATGATTTTGGCGGCGCTGTTCATCGGTTACCACCTGATCATGGGCATCGGTGGGGCTGATATGCCGGTTGTTGTGTCGATGCTGAACTCGTATTCGGGTTGGGCTGCGGCTGCGATTGGTTTCAGCTTGGGCAATGATTTGCTGATCGTTGTTGGTGCGCTGGTTGGTTCGTCGGGTGCGATCCTGTCCTACATCATGTGTAAGGCAATGAATCGCTCGTTCGTCAGCGTTATCCTTGGTGGTTTTGGTGGTACATCTGGCCCCGCAATGGAAGTCGAAGGCGAGCAGATCGCAATCGACGCCGATGGTGTTGCTACAGCTTTGGAAGAAGCCGACAGCGTCATCATCATTCCTGGCTACGGCATGGCAGTTGCACAAGCGCAGCAGAATGTTGCTGAGCTCACACGTCGTCTGCGCGCAAAAGGGAAAGAGGTTCGCTTTGCGATCCACCCAGTTGCGGGTCGTCTGCCTGGGCACATGAACGTGCTCTTGGCCGAAGCCAAGGTGCCTTATGACATCGTGATGGAGATGGACGAGATCAACGACGACTTCCCATCCACTGATGTGGCAATCGTGATCGGCTCCAACGACATCGTTAACCCTGCAGCACAGGAAGACCCCAACAGCCCCATCGCCGGTATGCCGGTTCTGGAATGCTGGAAGGCGAAACAGGTGTTTGTCTCCAAACGTGGTCAGGGTACTGGTTATTCCGGTATCGAAAACCCGCTGTTCTTCAAAGACAACACCCGTATGTTCTATGGCGATGCCAAAGCGTCTCTGGACACTTTGTTGACTATGATCAACTGATCTCAACATCACTGTAGATGTGAAAAGGGCGCTCTGATAGAGCGCCCTTTTTCTTTTTCAATTAGGGCTTGAGCTGGAGTGCACTCCAGCTCGTAAAGTGGCGCGACTCACAGAGAATGGAGCATGTGTATGAAGATCTCAGAGGTGACCGCGCAAACAGGGCTTAGCGTTGATACGCTCCGGTTTTATGAGAAAATCGGGCTAATTGATCCTCCGCCGCGCGATGATGGGGGGCGGCGTAACTACAACACAGAGGTGTTGGGGTGGATCCGGTTTCTGGATCAGCTGAATGCAACGGGAATGAAACAAGCAGATCGTGTGAAGTATGCTGATTTGCGTCGACAAGGCCCAGAAACCTATGCCGTACGGCGTGAGATGCTAGAGGCACATCGAGTTGAGGTCGCTTCAAAGCTGGAGCAAATGCGCCAAACTCTGGATCTGATGGATGCGAAAGTGGCACTGTATCAAAAGTTAGAGCAGGAGCAGATCGCCCATGTCTGAGGCATTAAAAAAGGGTCGCGCTTTGGTCGCGAACATGAACCCTGGCTTGGAAACCACGCTGGCAGAGCGCTATGACGCCGCGGTTCCTGACATGGCGGAGACTTTGGTGGAGTGGGCCTATGGTCGTCACTACGCGCGTGAAGGGGTCGATCTGAAAACCCGTCAGCTTTGCACGATCGCAGCACTGACCGCGCTTGGGGGGCACACTGCGCCGCAACTAAAGGTGAATATCGATCACACATTGGCTGCAGGTGCCAGTGAGCGCGAGATTCTTGAAATCATTTGGCAGATGTCCGTTTACGGTGGAATGCCCGCTGCAATCAACGGCTTGAACGCTGCGATGGATCGTTTTCAGGAACTGAAGCGATGAATGTATACCACCGTATTCCTGTAAGTTTATGAAATAAAAAGATATTTGTGGATTTTGTTTGTGCGGCTATAGTGACCCGAATTGGAGAACCAAATGCCGCCCATTCATGATCACCCCCTTCGCTACGCTCTGGCAAATGAGCTGCATGCGCGTCCCTTTCCGATTTCCACCGCGCCTTGCTCGGTCGTTTTCCTCGCAATAAAACAGACAGCCGAAGCTGCTGGGCGCGATCGCAGTCAGGATCGTGAGCACTTGTTGAACTTACTGGATCGGCATGGCGCGCCGCATCCGCAGCCAGAGGCAACGCATTACGCCGGGCAGATCGGGCGCCATTGGTTGAAGTGGGAACAACATACTGAATTTGTGACCTATACGGCATTTTCCGAAGGCGTCAGCGAGCGCGCCTTTAATCCTGCGGATTTTGAGGTGTTTCCAGCGGAATGGCTGGATCAGGCACCCGGGCAGAGGATTACGTCATCGTTGTTACGGGTGGTGCATAGGCCGGACCAAGGAACGATCAAAGCCAATATGTCGGACTGGTTTGTGCCAGAAAGCCTGGCCGTGTCTCGCGTGCTCGATGATGCCGCCGTGGCCGCGGGGGATTTCAGAATAGATCCTGCAGGACATATGCGGTTTGCCGTCTTTGTGACTGAGGGAACCGGGCAACGACGCATTGGACGTATCATTCAACGTTTGTGCGAGATCGAAACCTACAAGGCTATGTCTATGCTTGGGTTTGCACGTGTAAAGCAATTGAACCCAAAACTCGGCGCGTTGGACGCTCGGGTTACTGAGTTGATGAACGAGATGACCGATGGTCCAGCTCCTGCAGATGAAATGCTGCCGCAGTTGCTTTCGACGTCAACGGAGTTGGAAACAATGGCCGCTCGGTCTTCGTTTCGATTTGGGGCGACAGGGGCCTACGAGGCTATCGTCAACCAGCGGATTTTTTCATTGCGTGAGGAAAGGTTCGAAGGGCGCCAAACCTTTGCTGATTTCATGATGCGCCGATATGAACCTGCCATGCGAACCGTGAACTCGACCGAAACCCGCTTGCGGATGCTATCGGATCGGGCGATCCGGGCGGGCGAACTGTTGCGGACACGGGTCGATGTCGAACGCAGCGCCCAAAATCAGGCGCTGCTGGAAAGTATGGACCGCCGGGCCGATATGGCATTGCGCATGCAACACACTGTCGAAGGGCTCTCAGTTGTGGCGATTAGCTATTACGCGGTCTCATTGGCCGGGTATTTGCTCTATCCGCTGACGGCGTTGGGGATCAGCAAGGGGATGCTGACCGCACTGGTCACTCTGCCGGTTGTGGGCTTGGTGTGGCTGGGGATCCGGCAGATCCGGAAGCGCCTTGAATAACAGCCTGTGTAGCGAGTGCTCCGCCTGCGATTGAAACCAGCGCCAGCAGGGCTGCAAAGCTAAGCGTGGGAACACCTGACAAGCCCGCGCCAACTGTGCAGCCTCCGGCCAGAACGCCGCCAACACCCATCAACGTGGCGCCGGTCAGGTATCGCCCGGTCTGACGGGGGCTTTCAAAGCTCTGCCATTGAAAGCTGCCGAACACGAGCGACGAGAGCAGAGCCCCCAGAAGGACACCGCCCATCAGACCAGCCCCAAACCCAGCAGGGATCGAACTGGCGGCGATGGTGTAAAACAGGCTGTCTGCAGCAGGAGAGGTGAAGGATAAGCTCTCCATGGCGATGGGGTCGAATTCGTCGAGCAGAATGAACCCGGTGCCAACCCAAGCCAAGGGCACCAGCGCACCGATAAGAACCGCCATCAAAAGGGTCACCGGCCGGTTGCCAGAACGCAGCGCGACCCCCAAGGCTGCAGCAGCGATAAGTCCGCTCCAGATCCAAGCACCACCGGGCAGGGTGGCCAACGATGTGGTGGTCCCTAAATCCAGTGTGACAGACCCAACCGCAACGCGCAGCGGTGCCAGCACCCCTTTGAGCATGGCGTGTGCGACAATGGCAAACACCACCAGAACCAGCAAGGCCCGCAGATTGCCAGAGCCGCTAAGCACGGTCAGCCGAGACACGCACCCGCGCGTTAACACCATGCCAGCTCCAAACAGGGCGCCGCCGGCTATAATGGCAAGGACCGGCAGTTCAGCCGCCATGAACCGATGATCGTCAAAGGAGATGAGTTCTGCGCTTACAGCGAATTGGGTCCCGATGACGGCGACGGCCAGCGCCATCAGCCAGACACCAGCGGCGGCGCGACGGTCGTCGCCAACGACGGCGCGACGGAAACAGAACTGGATCCGCTCGGCTAAAAGACCAAATAGGATACCAATACCAAGGGCAAACAGAACGCTGACCTCTTTGGCGGTGGTTTCTTCGAAACCAAATGATTCGAACATGACGATCTCCGCATTGAAATTGGAATTTTTTCCCAATTGGCGCAGATATTGCCATCAATCAAGAGTATATGAATGTGTTTAAGCGTTCATGGTTGGAACAAAATTCCGTTGAGCCTGAAGTCGCGCCGACAGAGTTTCGTATAAGCGCAGTGCTACAAAACAAACAGCCGCCCGAAGTGGGGCGGCTGTCTGGTATTGTTCTTTTTCGTGCTTCTCAGCGTCCGCGGATCCGAGGATCAAGAGCATCCCGTAGACCATCACCAAGATAGTTTACACTCAGCACCGTCAGCGAGATCGCCAAACCGGGCCAGAGCACGCGCTCGGGAAAGTTCTCCATCCGATCGACGGCATCGGCCAGCATCTTACCCCAAGTCGGGAAGTCCGAGGGGAACCCGACGCCAAGGAAGGACAGGGCGCTTTCTGTGATGATTGCGGTGGCAAGACCCAAGGTTGCAGACACCATGATCGGGGACAGTACGTTAGGCAGAATGTGCCGCTTGATCATGTTGGTCTGGGTCGTGCCGATTGACCGAGCTGCCAAAACGAACTCGCGCTCCTTCAGGGCCAGTACGTCACCCCTTACAATACGCGCAGTGGGCATCCAGCTGGTGATACCGATGATTGACACGATCAGAATGAACATGCCGCCTTCGGGACCAAAGCTGGCGCGCAGGGGTTCGCGAAACAGGGTCACTGCCACCAGAAGCAAGGGCAGGATTGGCAAGGACAGGAACAAATCGGTCAGGCGCATCAAAGGACCGTCCAGCCGTTTGAAGTAACCTGCAACCACGCCAATAATTGTGCCGATGCCCAAGGTCAGCAACATGGCCGTCCAGCCCACAGCCATAGAGGCGCGGCCACCGGCCATCAGATTGGCTAGGCCATCCCGACCCAACTGATCCGTGCCAAGTGGATTGGCCCATCTCACTTTGGCATCGCTATCAAACAGTGCGGTAAAGATCGGCCGCAGGTCCCGGTTCCGGATGTCGATCTTTTGCGGATCGATGGTCCAAATATAGGGGCCAAACAAAACGCCCAATGTGATGAACAGCAGAAAGCCACCGCCCAGCATTGCGCCTTTGTGCTTGCCCAGTTGGGTCCAGATATCCAGCCACTTGTTACGCGGTGGTTTAGCCGGAAGCGGTTCTATCGAAATATCAGTCATAACGGATCCTCGGATCAAGCACACCGTAGAGAATGTCTGCGATCAAGTTGAACAGCACGATCAGTACCGCAAAGATAAAGGTGAGGGTCTGCACCATGGGCAAATCATTGGCGAAGAGGGCGGTGATCAATAGTTGACCGATACCGTTTACCTTGAATACCACCTCGGTGATGATGGCGCCGCCAAAGATCGCGGGCATTCCCAACGCAATCACGGTGATCACTGGAATCATCGAGTTGCGCAAAACATGAACCATAACCACCACGAATTCACTCAGGCCCTTGGCGCGGGCGGTGCGCACGTAATCTTGGTTGAGGTTGTCCAGCATCGAGGCGCGCATATACCGGCTGATCTGCGCGGTGGTCTGCAGCGCCAGTACCATGACCGGCAAGATCATTTGTCGGAATTGCAGCTTGAAGCTTTCCCAGTCGTTGACCACGTGCGTTGTGTCATACACTGATGGAAACCATCCCAAATGGACCGCAAAGATCACGATCAGAAGCGGGCCGGTAAAGAAGGGTGGGATCGAAAAGCCGATCATCGACACGAACGTACCTGCCTGATCGAACATCGAATACTGCTTATAGGCTGAATAGATCCCAATCGGGATCGCGATCAGGATGCCTACGATATAGGCCGTTCCAACAACCCAAATTGTCTGTGGAATACGCTGAACAACGATGTCCATAACGGGCGAACGGGTCTGCCAGCTAATGACACGCAATTTGCCTTCGGCAAAGGTGGTGCCAAAATAGTGGTCAATCAGAACCTGCGGTTCGATCCAGAAGAATTGCACGATCCATTTCCAGTACCGGACATGGAGGGGCTCGCCCAGGCCAAGGGCCAGACGCATTTTTTCTTTGACTTCGGGCGGAACAGTCAGGGGCACCTGCGCCATCGGATCGCCCGGAGCGAGCTCGAGCAGCAGGAAAATCGCAAGACTGATGAACAAAAGCGTGGGAACCGCCAGAACCAAGCGTCGGATAGTGAAGGTCAGCATTCAGGTGCGCCTTTGTTTATGAGTCTTTTTCTTGGGTCAGAGTGCCAGAGGCCGCGCCCCGATAATGATCGGAGCGCGGCTTTGCAAGAGGTAGAAGGCTTAAGAACCTTCTTTACGGTACCAATCGGCTGCATTCCACAGCTCGCTGTCCCAAACGTTCAGAACAACGCCACCCAGAGTGTTGGCGTGTGCTGACAGACGACCACGGTGAACCAGCGGGATCATGCCGCCGTTTTCAACGATGATGTCGTTCAGACGTTTGCTGATTTCAGCGCGCTTGGCGATGTCAGCTGTTGTTGTCAGCTCAGCATGCAGTGCGTCGAATTCATCGTTACAGAAACGGCTGATGTTCTCACCCTGCCACTGCGACGCAGGCGAAGGTGCTTTGTCACATAGACCGTTGGCCAGGTAAGACTGAGGGTCGGTGCCGTTGAAGGTGTTGGCGTACATTTCAACGTCAGCATAGAACTTCTGGAAGGTGTCAGGCGAGCCGGGATCACCACCAAAGAAGACAGAACCGCTGATGTTGCGCAGCTCGGATTGAATGCCGATTTCGCTCCACATCTGTTTGATCAGAGCTTGGAAATCCTGACGCACAGCGTTGGTCGAGGTCTGATAGACCAGCGACAATGGAACACCGTCTTTTTCGCGGATGCCATCACCGTCGGTGTCAACAATGCCTGCATCATCGAGCAGCTTGTTGGCGCCAGCGATGTCCTGAGTCGAACAATCAAAGGTGGTAGAGTTTACTGCAGCAGGGGCAGGGATCCAGTTACAGGTAACTTTCCCGGCTTTACCATAGCCAACTTCCACCAGAAGCGGACGGTCGATCGCCATGGACATGGCTTTGTAAACGGCCGGATCGCTCAGGAATGGGTGCGGACGGATGACCGAACGCTCTTCTGCGCTGAGGGATGGATCAGGGTTGGTGTTATTGAGCATGATGCGCTCAACCAAAGGACCAAAGCCCGCAACGGGTGTACCCTTGCCGCCTTCTTCCATCTTGGCAATCACGTCGGGTGCCAGTTGAAGGTTCCAAGCGTAGTCAAATTCGCCGGTTTCCATAACCGCACGACCTGCAGAAGTCGCGTCGCCGCCACCTTTGAACGTCAGCGATGCAAAGGCAGGCTTTGCAGGATCACGGTAGTTGTCGTTGGCCTTCATGGTGATCACGTCGTTCGGTTTGAACTCAGTGACAACAAACGGGCCTGTGCCAAGAGGGTTAAAGTTCGCTTCGGTACATTCAGGAGCCTTGGCACCCATGCACTGTTCGAACTGAGCCTTTTGCAGGATGGGGCTTTCACCACCAACAAAGGGGCCATAAGGGAAAGGTGTCGCGCCACCAAAGGTCACTTTGACTGTCAGATCGTCAACAGCTTCAACCGATGTGACACCTTCGAATTTGGTCACCTGCGCGCAGCCACCTTCTGGGTGCATGCAGTAGTCAGCCGTGAATTTAACGTCAGCTGAGGTAAACGCGGATCCATCCGACCATGTGATTCCCGGTGAGATTTTCCAGGTGATCGTTGTCAGATCTTCGCTCACGCCGCCGTTTTCAACGGTTGGGATTTCCGACGCCAGATATGGAACCATGGTGCCGTTTTCGTCATAGCGTGCGAGGGGCTCGATCACCAACGATGCGGCTTCCACATCTTTGGTGCCACCCGACAGGAACGGGTTCATGATCGAGGGCGCCTGCCAGTAAATAATGCTGACGTTGCCGTCCGATCCACGCTCGGCCATGGCCATCGGGGCCATTGCCGTGCTTGCGATCGCACCCATCAATAAGGCTCTGAGTTTCATTCTACACTCCTTGTTGGACACGTTTGTGCCTCGATTATCTCCGCAATAGCCGCGGATTAAGCTTGTGCCGTTTAAGGGGTAAATCTTTGAAACCAAACATGTAACATGTTGACGTTACGTGAATGTCGCTCTTCCCCCGGGAACGGTTACGCCACGTATCGAAGCAGAGTTTCAGAAAATTGCAAGCCTTGCTGTTGGGAAAAAATCTATGGGTTTGACTTTCCCTACGTCCCAGCCTTAGCGTCGGACACTTGAACAACTACGCGGCCAAAGGGAGCGCACCGGTGCTGGATCAGCCTATTGCACAAATCAAGAATCTTCGGGTTGAGTTCCAAACCAAAGACGGACCCGTCGTCGGCGTGGAAGATGTCTCGTTCGAGATAAGCCCTGGCGAAACCCTCTGTATCGTTGGCGAATCCGGGTCTGGGAAATCGGTTTCATCGCTGTCCCTGATGCGTTTGGTAGAGTTTGGTGGCGGCGAAATTGCCGGAGGCCAACTGCTGTTTGATCGCCGTGAGGGCGGCGAAGTTGACCTCGCACAGTCCGAGCAGGATCTGATGAAGCAGATTCGCGGAAACGAAATCGGAATGATTTTTCAGGAGCCGATGACCGCTCTGAACCCGGTTTTTACGGTTGGGCGTCAGCTCACCGAAGGTCTGCGGGTTCATAAAAATATGTCCAAGCGCGAAGCTGAGGCACGCGCGATTGAACTGTTGCGCGAAGTGCGAATTCCTGAGCCTGAGCGACGCTTGAACCAATACCCGCATGAACTGTCGGGCGGAATGCGCCAGCGCGTCGTGATTGCTATGGCAATGGCTTGCGAGCCGCGCTTGCTGATCGCGGATGAACCGACCACCGCGTTGGATGTGACCATCCAGGCCGAAATTCTGGCGCTGATGGACCGTCTTAAGCGGGAAACCGGCACCGCTGTTATGTTCATCACCCATGATATGGCGGTGGTTGCGCAGATGGCTGATCGGGTTGTTGTCATGTTCCGCGGCAACAAAGTCGAAGAGGGCACGGTTCAAGAGATATTTGAAAACCCGACCCATGATTATACCAAGGCCCTGTTGGCGGCTGTGCCCAAATTGGGCGAAATGACCGGCAAGGCGGCACCAGAGCCGATGAAACTGCTTGGCGTTGAGGGGCAAAATCTGGACCCGATTCCGGGCACCGAAGAGGTGCTGTTGCGGGTCAAAGGGCTGACTACCCGATTTGAAGTAAAAGGCGGCTTTTTCCGTCGAACCGTCGCCAACGTGCACGCGGTCGAAGATGTGTCTTTCACCATCAACAAAGGGCAAACACTTAGCCTTGTTGGCGAATCCGGCTGCGGTAAATCCTCGGCAGGGCGGTCGATTCTACGGTTGGTTGAACCCATGGCGGGTGAAATTGACCTGGATGGCAAAGACATTATGCAGTTGAACCAAAACGGTCTGCGTCAGGCGCGCCTGGATATGCAGATGATTTTTCAGGATCCGTTTGCTTCGCTCAATCCCCAAATGCAGCTGTCAGATCAAGTTGCTGAACCGATGTGGAATTACGGTATGGGATCCGCCAGCGATATCAACGCGCGGGTCGAAATGCTGTTTGACCGGGTGCATCTGCCGCGCAGCTTTATGCGGCGGTACCCCCACGAGATGTCCGGTGGTCAACGGCAGCGGATTGCCATTGCCCGGGCTTTGGCCTTGAACCCGAAATTGATCATCGCAGATGAGGCGGTCTCGGCGTTGGATGTTTCGGTGCAGGCGCAGGTTCTGAACCTGATGATGGAGTTGCAGTCCGAACTGGGCCTGTCGTTCCTGTTTATCAGCCACGATATGGCCGTCGTCGAACGCGTGAGCCATCACGTGGGGGTAATGTATCTGGGTCGAATCGTGGAAATGGGCCCCCGAAGCCGAGTATTCGAGAACCCGCAACACCCCTATACGCAGGCCTTGATGAAAGCGGTTCCCATCGCGGATCCAAATCGTCGAAAGTCTGAAAAAGACCTGAACTTCAAACCGATTCCGTCGCCCATTCATCCGGTGGATCACGTGGTTGAACCTTCAGTGTATAATGAGGTTGAGTCAGGGCATTATGTTCTGACAACCGATAGCGGATACTGAGACATCTCATGACAGACCGTTTGTCGCCCAAGGCGATTATGGACAAGCTGATCTCGTTTCCAACGGTCAGCCGCGATAGCAATTTGCCGCTGGTCGACTGGGTCGAATCCTATCTGAACAGCCACGGGATCGAGGCGCACCGTCACTATGACGAAAGCGGTGAAAAGGCGGCGTTGTTTGCCCATGTCGGCCCGTGGATCGAGGGGGCTGTGATTTTATCTGGGCATACGGATGTGGTGCCTGTCGATGGTCAGCCTTGGGACAGTGATCCCTTCACCGTGACTGAGCGGGATGGCAAGTATTTCGGCCGCGGCACTTGTGACATGAAAGGGTTCGATGCCATTGCGATTTGGGCTCTGGTCGAGGCACAGCACCGGGGCGTGACGCGACCTCTGCAGTTGGCGCTCAGCTATGATGAGGAAATTGGCTGCACCGGTGCCCCACCGATGATTCGCGCCATGCAGCCTGTTCTACCCAAAGGATCGGCGGTGATCGTGGGCGAACCATCGATGATGAAGGCGGTGACCGGACACAAAGGCGGATACGGCTACGCGACTCACGTGCAGGGATTCGAGGTGCACAGTTCGTTGATCCACACCGGGGTGAGCGCGATTATGTTTGCTGCGCCTTTGATCGAGTGGGCCAACCGAAGCAACGAAGCCAACCGAGACAAAGCCCCGGACGAGATCGCCGCGATGTTCGAACCTTCTTGGACCACGCTGCATGTCGGCGTCATCGAAGGCGGCACTGCGCAGAATATCACGGCCAAGGATTGTCGCTTTAGCATGGATATGCGGGTTGTTCCGAGTGAAAGCGCGGATGACTGGGGCGATGCTTACAAAGCGCGGGTGCGCGAAGTCGAGACCCAGATGCAGGCGATTCACCCCGAAACTCGGATTGATGTCACGCAGACTTTCAATGTTCCAGGATTAAAGCCGGAAAAAGACGGCGAAGCCGAGGCCATTGTGCGCCAGATCACAGGCGATAACGAAAGTCATGTGGTTAGTTACGGCACCGAGGCCGGACAGTTCCAGGAAGCGGGGTATTCCGCTGTGGTGTGTGGCCCGGGCAGCATTGCCCAAGCACATCAGCCTAACGAATATATCTCCGTTGCTCAGTTCCAAGCCGGCGTAGATTTTGCCGACCAATTGGTTGCGCGATTACAGGAGGGCTGAAATGCCAATTAAGAATCGTCTGGCCGAAATGCATGCAGAAATTACCGGCTGGCGTCGGCATTTGCACACAAACCCAGAATTGCTTTTCGATGTGCACCAGACTGCGCAATTTGTCGTCGACAGACTGACTGAATTCGGTGTCGATGACATCACTACCGGGGTCGGGCGGACCGGCGTAGTGGCGGTGATCAAAGGCCGTACAGATACCAACGGTCGGGTCATTGGCTTGCGCGCAGACATGGATGCGCTGCCGATCGAAGAAGCGACCGGGTTAGAATATGCCTCACAGGTTCCGGGGAAAATGCATGCCTGTGGGCACGATGGTCACACAGCAATGTTGCTAGGGGCGGCCAAATACTTGTCCGAAACGCGCAATTTCGATGGAACGGCTGTGCTGATCTTTCAACCCGCCGAAGAAGGTGGCGGTGGCGGCAAAGAGATGTGTGATGACGGCATGATGGAACGCTGGAATATCCAGGAGGTCTATGGCCTGCACAACACTCCGGGTTTGCCCGTCGGTGAATTTGCGATTCGTCCGGGGGCGCTCTTGGCCTCGTCGGATGAGTTCGAAATTACTGTGACCGGGCAGGGCGGCCATGCTGCTGCGCCGCATGAGGCGATCGATACCACACTGGTCGCAGCGCAGATCCTGATCTCGTTGCAGACGATTGTATCGCGCAACGTCAACCCAGTGCAGCGGGTGGTTTTGACGGTGGGCACCTTTGAAACCGACAGCGTGGCCTCTAATGTGATTGCGCATACCGCTCGGTTGAAAGGTACCGTTCGGACCCTCGACCCCGAAAACCGCGCATTGGCAGAGGCCAGAGTACAACGCGTCGCAACTGATACGGCGTCAGCCTTTGGCGCGCAGGCCACAGTGAGATGGGATGCCGGGTATCCCGCCACCATCAACACCGAAGCTGAGACTGAATTCGCCGCAGAGGCGGCGCTGGCTGTCGCAGGCAAGGTGGACAGTGACGTGGATCCGATCATGCCGTCGGAAGATTTCTCCTACATGCTTGAAGAGCGCCCTGGAGCCTATATCTTTCTTGGTAATGGGGACACGGAAACCTGTCACCACCCCGCCTATAACTTCGAAGATGAGGCAATACCCGCTGGTTGTAGCTGGTTTGCTGAATTGGTCGAACGACGAATGCCTGTTTAAGGAGAGAGAAACAGATGCCTGTCAAGAACCGCTTTGCAGAAATGCAGCCCGAGATCACCGCATGGCGTCGTGATCTGCATGAAAACCCCGAAATTCTGTTCGAAACGCACCGCACCAGCGCTGTCGTGGCTGAAAAGCTGCAAGAGTTCGGCTGTGACGAGATCGTAACCGGCATAGGGCGGACAGGTGTTGTCGGCGTGATCAAGGGGAAATCTGATAGCGCGGGCAAGGTGATCGGTCTGCGGGCTGATATGGATGCTCTGCCAATTCATGAGCAGACCGGACTTGAGTATGCTTCGAAAACCGATGGGGCGATGCATGCCTGTGGCCACGATGGGCATACAGCCATGTTGTTGGGCGCTGCCAAATATCTGGCAGAGACCCGCAATTTCGATGGCACGGTTGTTGTGATCTTTCAGCCCGCAGAAGAAGGCGGCGGTGGCGGCAAAGAGATGTGCGACGATGGCATGATGGACCGTTGGAATATCCAAGAAGTTTATGGCATGCACAACTGGCCGGGCAAACCGACCGGTAGCTTTGCAATCCGCCCCGGCGCCTTTTTCGCTGCGACAGATCAGTTTGATGTCACGTTGGAAGGGCACGGCGGTCACGCGGCTAAGCCTCATGAAACCGTTGATACAACAGTGATGGCGGCGCAAACCGTTATGACATTGCAGACGATTGCATCACGCAATGCCGACCCTGTGGATCAGATTGTTGTGTCGGTCACTTCTTTCGAAACATCTTCAAAGGCGTTTAACGTCATCCCGCAGCGGGTGCAGATAAAAGGTACAGTGCGTACCATGAGCGGCGAGATGCGTGATCTGGCTGAAAAGCGGATCAAAGAGATTTGTTCGGGTGTCGCAACAACATTTGGCGGAACAGCGGATGTCACCTATCACCGCGGCTATCCGGTCATGGTCAACTCCGAAGAGCAGACCCAGTTTGCAGCGAACGTTGCCCGCAGCGTGTCCGGGGAGTGTGAAGATGCAGACCTGGTCATGGGTGGAGAGGATTTCGCTTTCATGCTCGAAGAGCGCCCCGGTGCTTATATCCTTGTCGGGAATGGGGACACTGCAATGGTCCATCACCCCGAATACAATTTCAACGATGAAGCGATTCCAGCCGGTTGCAGCTGGTGGGCTGAAATCGTTGAACAGCGGATGCCTGCCGCTTAGGTACCCATAACAGGTTGAGCTTAGAAGATAGGGTCTGAGAACAAACCAGCCCATGGATGAATGTTGAAAGGGCGCGTCGATGATCTCGGCGCGCCTTTTATTTGTTTTCCATAGTGTTCTTCGAAGAACCGTCCGCTGACGTCCACGCCAAGCGCTCATGTTGGGACTACCTTCCCATTCAAGAGTTTTTTTGGCTGCGAGGATATCTACCACCACGGTGGAAGGGGCGGTATTATTGATGAGTTTCTGACTGGCCGCTTGCATTCAGCTGCCGGGAACAAGCGGTGCATCTTAGAGGCGTAGATGAGTGGCATCTCGGCTCTGCAATTTGACATCTTCGGCAAGTCCAAAGGACTAATTCTTTTTCAGGATAGGCAAGCGAGCGGGAATAGCTGTGCCGTAGACCAACTGACTGGGCAGCGGGATCTTGGCATCCACGGAGTCGGAATTGAAGTTGGCACAACGGGCCTCCCTCTTGCCACTGGGTTTCCGTGACATTGACCCGTTGACCAGCTCTATGCCGCCAATTCCCGGTGCGGATAGGGCAGGCGTGGATATGTTGGAGGCGAGCAAAGTAAACATTGCTCACTGCCAGGACCCTGAGCACATACCGCTTATTTTCTTACGTAGAAGGTCACTGGATCACCCTTCGCTGTTTTTCCCGAGGAGGAGAAAGTACGCTGACTTAGAGATATCGCCGCTCCGATATTCACCCGATCCAGAAACTTTGCATCAGCAGTTTGTTGGTCCATCTTCCCTTACCAATCAAAAGAGGCAGAGCGGCATGTACGAGAGCCGATTGGTGGGGGGAGACTATTAACATTTGTCGCATGGGACGGCGCCGATAAGGGCGGTCGTGATTGTTTAGGTAGGGGGGCTAGAGAGATTTAATTCTGGGTCCAAAGCATGTCATAAACAGCGTTTATTCCAGCGGCTTCGCGCGCCGAACTAAACCCATTCACGGCAATATCCCGAGCTGCGCGACTGAGCGCAGTGTGACGGTCGGGGTTTTTCAGGATCGTAAGGGCGGCTTTGGCCGCATCCTCTGGGGCCTCCACTGGAACTATCTGACCTGACTTTCCCTGGGATGAAAACGCGCGATAGTACCCGGCCTCGCTACCAACAAAGGGCACGCCGCTGGCCATCCCTTCCAAGGGGGCCATGCCGTAGCCTTCGTATCTGGGAAGTTGCATAACCAATGACAAACCCCGCATCGTCGAAGGAAGGTCCGCCGCAGGTATTTCGCCGGGGAACAGAATGCGATCACTCAAGCCAGCCGCTGCGATACGTTCCTGCAGGGATTTCTGAAAGGCATCGTGTTTGCCACCGGCCCGCCCAATCACCAAAGCAACCGCTCCGGGCAGGGTGGGTAGCAGGCGTAGCATTGCGTCTACAAAAACGTCAGTCCCTTTCTCGGGGCGAATGCGACCGACCGTGGCAATGCCGACAGACCCGCCATAGCCAAGTTTTTGCCACGCTGAGGCGCGTTCTTCGGCGGGGGTGAACACATCGGTGTCGACGCCATGGGGGACGACAGCACGCACATGCGGCACAAAATCAGCAGCGCGTTCCGTCGTCGCAATCACAGCATCCATCCGGCTGATTAACCAGCGCGGATAGGCCGAATGACGGCGCTGAGCAGCAGAGGTAAACACGATGCGAATGGGCAATCGCAGCACATCACGCGCCCAAATCGCCACGCGCATTTCAGGGTTACGCCGTACGTGCCAGATCGAAAAGGTCTTATCGACGGGAGGGTGTTTGGACTGGTTTCGCGCCGCAGCGGCCGTAATCGGGGTGGGACATCCAGGCAACGCGCGCCCTACAAGTTGCATGTCGAACTGGTGCGATTGCTGTCGGATAACGTTGGCAGCTGTTGCCGAAACCCCAGTAAAATTACGATTGAAATTTGTAACGTAAAGTTCTGACATAGCTTATAATTTTAACTCTTCGCAGAGAGTGTCAATTACGGAGTCCAGTGCGGTTTGCTGTGTGTTGACATAGGACCGCGCCGCCGTGCACGCAGCTTCGAAATTACTCTGATTGCCCAGCCATTTATCTACGGCAGCGGTCAGGTCGACGGCATCGCGCACCTCAACCGCACCGCCTGCCGCGATCATTGCATCAAAGGTTTCTGCAAAGTTGAAAAAGCCCGGTCCGGTAATAACAGCGGCTCCGGCTTGGGCAGGTTCAAAGGGATTGTGGCCCCCGATATCTTGCAAAGACCCCCCGAGAAAAACAAGGGGGCAAAGCGCGTACCATGTCCCGGTTTCACCAAGGGTATCTGCCAGGTAGACTTCGGTCTCTGGTGATATGTCTTCTTGCATTGATCGCCGCGCACATGTGAACCCAGAGTTCGCGATCAATTGCTGCACGTCTTGGCCCCGGTCAGGGTGTCTGGGGATCAATAGCAAGAGCAAATCTGGATGCCGTTTCAGAAGCGCCCGGTGAGTTTGCAACACAACCTCTTCCTCGCCCGGGTGAGTGGAGCTTGCGACCCAGACAGGTCGATCCCCAATGCTCTTGCGCATGCGCGCGCACAGCACCTCGTCAACAGGCAAAGGACCAGATAACGCTTTGAGGTTGGTACCGGGTTTCACACGTTCCGGAACCGCCCCCATTGCGCGCAAATTGTTGGCGGTCTTTTGGTTTTGGGTCAGAAAGAGATCGAATTGACCCAAGATAAACTGGGCTGTGTCAGGGAAGCGCTGCCATCCCCTTACGGATTTATCAGACAGGCGGGCATTGAGCAGAGCCAAATGCACGCCCGCTTTGCGCCCTTTGACCAACATCTGTGGCCATAGTTCGCTTTCAACGAATATTCCAGCATTGGGACGCCAGTGGTGATAGAACCGATTCACTGGACCATTTGCATCCAGAGGTGGGTATTGATGAATCGTGCGCGGTGGCAGGCGTTTAGCAATCAGAGCGGCTGATGTCGGTGTGCCGGATGTGATGAGGAACTGTGCCTGTGGCAGGCGTTCGCCCATCCGCGTAATCAAACTCAGGACCGAAAGGCTCTCTCCGACGCTGGCCGCGTGAAACCATATTAGCTGTCCAGCGGGTCTGGATTGACTGGCCACCCCCAAGCGTTCGTGCTGGCGCTCAACGGGTACATGCGCGCGTCGCAGTTTGCGGGCTACGGAATACCAAGCAAACGGGGCCAACACGGCAGATATTGCACGGTAAGCATAATAGAGCAGCGTTGCCTTGCCACCATTAGGCCGGGACATCTCAGCCGCCTGTGTGGCTCATGTGGCGGGTCATCTGACCATCGGCACGTTGGCGAGAATAGTCAAAGTCATGGCCTTTGGGTTTATGCTCAATAGCGGCACGAATGGCTTGTTCCAAAGGCTCTTCGGTGGTGGGGTGATCACGCAACTGCGCACGCAGATCTACCATGTCCTCTTGGCCAAGGCACATGTACAGCTCGCCAGTGCAGGTCAGGCGGACCCGATTGCAACTTTCGCAGAAGTTATGACTGAGCGGCGTTATGAACCCTATCTTTTGCCCGGTTTCTTCGAGGCGAACATAACGCGCGGGCCCACCCGAACGTTCTGCAAGATCGGTTATGGTGTAATGCTCAGCATAGCTTTTGCGGACATCTGACAGGGACCAGTACTGATCTAACCGATCCTCGTTGCCGATATCGCCCATGGGCATAACTTCGATCCAAGTCAGATCCATATCACGCTCAGCACACCATTGCGTAATGGTCGGCAGTTCGTCTTCGTTGAAGCCCTTCAGCGCAACAGCATTGATTTTGACGCGCAAGCCTGCTTTTTGCGCGGCATCAATGCCTCGCAAAACCTGTGCTAAGCGACCCCAGCGGGTGACGTCTGCAAATTTTTTCTCATCCAATGTATCAAGCGAGATATTCACACGCCGCACACCGGCATCATAGAGGTCTTGCGAAAATCGCTCTAGCTGGGAACCATTGGTCGTGAGGGTCAGTTCTTTGAGCGCGCCGCTTTCCAAATGCCGCGACATGCCTTGGAAAAAGGTCATGATGTCTCGACGCACGAGTGGCTCACCCCCGGTGATACGCAGCTTTTCGACCCCCAAGCCGATGAAGGTGGAACACATGCGATCAAGTTCCTCCAGCGTCAGCAGTTCCTTTTTCGGAAGAAAGGTCATGTTTTCCGACATGCAGTACACACAGCGGAAGTCACACCGGTCCGTTACAGAAACACGGAGGTATGTGATGGCGCGGGCGAAGGGATCGATTAGCGGAGCTCTCATGCCACATAGGTAAAGCGGAGCCCCGCCAGCGGCAAGGACAATGTGTCTTTTGGGTGGCGCCCCCTTCAGGCCAAGGCTAGGGTCCAAGGCATGAGATATATTCTATGCCTGAGTTTCGTTTTGATTGCTGGTTGTGACCAGATCCGTTCAACCAAAGACCGCCTGTTTCAAAAACCGCCGGCCGAATCGACCATTGTGGATCCGGACACGGGCCCCGCAGAAGAGGGACCCGCAGTTGAGCCAACCGAAGAAGCGTCGGCGGAGCCTGTCGCGTCGAATCCCGGTTGGGAGGGGAGCAAATCCACAATTGCGGGTCTGGGCGATCCAACCAAGGCGGGGCGGTGGATGGAGACTCCAATTGTGAGTTCGGAAATCAACGGACGTATCGTGGCACGCAAAACTGGCGCTTCGGCCTATGTGACCCTTGTTCCAAGCGGTGGCGCGCCAACTTCGGGCAGTCATCTGTCCTTGGATGCCATGCGTGCGCTGTTGGCGCCATTGGATGAGCTTGTCGAGCTAGACGTTTATTCCAATTGATTTTTTAGGAACCTGAACGCCTCTTTACGGGCAAAGGGTTTCATCGCTTCACCATGTTGATCTAAGAAATCAATCACGCGTTGCGCGTCATGCTTTGACAATTCGCGCAGCCACCATGCGATGGCTTTCTGAATGAACCAATCCCGATCCGGAACATAAGATGCCGCCCAGCCCAAAATGCGATCGCGATGTTCCAGATCCGCCTCTGATGGGTGGTTCTGTTTAGTCCAGGGCAAGGTGGCAACCAAGGCTGCGCGACGGGTCCACATATGCTCGGACTGGGTCCATTCCTGCACTTGATCCAGACGCGTTGGATCGGCTGTCAGACGCTTCTGGGCCGCCATGCAGGCGTGATCCGCAATCGCCCAACTGTCAAAATCCACAAGCCATGATTGCAACAAAGCCCAAGCCCCTTCGTCTGGTCTGATCCTTGCTTGGGTCAGTAATTTTGCTGCGGCAAGCCGGGCTTCGTAGATATCGGTTTTCCATAATTCCTCGGCCAAAGTCACACGATCGTCAACGGACAGGCTTTGTCGCCAGCTTTTGGTTAGGTCGTTGATCACAGGATTCGACACGCCGATATAGACACGCGACATCTTGTGATACGCCGCCATACCTTTGGCGCGCTCGAGGTCGGCGTGTGCTTTGATCTGGTCAAGGTGCTCTGTCAGCATAGAGGAGGGGCCTTTTTCAGCAGGGTAAGAAGGAATTAAGAGCCCGTTGGAACATCCGTGTCCATCCCATCAATGGTTTTGGTGTTCTTTTCTACCCAATAATCACGTAATTCCGTGTCAGATTTCGCATCGACCCATTTCTGCATTGTGTCACGCTCGGCTTGATAGTCCATGAAAGGCACTGCGTAGCCACACGAGGTTTGCACCATATCAATCGAAAGGTCGAAAATTTGCCGGGCACTGCGGTGGGCCGGGAAATGTTCAGCCAGTTCGGACCATCCAGCATCGTTGGTGTGATATGTGCGCGCTGTGCCGTAAGCCCGTAAGATAAGTGGGCGCGTTGTGAAGGAACACCACATCAAGGTCATGCGCGGAATATCTCGTAAATGACCGGCAGTTTCGTTGCCGCTGCCTGTTAGGTTCATCCACAAGATTCTGTTGGGTCCAAGGATCCGAAGGGAATCCATGCCTTTTGGGGAAAGGTTTACCCGCCCATCCCGCGCGGCGGACCCGGTGAAAAAGATATGCTGCTGGTGGATGAAATCCTGATGAGGCGTTTCAAGTTTTTCAAATTGCTTGGCCATGTTTGCCCTTGCTTCAGAAGAATGAATTCACGTTGATCCAAGCCTGCACGGACTGGACGATGAAAACAATATATACGAGTGCCGTGTACTGCGCCTCCACGCTATGACAGGGTGGATTGGAAGTGTTTTTGCCAAATAGACTCTTTGACCGCATATCTTTTAAGAACATTTTTTTGCGTTTTTCTTTTTAATATTCTATTTTTATATAAATTTTCAACTATTTTGCAATTTACGCACCGAAAGCACATCTCGGTGTCGAAGTGTTGATTTTCTTTGTGTTTCGTATGGTTCGGACGTATCCCAAATATAGAAAATCCAACACATGCATGAACGCTCAAGTGGCGGCGACGAATGGGGAGAGCGAGATGCGTACCGTAATTTTTGATCTGGATGGAACGCTTGCAGATACATCTGGTGATCTGTTGGCGGCAGCCAATCAGTGTTTTCAGAAAATGGGATATGGCGATGTTCTAATCCCCGGTCAGGATGCAGGCGTGGCCTTGCGCGGCGGGCGGATGATGTTGACCAAGGGGTTGGAACGTGTCGATGCATTTGATGCCGCGATTGTTGAACAGTATTACCCGGTTCTGCTCGAGGCCTATGCCGCAGCCATTGATTTGCATACGTTTATGTACCCCGGCGCCATGGATGCGGTCGAGCAATTGAAACGGGATGGGTTCGGTGTTGGGATTTGCACCAACAAACCGGCTGCGTTGGCAGAGCAATTGCTTTCCAATCTGGGGGTCAGGGATGCGTTTCACTCGATGGTTGGTGCGGACACGTTGCCCGTCCGAAAACCAAACCCAGAACCGTTGTTTGAGGCGGCCCGCCGCGCCGGGGGCGACCCTGCGCAGTGTATACTCATCGGGGATACGGATACCGACCGCAAAACAGCCAGGGCCGCGGGGGTGCCGTCAGTTTTGGTAACGTTTGGGCCCGCAGGCGGTGATATGGCGGACCTCGAACCAGAAGCACTGTTAGATCATTTCGATGACCTGCCGGGTGTTGTGGCCGGGCTTTACGCGTGAATGGCTGAAATCTCGGATTTGGGAAAGCCGAATTCAGGGCCGTGGCCTTGACGCACATATCAACGCGTCGCAGAAACGGCTTATGACAGATAGATTTACAGGCAGTTTCACCCAGCAAGAGCCGATCCCCGAAGCCGGGATCGAAGCCGCGTTGGCCGTGCTGCGCCATGGTCGGTTGCATCGTTATAATGTCGCTGATGGTGAATTGGGCGAAACGGCCCTTTTGGAACAAGAATTCGCATCGCAAACAGGGGCGAAATACTGCCTCGCGGTGGCCTCGGGCGGCTATGCCATGGCAACTGCGATGCGTGCAGTTGGGGTGCAGCCGGGGGATGCGGTCTTGACCAATGCCTTTACCCTTGCGCCAGTGCCGGGCTCGATCGCCGCATTAGGCGCACGTCCCATCTTTGTTGGCGTCACCGAAGATCTGACAATTGATCTCGAGGATTTGGCCGCAAAGGTACATTTGGCCAAGGTTCTTTTGCTAAGCCACATGCGTGGTCACCTGTGTGACATGGACCGGTTGTTGCAGATTTGCGATGCCGCTGGCGTTTTGGTGATCGAAGACTGCGCACACACTATGGGGGCTGCTTGGAACGGGATTGCGTCGGGGCGCCAAGGCATCGTTGGCTGTTATTCCTGTCAGACCTACAAGCACGTTAATTCAGGTGAGGGCGGGCTGTTGGTGACGGATGACGCGGAAATCGCGGCCAAAGCCATAATGCTCTCGGGTTCATATATGTTGTTTGAACGGCACTTGGCTGCGCCACCACAAGATGTGTTTGATCAGATAAAATATGAAACGCCCAATATCTCGGGGCGTATGGATAACCTGCGCGCCGCGATTCTAAGGCCGCAGTTGCAAGGTCTCGATAAGCAAGTGGCGCGGTGGAATGAACGCTACCGCCAACTCGAATCAGGATTGCGGGATATTCCGGGTCTGACCATGATCGAGCGCCCTGCAGAAGAGACCTATGTTGGCTCGTCCATCCAATTTTTGTTGTTGGATTGGTCAGCGGATGCGGTTCAACAGGTGCTTGCCCGCTGTGCGGCCCGTGGGGTCGAGTTAAAATGGTTCGGAGCGTCGGAACCTGCTGGTTTCACCTCGCGTTACGACAGTTGGCGCTATGCTGACAGCGAACCGATGCCTGCAAGTGACCGCGTTCTGGCGGGGATCGTTGATATGCGTGTACCGCTTACCTTTAGCCTGGACGATTGTGACCTGATCACACGGATCATTCGCAGCGAAGTTGGGGCAGTATTCCAGACGCATGCCTAATCTAAGAAAGGCGGACGATGTCCCGACCATGCTTGTTTTGACGCCCTGCCGTTTCGGTGGGGCGTTTTTTGTTTGCAGCGGGGCGGGACTGTTGGTCGCGGAGGGAACGCGAATGTTGACGCATTTCAGATTCGCTGCTATCTCGTTATTGAACACTTGTTCATATAACGCTGGAGGGAGAGCGCGATGTTCAACGCAACCATGCAATTCGATCTTGGTGAGGACGTAAATGCACTGCGTGAAATGGTGCATCGCTGGGCGCAAGAACGCGTTAAGCCGATGGCCGCCGAAATTGATCAATCCAACAATTTCCCAGCCGAGCTGTGGAAAGAGATGGGTGAACTGGGCCTTTTGGGCGTGACCGTGTCCGAAGAGTTCGGCGGTGCTGGTATGTCCTACCTTGCCCACACGATCGCCGTGGAAGAGATCGCGCGGGCAAGTGCCTCGGTTTCTTTGTCCTACGGGGCACATTCAAACCTGTGTGTGAACCAGATCAAGCTGAACGGCTCGCAGGAGCAAAAGGCGAAATATCTGCCGCGTTTGTTGTCGGGCGATCATGTTGGCGCCTTGGCGATGTCCGAGGCGGGCGCCGGGTCCGATGTGGTTTCGATGAAGCTGCGGGCGGAAAAGCGTAACGGGTATTACCGCCTGAATGGCAACAAATACTGGATCACAAATGGCCCGGATGCCGACACTTTGGTGGTCTACGCAAAAACCGATCCCGACGCGGGTTCCAAAGGTATGACCGCTTTCATTATCGAAAAGGATTTCAAAGGGTTCTCGACCTCTCCTCATTTCGATAAGCTGGGGATGCGCGGCTCCAATACAGCCGAGCTGATCTTTGAAGACGTCGAAGTTCCGTTTGAAAATGTTCTGGGCGAAGAAGGTCGCGGTGTGGCAGTTCTGATGTCTGGTCTCGATTATGAACGTGTCGTTCTGGCCGGGATCGGCACGGGGATCATGGCCGCCTGTCTGGACGAAGTGATGCCGTACATGGCCGAGCGTCAACAGTTCGGTAAGCCGATTGGCTCGTTCCAGCTGATGCAGGGTAAGATTGCGGATATGTACACCGCAATGAACTCGGCACGTGCCTATGTCTACGAAGTTGCCAAATCCTGTGATCGTGGCACTGTGACCCGTCAGGATGCGGCCGCTTGTTGTCTCTATGCCTCAGAGCAGGCGATGGTGCAGGCGCATCAGGCTGTTCAAGCCTTTGGCGGCGCAGGCTATCTGTCCGACAACCCTGTTGGACGGCTCTTCCGCGATGCCAAGCTGATGGAGATTGGGGCAGGAACATCTGAGATCCGCCGGATGCTTGTCGGTCGTGAACTAATGGCGTCGATGGAGTGAGACAGAAAAGGCCCGCATGACGAGGTGACATGCGGGCCTTAAATGTTGCCGGGCCCATCGGGCCCGCCACAATTTCGGAGGATCAGAAGCGGTGAATGTAGGATACGCCAACGATCAGGGGATCGATTTCGGCTTTGCCGATGCTTGCGCCATTCAGGGTCGCGTCGCTGCTGATTTTCATCCAACGCAGATCCAAACGGACCGCGCCGTTATCGCTGATTTGATAATCGGCACCGGCGTGCAAAGCGACACCAAAGCTATCGTCCAGTTCCAGAGTTCCCAGTCGCGAAGATTCTTCAAAGAACGTGGTGTAGTTCAGACCGAGACCAACAAACGGCTTGATCGGGCCGTTGGTTTCGAAATGGTAGTTAACCGAAAGGGTGGGCGGCAGCTGTTTGGTCTTGCCGATGTTACCCAGACCACCCAATGCGATCTCGTGCTCAAACGGCGTGGCCAACAGCAACTCGATACCGATGTTGTCGCGGACGAAGTATTCAAATGTCAAAGTCGGGCGGGTGCTGTCATCAATGCTGGCCGGAGCGCCAGCCAAAGTCCCGTTCGAAGATTTGGGGTTCACATTGGCGACACCCACACCGACGGTCCAATCCCCTTGGGATTGAGCGGCGAGAGGGGCTGCAAGGGCGACGAGGGCAGTGGTCAAAGCCAGTGCAGAGATCGTGCGTTTCATAGGTTTGCCTATTTTGATGTTGGTCTGTCTTCTAGTGACCTTGTGACTGTGCAGGTCGCAGGGGCACACAGCTCTGATCTGAATCAAAATCGAAATGAAAAATGCACTGTAGTGGGCTCAAATCATGTCTAGAAATCGTGTTTCTGCACCTGCTCAGCGGAACTCTGCTCAAACCACTGGCGAGCGTGCTACTCAGCACATACCGGGGTTGTCAGGTGGGACTAACTGGGTGCTTCCAGAGCGTTTGAATATGGCGAGGCAGTGTTTGTCTTGGGATGCGGATCAGATTGCGATTCGTGATCTAAACTCAACAACTCCTGAAAATGTGACATTCGGTCAACTTTCAGACCGCGTTGATGCAATCGCACGGAGGTTGTTGCGAGATGTCGCACCTGGTGACCGGGTGGGCGTGCTGCTCAATCAATCCGCTTGGTGTGCGGCTGCGCATTTGGCGATTTGGAAAATTGGCGCAATCTCAGTGCCCTTGTTCAAGCTGTTTAAACACGACGCGCTGCAATCTCGGGTGGGGGATGCTGGCGTCGAGCTGGTTTTGACGGATCCTCAAGGGGCTATGTTGTTGGGCGATCTGGCTCAGCCGTTGATGGTGGATCAGATTGGCGAAGACGGTGCAGACGTTCCCTATGCCGAAACACGTCCAGACGACCCAGCCGTCTTGATCTATACCAGCGGCACCACGGGCACGCCCAAAGGCGCGTTGCACGGGCATCGTGTGTTGACCGGGCACCTTCCGGGGGTGTCGATCAGCCACAATCACTTAGGCCAAGACGGGGATTGCCTGTGGACCCCGGCAGACTGGGCATGGATCGGCGGTCTGTTTGATGTGCTGATGCCGGGATTGGCCTTGGGCATTCCCGTCGTAGCGGCGCGGTTGGATAAGTTTACACCAGAGCGCTGTGCCGAAGTGATTGCACAGGGCGGCGTTCGCAATGTGTTCTTCCCCCCGACAGCTTTGCGCATGCTCAAAGCAGCAGAGCAGGGGCTCGACGGTCTGCGCTCGGTTGCCTCTGGCGGAGAGCCCCTGGGCGCAGAGATGCTCGCATGGGGCGAACAGGCGTTTGGGGTGACGATCAACGAATTCTACGGCCAGACCGAGTGTAATATGACGGTGTCATCTTGCAGCGCTGATTTTCCCGTGCAGCCCGGGTGTATCGGCAAACCGGTGCCGGGGCACACTGTACAGGTCGTTGATGAAGGTGGGCTGCCAACACGCGAAGAAGGGGACGTCGCCGTGTGTCGGGGATCCGCCTCGATGATGCTGCGCTATTGGAACCGCCCTCAGGAAACCGCCCTGAAGTATCGTGGCGATTGGTTGATCACCGGGGATCGCGGTGTCTGGGAGGGTGGCTACCTGCGTTTTATTGGGCGGGATGATGATGTCATCACCTCGGCAGGGTATCGCATTGGTCCCGCTGAGATCGAAGATTGCCTGATGACCCATCCCGACGTGGCCACCGTAGGGGTGGTGGGCAAACCAGATCCGCTTAGGACGGAAATCGTCAAAGCCTATGTCGTGCCAAAGCCGGGGGCGCAGGCTACGGCCAAAGAGTTGCAGACCTATGTCAAAGACAGGTTGGCAAGTTATTCCTATCCAAGAGAAATCACATTTCTGGACACGCTCCCTATGACCGTGACTGGGAAAGTAATCCGCAAAGAACTCAAGCGTCGCGCAGCGGCGGAACAGGAGGCTCAATCATGAAGCTATCATCCAAGGCTCTGCCTTCGTCCGAAGGTTTCAAATCCAACCGCGCCGCGCATCTGGAGGCACTGGGGTTGATCAGCACAGCGGCCGAGGCCGCGCGACTGGGCGGTGGTGAAAAATCCCGGGTCCGCCATGAAAGTCGGGGTAAAATGTTGCCGCGTCGCCGGGTTGCGAATTTGCTGGACCCCGGTTCTCCGTTTTTGGAAATCGGTGCGACGGCGGCGCATGACATGTATGGCAATGCAGCGCCCGCTGCGGGTGTGATCGCCGGGATTGGCCGGGTGCATGGCCAAGAGGTGATGGTGGTTTGCAACGATGCCACAGTCAAAGGTGGCACCTATTTTCCGATGACGGTCAAAAAGCACCTGCGCGCGCAGGAGATTGCCGAGGAAAACCATCTGCCCTGCATCTATTTGGTGGACAGCGGCGGGGCCAACCTGCCGCAGCAGGACGAAGTGTTCCCTGATCGCGACCATTTTGGCCGGATTTTCTATAATCAGGCGCGCATGTCATCCAAGGGCATCCCACAGATTGCGGTGGTGATGGGGTCCTGCACCGCAGGCGGTGCCTATGTTCCTGCGATGTCGGATGTGACTATCATCGTCAAAGAACAAGGAACTATCTTTTTGGCGGGCCCACCGCTGGTCAAAGCCGCAACTGGCGAAGTTGTGTCAGCCGAAGATCTGGGCGGCGGTGATGTTCACACGCGTCTGTCAGGTGTGGCGGATTATCTGGCCGAGGATGACAGCCATGCGCTGGCCTTGGCCCGGCGCGCAGTTCAATCGCTGAACCGGCACAAGCCATTAACAGTAAACTGGGCCAGCTCCGAAGAACCTGCTTATGACCCTGAGGAAATTCTTGGCGTGGTGCCCGGGGACCTGCGCACACCCTATGACATCCGCGAAGTGATCGCGCGTCTGGTGGATGGCTCTCGGTTTGATGAATTCAAACCACGTTTTGGCGAGACACTCGTGACTGGGTTTGCCCATGTAAAAGGCTGCCCCGTGGGTATCGTCGCCAACAATGGCGTGCTGTTTTCCGAAGCGGCGCAAAAAGGCGCGCATTTTGTCGAACTATGCAGCCAGCGCAAAATCCCTCTGGTGTTCCTGCAAAACATCACCGGCTTTATGGTTGGCCGCAAATACGAAAACGAAGGCATTGCGCGGCATGGGGCCAAGATGGTGACGGCTGTGGCCTCGACCAATGTACCCAAGATCACCATGCTGGTGGGGGGCTCGTTTGGGGCTGGCAACTACGGCATGGCCGGACGGGCTTATCAACCAAGGTTCTTGTGGACGTGGCCAAACAGCCGTATTTCGGTTATGGGCGGCGAACAGGCAGCGGGCGTTTTGGCCACCGTCAAACGCGATGCCATTGAACGGCAGGGCGGCGACTGGTCGGCTGAGGAAGAGGCCGAATTCAAACGCCCCACCATCGAGATGTTCGAAGAGCAAAGCCATCCGCTCTATGCGTCAGCACGCCTGTGGGATGACGGCATCATCGATCCACGTAAATCACGCGATGTACTGTCGCTGTCCCTAAGCGCCGCCCTGAACGCCCCCATTGATGAGACACGTTTCGGCGTGTTCCGGATGTAAGGCGGTTCGGTATGTTTCATCTTTTCAAAACGACTCCGGGGGTGTGGGGCATGATCCCTACGCTGTTCCCAGAACAAAAGGATCGCTCGGATGCTTAACAAAATTCTGATTGCAAACCGTGGTGAAATAGCCTGCCGCGTGATGGAAACTGCCCGCGTGATGGGCGTGAAAACTGTGGCTGTGTATTCCGATGCGGATGCCGCGGCCAAACATGTGCAGATGGCGGACGAGGCCGTGCATATTGGTGGACCGGCCCCGGCGGATAGCTATCTGAAAGGTGACGTTATTATTCAAGTCGCGTTAGAGACGGGCGCGCAGGCGATCCACCCCGGATATGGATTTCTGTCTGAAAACCCTGAATTCGTAGACGCTGTTGAGGCCGCTGGCCTGACTTTTATCGGACCTTCAGCCCATGCGATCCGCTCGATGGGGTTGAAAGATGCCGCTAAGGTTCTGATGGAGGAGGCTGGCGTGCCGGTTGTCCCCGGGTATCACGGCGACAATCAGGACCCGGAACATCTGGCAGGGGCGGCAGACACCATCGGCTATCCTGTTCTGATTAAAGCAGTCGCAGGCGGTGGCGGTAAAGGCATGCGCCTTGTCGAAGCTCCCGAAGAGTTCTCCGCAGCGTTGGCGAGCGCGCAGGGCGAGGCCAAGACGGCCTTTGGCAATGACGCGGTGTTGGTTGAAAAATTCGTCTCCAAACCCCGCCACATCGAAATTCAGGTTTTCGGTGATGGTAAACATGCGGTGCATTTGTTCGAGCGCGACTGTTCCTTGCAGCGTCGCCACCAAAAGGTGATCGAAGAGGCGCCCGCGCCAGACATGACGCAAGAGATGCGCGATGCGATGGGGCAGGCGGGCGTGCGCGCTGCCGAGGCGATTGGCTACAGCGGTGCGGGTACGGTGGAATTCATTGTGGATGCCTCCGAAGGGCTGCGCCCGGATCGGTTCTGGTTCATGGAAATGAACACGCGTCTGCAAGTTGAACACCCTGTGACAGAGGCGATCACCGGCGTTGATCTGGTGGAATGGCAATTGCGCGTTGCCGGGGGCGAGAGCCTGCCAAAACAGCAAGACGAACTGTTTATTACAGGTCATTCGTTCGAAGCGCGCCTGTATGCCGAAGACGTGCCCAAGGGTTTCTTGCCCGCGACCGGAACACTGACCCATCTGCATTTCCCTGCAGATTGCCGGGCGGACAGCGGCGTGCGCGCCGGGGACACCATCAGCCCTTGGTATGATCCGATGATTTCTAAGGTCATTGTGCATGGGCCAGCGCGGGCTGTGGCGCTTGCCAAGTTGGATCAGGCGCTAGAGGGCACGCAGGTCGGCGGTACGGTCACTAACCTTGCCTTTCTGGGCGCGCTAACACGGCATGCTGGCTTTGCTGCCGGGGACGTTGATACCGGTCTTATTGGGCGCGATATTGATACGTTGGTACAGGCACCGGCAGTAATGCCGCGCCACAAGGCAATGGCTGCGATGGTCGCGCTGGATCTTGTTGACGTCTCGGAGGACACTGGCTTCTCTCTCTGGGCCCCCTTGCACCGCGCGGTGCAGCTGAGCTGGCAGGACGAGGTGTTTGATGCAGATGTGCAAGTCGACGGTCCAAATCGCCAACTCTGGCAGGTTGGGGATGATCAGGTTCTTGCAGAACGCATTGGTGGGGCTTGGCGTGTTGACGAACAGGCAATGGCCGATGTCGTTCAGGCAGGCAGCGAGATCACCGTATTCGAAGGCTACGGTATGGCCTTTCAGGTCATTGATCCTTTGAACCGCGCCGCAAGTGCAACAGGCGATGGAAACTTGATTGAGGCGCCAATGCCGGGACTGGTCAAGGCCGTTTTTGCAAAAGCCGGGCAAGAGGTCAAAGAAGGCGACCGTTTGGCCATTCTCGAAGCCATGAAGATGGAGCATTCGCTGCTGGCCGCGCGCGACGGTGTCGTGGCCGAAGTTTTGGTCGGTGACGGTTCGCAAGTCGAAGCGGGTGCGGCACTTGTTCGATTGGAGGATGCCTGACCTTGCCAAATCCAACACCTAAGCGCAGGCTGCAGGTGTTGGATCTATTATCCTGAATAAAACCAAGAGAAGGGCACGAGATGAGCGAACGGGTCGAGATTTTCGAAATGGGGCCACGCGATGGTCTGCAGAACGAAAAACGTGAAATTCCTGTCGCTGAAAAAGTGGCGTTGGTTGATTGTCTCAGCCGGGCCGGGTTTCAGCGGATCGAAGTCGCAAGCTTTGTGTCTCCCAAGTGGGTGCCTCAGATGGCGGGCAGTGCAGATGTATTGGCAGGGATCGCCCGTGCTGAAGGGGTAAGATATGCGGCACTGACGCCAAATATGCAGGGATATGAGGGCGCAATGGGGGCCAAGGCGGACGAAATCGCAATTTTTGCGTCTGCATCCGAGGGGTTTTCGAAGGCCAATATCAACGCCACAATCGAAGAATCGATTGCACGCTTTGTTCCGATCCTAGAAGCGGCGCGTCACATTGATATGCCGGTTCGGGGGTATGTGTCTTGTGTAACAGATTGTCCTTTTGATGGTCCGACTGCGCCAGAAAAAGTTGCTGAGGTGGCCGATCGCCTCTTTTCGCTGGGGTGTTACGAAATTTCCCTAGGGGACACGATCGGGCATGGCACACCGGATAGTATTGCCCGGATGCTGTTGGCGGTGCGTGAACGCGTGCCTATGACCCGGATCGCTGGGCATTATCATGATACAGCCGGACGTGCGCTTGAGAATATTGATGCGTCCCTTGCGATGGGCGTGCGCGTATTCGATGCTGCGGTTGGAGGATTGGGTGGATGCCCTTATGCCCCGGGTGCTGCAGGCAACGTCGCAACCGAAGCTGTGGCCGAACATCTTGAACGGCTGGGATATCAAACAGGCCTCGATATGGCAGTGGTGCAAGAGGCCGCTGAAATGGCGCGCGCAATGCGTACAGAATAAGGACTAAAATGTACGAAACTCTAAAATTGGAGGTGGACGCGCGCGGCGTGGCCACCTTGACCCTGAACCGCGTTGAAAAGCACAACGCGATGTCGGCGCAAATGTTGGCGGAGCTGACGGCAGCAGCAAACCGACTGGCAACAGATGATGCCGTGCGAGTCGTGATCCTTACCGGGGCCGGCAAAACATTTTGCGCTGGCGGTGATCTGGCATGGATGCAGGATCAAATGGCGGCTGATGCGGCCACACGGTTTGTCGAGGCCCGTAAGCTGGCTGAGATGCTGCAAGCGCTCAATACTTTGCCTAAGCCCTTGATCGGGGCGCTACAGGGGAATGCCTTTGGCGGCGGCGTTGGGATGGCGTCGGTCTGTGATATTGCGATCGGTGTCGACAGCTTGAAGATGGGGCTGACGGAAACCCGGCTAGGGATCATTCCAGCCACCATTGGCCCCTATGTCATTTCGCGCATGGGCGAGGCGCGCGCGCGCCGGGTGTTCATGTCGGGGCGGATCTTTGGTGCGCAAGAAGCCTGTGATCTGGGGTTGTTGGCCCGCGTTGTGCCCGCTGACCAGTTGGAAGACGCGGTTGAGGCTGAAGTTGTGCCATATCTGAGTTGTGCGCCCGGCGCTGTGGCAGCAGCTAAACAGCTTACCCGGGATCTTGGAACGCCCATCAATGACGCAGTGATTGATCATACAATTCGGGCTTTGGTCGACCGTTGGGAAACCCAAGAAGCCAATGACGGGATCCAGGCCTTTTTCGATAAACGGAAACCTGCATGGATGACTCAGGTTTGAGACAATCGTAGAAAGTCGCCAGAATCCGAAATATTGGGTAATTCCCGCGACCTATTGCCTTGATTAAACCGGCTGTCCGAGCGTTCGCTTGGTTGACGCTCAGACGGCACGCGGTTAGAAATCACCGAGTCTATACGCCAATTGACGGCGCGCAGGTATGACGCGCAAGAAAGGAGCCACTCGTGGATGAACTGTTGCGGGAATATCTCCCGATATTAGTTTTTCTGGCTGTTGCGGTCGGTCTAGGGGTCGTTCTGATCCTTGCAGCTGTCGTTTTGGCAGTTCGAAACCCCGATCCTGAAAAGGTGAGCGCTTACGAATGCGGCTTCAACGCATTTGATGATGCGCGGATGAAGTTCGACGTTCGGTTCTATCTGGTTTCGATCCTTTTCATCATTTTCGATTTGGAAATTGCATTCCTGTTCCCTTGGGCGGTTGCCTTTAAGGATGTGAGCATGGTTGGCTTTTGGTCGATGATGGTCTTCTTGGGTGTGCTGACCATTGGGTTCGCCTACGAATGGAAGAAGGGAGCCTTGGAATGGGAGTGATGACTGGGGCGAATACAGCTGGTGCCGACAAAGAAGTTGCGACACAGGCGTTGAATGCAGAGTTGCAGGACAAAGGGTTTCTGCTGACCTCTTCCGAGGATATCATCAACTGGGCCCGGACCGGGTCGTTGCATTGGATGACGTTCGGTCTTGCCTGCTGCGCGGTCGAGATGATGCACACCTCCATGCCGCGATATGACGCCGAACGATTTGGGATCGCGCCGCGTGCGTCTCCGCGTCAGTCCGACGTCATGATTGTTGCGGGTACGTTGACCAATAAAATGGCACCGGCCCTGCGCAAAGTTTACGACCAGATGCCTGAGCCACGCTATGTGATCTCGATGGGGTCGTGCGCCAACGGCGGCGGGTATTACCATTATAGCTATTCAGTAGTGCGTGGCTGTGACCGGGTTGTTCCTGTCGACATTTATGTTCCAGGGTGCCCTCCAACGGCTGAGGCGCTGCTGTATGGTTTGATGCAGCTACAACGTAAAATTCGCCGCACGGGGACGATCGTACGATGAGTGATGCACTGAAAGAACTTGGCGCCTATCTCGAGCTGAAGCGCCCTGATTGTGTTTTGGTCTGGGATGTGACCCACGGTGAACTGAATGTGAACGTGGCGCCGTCCAACATCGTTGATTTCATTGATTTTCTGAAAACTGACCCGACCTGCAAGTTTTCGAGTCTCGTGGACATAACGGGTGTTGATTACCCAGAGCGCGCCAAGCGGTTTGATGTGGTTTACCACTTTTTGTCAATGTATCAGAACCATCGTATCCGTCTGAGGGTTTCGATCCGTGAAGACGACATGGTTCCCTCGATTTCAGATGTGCACCCCTCGGCCAATTGGTTCGAGCGCGAAGTCTTTGACATGTTCGGTATTCTGTTTTCAGGACACCCGGATCTGCGCCGCATCCTAACCGACTATGGATTCCGCGGATATCCGCTGCGCAAGGATTTCCCGACCACTGGGTATACCGAGGTGCGTTATGACGAGTCGCAAAAGCGAGTTGTCTATGAACCCGTGAGCTTGGTTCAGGAGTATCGCCAGTTTGACTTCATGAGTCCCTGGGAGGGGGCGGAGTACATTCTGCCAGGGGATGAAAAGCAGGAGGCCAAGTAATGGGTTTCATCATCTGGATGATCATTGCCGTAGCGACGGTTATACCTCTGCTTAAGCTGCTGCCGCACTTTGGCATCAACAAGCTTTGGGCGCTGGCCTGTCTTATCCCACTGGGACTTTTGGTTCTGTTGTGGGTTATGGCGATAAAGTTGCAAGAATTGGATCGCAGATGACATTTTCTTTGCTTGGTGAACTTGTGGCGCTTGGTGCGCTGGGGCTGTTGTTGGCGGGGGCTGCGGGGCAGGTTGCGGCTGCAGCAGACAAGGCGCGCGTGAAAGCAGAAGCCAAACGTGCGGGTTCCTCAAAGAAGCGGAGCACGTGAAAATGGCGCAAGACATGACCACTGTTTTCGATCAGGTGAATGCAGTTGCTTATGCATATTGCACGGCATTGAACGAGGCCGATGGCGATACTTTGGACGCCTTGTGTCATGACCGATTTCTGATGACATGGGTCAAAGACGACGGCACACCGCGTTTTCTAAACAAAGAAAAGTTCGTTGGTGGCATTCGAACGCTTGAGGCAGACAAAGACGCGCTGTCGTGTGAGGTGATCTCGGTCGATGTCGAGGGAACGGACATTGCGCATGTGAAGCTTTGGGTCGACATGCCGCCACGACGATACATGGATTACCTCGGATTTTTCCGGGTCGAAGGCGAATGGCGCTTGATTACGAAACTGTTCCGCGTGGCCAAAGGTCCCGAGCTTTAAGAAAAAGCCGGGTGAAGGCCTGGATTGGAGTACTAAGATGATGGATGGCGGCAAGGGCTTTGATGATGCGCTGACAGGCGAGCAGAAGATCCGCAATTTCAATATCAACTTTGGCCCGCAACACCCTGCTGCCCACGGCGTATTGCGCTTGGTGCTTGAGCTGGATGGCGAAATCGTGGAACGCTGCGATCCGCATATCGGCTTGTTGCATCGTGGCACAGAAAAGCTGATGGAAAGCCGGACATATCTGCAAAACCTGCCGTATTTTGATCGGCTGGATTATGTGGCTCCGATGAATCAAGAGCACGCTTGGTGTTTGGCGATTGAAAAGCTGACGGGCGTTGAAGTTCCGCGTCGTGCGTCGCTGATCCGGGTGCTCTATTCCGAAATTGGCCGTATCCTGAACCATCTGCTGAACGTGACAACGCAAGCGATGGATGTTGGCGCGCTGACGCCTCCGCTTTGGGGCTTTGAAGAGCGTGAAAAGCTGATGGTATTCTACGAACGTGCCTGTGGTGCGCGTTTGCACGCGGCCTATTTCCGTCCCGGCGGCGTTCATCAGGATTTGCCTGATGATCTGTTAGACGATATCGAGGCATGGTCGCACACCTTCCCGGCTGTCATGGATGACATCGATGGGTTGCTGACAGAAAACCGGATCTTCAAACAGCGGAATGCTGATATCGGTATCGTGACCGAAGAAGATATTTTGAACTACGGATTTTCCGGGGTAATGGTGCGCGGTTCTGGTTTGGCTTGGGACCTGCGTCGTTCGCAGCCTTACGAATGTTACGACGAGTTCGAGTTCCAGATCCCAGTCGGTAAGAACGGCGATTGTTATGATCGCTATCTGGTCCGCATGGAAGAGATGCGCCAGTCGCTTTTGATTATCCGTCAGGCGATTGCCAAGATCCGGGAATGTCCCGGTGATGTTCTGGCACGGGGCAAGATCACGCCACCGAAACGTTCGGATATGAAAACCTCAATGGAGAGTTTGATCCACCACTTCAAACTTTATACCGAAGGGTTCCACGTTCCCGCCGGTGAAGTCTACTCCGCCGTTGAGGCGCCTAAAGGTGAATTTGGGGTTTATCTGGTTTCAGATGGCTCTAACAAACCATACCGCAGCAAGATCCGCGCGCCGGGTTTCCTGCATTTGCAAGCCATGGACCATGTTGCCGGAGGCCACCAGTTGGCCGATGTGGCTGCTATCATCGGTACCATGGATGTCGTATTTGGAGAGATTGACCGCTAATGCTCCGCCGCCTGCATAAAGACCAACCCGAAAGCTTTGCCTTTACACCAGCCAATCTGGCGTGGGCTGAAGGGCAGATCACCAAGTACCCCGAGGGCCGTCAGGCCAGCGCCATCATTCCATTGCTGTGGCGTGCTCAGGAGCAAGAGGGCTGGTTGACCCGCCCTGCGATTGAAGCTGTCGCGGATATGCTTGAGATGGCGTACATTCGGGCGCTTGAAGTCGCTTCGTTCTATTTTATGTTCCAACTGCAACCGGTTGGGTCGATCGCGCACATTCAGGTGTGCGGCACGACGTCTTGCATGATCTGTGGTGCTGAAGATTTGATTGCGGTCTGCAAAGACAAAATTGCGAACAAAGCGCATGAAGTGTCTGCAGACGGCAATTTTTCGTGGGAAGAGGTGGAATGCCTTGGGTCTTGTACGAATGCGCCGATGGCGCAGATCGGCAAAGACTATTACGAGGACCTGACTGCTGAAAGTTTTGGTCGCCTGATCGATGAACTATCTGAGGGTAAAGTGCCAACACCGGGACCTCAGAATGGGCGCTATGCTGCTGAGCCATTGAGCGGTCTGACCAGTTTGACAGAGTATGACAGTGGCCAAACCCAGTACAATGCGAGTGTCCAGCTGGCAAAAGACATTGGCGATACCGTCAAGCGTATAGATGGAACCGAAGTTCCGTTGTTGACCCCGTGGGTTGGCAAAGATGCTCCCAAAGCTGCTGCTGCTGAGAAAGCTGAGCCTGTGGCTGCCGCTCCTGTCCCTGTTGAAAGCGTTCAAGAGCCCGTGGCGCTTGTTAAACCTTCGACCCCTTTGCCGGGACAGGTTGAGCTGGCGGAGCGTAAAGGCAGTTGGAAATATGAAGGTCCAGAAGAAGTTGAAGATACCGAAGGCGCGAATGTTCCTGAAGCATCTGACGCCGGGAAGCAGCCTGTAACCTTGGATGCTGCGCGAGAAGGCGGAGCAGATGATCTAAAATTGATCAAAGGGGTCGGTCCGAAATTGGAAGGTGTGCTGAATGGCATCGGTGTGTTCCATTTCGATCAGATTGCAGCCTGGACAGAGGCCGAAGTGGCTTGGGCTGACCAGAACCTTGTTGGGTTCAAGGGGCGCGTAAGCCGGGATAATTGGGTGGATCAAGCAAAAGCTTTGGCCGCCGGAGAAGAGACAGAGTTCGCGAAGCGAGCAAAGAAAGATGGGATTTACGACGACTAATACATCAATGGGATAGGAGGCCCCTGACATGGATACTTCGACTGATCAAACAGGCTGCGCAGCGCGCAGTTGGCGCGTTGCCGTGTACGGCGGTATTGCGGTGGCAGTACTATTCATGGCGATAGGCGGGGCCGGACTGTTTCAGGCAATAATCGCCGGTGCGGTATCTGGCGGCGTGTTAGGGTTCGTACTGACCCGGTATTTGTGCTCCGAAACGGCCGAGGAACCTGCGACGCAGATGTCGCCCCCGCAGCCTGATCCGGCACCCGCGCCCACTGCGCCAGAGATGTCAGACCAGCAGGTCGCGGAGGTTGCTGAACCTGAAATGATCAGTTCGCTGGTCAAGCCGTCGAAAGATTTGCCCGGACAGCAGGAGCTGTCCAATCGTAAGGGCACTTGGAAATACAAAGGACCTAACGCCACAGCCTGACAGGGTCGTGGGGACAGCAGGAAAGAATGAACAAGGATCTAGACAACGCCATCGCTCAGAAAGGGCGCCACATCGGGCTGGTTATTGCTGGCACGACTGTGCTGTGGCTAGCCACGACCCTTTTCCTTGGGCCAGCTTTAGGGCTGCCCGGGCGGTATGCGTTGTTGTTCGATCTCGCCGCTCTGGCAGGGTTCATTTATGCAGTGATCAACATTTTTCAACTCTGGCGTATGCGCCAGGACAGCCAAAGGTAGCCACACATGCTGAAGGATCAGGACCGGATCTTTACCAATCTCTACGGGATGCATGACCGCACGCTGAAAGGCGCGCAGGCGCGGGGCCATTGGGATGGTACTGCGGGTATCATTCAGAACGGGCGTGACTGGATCATTCAGCAGATGAAGGACAGCGGTCTGCGGGGCCGGGGTGGCGCGGGTTTTCCCACCGGCCTGAAGTGGTCTTTTATGCCCAAAGAAAGCGATGGTCGCCCTGCGTACCTGGTTGTGAATGCAGATGAATCTGAGCCAGGCACCTGTAAAGACCGTGAGATCATGCGCCATGATCCGCACACGTTGATCGAAGGCTGCCTGATTGCCTCGTTCGCGATGCAAGCGCACGCATGTTATATCTATATTCGCGGTGAATACATCCGCGAGCGCGAAGCACTGCAAGCGGCGATCGACGAAGCTTATGACGCCGGTTTGCTAGGAAAAAACGCAGCGGGTTCGGATTGGGATTTTGACCTGTATCTGCACCACGGGGCCGGGGCCTATATCTGCGGTGAAGAAACGGCATTGCTGGAAAGCCTTGAAGGCAAAAAGGGTATGCCACGGATGAAGCCGCCATTCCCCGCCGGGGCTGGTTTGTATGGCTGCCCGACCACAGTGAACAATGTGGAATCCATCGCCGTTGTGCCAACGATCCTGCGTCGTGGACCAGATTGGTTCAGCTCGTTCGGTCGCCCGAACAACGCGGGTACCAAGTTGTTTGGCATCTCGGGTCATGTGAACAACCCTTGCGTCGTCGAAGAGGCGATGTCGATTTCGTTTGAAGAGCTGATCGACAAGCATTGCGGCGGTATTCGCGGCGGGTGGGATAACCTCAAAGCGGTTATTCCGGGCGGGTCATCGGTGCCATGTGTAACCGGCGCCAACATGCGCGACGCGGTTATGGATTTTGATGCGCTCAAGGATAAAGGATCGTCTTTGGGCACTGCTGCTGTGATCGTGATGGACAATTCGACCGACATTATCAAAGCGATTTGGCGGCTTTCGAAATTCTATAAACACGAAAGCTGTGGTCAGTGTACACCTTGTCGCGAAGGGACAGGCTGGATGATGCGCGTCATGGATCGTCTGGTCAAAGGCGAGGCTGAGATCGAAGAGATCGACATGCTGCTTAGTGTTACCAAACAGGTCGAAGGTCATACCATCTGTGCGTTGGGCGATGCGTCGGCTTGGCCCATTCAGGGATTGATCAAGAACTTCCGCGAAGAAATCGAAGACCGTATCAAAGCCAAGCGCACCGGGCGCATGGGTGCGATGGCGGCAGAGTAAGAAGTGTAAGGAAGGGGCGAACATGGAGAATTTTGCAGAATACGGACACGCAATTGCGTCGTTGGTGCTGTTCGCACTGATTATTCTACTGATGTCGCCCTTGTCCGCCTTAGCCAAGCAAAAGGGTGGGATGGCCCCGGGTGCAACACCATCTGAGGATTACGCCGACCGCGCCTATCGCCTGAACCGGGCTTACTTGAATGGGACGGAAACGCTGCCTGCGTTCCTGACTGTGACGGTTGCCGCGATGCTGGCCGCTGTTGATCCGTTTTGGGTGAATGTGCTGGCATCTGTGTTCTTGGTGAGCCGGGTTTTGATGCTGGCTATTCATATAGGCGGCGTCGGTGCGCCCCACAGTGGGTTGCGCTCTATCACCTATGTTCTGGGCTGGGCTTGTCTGGTTGTGATTGCGGCGATGACATTGGTGGCTGTGCTATGACGGGATTTCACCTGCGTGCAGAGCGCAAAACAGTGATGAATGAAACGATCCCGGATGCGATTGGCGTCTTGGGGGCAGAAAAGCGAAATCTGATGACCCATAAAGCCACGTTAGTTGTTGCTGTTTGTGTTGTGGCTTTGGCCGCCGGTTGCAACCGCGTGAAAAAGGAAGATCGGATTCTATTCGATGGGTTCTATTTCCCGACCAAAGCCTCAGCCGTGGATAAAAAGGCGACGCTGTCGCAATTCGATGTGCAGGTAAAAGACGCGGGTTCGTCGATTGAAGGCGCGCGCGAAGCCGGTCGATATGCGGGCACGCGGTACTGTATCGAAAAATATGGGTCTTCTGATATTATTTGGTCAGTGGGTCCGGACAGCGATCCCTCACAGCTGCGCGTTGTTGATGGCTCACTTAATCTTCGTGGGACCTGTCAACGTCCATGAGCAAAAAACCGACATATCCTGACGTATTGGGCGCCCTGTTATTGCATAGCAAGGGCACACCCAGCCGTTCTGAGGGCATCAGAACGAAAGGAAATGTCATGTCTGTTCTAAAGTACTCTGTTCTCGCATTCTTGATTGCGCTGCCAACCAGCAGCTGGGCCAAACCACACCTCAGAGAGGTGAGCGAAATCGATGACTCGTTGTATTGGATCGCACTGGCCAGTGAGATTTCGAAGAAATGCGACTCGTTGGGTGCGCGTCGTCTCAAAGGGTTGAATGAACTGTGGCGCCTAAAGGGGCTCGCAAATGATATGGGATATTCGGACACCGAGATCCGAGCCTATGTTGAATCAGATGTAGAAAAAGCGCGTATGCGCAAAAAGGGCGAAAGTTATTTGGTCGCTCTTGGTGCCAACTACGACAAACCGGAAACATTCTGTGCGGTCGGGCGTGCAGAGATCAAGAAAAACAGCGCGATCGGCGTGTATTTGAAGGCGAATTAGATCATGTCTGACCTCCGCAAGATCAATATTGACGGAAACGAGATCGAAGTTGAGGGCGCGATGACCCTGATTCAGGCCTGTGAGCAGGCCGGGGTCGAGGTTCCGCGCTTTTGCTATCACGAGCGCCTGTCCATCGCTGGCAACTGCCGCATGTGTCTGGTCGAAGTTGTAGGTGGCCCGCCAAAGCCTGCAGCGTCTTGCGCCATGCAGGTTCGGGATTTGCGTCCGGGACCCGAGGGCCAAGCACCGGTGGTAAAGACGAATTCACCCATGGTCAAAAAGGCCCGCGAAGGGGTGATGGAGTTCATGCTCATCAACCACCCGTTGGATTGCCCGATTTGCGACCAAGGCGGTGAGTGCGATTTGCAAGATCAGGCCATGGCTTACGGCATCTCGGCGACCCGATTCAACGAACCCAAGCGCGCGGTGGATGATTTGGATCTAGGGCCGCTTGTTTCGACTGCGATGACCCGTTGTATTTCTTGTACGCGGTGTGTGCGGTTCACTTCCGAAGTGGCCGGGATCTCCCAGATGGGGCAGACGGGACGTGGTGAAGATGCCGAAATCACATCCTATCTGAATGAAACACTGGTTTCGAATCTGCAGGGCAACATCATTGATCTGTGCCCGGTTGGGGCGCTGACCTCAAAACCTTATGCCTTTACTGCCCGCCCTTGGGAGCTGAGCAAAACAGAAACGATTGACGTTATGGATGCGCTTGGATCGAACATTCGGGTTGATACCAAAGGTCGCGAAGTGATGCGGATTTTGCCGCGCAATCATGATGGGGTCAACGAAGAGTGGATTTCTGACAAAACCCGCTTTGTCTGGGATGGCCTGCGCCGCCAGCGTTTGGATCGTCCGTTTGTGCGTGTGAATGGCAAATTGAAACCCGCAAGCTGGCCAGAAGCATTGGCGGCTGCTGCGACAGCGATCAACGGGGCCGAGAAACTGGCCGGTGTTGTCGGAGATCTGTCCTCGGTTGAGGCTGCGTTTGCCCTTAAGCAACTGGTTGAGTCCAAAGGCGGCGTGGTCGAAAGCCGTCTGGATGGGGCTAAGTTGCCAGCCGGAAACCGCAGCGCCTATGTTGGCACCGCCGCAATCGAAGATATCGACACCGCAGGACGCATTCTTTTGATTGGTACCGATCCGCGCAACGAAGCGCCTGTGTTGAATGCGCGTATTCGTCGGGCTTGGATCAATGGTGCCGAAGTTACTCTGGTTGGTGAAGCCGCCGATTTGACCTATGAATATCATCACATGGGCAATGATCGTGAGGCCCTGCAAGAGGCGCTTGATATGGGTGGCTCGGATGAAATCCGGGAAAAGCCATCCTTGGTGATCGTTGGGCAGGGCGCCTTGCAAGAGGCAGACGGCGCAGCGGTTCTGGCTGCGGCACAAAAGATCGCTCTGAACACAAACAGTGGATTGCTTGTTTTGCACACCGCAGCGTCGCGCGTTGGTGCGATGGATGTGGATGCCACGAACGAACGTGGTCTGGACGCCGTGAGCGAAGCGGATGTTCTGATCAACCTCGGTGGCGATAACATCGAAGTGGCCCCACGCGAAAACGGCGGCGCTTTTGTGATCTATCAAGGAAGTCACGGAGATCGCGGCGCGCACCGCGCGGATGTTATTTTTCCGGGCGCGGCCTACACCGAAGAGTCCGGTTTGTTCGTGAACACCGAAGGGCGACCACAGATTGCGCAGCGTGCTGGTTTTGCACCGGGTGAAGCCAAGGAAAACTGGGCTATCCTGCGCGCGCTGAGCGCCGAGTGTGAAGCAGTGCTGCCTTATGATTCACTGGCGCAACTGCGGCAGGCCTTGGTCGCGGCTGTTCCGCACCTTGGAAACGTGGATGTCGTTGCCAGTAATGAGGTTCAGGAATTGGTGCCTGCGTCTTTGGGTACAGCGACATTCCAGCTGACGATCAAGGATTACTATCTGACCAACCCAATCGCGCGTGCTTCGGAATTGATGGCAGAGCTGTCAGCCGGGGCCAAGGCGCGCAATGCGGAGAAAATGGCCGCAGAATGAAGCGTCTCGCACCCATATCCCTCTGCGCGTTGGCCGCCTGTGGTCCACCGCCGGTCGACGTGACACGGTTCGCACCAGATTATCTTGGTGTGGAAACTGCGTTGCTCGAAGGGGATCTGGTGCAATTTGACGTGCAGATGGCAGGCGCACGGGATGGCACTGATTTGGATGCCTATGCCGAATGTGCTGCCGCGCAATACGCGCTGATCCGGGGATACGGGTTTGCGCGTCACTTGCGTACAAATGTGAACGAGAACGACGGCGTATGGGCGGCTGATGCCATTTATACCATTTCGCCATCACTGCCGCGTGGGCTGCAGACCATCGACGCCGAAGTCGTGGTCGCAAATTGCGCGGAAAACGGAATACCCACGGTGTGAGGACCTATGGCTGAATTCTTTAACACCCCAGGCGGCATAGCCGTGATTATCTTGGCGCAAGTGCTTGCAGTTGTTGCTTTTGTGATGATTTCACTGCTGTTCCTGGTGTACGGCGACCGCAAAATCTGGGCCGCGGTCCAAATGCGTCGCGGACCCAATGTTGTGGGGGCTTTTGGCCTGCTGCAATCTGTTGCGGACGCATTGAAATATATTGTCAAAGAGGTGGTAATCCCAGCCGGTGCAGACCGGGCTGTGTTTATTCTGGCTCCACTGACCTCTTTCGTTTTGGCGATGATCGCTTGGGCGGTTATCCCGTTCAACGACGGATGGGTTCTGTCAGATATCAACGTTGCGATCCTGTATGTGTTCGCTGTGTCATCGCTTGAAGTTTACGGCGTGATCATGGGGGGCTGGGCATCCAACTCGAAATACCCATTCCTTGGGTCGCTTCGCTCTGCAGCGCAGATGATTTCTTACGAAGTTTCGATTGGCTTGATTATCATCGGCGTTGTCATTTCGACGGGTTCGTTGAACTTTTCGGCCATCGTTGCGGCGCAAGATGGTAATCTGGGCCTGTTTAACTGGTACTGGTTGCCACACTTCCCGATGGTGTTCTTGTTCTTCATCTCGGCATTGGCCGAAACCAACCGTCCGCCGTTCGATTTGCCAGAAGCTGAATCCGAATTGGTTGCGGGCTATCAGGTTGAATATTCGGCAACGATGTTCCTGCTGTTCATGGCGGGGGAATACATCGCGATCTTCTTGATGTGCGCGCTGATCTCTTTGTTGTTCTTTGGTGGCTGGCTGTCGCCGATTCCTGGACTGCCCGACGGCGTCCTGTGGATGGTCGGGAAGATGGCGTTCTTCTTCTTCCTGTTTGCGATGGTTAAGGCGATCACACCGCGTTACCGCTATGATCAGTTGATGCGCTTGGGGTGGAAGGTTTTCCTGCCATTCTCATTGTTCTGGGTTGTTTTCGTGGCCTTCGCGGCAAAATTTGACTGGTTCTGGGGTGTATTTGCACGCTGGACCGTGGGGGGCTGATCATGGCGAACATCGACTATACCCGCGCGGCAAAATATTTCCTTCTTCAGGATTTCTTTGTCGGCATGAAGTTGGGGCTCAAGTACTTTTTTGCCCCCAAAGCGACGCTGAATTATCCGCACGAAAAGGGGCCATTGTCGCCGCGGTTCCGGGGTGAACATGCCCTACGCCGTTACCCAAACGGCGAAGAACGCTGCATTGCTTGCAAACTCTGCGAGGCGATTTGTCCTGCACAGGCAATCACCATTGACGCCGAACCCCGCGAAGACGGCAGCCGCCGCACCACGCGCTATGACCTTGACATGACAAAATGCATCTATTGCGGGTTTTGTCAGGAAGCTTGCCCCGTGGATGCAATCGTAGAGGGGCCGAATTTCGAATTCGCCACCGAAACCCGCGAAGAGTTGTTCTATGACAAGGACAAATTGTTGGCGAACGGTGAGCGGTGGGAAGCTGAAATTGCCCGTAACCTCGAATTGGATGCTCCGTACCGATGACAGATCCTAAGAACCCATTCGAGATGATGATGAAACAGGCGCAGGATATGGCAAAAACCATGAACCCTGCACTGGAGAATTTCTCACCCACCGACGCCTTTAAGGGCTTCGAGGCCATGTGGCCCAAGATGCCCAAAGAAGTTATGGAAATGATGTTTGGCAACACGGTCAACAAAGGCGGGCTGGATGCCAAGACCCGGTTGTTGCTAACGCTGGCCGGACTGACCTGTCAGGGCGCGCAGGCAGACAGCGCCGTGCGTCAGACCGTGCGTCACGCGGTTGAGGCAGGCGCCAAGAAACAAGAGATCGTTGAAGCGATTGGACAGATGTCGGTTTTCGCTGGCATTCCGGCCATGACCCGCGCGCTGGAACTGGCGCAAGAGGTCCTGGGCGAAAATGGGGACGACGAAACATGAGCGTATTTGCTTTCTACCTCTTTGCGATCAGCGCCATCACGGGCGGGCTGTTCACGGTGATCAGCCGACAGCCAGTGCATTCGGTGTTGTGGCTGATCCTATCCTTTATCTCTGCGGCGGGCCTGTTCGTGCTGTTGGGCGCTGAATTCGTGGCCATGCTTTTAGTGATCGTTTATGTTGGCGCGGTTGCGGTTTTGTTCCTGTTCGTCGTGATGATGTTGGATGTTGATTTCGCAGAACTGAAAGCCGAAATGGCCCGTTACATGCCGCTGGCCTTGCTGATCGGTCTGGTTATCCTGATGCAATTCGTCATGGCCTTTGGCGCATGGGAAAGCGCACATGGCGCGGCGGAGCAGCTGGCCCAACCGATCCCGGCAGACAGACACAATACCGAGGCGCTTGGCCTCATTATCTATGACCAATATTTCCTTCTGTTCCAACTCGCAGGACTGATCCTGCTGGTCGCAATGATCGGTGCAATCGTGCTGACACTGCGTCATCGCACTGACATCAAACGTCAGGACATCGTCGCGCAGATGATGCGTGATCCAGCCAAAGCGATGGAACTCAAGGACGTCAAACCGGGGCAGGGGCTGTAAGCGCATGATCGGACTTGAACATTATCTAACCGTCGCGGCGACGTTGTTCGTCATCGGCATCTTCGGGCTTTTCCTGAACCGTAAGAACGTAATTATCCTGTTGATGAGCATTGAATTGATGCTGCTCGCAGTGAACATAAACCTAGTCGCCTTTTCGTCGTTCCTCGGCGATTTGGTGGGCCAGGTCTTTACGTTGTTCGTGCTGACGGTGGCTGCCGCCGAGGCTGCGATTGGCCTTGCAATCTTGGTCTGCTTCTTCCGCAACCGGGGTACTATCTCGGTCGAAGACATCAACGTGATGAAGGGCTAAGCGACAATGGAAACCACTATCCTCTTCGCCCCTTTGGTCGGCGCGCTAATTTGCGGATTTGGCTGGAGATTTATCGGCGAGACAGCCGCCCTGTGGACCGCGACAGGTCTCTTGTTTCTGGCGGCCTTGCTCAGCTGGATTGTGTTCCTGTTCTTTGATGGGCACACCCAGCACATTGAGATCTTTCGCTGGATCGAAAGCGGGTCACTCAGCACATCTTGGGCCATTCGTCTGGATCGTATGACGGCAATCATGCTGATCGTCGTGACCAGTGTCTCAAGCCTCGTTCACCTGTATTCATTTGGCTACATGGCGGATGATCCGCAATGGCGGAAGGGCGAAAGCTATAAACCGCGTTTCTTTGCCTATCTGTCGTTCTTTACCTTTGCTATGCTTATGCTGGTGACAGCGGACAACCTGGTTCAGATGTTCTTTGGCTGGGAAGGTGTAGGCGTCGCATCCTATCTGCTGATCGGTTTTTACTATCGCAAGCCAACAGCCAACGCCGCCGCGATGAAGGCCTTTATTGTGAACCGGGTCGGTGACTTTGGGTTTGCGTTGGGCATCTTTGCGCTGTTCATGCTGACCGACAGCATCAACTTTAACGACATCTTTGCAGCAGCACCGCAGATTGCTGAAATGAAGCTCACCTTCCTGTGGGCCGATTGGAATGCGATGGAAGTTGTTTGTGTGTTGTTGTTCATCGGCGCGATGGGCAAGTCGGCGCAACTGTTCCTGCACACATGGCTGCCTGATGCGATGGAAGGTCCGACACCTGTGTCGGCGCTGATCCACGCTGCTACTATGGTGACCGCAGGCGTTTTCCTCGTTTGCCGGATGTCGCCGCTGATGGAGTTTGCCCCCGCGGCAACTGGGTTCATCACGGTTATCGGCGCAACCACCGCATTTTTTGCGGCCACCGTTGGCTTGGTGCAGACGGATATCAAACGCGTTATTGCTTATTCGACCTGTTCTCAGCTGGGGTATATGTTCGTTGCGGCAGGCGTTGGGATGTATTCAGCGGCGATGTTCCACTTGTTCACCCATGCGTTCTTTAAGGCGCTGTTGTTCCTTGGGGCTGGTTCGGTCATCCATGCGATGCATCACGAGCAGGACATGACCAACTATGGTGGTTTGCGGAAGAAAATTCCGTTCACGTACTGGTCAATGATGATTGGGACATTGGCCATCACCGGCGTTGGTATTCCACTGACGCATATTGGTTTTGCGGGTTTCCTGTCTAAAGATGCGATCATTGAGAGCGCTTATGCCGGTGGATCCGGCTATGGGTTCTGGATGCTGGTTATCGCGGCGGCTATGACCAGCTTCTACAGCTGGCGTCTGATTTTCCTCACATTCTTTGGTGCGGCACGTGGCAACAAGCATACACACGACCATGCGCATGAAAGCCCCAAAGTGATGTTGATCCCGTTGGGTGCATTGTCCGTGGGCGCCGTTTTGGCAGGTATGTTGTGGTATGCGCCATTCTTTGGCAGCACCGAACGCGTCAGTACATTTTATGGTATCCCACAGGCAGACGCATCCGGTCATGGGGAAACCACCTCGCACGGCGCGTCGAGCACCGATACCGTTTCGCATGATGCACCTAAAGCGGATGATCACGGCACGTCTGAGGCGGGCGCGAGTGATCACGCATCGGATGCAGAGGGACACGGCGACGGGCATCACGCGATGTTTGCAGGCAAACCCGGCGAGGGGGCATTGTACTTTGCACCTGACAACAATGTCCTGAATGATGCGCATTCTGCTCCCAAGTGGGTCAAGGTGTCACCGTTCATCGCGATGTTGCTGGGGCTTGGCTTGGCGATCTGGTTCTATCTGGTCAACACCACGTTGCCTGCGCGCTTGGCTGCGACGTTCCAGCCGCTCTATTTGTTCCTCAAGAACAAATGGTACTTTGACGAGCTGTATGACGTTGTATTCGTCAAACCTGCTTTGGCAATTGGTCGGTTCTTGTGGAAGCGCGGGGATGGTAATGTCATCGACGGGTTCCTGAACGGCGTTGCCATGGGCATCGTTCCCTTCTTTACCCGCCTCGCAGGCAAGGCGCAGTCGGGCTACATATTTACCTATGCCTTCTGGATGGTTCTGGGCATTGCTGCCCTTGTCACCTGGATGTCGATCGGCGGAGGCGCACACTAATGGATAATATCCTCTCCATCGTCACCTTCGTTCCAGCACTGGCTGGTCTGATCCTGGCGGTTTTTCTCCGGGGCGAGGATGCGGCAGCGCAACGTAATGCCAAATTGGTTGCGTTGTTTGCCTCAACTGTCACGTTTCTGGTGTCCATCGGCATCTACACAGGCTTTGACCCTGCAAATACAGGGTTTCAGTTTGTAGAAGAAGGCGAATGGCTGCTGGGCTTGAAATACAAGATGGGCGTGGACGGCATTTCGGTTCTGTTCGTCTTGCTGACAACGTTCATCATGCCACTGACCATTTTGGCCAGCTGGAATGTCACCCATCGCGTCAAAGAATACATGATCGCCTTCTTGCTGCTTGAAACGCTCATGCTGGGTGTGTTCATGGCGCTGGATCTGGTGCTGTTCTATCTGTTCTTCGAGGCTGGGTTGATCCCGATGTTCCTGATCATTGGGATTTGGGGTGGCAAAGAGCGTATCTACGCGAGCTTCAAGTTCTTCCTTTATACTTTCCTTGGGTCGGTGCTGATGCTGGTCGCGATGGTTGCGATGTATGCAGACGCTCAAACCACAGACATCACGGTTCTTTTGACGCATCAATTCTCTGCCGCGAGCTTCTCGGTGCTTGGGGTACATGTGGTCGGCGGGATGCAAACGCTGATGTTCATCGCGTTCTTTGCGTCGTTCGCTGTGAAAATGCCAATGTGGCCGGTACATACTTGGTTGCCTGATGCGCACGTTCAGGCCCCGACAGCGGGTTCGGTGGTTCTGGCTGCGATCCTGTTGAAGATGGGCGGGTACGGCTTCTTGCGCTTTAGCTTGCCGATGTTCCCGGTGGGGTCTGATGTATTGACCCCTATGGTTCTTTGGATGTCGGCGATTGCTGTAGTCTACACATCCTTGGTCGCCATGGTGCAGGAAGACATGAAAAAGTTGATCGCTTATTCGTCTGTCGCGCACATGGGTTTTGTGACGATGGGGATCTTTGCAGCAAATCAACAAGGTGTGGATGGGGCAATCTTTCAGATGCTCAGCCACGGTTTTATCTCTGCTGCGTTGTTCCTGTGTGTCGGTGTAATCTATGACCGGATGCATACACGCGAGATCGACGCATATGGCGGTCTGGTCAGCCGGATGCCTGCTTATGCGCTGGTGTTCATGCTGTTCACGATGGCGAACGTCGGCCTTCCGGGAACTTCCGGGTTTGTTGGGGAATTCCTGACGCTGATGGGCACCTTCCAGAAAAACACTTGGGTAGCGGCGGTTGCGGCAACTGGGGTCATTTTCTCGGCCGGATATGCCTTGTGGTTGTACCGTCGTGTCGTATTTGGGGATTTGATCCGAGAAAGCCTCAAATCCATCACGGATATGGATAGCCGCGAACGCCTTGTGTTTGCGCCATTGATCGTGATGACCATCCTGCTTGGTGTTTATCCATCACTCGTCACCGATATTATCGGCCCGTCAACTGCGGCGCTGGTTTCGAATTTTGACTCGGCTCTGGCCGCGGCTGACACCGCGACCCAAGTCGCATCGCACTAAGGGAGCTTTGGGAAAATGATCCAGGCTGATCTGATCGTAATTCTGCCAGAGATCCTTCTGGCTGTTTACGCCATGGGCGCCCTTTTGGTGGCGGTGTACACAATCAAGGATGGCATGGCGCCAACATTGGTCTGGTTGACCAGTGCCATCATGGTATTTCTCGCTGCGGTGATTATCACCGGCGGTGAAGGAACAAATGTTGCCTTTAATGGGATGTTTGTTGACGACAGTTTCTCGCGCTTTGCCAAGGCTGCGGTTTTGTTGTCAGGGGCCGCCGTTTTGGTGATGAGCCAAGAGTACATGTCGCGTCGCGGTTTGCTGCGATTTGAATACCCATTGCTGATCGCGTTGGCCTCAGTCGGTATGATGATGATGGTCTCGGCAGGTGATTTGATGTCGCTGTACATGGGCCTCGAACTGCAATCTCTGGCGCTTTATGTGGTTGCTGCACTGCGCCGCGATAGCATCAAATCGACCGAAGCTGGCCTGAAGTATTTTGTGCTGGGCGCGCTTAGCTCTGGATTGTTGCTGTATGGCGCATCTTTGATCTACGGCTTTTCTGGCACAACCCTGTTCTCGGGCATCATTCAAACTGCGCAACATGGGTCGGTTTCGGTCGGGTTGTTGTTTGGCTTGGTGTTCCTGATCTCAGGTCTTGCGTTCAAAGTGTCGGCTGTACCGTTCCACATGTGGACCCCGGATGTTTACGAAGGCTCTCCAACGCCAATCACCGCCTTTTTTGCCACCGCACCTAAGGTCGCTGCAATGGGCCTGTTTGCGCGCGTTCTGCATGATGCCTTTGGTGCGGCTGTTTCTGACTGGCAGCAAGTTCTAGTTGTTCTGTCGGTGCTGTCGATGTTCCTGGGCGCGGTTGCCGCGATCGGACAACGCGACATCAAGCGACTTATGGCGTTTTCTTCGATAGCTCACATGGGGTATGCGTTGATCGGTCTTGCTGCTGGCACCGTTCTGGGTGTGCAGTCGATGCTGATCTATATGGCAATCTATGTCACGATGAACGTTGGGACCTTTGCCTTTATTCTGATGATGGAACGTGACGGACAGCCAATCACCGATATTGACGCACTGCGGATGTATGCAAGCCGTGAACCTGCCAAAGCGTTGGCTGTCCTTGTGTTGATGTTCAGCCTTGCGGGTGTCCCGCCATTTCTTGGGTTCTTTGCCAAGTTCGGCGTTTGGCAAGCTGCTATTGAAGCGGGCCTGATGGGCTTGGTTGTTGCCTCTGCCATCGCCTCTGTCATTGGTGCCTTCTATTACTTGCGGATCGTGTTCTACATGTATTTCGGCGGGGAAACAGATGAACAGCTGGACACACACTCTTCACCAGTTTTGTGGACTGCTTTGATGGGGTCGGCTGCTTTGATGATGATTGGTGTCTTTTACCAATTTGGGATCGAAGGGGCTGCTGCCTCTGCGGCTGCAGCACTTGTTAACTGATTTCGTTTTCAAACTAACAGAGGGGGCTCGGTCGTTTGACCGGGCCTTTTTGCGATGAACGACTGGCCAATTGGATACGGAAAGCGGGTGCTCGCAGAAGTCGACAGCACCTTGAACGAAGCCGCACGCATCGCGCCGACCCTGACGGGTCCCGAATGGATATTGGCCCTCCGTCAGACTTCGGGCCGAGGGAGGCGGGGACGGGCCTGGACAGATCCACGCGGCAATCTGGCCTCGACCTTGGTCATGCGCCCAGAAGGGGAGCCAGGACAGATCGCATTGCGTAGTTTTGTAGCGGCACTTGCGCTGTTTGATGCTTGTGTCGCGGTGACTGGGCGTGCGACTGGGCTGTCGCTGAAATGGCCAAACGACGTTTTGCTAAATGGTGGGAAATTGGCTGGGATCTTGTTGGAAAGCGCTGGCCAAGCGGGCAGTGTGACACATCTTGCCATCGGGATTGGTGTTAACTTGGCTGAAGCACCACCAGTTGAAAACGTCGAAAACGGGGCGCTGCGCCCTGTCTCTTTGTTGTCTGAAACGGGTGCACTGGTCACGCCTGAGGCGTTCTTAAGCGAGTTGGCCCTTGCATATGACCGTTACGAGGCCCAATTCACCACTTATGGATTTGAACCGATCCGAACGGCCTGGTTGTCCCGCGCCGCGAAATTGGGCGAAGTGATTACAGCCCGTACCGCAACGTCCGAGACGGTTGGAACCTTTGAAACGGTGGACGCCACAGGCAACCTTGTCTTAAACACCGCTAAAGGCCGGGTTACCATTCCGGCGGCAGATGTATTTTTCTGAGGGTCTAAGACATGCTATTGGCGATTGATTGCGGGAATACGAATACTGTTTTCTCGATCTGGGACGGTGAAAGTTTTCTGTGCACGCTGCGAACGTCGACCCATCACGCACGTACGGCGGATGCATATTTCACTTGGTATTCGACGCTGGTGAAACACTATGGGATCGAAGTGGACATCACGGATGTGATCATTTCCTCAACCGTGCCTAGGGTTGTGTTCAACCTGCGTGTTTTTGCTGATCGGTTTTTTGGGTGCCGTCCGATCGTGGTCGGCAAGCCCGAATGTCTGTTGCCTCATCTTCCGCGTGTTGATACCGGGACGCAGGTCGGGCCTGACCGGCTGGTCAATACGGCGGGCGCCTATGATCGCCATGGTGGGGATCTGGTCGTGGTTGACTTTGGAACGGCGACAACATTCGATGTTGTGGCACATGATGGTGCCTACATTGGTGGTGTGATCGCGCCGGGGGTGAACCTGAGCCTCGAAGCGCTACATCAGGCAGCAGCGGCCTTGCCTCATGTCGATATTTCGAAGCCGCAGAATGTGATCGGAACCAATACGGTTGCTTGTATGCAATCGGGGGTGTTCTGGGGATATGTGGGTCTGGTGCGGGAAATTTGCACGCGGATCAAAGAAGAACACGAGCGTCCGATGAAAATCGTTTCGACTGGTGGGCTGGCACCTTTGTTCCAGCAGACCGTCGATTTGTTCGATGCGTTCGAAGATGATTTGACGATGCACGGATTGACCGTGATTCATCGCTATAACAAGGAAAACAGCTGACCCATGAGCAGCGAACGTTTGATATATCTGCCCCTCGGTGGGGCGGGCGAAATTGGCATGAATGCCTATGTCTATGGTTATGGTGCGCCTGACAAGGAACGCTATATCCTAGTCGACCTTGGTGTTGCCTTTCCCGATATGGATGGCACCCCGGGTGTTGACCTGATCATGCCTGATATTGCTTGGCTGCGCGAACGCGCAGACCGGCTGGATGCGATTTTTGTCACCCACGCGCACGAAGATCACATCGGTGCAGTCGCGCATTGTTATGGGGATCTGGGTGCGCCAGTATATGCACGCCCTTTTACCGCCAACATTGCGCGTCGCAAAATGGAAGAACACGGCCAACCAGAGGATGCCGTGATCACTGCGATGCCTTGGCCCGAACAGGTCAGTGTCGGCCCTTTCAAAGTTGGCTTTTTGCCAATGTCGCACTCGATCCCGGAAAGTGCGGGATTGGTGATCGACAGCCCAACAGGGCGTGTGGTGCATTCGGGTGATTTCAAACTGGATCCAACCCCGATCGTTGGCGAAGCCTTTGATCCAGATCTGTGGACCGAGGTCAGCAAGCCCGGTGTCAAAGCGCTGGTGTGTGACAGCACGAATGTGTTCTCGCAACATCCCGGGCGCTCGGAGATCGAAGTTGCCCCAGAGATCACTAAACTGGTGTCTGGCGCCTCGGGCATGGTGGTTGCAACCACATTCGCCAGCAACGTTGCGCGGGTTAAGTCGCTGGCCGAAGCCGGTGAACGGGCAGGGCGGTCTGTTGTATTGCTGGGGCGCGCGATGCGTCGCATGATCGAAGCGTCGATGGAAACCGGTGTTCTGACTGATTTCCCCAAGGTGATCAGCCCAGAAGAAGCGCGTGATATTCCCCGGGATCATGTGATGCTGATCGTGACTGGCAGCCAAGGTGAACGTCGGGCGGCTAGCGCCCAGTTGGCACGTGGCAAATACCGTGGGTTGGAATTGAAGCAGGGCGATTTATTCTTGTTCTCTTCCAAAACCATTCCGGGCAATGAAAAGGGTGTGATCCGTATTATCAACCAACTCAGTGAGAAGGGCGTGGATGTTGTGGATGACAGCTCTGGGCTTTATCACGTTTCTGGGCACGCCAACCGGCCAGACCTAGAGCGGTTGCACGGGATTGTTGATCCGCAGATGGTTATCCCGATGCATGGGGAACACCGCCACCTACGTGAACACACCAAACTTGCTGAATCCAACGGACGGACCGGTATTGTGGCCGTGAATGGGATGATGCTGGACCTGTCTGGCAATGCCCCCAAGGTTGCCGAATACATCGAAACCGGACGGACCTATCTGGATGGGTCGACCAAAATTGGTGCAATGGATGGCGTGGTCCGTGACCGGATTCGGATGGCGTTGAACGGTCATGTGACTGTCACGGTGATCTTGGACGAAGAGGACGAGCCTTTGGGCGAGCCGTGGTGTGACACCATGGGGCTGGCCGAAACCGGTAACTCCAAGGCGGCACTGGTCGAAATCCTTGAAGCTGACCTGAATCAGTTCTTGATGCGGTCCGGTGATAAGACCCGCAAAGACGACGATAAGCTGGAAGAGGCGCTGCGCCGTATCGTGCGCCAGACGTCACAAGCTGAGATCGGTAAAAAGCCCGAGGTCACGGTTGTGATCAGCCGGATGCGCTGACCGCATCCTGACCGTCACAAAGAAAGCGATGTCCGATCAGGGGTGATCGGGCATCGGATACCCCCGCAACCGCAAGAACAAACTGGCCTCGTCGTTGTTGTGGAAATAGGGAACGGATTGAGGGGGCGTTGGGTCTGTGACGCGACCGGCCACTTCGGCCAGGACCACCTCGGTGATGAAGGGCAGATCAAATTTTCGAGCTTCGCTCAGTTTGACCCATTGCAGATGTGAAAGCTCGTCTGAGGCGTGGGTGAAATCGTCCAGATCCCCCTGAATCTCGTCCGCATCCACCAAAAAGAACCTCGCGTCAAAACGCCGTGGGCGGCCAGGTGGGGTTAAGGCACGGAACACAAATTGCAGCCCATGAGCCACGGGCATATGCCCTGTTGACGCAAAACTGGTCCAATCTGCAGGAACATTATCGGCCCATTCGCCGGGGCGGCCAAGGATGAGGCCTGTTTCTTCCCAGAGTTCACGAATAGCGGCCACGGCAAGGGCGTGATGCAGATCTTCCGGTGCACTTTCTCGGAGGCGATCTGTGCACACCTCTGGAAGTGGGGTTGCAAGCGGGATCTGGGCATCTTCGGCATCCACAGCGCCGCCGGGGAAAACGAATTTATTAGGCATAAACGCGGCTTTAGCCCCGCGTTGCCCCATCAGGATCGATGGGTCCTGCAATCGGTTTCGAAGTACAATGACCGTCGCGGCATTGCGGATTGCTGTCTTATCTATACTCATGGCCCCTCGCGTGTTTGAAGGGTCAGTCGTCATTTCCGAACCCGTGCATCCGGCGCGCCCATTGATAGGCGACAACGACCCCCTTCAGTCTGGGTAGAAGGTAGAGTGACAAGCTCAGACAACCAAGGGCAAAGATTGCAAATAGGGTCAAAGGGTCCTGGCGAAATTGAACAAAGACAATATGTAATAGCGGGGCGAAAAGGTGGCCGACAATCAGAATGGTCAGATAGGCGGGGCCATCATCCGCGCGGTGGTGCACGAACGCTTCGCCACAGTCTGCACAGGCGTCATTTACTTTGAGATAACTGTGCAAAAGCTTGCCTTTGCCACAGTTTGGGCATTTGCCGCGAAATCCACATCGAACCGCCGGCCATGTCGGGCGGTCATCTCGCGACAGCGTCTGCACAGTGCTTTGATCCGTCATAGGGAACTCATTATGTTCTTCGCATTTGTGATGGGTGTCCGGATAAAGGGAAAGAGCATATGGCGTCGTTGCGGCGGGATGCCGCAAAACATGAGAATTGCGCCTCGTTATTCCGCTGATTGTATCGAGATGAAAAAAAACTTTGGGGAAGTGCGACGGAACCAGTGATGTATCCCGTTTGAACTGTATGATCGGCGGCAAGGGGCCGCTGAACAACACAGGAAGACCCGACATGAAACATGCAGGCATTATCGCAGGGATCGTATTGGCAGCCTCGAGCATCGTTGCCACAGGTGCGTTGGCCAAGGGGCCGGGTCATGGACCACAGGTCACGTTTCAGGAATTGGACGCCGACAACAACGGTGAAATCACCAAAGAAGAAATGCAGGCACACCGAAAGGCGCGATTTGCAAAGGCAGATGCCGATGGCGATGGTAAACTAAGCTTGGAAGAGATGCAGGCAAATGCAGAAGAGCGGGCCAAGGCACGCGCTGGTAAGATGATGGAACGTCATGATGCCAACAAAGACGGGTTTCTGAGCGAAGATGAAATGCCCAAGCCACGCAAGGCGGGAAAATTCTTTGATCGTATGGATGCCGATGACAACGGCTCCATCTCGGAAGAAGAATTTGCAGAAGCCAAAGCCCGTATGCAGAAGCATGGGAAATGGGGTAAGGGCAAAGGGTCAAAAAACAAGAATTGATCAGGTGTGGATGATCTTGCCTCAATTTCGCAAAGTACTCATGGCGGGACACCTGCCATGAGTACACCCAGCGATGATGCGCTGTTGGTGTTGTTTGCCAATGGAGATCCAGAGGCTGCGCGCATGCTGACGGATCGGCTGGGTCCGCGCACTTTTAATGTTGCGATGCGCGTGCTGGGCAATCGCGCCGAAGCCGAAGACGTGGCACAAGACGCGATGATGCGGCTTTGGCGCATGGCCCCCAAGTGGGAGCAAGGGCAGGCCAAGGTTTCGACCTGGCTTTATCGTGTGACGTTAAACTTGTGTTTGGACCTGAAGCGTCGGCGGCGAACCGTCGATTTGGATGCGGTGGCCGAACCAGAAGATCCCGCGTGCAGTGTTCCAGAACGGCTGCAGAATGCCGCGCGTTTTGATGCGTTGCAGGCGGCCCTGATGGAATTGCCTGAACGGCAACGCCAAGCGGTGGTTTTGCGCCACATTGAAGAGCTTTCAAACCCCGAGATTTCGGGGATCATGGACATCAGCGTTGAGGCGGTCGAAAGTCTGACCGCCCGAGGCAAGCGAACGTTGGCCAAGGCTTTGGCCGGGCGGCGTGCAGAATTGGGGTATAGCGATGGCTGACGAAGATCTGGATCTACTTTTTTCCCAAGCGCGGGACACGCGCAATGCGATGCCGTCTGACCTGGTGACCCGAATGTTGCAGGATGCAGATGCTGTACAGGCTGAGATAAGCGCCCCATCTATACCCGAGCAAGCGCGCCCCCACAGAGGGCTGTGGGCACAGGTGCAGCAGGCTTTGGGCGGATGGGCGGGACTGAGCGGATTGGCGACTGCCTGTGCTGCTGGCGTTTGGATTGGGTTGGCGCCCCCGGATTTCTTACCGGATCCGGTCGAATTGGTGCTGCAACAACAAATGGAAGCGGATCTGTTCCAAGAAACTGGGTTGGGCATATTCCTGACCGAGGAGGGGTAAATGAGCGAACCTAAACAGAAATCGCGGCTTTGGTTGCGGATCCTTCTGGGAGTTTCCTTAAGCCTGAACCTACTGGTTGTGGGATTGGCGGTTGGGGCCGTGATGCGATTGGGCGGGCCAGACGGGATGCGTCCGCCACCATCTAGTCTGGGCTCTGCCTTGTTCCGAGCCATGCCGCGTGAACATCGATCCGAAATGCACCAGAAGTTTCGCGATCGTCGCAGCGACAAAGGCAAGGCTAAGATCAAGGACGCACAGGCGGTTGCCGCGCTTTTGCGGGCGGTGCCATTTGATGCAGCAGCGTTGACTGAGGCGCTTAAAAAGCAAAAGCAGGACCGAGATGCGTTCTTTGAGACGTTGCAGGTTTCATGGTTGGAACGGATCAACCTTATGAGCGATGCCGAGCGTTCAGAGTATGCGGATCGTCTGGAAAATATGGCAAAGCACAAACGCAAGTGGTCGGACCGAAAGCGTGAGGGTAACTAATCCGCTAAGTCACGCAGCGGACGCGATCATCGACACTTGGTTGCGTCCCGCTCCTTTGGCCTCGTAAAGCGCGCGATCTGCCTGTTCGATCAGGTCAGGCACATCATTTGACCGTATTTTTTTGCTGCGAGTTTCACTGCGCCGAAGAACAAGCCCGATACTGGTCGTAACTTGAATTGGTTCTGGCAATCCACGGATTTCAAAGGGTTCCCCATTAATACGACGGCAGAGGCGATCCGCTATTTGCAGGGCTTCTATCCGTGTGGTGTTGGGCAGGACAATCATGAATTCTTCGCCACCAATCCTGGCAATTAGGTCCGTCGGGCGCAATTGCGTGCGTAGGCGATTGGCCGTTTCGACCAGCACTTTGTCTCCGACGGGGTGACCATAGGCATCGTTGATGCCTTTGAAGTGATCCAAATCAGCGAGCATGACTGCAAAGCTTTCGCCGGTTTCAGCTGCGTTGCGTGCAATGCGGTGTAGTTCGGGCAAAGCAAAGCGGCGATTGTGTAATCCGGTCATCGGATCAGTCAAAGCCGCAAGAAGACCATCGCGTACCGTATCTCGGTAACTCTCGGAACGGGCGCGTCGACGCAATTGTGTTTCGAGCCGAAGCACAAGTTCATCGGCACAAAAGCCCGCAGGCATGACATCGTCGGCGCCGCGATCTAGTGCATCGGCTGAGAGGTAAGCATTCGCAGGGTTGGGTATGGCAATGACAGCAGCGTGGCGAGTGCTGCTGCGCGCGCGCAGATCAGCCAGGAGGCGCAACCCGGTTTCACTGTCGCACAGTTCGACGATGATGGCGTCCGGGATGCGATCACTCAGCAAACTTTGGATGTCGTCGATTTTGTGCAGATCCAGCTGATGACGGGTATTGCCTTTGAGACGGGCGCGCCAGATGGCTCCAGTGCCGGGACTCTGCGTGACCACGGCGATGTTGGCGGCCGGTAAGAGGGTTGGAAAGCCAGCTGCGGGTTCAGCCATGCCTACAGGCTGTGCCCCGCTTTGAATACGAAGCTCTTCAGCGGTTGTGTGGGCACGGATCAGGCTGCGGATGCGGGCAAGGAGGATCACATCGTCATAAGGCTGACTAAGCACATCTTCGATCCCGGCACCAAGGGCGCGGAAATTGGCGTTGCGATCGTTCTCGGCAGTCACCGCGATTATGGGAATGCCTGCGAGCTCTTCATCCAACTGCAAGGCGGCACGCACGTCGAGCGCATCCCCATCGGGCAAAGACATCGCCGTCAAAATAAGGTCGGGTCTGACGCGGCGCACAAGGGGCACCAGCCCCTCGAGCCGGTCACCTTGAGCCACGCGATACCAAGCAGCCGAGAGCTGTACCTTGAGCATGATCCGATTGGTGGAGACACCATCGAGTACTAATATTGTTCCCTGCACGGCGTTAGCCTTTCGACTATTGCTTTCATTTATTGTTAAATTGTTTATGAGACAGGTTAACAAACCCTTTCCGCGCCAGAGACACGGGAACATTTATGCAACTTTCCGCCGATGCATCCGAAACCCTGGCGCTGAAAGCGTTGGCTTGGTTGGTCACCAATGATGAGCTTTTACCCGTGTTTCTTGGGGCTACGGGGGCTTCGGAAGCCGACATAAGGGCGCGCGTGAGTGACCCAGAGTTCCTTGGGTCTGTGCTGGACTTTCTTATGATGGACGATGCCTGGGTGATCGCATTTTGTGATGCTAGCGAGACAAAATATGACTTGCCGATGCAGGCACGTGCTGTTTTGGTCGGCGCTGCTGACACGCATTGGACCTAATACGTTAACCTCTCAATCACCGGAGTACCCCCGCAATGGCTATCTCTGCATTGCTGTTTGACAAAGACGGCACGCTTTTTGATTTCGCTGCAACTTGGGAAAGTTTTGCCCGCGCGTTTCTCTTGCGGGTTTGCGACAATGACGAAATCCGCGCGACGGCTGTTGGCCTGACCATTGGGTTCGACATGCAAAGCAATAGCTTTTCCCCTGACAGCATTGTAATCGCTGGCACGCCTTCGGAAATTGCGGCGACCCTATTGCCGCATTTCGCGGACACCACTCAGGACGCGCTTGTTGTGTTGTTGAACGAAGAAGCCGCAACTGCGCCTCAGGCAGAGGCCGTGCCGTTGGCTTCGTTCCTCGACAATCTCCGAGAGAAGGGGTTCAAGCTTGGGGTGGCAACAAATGATGCCGAAGCACCGGCAATGGCGCATCTGATCAAGGCTGGTGTTTCTGAGCGGTTTGATTTCATCGCAGGGTTTGACAGTGGGCATGGCGCCAAACCTGGACCGGGCCAATTGCTTGCTTTTGCCAAACACATCGGTATGGAGCCAACGCAAATTGCGATGGTGGGGGACAGCACCCATGATCTGATCGCTGGCCGTGCTGCGGGCATGACCACGATTGGTGTTCTGACAGGCATGGCGCAGGCCGAAGATCTTGCCCCGCACGCAGATGTTGTTCTGCCTGATATTGGGCATATCCCTGCTTGGCTGGTGGCATAAACGTCAATCGCGTCTTGAATTCGCCGGTCTAAGAGTGGAACGCGACATTTTCTGTCGCGTTCGGAGCGGAGGCCGGTGGTAGCCTTGGTGCCTTCTTGTTCGTAAGTGAACCGGGAGAATGCCATGACAGATAATACAGCACGCCGACGCCGCGGTGGTGGACGCGCCGGAGCAGCAGCGCGCCGGGGCGGAGATGTGATTGAGCAGATGCCTTGGCGGTTGCCAGTCAACATAGATCGACCAACCGAACCTTTGGGTCCCGAAGGGGTCGAAGCAATCCACGAGGGGGCGATGCGGATCCTCGAAGAGGTAGGCGTTGCGTTTCTGAACACCGAGGCGTTGGGTATCTTGCGCGAGGCCGGGTGTAAGATCGACGGTGACATCGTTCGCTTTGATCGCCATTGGATCATGGAAATGGTGGGGAAGGCCCCCAGCACCTTTACCATCACACCGCGCAATACGGATCGCGAGTTGACTGTTGGCGGCAATACGATGCTTTTCGGCAATGTGTCTTCGCCTCCGAATTATTGGGACATGTCCATCGGGAAAAAAGTGCCCGGAACGCGCGAGATGTGTGCCAACCTTTTGAAGCTTACGCAGTATTTCAACTGTATCCACTTTGCGGGCGGGTACCCGGTTGAACCCGTGGATATTCACGCCTCGGTCCGTCATCTGGACGTGCTATACGACAAGCTGACGATCACCGACAAAGCGATGCATGCCTATTCCTTGGGAAAAGAGCGTGTTGAAGATGTCATGGAAATGGTGCGGATCGCGGGTGGGTTGACCGAAGAGGAATTCCAAGCCAAGCCGCGCATGTACACCAACATCAATTCGACTTCTCCACTGAAGCATGATCACCCGATGATTGATGGCTGCCTACGGTTGGCGCGCCGGGGACAAGCGATTGTTGTTACGCCCTTTACGCTGGCGGGGGCGATGGCACCTGTGACCATGGCGGGAGCTGTCGCGCAATCCTTGGCTGAAGCGCTGTGCGCTATTGCGTTGTTTCAATATGTGAAACCCGGCATTCCCTGTGTCATTGGCACGTTTACGTCGAATGTCGACATGAAATCAGGTGCGCCTGCTTTTGGAACTCCGGAATACATGCGTGCCACACAAATGACCGGTCAGATGGCCCGGTTCTATGGCCTGCCAATGCGCAGTTCTGGTGTGTGCGCGGCAAACGTTCCGGACGGGCAAGCCATGTGGGAGACGTCAAATTCGCTCTGGGCGTCGGTGCAGTCGGGCACCAACATGGTGTATCACGCTGCGGGTTGGTTAGAAGGCGGTTTGATCGCGAGCCCTGAAAAATTCATTATGGATTGCGAAGTTCTGCAACAGATCCAGCGCTATATGGAACCCGAAATCACGGCAACGGGCCCTGATGAAATCGCTTTGGATGCGATCAAGTCCGTGGGCAACGAAGGGCACTTCTTTGGCATCAAGCACACACAGGATCGGTACACATCTGCATTTTACCAACCCTTTTTGAGTGATTGGAAAAACTACGAAGGCTGGGAAGTTGCCGGTGCCATTTGGACCCCTGAGCGCGCCCACCACATGTTCAAGGAAATCGTAGCCAATTTCGAAGAGCCGCCGATGGATATTGCGATCCGCGACGAACTGGCTGATTTTGTCGCGCGGCGCAAATCCGAAGGGGGCGCGCCTACCGACTTCTGAAGGCTCTTTTTCAAGAATCGTCCCCCTCCAACCAAAGTGCGCGTTTTGATTGGAGGGGGACGTTTCATGCCGGGACAGATTTATGGCCTGCCGGCTCGCTGTGACATTTGGCCAAATCTACGCATCTGGCGTGTGCCGATGCAGGTTGTTACCCTTGTGTTAAGGGTACAGCAGTAGGGGCCTGTCTTATGTCTGACCGAACCGAGATCGCCGTTGCGTGGAATCGAGTGGCCTTGTTCTGGATCGGTGGGCTGAGTGCGGTTGCGATTTGGGCGTTGGGCGAAAACTGGGATAATCCGCTGATTTCGCCTGCCGTTTTCCTAGCCTTGTTCTCCTTTGTCGCCATTCATGCGTCGGTTTCCTTGGCATTGGCGGGGCCAATTGGACCGATGCGTGCGATCCTCTGCGCCTTGATCCTGTCAGTCCCGGTAACGGGCTTGATAAGTCTGGCTGCGTTGCGGTTCACCCACGCTACTGAATTGCTTGATGAACCTATCATGCTAAGCGTGACAACGATGTTGGTCTTCTTGGCAACTCCCTTTTTGTCGGTGTGGATGCAAGACAGACAGAATGTGATGAAATACAGCGCCTTGTTCGAAACGGCGTGGCTCATCACGATCCGATACGGCGTTGCGCTCTGTTTTGTTGGCGTGTTCTGGTTGGTTGTCTTTCTATCAGACACTTTGCTCGAATTGGTTCAGATCTCGATCGTTGATACCCTTTTGCGAACGGATTGGGTGCGGTTTTTCCTAAGCGGGGCAGCCTTTGGTTTAGGCTTGGCTGTTGTCTATGAATTGCGCACCACAATGTCCCCATTTGTGGTGCTGCGATTGCTGCGTCTGCTTGTGCCAATTGTTTTGACGGTGGTCGGGGTCTTTTTGATTGCGATTCCGATCCGTGGGCTAACCCACTTGTTTGGGGACTTTTCGGCAGCAGCCACGTTGATGGTTACAGTGCTTGTTTCGATCACGTTGATTTCGGCAGCATTGGATAGAGACCGGGAATTTGAGGTCACGCATCGGGGGCTGCGACTCGCGACGCGTGGGCTTGCGATGGTGTTGCCCATATTGGCAGGTCTCGCAGAATGGGCGGTATGGCTGCGTGTGACGACCTATGGCTGGACCCCGGATCGCGTGCTTGCGGCGATGGTGGCGTTGTTCGTTTTGACCTATGGGCTAGGATATTGCGCTATTGCGGTATTCGGACATAACTGGATGCGGCGGATACGCGCGTTGAATGTGGTGTTGGTGGTTGGCGTGATGGCTGCCTTGGTGATCTGGATGACGCCCTTACTGGACCCCTACCGCATCGCAACGCACAGTCAGGTCAATCGATTTGCTCAGGGACACAGCACCGCCACCCAGTTACCGTTGTGGTCCATGGCACATGAATGGGGCCGAGCCGGGCAGGCCGGGTTAGAAGATTTGTCTGCCATCGCCCAAGAGCGCGAGGCCGAAGACCTCATTACACGCATAGCCGAGGCGCAAACTGCGACGAGCCCCTTCATTTTTGAACGCTCGGTTGTCGATCTTGGCCGTCCGGATACATTGGAAGAGATTTTGTCGGTGATGCCAACACAACCATTGGGCATCGGTTTGCCGGTCGATTTGATCTCCAAAGTTCCTGGGTATCAGTTGGAGCAATGGGCACGAGGGTGTCGGGAACACTTAGGTGACGGGTCACCGGGATGTGTGTTCGTGCAGGATGTATTTATGCCCGGAGTTCCGGCGCAGGATCAGGGAATGGTGCTTTATCTTGCTTCAGGGGATTTGGTTCGGGGCAATCACGTAATGGCCCGGGGCGAGCAAAGCGCGGTCGTGCGCGATCTTTTTGACCCAATGGATGACAATTGGCCCGAACTCACTCGTGCGACGTTAGAGGCGATATTGGCGGGACATTTCATCGTTGCGCCAAGTGGAAAACAAGCGCTTATCGTAGGCGGAAAGGTCCTGGCACCAGCAAACTAAGTACAATTGAAAAGACTCAACTTGGTGTGTTGGCTGTTTTTTAAGAATTCGAGGGCGAAGGTGACCCTGAACAAATTGGGGACCGTGTATGCATGGTTTAATCAACAAAGCGATTCAATCGTTTGTCTGCAATACATATGGTCTAAGCCGGTGGGTTCAGATCACCGAAGCAGCTCAGCTGGGTTTTGTCGAATTCGAAGCGATGTTGGTTTATGATGATGACACCTCGCTGCGGGTGCTGGCTGAACTGTGTAATGAAATGGATCGTCCCCAAAATGAAGTTCTAGAGGATGTTGGCACCTATCTGGTGTCGAACCCCGCGACCGAAGCACTGCGTCGATTGTTGAGGTTCGGCGGTGTGACCTATGTTGAGTTTCTGCATTCGCTTGATGATCTGCCGGACCGGGCGCGCTTGGCGGTTTCAGATTTGTCGCTTCCCCCACTGGAACTGAGAGAGCACACGCAGGGGCAGTTCACTTTGACCTGCCATCCCGGTCTGCCTGGGTACGCAAATGTGATGATGGGGGTTCTGCGCGCCATGGCGGACGATTATGGAGCCTTGGTGTTCCTCGATCATGATGGGAACCACGGCGAGTCTGAGGTGATATCGATTACTTTGGTTGAAACTGCATTTTCTGAAGGGCGCAGTTTTGATTTGGGGGCAAGAGCCAGATGATTGGAATGGACGATTTGGCCAACCTTTTGGAACGGTTGTGCCCCATGTATGTGCTGCTGGACCCGACCGGGCATATCAGTGAAGTTGGTCCAACCTTACAAAAATTGCGCCCAGAACAAGCCATGTCGGGGCAGCGATTTTTAGAGTTGTTTGAATTGCTGCGTCCGCGCACTGTTACAACAATGCCGGCTTTGCTTGCAACATCGGGGGCCAAGTTGCACTTGCGTCTGCGTGATGACCCTCAGACCGCATTGAAAGGGGTTATTGTGCCGTTGCCGGATGGGCAGGGGGCTGTCGTGAACCTGTCGTTTGGGATTTCAATCTTGGATGCGGTACGGGACTATGCCCTAACAAGCGCAGATTTCTCGGGAACGGACCTGGCAATCGAATTGCTTTATCTGGTGGAGGCAAAATCGGCTGCGATGGAGGCTTCGAGAACTTTGAACCTGCGGTTGCAGGGAGCAATGATTGCCGCTGAGGAACAGGCCTTTACCGACACGCTGACCGGCCTCAAAAATCGCAGGGCTATGGATCATATTCTTGATCGATACAAAGCGGGGAACACCCCATTTTCGATGATGCATCTTGATCTCGATTATTTCAAAACCGTAAATGATACATTGGGCCATGCTGCTGGGGACTTTGTGTTGCAGCAAGTCGCGCGAGTAATTGTTGAGGAAACGCGAGGGGATGATACGGTTGCACGCGTGGGGGGGGACGAGTTTGTTTTGCTTTTTGCAAACCTTCTTAACAAAGAACGCTTGGATGGAATTGCAAAGCGTCTGATCGAACGATTAGAAGAACCCATGCCGTTTAACGGTGACATATGCCGGATTTCGGCAAGTGCGGGTACGGTCTTGTCGACACAGTTTTCAAAACCGGACGGCGCCGAAATGCTGCATGCCGCTGATCTGGCGCTCTACGCTGCAAAACGCGCGGGGCGCGCCTGTCACTTTTTCTATACCGAGGACATGGCTCATAATGCTGTCCAGCCAACTGCGTTGCCGCGCACAGAGCGACCCAAAACTGGATCATAAATATCTCTGGTCAAAGCGGGCAGGGCTGGATCGCATTTCCAATCTGCCATCGGGCCGAGGGTTCTAAAATGATCACCCTGCTAGCGAGGCACAACGCGGCTTGAAAAGTAAGATGCGGCCGCCTTTTGGGTGCTGGGGGTGGCGAATTTCTGCATCAATTTTCCCTTGGTAAATAAGACACTTGCAGCGGATTAACACCGCAGACTAAGATCAACCGAATTGAGAATTGGGGTCGGGCGTTTCGCAAGGGAGATTGCGGCCCGTAAATTACCGATCGATGTTGACATGCGTCTATTGATTTCAGTTTTGGTGATCGTGTTGATTGCGCTGGTGGGCGCAGCAGCCAATTTACTGTTGCAAGCCTGTGGTGTGACCTTCCCGTTTACGGGCAACCGACTTGGGAAATGTGAACAACCCTTGGCCGCATCTGTCGTCCTTGCGCAATCTCAAGCGGATCAGGATGCAATAGCGTTGACGCAGAGAATACAAAGCCTGGAGCAGCGGTTGGCGCGGTTACAGTGCAAAGCAGACCCACCACCGCCCCCTCCGCCTCCACCCCCGCCGAAACCCAAGACCCCCAGCGGGCTGAAACCAGATGCTTTTGATGAGGCGGATATTTCGGTCATGGAAGGGTGCTGGGAGCTGTCTTCTGATTACGCGGTACGGGAAATTAATACCGGGCAAATCACGCGGTTCAAATACTGGCGCATTTGCTTTGACAAAAACGGGCGGGGCACTGAGCAGATGCGATCAACCAATGGGGTACGTTGTAATGGGCGGTTAACGGGTCGCATGCCCGGAAACGGTGTTTTGACCATGCGAGAGCCCGGCAATTTGAAATGTGACAACGACTCTTCGATATTCCGCCGAGATATCACTTGCAGAATTGACAGTCGCGGTCGCGCAAACTGCGATACCTATCAACCAGAAACCAACGGCCGCAGCTCTGCTACGTTGCGGCGGGCGAGGAGGTAAGGCCATGGCTGATCAGTTCCTATCCAAAATTCGCGTGAAGTCACAGGATTTTGTCGAAGCCAATGGACAAGCCGTTTTGCAACGCCATGAGGAACTGCGTGCCTTGCTGGCGAAGCGGGTTGGGCCAGAGGGGGCAGCACTATTTGCGGAACCTTTGATCAACCGCGGCAATGACGCGGCTTTGGGCAGTGTGTCTTGGTATTGCGATACGGTGGGGGATGCCCTTCCGTTCTCTCAATTGAGCCCTGCGAGGCAAGAACAGATTGAAAGTTATCTCAGGGATCATCTGCGTCCTTTGCAATCCATGGCAGAAGATCCCGCAACCGCTGATTTGATTTGGGGCGCACTCAGTTCTTACGGAACCGATGATATTGTCGTGGTTGGGGACCGTCCGTTCATAGTCAATTGGGGTTTGTTACCAGACGGAAACGGCGCCAATGTGTCGGCACGTCCTCGGCATTTTGAAGATACGCTGGGTCGCTTTCTGCAGGCGCCGGTGCGGGCACGGCCTGTGGCTGAGGTTCCACCTGTTGTGCCAGCGGCATTCGTATCAAGCCCAGTTCCTGAAGCCCCTGCCGCACGTGCGCTGAGCCCGGTTGCTTGGGTGCCTCTGGTCGTGTTGTTATTGCTGGCAGGTGGAGTCCTGTTTTGGTTACTCCAACCGGGTACACGCTTATTCCCGCCTAAATCACCGGTGGTAACGGCGCAGGCAACCTTAGAGGCGCAAGAGGCTACGAACGTAAGTCTCAGAAAACGATTGGGAACGCTTCAGGATGCGCTGGCGGGGGCAGTTTGCCGCAAAGATGGCGTTCTGATTTTGCCAGATGGCCTGACGCCTGAAGGGTTGACACCGCCCAAGCAAGGCACAGGGTTTCCGGAAACGGCACGAGTGTCACCCGATGCGGTGCTGCCAAATGTGCCCGAACGGGTTTTGGTCCCTGATGGGCAATCTGGCGAAAACACACAGACCTTATTGCAGCACATCGAAGCAAGTACCGTGCTTATTCTGTCTCGCGGACAAAAGCGAAGTTCTATTGGATCGGGCTTTGTGGTTGGGCCGGGTTTGATCGTGACCAACCAGCACGTCATCGCAAATGCAGCCGAAGGCGGCGTTCGGGTGGTGCATAAGAAAGGCGGGGATCCTTTGACTGCGCAGGTCCTCAAGGTGCAAGGCCCCTTGGCAGAAACGGGGGGTGATTTTGCACTGTTGCGTGTCGAGGGAGCGGATTTGCCAGCCCTTACTCTGTTTCGGTCAGCTGGAACTCAAAAGCTGCAACACGTCATTGCCGCTGGGTTTCCCGCAGATGTGCTTGAATTGGACGCGGATTTCGCAGCCCTGAAAACAGGGCAGGCGACGTCCATTCCGGACCTGACGGTGACAGACGGTATTATCAACACGGAACAGCAGCTTGGGCCGACGACGCGTGTCTTGATGCATTCTGCACCTCTGAGCGCGGGCAATTCTGGGGGGCCATTGGTGGATATGTGTGGTCGCGTGGTTGGCGTAAACAGCTTTGTTCGCAAGGGGCCACTGCAAAACCGAAGCTTTGCTCTGTCTATCGAGACGTTGATTACCTTTCTCGAAGGGACCCCAGCGGATCCGATTGTGACGGATGTCGCGTGCGAAGCGCTTGCCTCGACGTCTCCGTTTGTCGCACGGGCAAAGGACTAGAATAGTGTTTGGGGATCATCTCATAACCACCTCAACCGAAGGGTTGCAGCCGCTAGGGTCTGCGGCACAGCGGTCTTATGAGCTGGTGTCTGGGACCCTACGCGATAGGTTAAGCCCGGCTCATGCGGTGTTGCTGGCAGAACCTGTTGCGGCTGAACACGGTGACCAGATCGACTGGCATGCTCCGATCTCTGGCCATATTGTTCGCTTGTTGGATTTAACCGCTTCAGAGCAGAAACTGGTGCGTCTTGAATTGGCGCAGCGCATCAGTGAGATTTTGGATGAATCCAAGGTCTTACGCGCAAACCCTGATCCGAGTATGCAGCGGTTAGGCGAAGCTTTGACCAATGTTGTCGAGGTGCCGTCTGAGGCGATGATCTATGTTGTGAAGACTGCAACAGGACTGCATCCGGTTCTGGTTCATTGGGCCTGGGTTCAAGATGAACAAACGCGGGTGCGTGGTGTTCTGACAAGTATGATCGCGCGGCCGACCCCGATTGAGCCAGCCGCGCCACCAAGGTCGGTTTGGGCAAACCCAATTTGGCGATGGGTGGTGCTTTTGGGGTGGTTTTTGTTGGCTGCAGTGTTGGGACTCATTTTATGGTTGATGGTTTATCCCTGTGGGTTGTCCCCTTGGGGGCCAGAATATTGCAAAAAAGAGGAACAGGCGCTCGCGGCCTTGTATTCGGAACAATACGTGATTGCGGATCGCATTTTGCAGGTCGAACGCGAAATCGCATTGGCAGACCGCCGTTGCATTGCTGTGATCCCCGTTGCGCCTGCAAAAGAGATTAAACCGAAACCTGAAAAGAAGGGCGCGCTGCCAATAGACTTAAATGGCGTATCAAGACGCTTTGCAGGTCTGGCAAGTGCACTCTACACTCCTTTGAACCGAACAAGATCAGGGAATTAAAGAACCGTCATGCAAAGCTCTGAACATTTGGCTCGGTTGGTTGATTGGCGGGATGAAATCACGCTGGTTCCATATTCGGGGATCCAAATCCTCGATTTTGGATTTCAGCTTGATGCCGTGGAATTGAAAAGTGCGCGTTTTATTGAACGTGTTGTTGGTGGGGATGACACCCAAGAAGAATGGGCGTTGGTTCCCTTAACCGGGGACGAAGATCAAGACGCAGCAATTGAGGCGGGTGCCCGCGCTGATGACGACCCGTATTCCATACGTTCCGTTGCAGCGTTAGAGCCCTTTTTGTCAAAATGGGTTCCGGTGCCTGTTCTGCGCATTAAAACGGATCGCGGCGCTGGTGGCGAAGAACGGTTTGACCCGGGCCCTTCGACGTGGTCGCGGATGCGCGTTGTCGAGTTGGATGAACCCGACGCTGAAACAGGGCACACGCACCGGGTTCAACTTGCCATCGACACGTCCTTGATCGAAGCGGATCAATCATTTCAATACTTGTCGCCCGAACGTGTGGACGCAGAAAAATCCCGTGAGTTCAGGTTTGTGTCTGATCCAGTGCGCATGGACTGGTTCTTGCGCCGTTTGGAGAAGGATCCAGACGGGGGCATGCTGGATCTTCAGAAATGGGTGTCTGATTGGCTGGATGATCTGTTTATGGCGTATAAACGGGCAGAACGACCGGGACGGCGCATCACCAAAGAAACGCTGAACCACAAATTCGAACACTGGGCGCGCTACTTGGGCTTCTTGAGGTTGATCGATCACGCGATCCAAGTGCCACGCCTGCGTTTGGCCAATACCGTGAGCGCACGTGAAGGGGTGACACCGGTTGATGTTGAGTTGGTTTTGGACGTTGGCAATTCACGTACCTGCGGGATCTTGATCGAACGGTTCCCCGGCGAGACGCGTCTAGATCTTGCGCGCTCCTTTCCGTTGGAGGTGCGTGATCTTTCACAACCAGAGCTACAGTATTCAGGGCTATTTGACAGCCGGGTCGAGTTTTCCGAATTTCGATTGGGGGATGAACGGTTCGCTAGCCGGTCAGGGCGCCGCAACGCCTTTGTATGGCCAAGCTTTGTTCGCATGGGGCCGGAGGCCTTGCGATTGGTTGCCGGCGAAGAGGGGACAGAGACCGCCTCGGGACTAAGCAGCCCGAAGCGATATCTTTGGGACGATACGCCGCTTCAGCAGGATTGGCGGTTTCACCATCATTCAGATCCGAACAACTTGCCCAAATCTTTGCGGGCTGGCATGCGGTTTTTGAACGAGAATGGCGATGTGCTCGAACAAATCGAAGCGGACGAGCGCGCGCGATTGCGCCCAAGAGGCAAATCAGTCAAGACGCCCGCGATACGGCCGAGGTTTGCACGGGCCTCCTTGTTTGGGTTTATGCTGGCGGAAATCATTTCGCATGCGTTGATACAGGTGAATGCGCCCGCCTCGCGTGCACGGCGCCCGCAGTCAGAACTGCCACGCCGGTTGGACCGCATCATTTTGACTCTCCCGACAGCGACAACCGCGCAGGAGCAGGCAATCATTCGATCCAAAGCCAAGGGCGCATTGGCTTTGGTCTGGTCTTTGATGGGGATGAAAGACGGGGAAAGCGTTATATCGCGCCCGCCAGAGCTGATCGTGGACTGGGATGAAGCCAGCTGCACACAACTGGTTTATCTTTATTCAGAGTTGACACAGAAATTTGATGGGCGCATTGACCGGTTTTTGTCCCTCAAAGGCACCCCCCGCCTTCAAGCCTTGGGTCAAGAACCGACGCCATCCTTGCGTCTGGCGTGCATAGACATCGGGGGTGGGACAACCGACCTGATGGTGACGACCTATTGGGGCGAAGCGGGGCGCGCCCTGGTCCCGCATCAAAATTTCCGCGAAGGATTCAGGGTCGCGGGGGATGAACTGCTGCAACGGGTCATCGCTGCCGTTGTTCTACCCGGACTGCAATCTGCAATCGAAGCAGGTGGGGGACAGTTTGTTGGCGAAAAGATCCGCGAACTGTTCACGGGTGATATTGGAGGGTTGGATCAGCAGAGCATTCAAAAGCGGCGCCAATTTGCGTTGCGTGTACTCATGCCTGTGGCGGTTGCCATTTTGGAAAGCTGCGAAACCGCAGATGAGTTTGAGCCTTTGACATTGGCGGTGTCCGATGTGCTGTCTCTTGGGACCGATGACACTGCACAACCTGTCCCGCAGGCGTTGACGGCTTATATCGAAGAGGCGGCGCATGCGCTGGGCGCAGATGGGTTTCATCTGGGGCAAGTATATCTGACCTACAGCCGGGAAGATGTTGATGCGATTGCGCGTGAAGTGTTTCAAAAGGCGCTGGGCAACTTATCCGAAGTTATCGCGCATCTCGGGGTGGATGTGGTGTTGTTGACGGGGCGGCCTTCTCGTCTGCCTGCTGTGCGCGCCATTTTGCAGGAGCTGATGGCTGTCCCTCCGCATCGCTTGATTTCGATGCACAGTTACAAGACTGGGCGCTGGTATCCTTTTAGGGACCCGGTCACTCAGCGTATTGGGGACCCGAAGTCGACCGTGGCTGTTGGCGGTATGCTAATTGCGCTAAGTGAAAGCCGGATCCCGAACTTCAAGGTAATGACACAAGCTTTTCGAATGCAGTCGACGGCGCGGTTTATCGGTGAAATGGACAGCTCCGGTCAGATCATGGCGGACCGTGTTTTGTTTTCCAATGTGGATCTGGACGATCGAAAACCACCATCGGATATGGAATCCACCATATCAATGTATACGCCAGTTTATTTGGGGGCACGACAGTTGCCGCTAGAGCGCTGGACTACAACGCCGCTTTATAGGCTTGATTTTGCATCGCAATCCGCACAATCTCGTGCCCCGCTTAGAGTTACGTTCGAGCGTACGGATTTTGACGACGATGTTGATGTGGAAACGTCGGAAACCGTCCTGCGCCGCGAAGCGATGCGCGAGGCGTTTACAGTGACTGAGGTGGAAGATGCCGAGGGCGATGGCATGAAGCGATCCGAAGTGCAGTTGCGGTTGCATACGCTTGGATTTGAAGATGACTATTGGATTGATACCGGCCTGTTCCGGCTCTAGAGGGTGATGATGAGCGTAGACGCACAGACGAAACTGGCCGCCTCATGTAGTGATATTGCAGAGCTGTCGGGACAGGCGCTGGCCTGGATCGAAGATGGTGAAAATAGTGCACTGATCGGGGCTGAAACGCGGTCTTTGGTTCAGGTGATGCGTAAATCGCAACGCCGGGCACGACGTTTGGCGCGCGCGGCAACGACGCGGATGTCGGTCAGTGTGTTTGGGCCAAGCCAAGCAGGTAAATCGTTTCTTGTGTCTGTACTTGCCCGCCCAGAAACGGGACCCTTGGTTGTCGATTTTGACGGACCAAACGGGCAGCTTGACTATATTCGAGAAATCAATCCCGAGGGTGAAGGCGAAAGCACGGGATTGGTGACACGCTTTACCATGGAAAGGCAGCCATCGCCTGATGGCTATCCGATACGGCTGACCTTGCTGAGCGAATCCGATCTGGTGCGTACGTTGGTGAACTCGTTTTTCATGGATGGCGACCGTTCAGAACAGGTGCCGTCACCTACGGACCTTGCTGCGCATCTGGACCAATTCAAGGCGCGTAGCGGAGCAACACAGCCGGGTATCGATGCCGACGAGATCCATGAAGTTGGCGACTACATCGAAAACCTCTTTGGACGAGAAGCCTATGCCGCAGCCCTCAAACCGCTTTGGGATGAGGCTGCGGAATGTGTTCCTGGCCTGTCGCTTGCGGATCGCGCCGCGTTTTTTTCGGTTCTTTGGGGCGGGCATACGCCGTTTTCAGATCTCTATCTCAAATTGGGTGGGGCATTGGCTCAATTGGGTCATTCTGAAACTGTCCATGTTGGGTTGGATGCGCTGATCCCGCGTGAAACGTCGATTATTGATGTCAAAACGCTGAGCGGCGTAGGGGATGCCGCGCCGCTGCCTGTTTTGACAGAGGCGGGTGCGCGGGTTCTATTGCCCCGTTCTGTTGTGTGCGGATTGGCGGCAGAATTGGTGTTACCAATGCAGGATTTGCCCTCAGCGTTGTTCACCGAAACGGATCTGTTGGATTTTCCGGGCGCGCGCAATCGCTTTGAGCAGGATCTGTCCAAGGCGTTCGCCAACGCTGACTCAATTCTTCCAGAACTGTTGTTGCGCGGTAAGGTCGCCTATCTTTTTGATCGCTATGTGCAAAATCAAGAAATCACGTCCATGTTGCTGTGCATTCCTGACAGCAACATGGAAACGGTCGATTTACCGGGACTGGTGCAGACTTGGATTGCATCAACACACGGATCGACACCAGAGCAGCGCGCGGGTGTGGACCCGGTCCTCTTTATGGTGCTGACAAAATTTGACAAACATCTGAGTGACAGCGCTGCAGAGGGCGGGGACGAGACCCGGTTTGAACGACGTATGCAGGCATCACTGTTGGAAAAGTTCGGCAAGGGAAACGACCCTTGGGTGCGGGATTGGCAACTTGGGCAGCCGTTTAGCAATTGCTTTTGGTTGCGCAATCCCAATTTCTACGTCGATGGCTTGTTGGAATATGGGCCAAACAAAGTTGAAACAGGCATTCGTCCGGACAAAGTTGCCCGGATAGATGAATTGCGCAGGGGGTGCTTGCAAGCACCTTCGGTTCAAACTCATTTCGCAGACCCACAAGCCGCATGGGAGGCCGCGCTTTCGTTGAACGATGGGGGCGTTGGGTATCTCTTGCAAAACCTAAAGGCGGTGTGTCGACCTGATCGCAAGCTTGAACAAATTAAGGCGCAACTTGAACAATTGCGGGCAGGTTTGCAGCAGGCAATTTCCCCGTTTCATGTGTCCGATGATGTTGAGGTCCGCATTTCTGAGAAGCAAGAAGCAGCAGGTCGGGTCATTGATGATCTAGAACAGGTTTTTTCGCGGCATCGGTTCGGGGCTTTGATGGCTGCTTTGATGGTGGATCAGGAAGAAATCGAAGGGCGGATCAGTCGTGTGCCAAGCACTGTGCGGATCACCAACGCAGTGCAAGCTGCGACTGAAACGACGCCACGATCCACAGGTTTGCAACGACCGGGACGTAGTACGCGGCCGGAATCGAATTCCGTGCCTACAGCGTCCGAGATCCGAACAATGAGTCTGGCAGAGTTTCAAGCCGAAACAGCGTTGTCGATCTGGATCGACAGAATCAAGAGCTTCCGTGAGGATAGCGCGCGGCGCGGTGCTTACGGCTTAGGGGATGTGGCTGCGCAGGATCTGATTAGTGAGTTGATACATGCCGCGCGCCGCACAAAATTGAGCCAGCGTACAGCGGTCCAATTGGAGGGAGTGAATTTTGGCCTGACGGTAGAAAAGCAGGCGCAACCTGCCTCTATCTTAGGGGCGGAAGCCATCAATACCTTTGTGTCGACCTTGGGGATGCTCGAAGTCCCTGAAAGCCAACGCCCCAAGATAGAACTGGCTGATGGGGGGCATCGCCTGATTTTTGCGACTGCTGAAACGTCAGATAATGCTGATGACCTTCCTGCTCAACCTAGCCCTGTTGGCGAGCGGGTGTGGACTGATTGGGTCTTTGGGTTGGATGCATTGTTTGTTGCCAACGCGAAAGAGGGGCTTGGTGGGCAAGTGAACGTAGATCAAAATCTGCGTTTGGGTCGCATTTTGACCGCGCTGAATGGGTCATCTTAGGCATGAGTTTGGAATTGCACGCGGATCCACAGCATCGGGCGGGTGGCTATGGGTTTCTGGAATTGCCAGAACGCAGCTTGCCGGAGACTGTGAAAATCGCAGTGCAGGATGCCTATTCAGAACGCTGGTTGAACCCATCGCCTGAGCAACGTGTCACAGTTGGAGAGGCAAATTGGCAACCGGAGCGTCATGCATTCGGACCTTATCAGGTGCTGCGTCACGACGGTGCGGATTGGGTTCGGATTGGCCCCGAAATCATCAATAAGATCGAAGAGTACACAGCGGTGCGGTTTGAGGTGAATGGCCAGACACATAATGTGGTTTGGCCAGATACGCTCTCACCTTTGGCTGGGGCGGCAGCTTTGGGGGGCTTGCAGGTCACGCCGCAAGTTGTGCCGGTGCAAGAACCAGAGCTGAAATCGCCACCACCCCAAGAGCATTTGGAGATCCCAGTAACGAAGTCTGTTTCACCGCCAAAAGAGCGATCGTCGAAACGTTGGATTTGGATTTTGATCCTGTTGGTTGTGCTGGGTGCGGCAGCTTTGGCTTGGAAACTATTTGGGGGGGAAGCGACCCCGAAAGCCGCGTCGCTGGACAGGTCTGACACTGCTTGTAACTTTGAGACATTGTCGGCGCTTCCCGATTTCGATGCACGCAATGCGAGCATGCGGGAGTGTGGCAAGGACATCTCCCCTGATGTAGTATTACGTATCATAGAAGACGCGTCGAAAGCGGGAAATGCGGATGCTTTGTTGCTGTTTGGAACGCTCTATGATGAGGATGAGCTTGACCCGCGGATAGAGGTTTTGATCGGGCTCACGTTTGCTGATGATCCTGCGCGCGCGGTTTACTATTATGCGCAGGCACAGGCTGCTGGATCGAAAGAAGCAGGCACGCGTCTTGAGGGAGCTTGCAAGCGGCTAACAGGGTCGACCCAGACCTTGGAAAAAGGGGCATTTGATGATTTCTGCGGTTAGTAAATTCGTTTGTCTTTTGGGGGTGGGGCTAGCGCTGGCCTTACCGGTCGCTGCTCAGTCGACTGAGCGCCCTTTATTGATTGAGGGACGGCAAACGGTTTATCAGCGCGTTCTGACACGCCCCGGGGCTCTGATGTATGAGGCTCCAGATGGCGCAATTGAACGACAGTACCCAGCCTTTCAACCGCTGTATGTCTATGGTGTCAAAGGATCTTGGCAACATGTTGGCCCGTCCCTATCCCAAGGTCCACAGGGATGGGTCAAGGCTGATCAAGTCGTTCCATGGAAGCAGAATATCGTAGCCAGTTTCACCAACTCTGCAGGTCGTGAGAGACAGGTATTGATGCAAAGCGAGGCCAAGCTTAAGGCCTTGTTGAACCATGAATCCCTACGTGAGGTACAAGAACAGATCCTTGCCGAAGTCGCAAAGGGAGCGGTGCCAGAAGATCGTGGCGTAGTCGCTGCAGAACCAGAAGAATATGTGAATATTGTCGAGCGGCTGTATTTGATGCCAATTCTCGATTTTGTTCAGGATCTACATCCATCAAATTATCAGGAAAATCTGTTGATGCAGGTGGCCTCGGTTCCCTTGCAGGAAAGTGGCGTTCAAGCTGGCGCGATTGCAGATAATTTCGATGCAGGGATTGTGTTTGTTTTTGACACAACTCAATCCATGGATCCCTATATTGAGCGGACACAGGCTGCCGTTGAACGGATCGTTGATGGCTTGCAAGACACCGAAATAGGAAAACGTGTTCAATTTGGGGTGGTTGCATTTCGTGACAATACTGATGCTGCACCGGGTTTAGGGTACCGCACAAAAACGTTGTTGCCTTTGCAACGGCGCAGGGACCAAGGGCAAGTTGTTGCAACCATTCGCGCAGCAACGGATGTAGCTGGGGTGAACTCTCCCGGGTTTAACGAGGACAGTTTGGCTGGGGTTGAAGATGCGGTTGAACTGACCGATTGGACACCCGAAGGGAACGATCCTTTTGATGCGCGTATCGTTATCCTAATCACGGATGCAGGGCCCAAAGATCCGCGGGACGCCAATGCAAGGTCCGATATAGGTCCGTCCGAGCTTCAACGTGCGGCTCAGGACAAAGGCGTGGCGATCATGACTTTGCACTTGCAAACTGCAGCGGGCGGCGAGGCGCAGCACCAATGGGCCAAGACCCAATACCAAGCCTTGTCGCGTTTCAACGACGAAACCTATTACTATGGGATTGAGAACGGCGCGCCTGAAGCCTTTGAAGCGACTGTTACACGTTTGGTGACGGCTTTGACGGATATCATCCGCGTGGCGCGTAGCGAGAGGCCTGTTCTGGATCCTAAAGAAGCTGGCAAAGTAGTGAACTTGGGATTGGCGATGCAGTTGGCCTATTTGGGGCGCCTTAACGACACGCAAGCCCCTGATGTAATCGAGGGGTGGGTGTCAGAGAAAGCGATCGAAGACCCATCGCGCCTTGCGATAGAGCCACGTTTGTTGGTGTCCAAAAATGAAATGGCGACGATGGCGGACCTGCTGTCTGAACTTTTGGATTTAGGTGAACAGAGCCGAAATGCAGAAGATGCTCAGACGTTTTTTGCCCAGGTTCAGGGTGTTGTCGCGCGTATGGCTAAAAACCCGGATCGGCTGTTGAACCCTGAAACCGATACATTGGGCGGCGCGCTCGAGTTTTTGGAAGATTTGCCTTATGAGAGCCAGCTGATGCTAACGACACAGCAACGGTGGCAGCAAAGTGCGATGATCCGGCGTTCTATCCTTGATGGGATGCGTCAGAAATTGGTGCAATACCGGAAATGGTTGCATGATCCGACGGTCTGGACTGCCTTGTTTGACGGGGCAACGGACGGGGAATACGTGTTTGCCATGCCATTTGACGTCTTGCCGTGATGTGACGATGGCGGGGCTCAGTCTTAGAAATGCGGGCATCAGCCTTGTCGATGGCGAGCGGACTTTCAAAGTCGAAATTGATGTGCTGGATGTGCCCGAAGGACAGGCCGTGGCCCTGACGGGGGTGAGTGGGTCTGGGAAAACACTGGTGCTAGAGCTTTTGGGCCTGCTGCGCGCGCCAGATGCAGGGGCTAGCTATTTCTTGAAAGGGCAAAACCTTGCATCACTTTGGTCCAAAGGGCCGCGGAACCGGGCCTTGGCGCAGTGCCGTGGAGAGGTATTTGGATTTGTCCCACAAACGGGGGGGCTTTTACCTTTTCTAACGGTGTCGCAGAATATTGGGTTATCGCAATCTTTGACGGGGCGAATGGACTCTGATTGGCAGGCAGCTTTGATAGAACGCCTAGGTCTAGGGGACGTATCGGGCCTTTTCCCCGCCGCTTTGTCTATCGGGCAGCGTCAGCGGACATCTATTGCTCGCGCACTCGCGCATCGTCCGGCGTTTGTAATTGCTGATGAACCCACTGCCGCGCTTGACCCAAGCAGCGCGGATCAGGTGTTGGAGCTATTTTTGGAAATCGCGCAGGCCCAAGGCAGCGGTGTTATCTTATCCTCACACGATCAAGATCGTATCGCGCGTCATGGGATCGGGCAGTTGAAGCTCGCAATGGTTCCGGGGGGCAGGCCGCTGAGCCGGCTAGTGGTGGTATGAAGCAAATCGCCCTTCTTGCGGTGCGCGATTTGTTTCACTCGCGTGTTTTTTTGTTCTGTAATACCGCCATCATGGTTGGTGTGCTGGTCCCATTGTTACTGTTGTTCGGAGTGAAGAATGGGATCTATTCGGCCTTGATCGGTGAAATGCTGGCCAATCCGGCCAATCTACAAATCGATACAAGTGGCAATGCAACGTTTTCACCTGAAGATGTCGCGCAACTCAGCACGTGGCCCGAGATTGCATTCTTTACCCCCAAAGTTCGAGGTCAATTCGACTACATGAATGTGCGGACTAAGGGGGGGCGACGTTTGAAATCGGCTGTGGTTATTCCATCCGGTGCGGGCGATCCCACTCTGCCCTTGGGGCTAGATCTGCCAGAGGGCCAAGTGGCTGTCAGCGCGCAACTGGCCCGCCAGTTGCAGATCTCTGCGCAAGCCGAAATCGAATTGATCAGTCAGGCTGAGGGGCGCTCAAAACAGCTGCGACTGCCGATGAAGGTCGTGACGGTTCTCCCCGAAGGAGCGATGTCAGGGCGTGCTGTACTGTTGGCGTTTCCAACGCTGGATGTGATCGAGGCCTTTTATGAATCCTATACGTTGCCAACCTATGGTATCGAGGGGGCTCGGAAACTTGAGGATCGGGTGCCGTCTTACGAAGGGGTGCGGGTGTTTGCCCATCGGTTAGAGGATTTGGCAGCGCTGCAATCACGACTAGAAACAACGCTGGGCGTTCGAACTCTGGCTCGGACCCAAGAGGTGAATGCCCTGTTAGGGTTGGGGCAAAAGCTAAACTTGGCTTTGGGTTTGACGGCGACGCTGGCCGCGATGGGGTTGGGGGCCGCCTTGGTTTTTGGGTTTTGGTCAGACGTTGCGCGCAAGCGGCAAACCTTGGCAGCCATTGCATTGCTAGGTGTTCCCGGGCGTACGTTGGCATTGTTTCCGATGGTGCAGGCAGGTCTGACGGCAACCTTTGGGCTGAGCCTTTCATTGCTTCTATTTTTGGGCGCGGGCAAAATCGCTGACAGGCTATTTGGTCATGGTCTGCCTGATGGCGCGGTCTTAGCCCAGATTTCGCAAGGACAGGCAGTGAGTATTTGCTTTGCGGTGTATGGGCTGGTGTTGACTGCTGCCGGTGCTGCAGCGTGGTCTGCTCTGCGATTGGACCCAGCGACTGTATTGCGAGAAACATCATGATCTGGCGCTGGCTTGCGTGCTTGTGTCTGTTGCCGGGGGGGCTAAATGCTCAGCCCATAGCGTGGCCTTTGGATATGACCGATCCAGCAGCCAAGCACCACGCGCCTGCTGATCTGTTTCTGCCAATGCCATGCGGCGCCTCTATGGCCTTTCAAAAAGTAGAGGTGCCTGTTGCTGCGGACGATCCCTTGGCGGACCGGCGGATGCGATTGGGGCAATCTGTAAATCTGACCGGGTATTCGGACTATCTGCGGTCTGCTTTTTTACGCGGCCCATTTTCTGATCGCAGCAACGTGACGTATTTCTACATTGCACGATATGAGCTGACACAAGGGCAGTTTCGCGTTTTGCAAGGCGATTGCACACCGCCCACGCGTGCGGATCGCATCGCCCGAGGCGGGGTGAGTTGGCATGATGCGGTGACATTGGCAAAGAACTACACCTCTTGGCTGTATCTAAATGCACCCGAGGCGATACCGCAATCGGACGGTGCACGTGGTTTTTTACGTCTCCCAACAGAAGTGGAATGGGAATTCGCCGCGCGCGGAGGCACGGTGGTTGATGCAAATACCTTTCCGAAACTTACCTATTTTGATGTTGGTGAAATGCGGGATCACGCCCTGCATCAAGGTGTTGGATCAGGAAGAGGACGGTTGGGCGCTGTTGGGGTGCGTGCGGCCAATCCTCTTGGGTTGTACGATATCTACGGCAACGTCGAAGAACTGATGCTTGAACCTTACCGAATGAATGCGCGCGGGCGAGCACATGGCCAGATTGGTGGTGTGGTGACCCGCGGGGGATCTGTTTTATCGGAGGCGGATCAAATCTACAGTGCGCAGCGGACTGAATATCCGCCTTTTGACCCAGAGACTGGGCATCCATTGCGCGGTGAAACCTTTGGTGTTCGTTTCGTGATTTCTGCTCATGTCGCAACATCCGAAGCCAAGTTGGCTGAGATTCAGAAACGGTGGGGGGAAATGGCTGCCCCAGATCCGGACGCATCCGCGGATCCTGCCGCAGCGCTTGCTGATCTCGCGAAAGCGGAACCAGATTTGACCCGGCAAAAGCAATTGACCGATCTGCTGCTAGGGCTAAGGCGCAATCAAGATCAGACGGATATCGCCATTCAACAATCTGCGCGCGCCTCCTACCTTGCAGGATCTGTTTTTGTTCAGTCTTTGAAGACGAATGCAGAAGCGATCGATGCAAAGGCCGTGAACATTCGCATGCTGGCATCGCTTCAAAGAGCGGGAAACCAAAGCGATATGTTTGACCGCCAACTGCAAGGCCACGTGCGTAAGATTGCAGAGATGCGGGCGCGCCAAACCGGTGTTTTGCTGTCTTTAAGGGCCGTTTTGGATGTTTTGAGTGAAGACGTTCCTCCAGATATCCGGGCCTCTGTTCTACCCGTGCTTCGTGAAGAATTAAGCTTGTCGGGGCAAACGCAACGTTTGCGCCATCTGGATGACTTCGCGGACGATCTAAACCTATACATTCAAAAACCGGACCTGAGTACCGAGGAATTGATGTCCGAAGCACTGAAATAGGCCAGTTTTGGCCGAGAAATGAGCGGTCGAATGCTGGGTGTCATTGGGGGGCGAGACTGGTTGATTGAGAGTTTTTGGTGTATAATTTCTCGCGAGAACAAGAGGTCTGTGCAGGATAACCTTGACATCGACCGATGTGTTTGGTGCTCTGAACCAGTTCCTTTTTAGAAGTTGAGAGAGCCATGTTTTGCAGCGATGTGATTGTATCATTGAGGGCTTTTGCGAGGTAAATCAAATGTATAAGAAATTTCTGTGTGCGGGTTTCGTTGCCAGCAGTTTGGTTCTGGTTCCTGTAAAAGAAACACGTGCCAATGATGCGGCTGCCTTGATTGGGGGCGCTTTGATTGGCGGAATTATTGTAAACGAAGTTCATAAAAACAAGCAGCGCCAGCGTCAGAAAACCACCCAGCAGACGACCCGAACCACAAAGCGTTCCTCTGGTATTTCAACTGCGCAACGCCAGCAGAACAGAGATGTTCAGACGTCTTTGAATTACTTCGGATACAATGTTGGTGCTGTAGATGGATCGTTGGGCAGAAAGAGCCGTGTCGGAATTTCGCGGTACCAAACGGACATGGGGTACAATACGGACGGCTACCTGGATGAACACGAACGCAGTTTTCTTGTCGGATCGCACCAGCGGGCATTGGCCAGCGCGCATGTTGCGCCGTACAATCAGATCCTGGCATCGCAGGGACAGCAAGGTCTGCTGAGAGCGTACCGGAACGAGCAGTTGGGTATTCCGATACAACAACCTCCCCAAGCGCCTATCCAACATACGACGGCAGCAGCGCCAGCGCCAGTTACGCAGGCTCCGACAACTGTTCCAACACGGGCCAACACCGCAGCTTTGCCTGATTTCACATTCGGGCAAGCATCGCGGACGGCCAACGAGTTATGTAACGAGGTCAATATTTTGACAGCGGCAAATGGTGGGCTGACCACAGCCAACCGTGTAACGGATGCGAATTTTGCCTTGAATGAACAATTCTGTCTCGCGCGGACCCAAGCTATGGCCGAAAGTTCACGGATCGAAGCAACAATTCCCAACCTGACAGCGCCACAGATTGAACAGCAATGCGAAGGATTAAGCCAAGCTATTGCGCCTCAACTTGTGGGAATTGAAACGGCCCAAGCCGGGCAGGTACTGGCTAATACGTCTGCCTTCCTTCGGGATTCTGGGAAGCCCATGAATCAGCTGATTTCTGGCGGCAAAGTGTGTCTTGGAATTGGATACAGAACTGACAATGCAAAGATGGCAATGGCCTCTGGTCTGCTGCTGGCGGGGGCAGGTGAACTTGGTTACGGCGAAACGGTCAGTCACCATCTGCGCGAAGGCATTGGGACCAATCGTGCGACGGGGCAGCAATCTACGGAATGGATGCGGCTGGCGTTGAATGGTGTTCAGGCTGGGAGCACTGTGCCGGGGCAATCTGCGGATCGTATTGCTGTATTGAATGCAGCAGTTAACGCGCCTTCAGCCGGAGCGGTTGCATTCCCTGTCTTTCCAACGACGACAGGGAACTGAATTCAGCCCTTAGAATGGAAAAGCCCACTTCAACTTGAGTGGGCTTTTTGTATTCCGATCAAAAGAGGGCGGGATTAGCCATTTTTTAGTATGTCTTTGCGTTTTTTGTCATACTCAGATTGGGAGATGGCGCCTTCGTCCAAGGCTTTCTTCAAATCAGTAAGTTCTTGTCCAGTTGTCGTGGTTCTAACTTCAGTATTTTGCTCTGACCGGCCACCACCACATGCGCTCAACCCAGCCATGGCTATGACAAGCAGGCCCAAAAATCCCAAACGTCCCATTGTTTCATCCTTAGTGGAAATTATTCTTTGCTTCTGTCTAAAGCAGGGGAAACTTAGGTCAACAGCTTAACTCAACTCAAATCTTCAAGAGCTTAAATCGTTGTGATCAAAGCAGATCTAAAGCTTTGACGATTGATTGTGCGATCAATTCCGGAACGGTAGAGAGCGCGCCCAGAACGGGCATGTGTTCCCCCTGAAAATTGGCTGAGCGCAGCGCGTTTGGGACATCATCATCAGCATGGCCACCTTGAGCTGCAAAAAATGGCAGACAGATCGCATGCTCCCCCGCGGTGCGCGCTGCGGACTCAATTGATGGGTCTTCTTCTACGAACCCGACTATTAAATCCTTGCAGGCAAGTTGAGCCTGAAGAGCGTGTCCAAAATCGCGAGTGACCGTTGCGGGATTTCGGCTGCGCCCGGATCCGTGTGCAGCCAAAACCACATCGAGATCTTCTAAAGGCCAGCCTTTTTGATTTGCTAGGGCTTGGACCGCATCAGCAGCGAGTCTCGGCAGGGCAGGGTCCAGGCCAAATGGGTCAAGGATCTGAATTGGAGTATCTCCCAAGCGTTTTGGAAGCGCTTGGGTAACAAACCAACCCTTGGTCATGAAAAGCGGATAGATCACCTCGACATTGGGGGAGGTTGCAAGAGCAGCTTCCAATGCACTGGGGGCAGCGAGTGTTGCGGATCCTATTTCGTACCCTTTGGTGTATTTTTGCACCTGTCCTGCGAGTTGGGCAAGAGCGGTTTCGGCCTGATCCGGCGAAGAAGGTTGTCCATGAGCGACAATCAAAGCTTGGGGCATACTAAATCCGTAGATTGATCTTAACTAAGGGAAACATGGAGCGGTCTGTTTATTTATCCAGTTTGCAGTTCATCCAAGAACCATCAACCAGAACCAAACCGTCAGGATTGAAGCGCCTGTTGCCATAAGAACAGACGATGCTGCGATACGCTTTGCACGCCCGTACATGTTTGCAAATATGTAGGCATTGAATCCAGGTGCCATTGCAGAACAAAGTATTGCCGAGCGAAACAAGTCTTTTGGCAAGCCAAAACTTTTGCCGAACATCCACACAAGTGTCGGATGCAAGATAAGCGAGACTGCGCACACAAACCCGATCGCGCGGAGATCCCCTTCGGGACGATATTGTACAAGCACGCCCCCCAAGGCAAACAGGGCGCCGGGTAACGCTGCGCGAATGATCAAGCTCAGGGCATTGTCGACTGTTTCAGGTACGGTGAACCCCGATAAGTTGACTATAAACCCTAAAGCGATGCCAAGAATGAGCACGTTTTTAAACATGGCCGACAGAACTGCACCGGCCATTTTCCCACCACCGCGCCCTCGGTTTCGGAAAACTTCCATAATAGTGATGCCAACGCAGTAACAAAACGGTGAATGAAAGGCGATGATTGCATAGTTTCCGGTTAGGTTTTCAATACCATAAGCCCGTTCCGTAATAGGAAGGCCCAACAAGACTGTATTCGAGAAAAGGCAGCAAAACCCGATCGCGACGCAGTCTTCCCAATCTCTTTTGAAAATCAGTCGCGCGCCTGCCATGCCTGCCAAGAAACACAAGCCAGCGCTGAGGTAGAAGCTGGCCAGAAGACGAGGGTCAAAGCTGGCCTCCAGATCAAGTGTTGTGATGGCTCGAAACAACAAACACGGAATGGCAAAGCTCTGAGTGAACCGCATCAAACCGTCGATGTGACCTGCTGTGAAATACCCCGCCCGCGTTAAGGCATAGCCCGCGCCAATCACGATGAAAACAGGCAGGATAACGTCGACCAAGCTCTGAAACATCTGGCAGCTTACCTGTTTGGGGCCCGATCAGCTTGCGCAGAGGCAGCTCTCAGAGCGATATGTGTTCTGGCCTAATAGGGATAGCGGATGACCATTCCGTCATAAGCAGGTGTGATGTGTGACGGTGTTTCAGCGTCAACCTCTGCATAATCCAAATCAATGTGCATATTGGTCAATACCGCGTGTTTTGGTTGCATCTTGGCAATCCATTCCAGCGCTCTGTCCAAGTGTGCGTGTGTTGGATGCGGGGTCCGGCGCAGTGCGTCCAGAATCCAGCAATCCAGATCCTTGAGCTCGTCCCAAGCGGCATCATAAATTTCAGCAACATCAGGGAGATATGCCAGATCATTGATCCGGAATCCCAAAGAGTCGATTGCCCCATGATTGACAAGAAAGGGACGCAGCGAAATTGGACCACCGGGGCCGTCAATCTCGAACGGGCCTTTGATCGATTTCAAGTCCAGAATTGGCGGATAGGGCGAGCCTTCGGGTTGAACAAAGGCATACCCAAAACGCGCCAACAGTGCGTTTTGGGTATCCCCATCAGCGTAAACCGGAATTCTGGATCGCATATTGAATACAATCATACGCAGGTCATCGATCCCGTGCACATGATCAGCATGGGAATGCGTGTAGACGACCGCATCTAAACGTCCTGTGCCCGTGTCCAAAAGCTGGCCGCGCATATCGGGGGTGGTGTCAATTAGAACAGTAGTTGTCCCGTCTGGCCCTTCACGCTCAACCAACAAAGAGCACCGACGGCGGACATTACGCGGGTTATTGGGGTCACAATCGCCCCAATGCCCACCCAATCGTGGGACACCGCCTGACGATCCGCACCCTAGAATGGTAAAACGCAATTCATTGGTCATGTGGCGACCTTATGGGCAGCGACCTTGGCGAACAAGCGTTCAAAGTTTGCCTGCGTTTGTGCGGCAAAATCTGGATACTCCATGCCAAAAATCTCGGCCCCTTTACGCGCTGTGTGCGCGGTGTAGGCTGGTTCGTTGCGCTTGCCGCGAAACGGCGGGGGCGCAAGATAAGGTGCGTCTGTTTCAACAAGCACTTTGTCCACCGGAGCGGCCGCAAAGATATCGCGCACTTTTTGGCTTTTGGGGAACGTCGCGATGCCAGACATCGACAGATAGAACCCTAGATCCAAGGCTGTTCGAGCCAGTTCGGGGGAGGAAGAGAAACAGTGCATGACGCAGGCATACGGCGCGTTCGCCATCTCTTTGGAGAGAATGCGTGCCATGTCATCGTCGGCATCCCGCGAATGGATGATCAAAGGCAGGCCTGTGCGCTGCGCTGCTTCGATATGGATGCGCAAACTTTGTTTTTGGACATCTGCACTGTCTGCGGTGTAATGATAATCCAAGCCGGTCTCGCCAATGCCCACGAATTTGGGGTGTTGCGCTAGCGCGACCAGTTCATCAACAGTTGCCATGGGTTGGTCGGCGGCGCTCATTGGATGTGTGCCTGCAGCGTAAAAGACGGGCGCGTGGGCTTCTGCAATGGCACGAACCGAAGGTTCATTCACCAGTTTGGTACAGATTGTGACCATGCGGGTCACACCTGCTGCGACGGCATTTGAAACGATGGTCTCCAGCTGCCCTTCGAAGTCTGGAAAGTCGAGGTGGCAGTGGCTATCGGTGATTTCGGGGGTGATCGTGATTTCGCTCATTGGCCTCAACTGGCGGTTATCCCGCTGCGGTTTCCTGCATCTTGAAAACCGTATCTAGAACTAGTGAGGCGGGGTCAAGGTTCACCGCCTGGCCATGGCGGGTTCGGGCCGTGATCGTGGTGGCAATTTCGGCCCACATGCGCCCTTTACGTGGCTCTGGGGCGAGTTTGGCCAATACTTCTGCTTCACCATGGGCAGCTTCGGGATAAGGTGGCTGCCCTGTGGCTCCTGTCCGAGCCAAACGCGCCAAAGCGATGTCTATGAGCGAGAGTAACAATTCGAATTTGTCGGCTGCGTTGCGCTGTGCAGCAGCGTCAGCTAGCGCCATCGCGCGTTTTCGGTCTAACCGTGGCATGGTGCCAAGTATCCCAATCAATTCGGAATAGATCTGCAAGCCACCCAAATTCAAAAGCCGCAAAGCCGCACCAACGGATCCCGCAGCGAGTGCGGCCAAGTGGTCTGGATTATCAGGCACTTGGGCATTGGCTTGTTCCAAAGCAGCCTGCATGTCTGATGCGTTCAGCGGACCCAACCTGAGGGTACGGCACCGAGACCGGATAGTTGGCAACAGGCGCGACGGTTGGTGTGAGATTAACAATAGTGTTGTGCGGGCAGGTGGCTCTTCCAGCATTTTCAACAAGGCGTTTGCCGCGCTTGTGTTCATCTCGTCAGCGGAATCCACAATGACAACTCGACGCCCACCATCTGTTGAAGAGAGTCCGAAAAAACGCCCCAATTTCCGAACATCGTCCACGACGATTTCCTTGCGTAGCTTTCCGTTGTCGTTCAGCGAGCGGGTGATTGATGCCAACCCCGGCTCTGCACCTGCCTGAATGCGATGAAAAACGGGGTGGTCCGGGGAAATGTCCAGCGAAGTTGGGGCAGGGGGCGCCCCAAACAATCCGTCGTTGTCAGCGGGTGGGTTGGCCAGCAGAAACAATGCGATCCGCCAGGCAAGGGTCGCTTTGCCAACGCCTTGAGGGCCGGTGAACATCCACCCGTGATGCAACCGTTCGGAATTGAAGGCCGTCAAAAATTCCGCTTCGGCGGCATCCTGACCAAAGAGGCGCATTGTTTCGCGCGGGTGAGGGGCTCCTGGGGCTTGGTCGGGCGCTGGGATATCGTCGCTCATACAGGTGCCTGATCCAAGGCCTGCAGAGTAATCTGTACCAACTCAGCTGTGATGGCATCCATTTCCTGCCCACCATCTAAGATTCTAAAACGATCGGGGAAATCCTGTGCCAAAGACAGAAAGCCAGCGCGCATTTTGTGTTGCAACTCGGGCCCGAAATCTTCGAACCGTTCTTCAGTGCCTTGTCGGGCCTTGGCACGCGACAGGCCAACGTCTGGATCCATGTCGATAAGCATTGTCAGGTCTGGCTCTCGTCCAATCATCAACTGATGGAGCTGATCAACGAGGGCGCGCAGGTCGCCGCGAGAGAGACCTTGATACATCCGGGTGCTATCGGCAAACCTATCACAAATGACTACTTTACCCGCGGAAAGCGCGGGCAGAATGGTGCGTTCCAGATGGTCACGTCGCGCCGCAGTGAACAGCAGGATCTCCGTTTCGGCGGACCAGCGATCTGGGTCTCCTTCAAGAACAAGACGGCGGATTTCTTCGGCACCCGGTGAGCCGCCGGGTTCACGCGTCAACACGACATCGTGCCCCAAATTGCGCAAATATTCGGCGAGCCTGCGGGCTTGCGTGGACTTGCCCGAGCCATCAATGCCTTCGAATGTCAGGAATAGACCTGAATGCGTGTCTTTTGTCACAGGGCCCCCGATGGGTTATCAGAAAGCTGTTTCATGAGAACTTGTGCTACGGCCTTCATGCGAACAAGAAAACCACCCGAAGAAATGTCTGTCGCGGCAACTAGCGGGCGGCGAATTTCGGGCAATCCTTCGGGTTTGAGCACTAGTTCGGCCAACTTTTGGCCTTTGACGACCGGGGCATTCACCGGGCCATTGTAAACAACTTCGGCCTTGATGGTTCTGTCGGACAGAACTGGCAACAGAAGACTTAGGTCCTCGGCTGGGACAAGCCCTACCGATTGTTCGCTTCCCATCCAGACTTTGGCTTGGGCGACGGGGGTATCTGCACGGGCGACGGTTTTTTGGCTAAAGTGGCGAAACGACCAGTTAACAATGGCTTCAGCCTCCTCTGCGCGTTTTGCGTTGCTGGACAGTCCAGACAGTACAAATATGACACGTCGATCAGCTTGTTTGGCTGATCCAACCAAGCCATATCCTGCTTCTGACGTGTGTCCAGTTTTTAGGCCATCCGCACCAATACTGAGCTTCAGAAGTGGGTTGCGGTTCTGGGTGTTGCTAGGCGCACGCCCATCAAAGGCGAACTTCTTTTCCGAGAACAACGGATAGTACTCGGGAAAGTCTGTGATCAGTTTGTTCGCCAAGAGAGCCAGATCATGCACAGACATCCGGTGCCCGGCCGCAGGCCAGCCATTTGAGTTCGCAAAGGTTGAGTTGGTCATGCCCATTTGCTGTGCGCGTTTGGTCATGTATCGGGCGAAACCTGCCTCGGTCCCGTCGGGGCTCAGCGCCTCTGCGATAACGGCGCAGGCATCATTGCCCGACAACACGATAATTCCGCGCAACAGATCTTCGACTCGAACGCGATCTTGAGTGTTCAGGAACATGGTCGAGCCTTTATAGCTCATCGCATGTTGGGACACCGGTAGTTCTTCGTTCAAGGTCAGCCGACCGTCCCGCAACGCTTCAAATGCGACATACAATGTCATGAGCTTGGACATGGAGGCAGGTGGAAGCGCCTCGTCGGCATTTTTGGCCAATAGAACGGTGCCTGTGCCCTGATCCAGAACATAGGCTGCGGTCGCAGACGTATCATACGCAAGCGCTGGAACAGCTGTGACTGCAACAGAAACAACCAGAGTAAGAGAGCGGAGTGAAGACAGCACGGGAAGGTCTCCTTATTTGCTGACTGCATATGCGTCAGAGAAACCGGTCGCTTTGACCTTTTTCAACAACGTGGAACGTTCAGATTTGCTCTGGGCGGGGCCAACGACCACACGCCAGAATGGTTTGCCGTTTGCGGATTGTTCGAACACGGTCGGGGTCATGCCTGCGCTGCGCATTTGATCGGCGGTACGGTTAGCATTGGCTTCGACACTGAAGATGCCAATCTGAACATAAGGCTTGTTGAGCGATGACGTTTTCGTCGGAGCGGGTTCGGCTGCCTGCTCGGTTGGGGCTGTTGGGGCCGCCGGGGTAGACGCTGCAATTGCAGCCGCTGCACCGCCCGTAATTGGATCAAGGGGCGCCTCGGTGATTTCTCCACCGGGTTCGATCGCTTCTGACGGAATAAGCGTATCTTGAATCTCGGGCTCTTCATCGACGGCTTCGCGCCGCAGGGCTGTGACGTTTAACTCAACTGGCGCACCGGGGAGCATCCCAAGCGCGGAGGCCGCATCAGAGGATGCTTGAATACGAGGCCCTGGAATGTCTCGTTCTCGGCGGAACAGTGCGCCGATCACAAATTTTCCATTTGCGCTGTTGCGGATAATCACGCGTTCAGGATCAGTCGCATCGGGGTGGGCTACCCAAACACCCCCGAGCGATGGCCGACCGTCCCAAAGCCCCGACTCAGTCACCTGAAACACTTCGGGGGCTTCGACATCGCGTTCAACCAATTTGGTGCTTTGTGATTGCGTCGGCGCAGAGGAGTCTTTTGGTTGCTTGAAAGGCAGTTTGGCACCGTCTTCACAGGCTGCCAAAAACGTGAGTGCAACCGTAATCGCCGCCAGACGCGGACTGAACCGGGTTTTCGCTGCTTCTCGAATCATTTTTTGTCCCTTGCCTGTCTCGGGCGCTGCGTCTGAGCCCAAAATGCCGGTTTTCCGGTCGTTACCTCACCAGAGCCAGATAGCCCATTTGCGGCAAAGCATAGCCTGAGCGTTGAGGCAATGAAAGTAGGCAGAAATGGGGCCGGCAAGAATTCCCTATTTTCGACTTGCCTTGGGCGCACGGACCCCCTAAATCACATTTCCAACGGGGAGGTGGCAGAGTGGTCGAATGCGGCGGTCTTGAAAACCGTTGAACGTGAGAGCGTTCCCAGGGTTCGAATCCCTGTCTCCCCGCCACTAAATCAATCACTTAATGTTATTGATTGCCGCCTTTGGATTAAGTGAAAAACCCCGGTTCCCATTTGATCCCAGATTCACGTTTGTATTTGTTCTGTTCCCTCAAGCTTTCAGCCTGCTTGGCAAGGCGCTTTTGACTCGCTCCTATAAAATATTTTGAACCATCGAAAAGCTCTTGTGGCCGGTTATTGTTGCTGTTTGATGATCAGTGCACCCAGTTTCGGCCAGTTCGCTTGCCGCGCGGTATCGCAAGCCATGCAATGTTTGCGCTTTTAGGCCCCGTATCTTTCTCTCTGTGATCATGGCTTTTTGGATCTGATCGTAGTTGAGTTTTCGGCCGTGTTCGCCGCACAGGATATAGCTAAGGCAGCGAGGCACGTTGCGGAGTGTTTCAGCATGGCTTGTTGGGATAGGTATCCAAAGGCGTGTGGACGTTTTATTTTGTGTGACCCAGATTCCATCGTCTTCGATGTGTGACCATTCCATTCGCGTCAAATCCGAGGTGCGCTGGCCGGTTCTTAGGGCAAGCTCAAAGATCCGAAGATGTCGACCAGTCAAATTCTTTCGAAGCACCTCAATCGATTATGGCTGCCAAGGGTGGTGTCCATACCCTGTTTTCAATTTCTCGATACCCTTTGCTGGATTTTATCGTTGCCAATCTAAGTCAACCGCATGTTCAAATAGGATTGAAAGCATGTGGTGAATGCAGTTGGTGAAACGTCCCCGATGATGGTTCGCCACTTGGGCCTTGATCACTGAGGGTCGTCGCATTTTTGCCGGTTCGAGTGTTCCAATTGTGTCAGATAGATATTCTAGGGCCTCTGAATAATCGGATTTTGTTCGAGGGGCTTAGCGTGCCCATTAGGGGGTTTGTTTGTAGCGGATGATTAACTTTTCAGAGGTATTTCTGGATGACAGGGACCCACCGCCTCGCATTAGCCTCCAATACTCTCGGGCAAATTCTTCTCTGTTGGGATCACCGGATAGGCGCACATAACGCCCACCTTTGCGAAAACACTGATGTTTACGCCCTTTGATAATTTTGGCAGTCGTGAACTTTTTCGTTGCCATATGACGTCCTAGTAGCCGTTCACCATTTGCCCGCGAATAGAGGCGCGCAATTCATCCGCGTCCCAACGTTCGTGCGTTCCGATCTTGCGGGACCTCGGGGGGGTATCCCTTCTAAGACTAACGAACGAAAACTTTGGATCGGCAGATCCAGCGTCTTGGCGGCGGTTTTTTAGCTGACGGAAATTGGGAAAACGATCATCGATCTTTGCCTTGTTTGATCAGGTATTGGTTAATGTTCATTACTCACATCCCCAACGCTTCTTTATACATTTCCAACACAGCCTCTTCCTCAGCGATGTCGCCTTTGTCGCGCTTGCGCAGGGCTATTACTTTGCGGATCACCTTGGTGTCCTAACAATTGGTAGATCAATGGAAATGAAGACAGTTATACCCGCAGCTCCGTCCCCCTCGTCGCGGGGCGGCAAAAAGGCATAGCGCACGGATCATCGAGCGGATCGAGGCGGTCAGTCACAAGTCATACATCGAGCCATTCATTGGGATGGGCGGTGTATTTCTGCGTCGAACGTGGAAGCCGGTTCCTGAGATCGCCAATGATTACAACGGCGAGATCACCAATCTGTTCCGAACCCTGCAATAGCACTATCCTCAGCTCATTCACGTGATGCGTTTTCAGATCGCTTGGCAAAGTTCGCTATGGTTTGGGTCAACCCCTTCTTAGTTCGAAGCTAACCAATGGGCTAGCATTCTGAGAGCTAGGGAACTTACAAACACTCCCCCAAATATTGGCCAGGCGTTCTTGCCGATATCACAAACCGTTCTATCGCTGTACCCCGCCTCATAGCGCGGAATAGATCTTTTGGAGGCAGCTGGATTGTAACCAGAATAAGACGAAGATTGCATCAGGCGCGACTTGGTCGTAACATTGCTAGCTCTCTAGGAAGTGTAAAGCAGCCGAGTTTAATGGGTAAAATCGCGCTCACCTTTAACTACTACCGCTGCATGCGCATCCGCTGATTGCTCCTCCAGGCCGAGTTGAGAATCCGCAACAGCGTACTCCGTTGGAAAGTGTGCAACAACTGGTCGCTGCTGCGTAATGGCACCCTGATTGTAAAGGTGGATTTTCAATTCCGGAAAACGCCATGCTCAAGTAGAACACAATTAACTTAAATGTCAGCATTAATTGACCTCAAGGTGATGGGTTGCGATGATTGAACGCTGCTGCAAGCATCAAGTGCACAAAAAAATCACGCACATGCGCGCGCTGATTTTTTGGGTGTCGACCCAATAATCTGCTCGTGACAGTATTATCAACTTCGATGAAGTTGCGCAGGGTGTCGCGCCAGATGAAATAACCATCTAGATCAGGCACAATCCAGAAGTGTCCCTCGCGTAGAGCGTTTGCGCTATTATCTGGTTTATAGCCATATTCGGCCCAAGCATCCAAATAACTCACGCGAAGATCGTCACTGACGCGCACCTCGAGGACCTGTCCATCAAGTCGGTTATAGTGGATTATGATCGAGGTTGCGGATTTCGGAGTGCCATCTTCGCATTTAGAGCGAAACAGGACACGGAAGAACCAAAGATCAGAATCATCTTTGCGGTCAACCTCCGGCGCATTCATTATTGGGTCCATCATATATGTAGACATCAGTAGGTAATCATCGGCGCTTAATGTGCGCGTAATTTTCGTAGTTATGCTTGTTTCAGCACTCGCCTCGAGTTCTAAAAAGCCTGCGGAAAAATTTGCCTTCAATCCACCTGAAATGGCCCCTTCTGCCACATCGCTAAGTTCAACACCGCATTCTTTGGACGATGTTATGCGGTAGTTTATCAAAGCTCGACCTAGCGTTGTATCCTGACCACTCTCCGGGACATTGAAACGGCGATGAAATGAGCCGTCTAAATGCCAAGTAAAAGCGCGCTTGGCCGCCGCCTTGGAGACTATCTTGATTGGTCGGATCGCGTTTGCCTTGGCGCCCGCAGCCCGTCGCTCCCCACAGAGCGAAAAGTAGCTGTCGCGGGGTTGGTGTAGCTTTCCGCCTGCCGTATACGCTTTGACCGAAAACGGCTGGCAGGCGACCTCCTCAAGCTGCTGTATTCGCAAAACCTGTTCTCGATCGATCAAGAAATCAGGCACATCTGTATCCGATTGCGGATTCTTGATCGACAGATAGGCAGCGATTGCTGCGCGCGCGCGTGGATTTTTTCTGCGGCAATTGCATACCCAAAGCGCGCTGAAACAACGTATCGACACTGTATACGCGGCTTGCAAAGATCCATCGAATTGCCGGGGCAATCATCTTCCGTACGACAAACACCGGCGTTTCCAGGAGCATCTGCGAACAAGTATACGGCGTGTTGCACGACAGGTGCGATGTCACTTTCTTTGATTAGTTTGCGGTGTCCGTATTCTGTGATTACTAGGATTGCCCGATCTTCGCGTGCTTTCTCAAAAACTGGCAAGCTCACATAGGCTATAGGCCGAACCATTAATCCTAAAGGGTACATTTCCTGTTCTTCAAATTGCTGATCATCACATCGAACATTCACAAAGCGCCCAGCTTTAATAGTGAAGAAGAATTCCTGATCGCTGTAGGCGACATACGCTTCGATTTGATCACTGGCAAACCAGTCCCAAGCAAGACGGAAAGTTCCAGGAGAGGCGTCATCGGCACCCTGTAAGCGCGGACATGGGTCGAAGCCTTCTGCAATGGAAGAATTTGGAAAAACAAACAAAATGCAAAAAGAAATTGCGCGCGCAGTCAATTGAAAATAAAATATAAAAATTCCGATTCGCTAAAATCTATGTTTTAGTATATCACGATTATTATGCGCGCGCAGTTTGTGTTGACCTGATGGTATGCAACCCTGCGTTCAAAGCGGCGATGCCTGATCTGCTTGTTCAGAGCCTTGAAAACCCAAATTTCTCTTTACTTACGGAGGACACTGGAAACTACACTATCGCCCAAAAAACCCTGCAGAGCCAAGCTTTACCGAAAAAATGGAGGTCAATTTTTTCCTCTAACAGAGGAAAAAGCAAACTACAGCGACCGTTCTTGACGTGCTTTGAGCCTTCTAGAGCAGGCCTTGTCGCACCCGCAGAGAAAGCTTGTTTGCCCGCATTCCGGTCATGCCACAATCTTTTAGTGGATGTCCGCTTTTGCCCCTTGCAGCAACGGTGTTTTGTCTGGTTTTGGCTGGGAGCGCCCTTCGTGGCAAAATCGAACGAAGGTCGGCTGCGCGGGCGAAGGCGCCTGATGCTGATGCAGCGAATACATCAACCCCTCTTCGCCCAAGCTGCCAAATGGTTCGCGGCAATGCAGCGCGTTTTCCCTAAAACGGTCATTCAACATGGTCAAAATCGCCAAAACCCAAACCGGTCGTTCGCCGCACTCGCGACAGACGTCTCACTTGCGGGGCAAAGCAGACAGACGCATTCCGTGCATCGTGGTTACTTCATCAGTTGCTCTTCTAGAAAGTCAATCAGACGTTCACTCAAGGCTTGTCGTGTTCCGTCATCACTCAGAGAAGGTGAGTTGTACGGGTAGAAGTGTGGGAAACCGGGGACCCAGACAAGCTCGTAATCCGCGCCAGCACTGCGCATTGCTTGCGTGAAACCCGGAGCCTTCTCCAGAACCGCAGGTTCGTCGTATTGCGACACGACATGAAAGGTGGGGGTTTCATCTGCAGATGTAATTGTCTTTGACAGGTCAATGGCCGATAAAGGCGGGGAGAGCGGGAAGATGGCTGCAACCGGCACATCAAGGCCGTGTGCCGCGTTAATGACAGTTGCCGCTCCGGCGGAATGGCCGCCAAGTGCAATTCTTGCCGGATCAACGCCGAACTGTTCCGACGACGCACGTACAAAGTCGACCGCCTTTTCCAAATCTTCCGCTGCGGAAAGAATTGTTTTCCACACGACGGTTTTGCCTTCGTCCCCTTCAAGCGGGCCCAGACCCAGTGCCTCGCGTGCAAAATTGACACGTCGCATTCCCGCATCTGTTAGGTCTTCCTCCATAGTCAGAACCCAGTCAACATCCAGGGCCATAGTTGGTTCCGGCAATTCAGGGGCCAAACGATATTCGATCACAAAAGTAACGTAGCCGAGGGGCGTGAGCAGGCGCGCGTAATCCTCCATTCGGCTATGTATTGCGTCAAACTCGGTATAAGGAGCCTGACGCCGTCCACCGCGTTGAAACCCGCCTCCGTATACCAAAATAACTGCGGGCCTGAGCGTTTCCGCGACAGCGTCAGTTTTTGTGTAATCTGCATTGTTCGTCGATGGGGTATAAACATCCAGCAACAGATCACGTTCGACCAGCCCGCGGTCTGATCTTACAACCCCTTTGCCGTAGGCAACATCCAGTTCGACGTTGTAACCGAACTCTCCTTCTGCAGAAGCCATGTTAGCGGCGATGACTGTGGTTGCCAAAAGGGCAATTATGGGGTTCAGCAATTTCATACGAGCTCCAAGGTTGGCATGTATCCAAAAGTGTAAGCTACTTTGAAACAAAAACTATAGCTTAGAGCTAATTCTACAATAGAGTGAACTTGAAGACAGCTTTGGGTTCAGAGCGAACTTGCCGCGATGCAGCGGGTTGAGCTGCGATCCAATCCCGAAAGCAGACAATGGAAAAATGGAGATGATCTGGCGTTTTCAGTGGCCTGATCCACTGCGCCGACATTCGGCTCTCAGAAACTGTGTTCGCGCAATTCGGGCTGAGTGACGGCTCAGAGCCCCATACCGGACTACCTTTTTCTACAACTCACAGCGTAAGAAACGAGAGTTAAAGATGTGTGTGAACAACTTTGAGAGCATGCTTAAGTGTTGCTCGTGCAAAGTCAGCGTCTATGTTGCCAACTCCCCCGACCGGAGGCATCAACGCCGCTTTTCTTTCTGCCTGTTCAACTGGAAAAACCCGCCCTTCCATCACGGTTCCCCAGACTTTGACGTCCCTGATTTTCATTGGATCCACCGCAATAGGGTTGTCTTCGAGAATGGTAAAGTTTGCTCGTTTCCCCGGTTCGATGCTTCCGATCTCATCTTCACGTTTCAATGAATAGGCGGCTTCGATCGTGACACCTCGAAGAGCTTCCTCTGCACCGACCCGTTGATCCGGCCCCGCGACACGACCTGAAGAAGTCACCCTGTTTACGGCACACCACATCAGGAAAAGCGGATCGGCCGGCGCCATTGGCATATCGGAATGCAGCGACCAGGGGATTCCTGCCTTGGATACATCGCCTAGACGTACCATCGCATCCGCTCTTTTCGGCCCGAGGCCGACAGTAGAGTATTGATCTGAAAGAGCAGTGACGTAGTAAGGATTGCCACTGACGATGGCGCCAAGGTCCGAAATTCTCTGCACCTGTTCTTCTGCGCTAACCGCGAAATGAACCAGAACGGTCCGATGGTCATAGCGCGGGCTGCGTCTCAGATTCATTTCGAGTGCGTCCAGAACGCGATCAAGTCCAGCGTCTCCGTTCACGTGCACATGAATTTGGTAACCTGCATCCCAATAAATGCGGAATGCTCTTTCAAACAGGCTCTTGTCCATCATCCATTCGCCCGTATGGCCATCCAGATATGGATCACGTACCTGCATGAGCAACGAATAGATTGCCCCGTCGGCGAACAGCTTGGCTTGCTTGGGCGCAAGGCTGGTCATGCCCCCATACCAGCTTTCGAGCTTTTCGGTCTCGGCGATTACCTGATCATCATCGGCGTATGTGTCGACCAGGGTTTTAGCGTCTGGCATGAAAGACCAACGGAAGGGCATGTCAGGGCTGGACATAACCGCGTTGATGCCGTCCTGAACCGGCTTGGCCAGAATGCCGCCGGGTTCGTTTCCAAACGTAATGCCTTTGCCGTGCATGTAGTCACGAGTCAGTTCCAAACCGGACTGCAATCGCTCTGGGGTTGCAGCAATTGAAGCGATGAAGGGCAACACTGCAAACAGTCCCTGTTCCCAAAAACGCCCCTCCAATAGTCTGGACTGTGCCTGCTCCGTGTCTGCAAACTCGTCAATGACGTCCTGAGTGACATTCCCCATATCTAGTGCTGCAGTGTTCAGTATCATCTCATGACACGACCTCGCCCAAACTAGAATCGGTTGGGTCGAGCTTATTTCGTCAAGATCATCCCGCGTAAGCGGACCATAAAATGCAGGGTGATACCCCCATGAAACCACTGGTTCAGATGGGTCGGTACGTTGCTCGACTGCCTTTGTTAGCCGGTCGGTGAAGTCCTTTTTGTCCTTTACGGCCGGCACCGTGCCCGTGGGCAATACCCAATCTTCAATCGAAAGGATCTCCGAAGACATCGTGAGAGCCGCCAAGAGCGGGTGATCGTGTTGGGCGATAAAACCAGGCACAATGACGTGGTTGGAAAATGTTGTATCGACTTTATGGCGCTGCCCTTTCAGGATGCCTTGAACGTCTTCAAGACTACCAACCAAAAGGATGCGGCCATTTACGACGGCGACGGCTTCAGCTGAGGGCTTTGCTGGATCAAGCGTCACTATTTCTCTGGCGGTGTACACCGTCACCTCAGGAAGTGGTACGATTGCTGTTCCCAATTCAGAAAGCGAACCGGACTGTCCAAACGCAGCGCTGAGTGGCGTTAAGGCCGTTGCTCCGGCAAGCCATGCTCTAAGAAATCTACGTCGGTTAATCCTGGGCATTTCTGACCTCCTGAAGTCTATTTTTTCACTATGCCGGAGAAACGTGGTGGCGGCCAAAAGATTTTCGAAAAGGTTTGTATGCTGAAATTACTTCATTGTGATCGTTCGCTTAGTCTGGCTAACTGTCGCTGCTCAGGTCTGCGCGTAACGTCTGCTTTGGGCTGCCTGCAGCCATCCGCATCTTGTGCGGCAAACGGCAGTAGGGAGCCCGATTGTGCCAATTCGTCAAGGTGCGGCGAATGACTGCAAACTATGCCGCGCCTTTAGGGACTTTGGTAGCGACGTGGTCATCTTTAACTGCAGGTCAAGGCATGTCGGTACATTGCATGTGCAAGCAAAGGCATATCACCCGCTCGCACAGGAAACTCCATGACGGTGTTGATCCGGGCAGAGATTAAGAGATGATGATCATCAGTCAGATATCGCGCAGTGTGGTTTTGCCGAGCAAATGAACCATGGCCCCCAGAACTAATTTCGGAAAGCCAATTCTCCAATATGTTTGATTTGCCTTGCAGTTCGTTAGGACTGAGCGTTCTGCGATCCCTCCATGAAATGCGGAGTTCTCGAAGTTTGGCATTTAGCTCTTCAATTGCCTGGTCCAAGACCTGTTCTCGGGCAAACCAAGTCACATTGTATCGAGTCGAAAGTTGCTTCCCGTACGGCCAGGCAAGACGTCCTGGATCGGTTTCGTAGCTCTGAACATCAAACAATCTGATTGTGGCAAAGGAGCCGGAAACTTCAGTCAACTTGACACTGCGGTCCTCGATAATCGCCTCGAAATCTCCACTTAAACGGTCGTCTTTGTGTATTGGATTCGATGGAAAAAACTGATCAAGCTCCGTTTCGGCAGCAGCTTTGCTGCAACTCATCAAGACCAAGGCGACAAGTAGCCTTCCAAATACTGACATTGCCACCCATCCTATTTCGACGCGAAGCCTGCGTCGGGTATACGCGGTCGTCGAGCTATGCATTTAAACTCTAGAATAGAGTGAAGCAGACATTGGGTCTATGTCGGTTTTGTCCCGCGGAGCGGTCATAAGCCAAGACTGACAGTCATGACCGCTTCGGGCTGACTCCAGTCACCCTACTTGGTTACCTAGGCTGGCGACGGCGTGATCTGGGCGACAACCACACGCAGTACTGCCGCAAGTCTGCTTAGAGCCCATAATGACCGATGCTGCACCGTGCACGAATGTCCGGTCTTCGAAGGGCGCGATGTACGTATGTAACTGCCGAGATGAGATCGCTTCCGAAGGAACTAAGATGCATTTATTTTGCGTGTCCGTGTCCGTGTCCGTGTCCGTGTCCGTGCCTTGCCTGTGCAGCTTGCACGTTCTCGAAAAAGCATGCGTTAATTTTCGTAAAATCAACCCAATTGTGCCAAGATTTAACGTCGTTGATTTGCCGCACTAAGTCTGCCTCCACCCTTGGGCTTGACCAATAAACATTGTTTGGGGTCAAGCTTTCTTCGGGGCTTCGCATGTAAAATGGTCCTGCGGCGAATAAGGCGCTTGCCCCGACTGCTGTACAACTTTGCCGGCTATTCGAACAGTTTGCCTCACAGAAGTTTTTGATCGGTGACCATGATCTCACGTCATCAGATAAGCGAATGACGTTCGCCCGCAAATCAGAGTCATCTACCAGCGCACGAGGGCTCGCTGCAGCCCAAGCAAGCTCATACTTTTGGAGCGACTCATCACTGAGAACCAATGTGCCAACACGGGCGGACCCGACATAACGTCCTTTGTCGGAATTTTCGCTCTGGTACAATGCCCACAATAATAGGACGCTGGCCTCTTCAGGTAGTTTCCCGTCAAAGCCTTCCAATACTTCCAAAAGCTCAGCAGACTCTCCTTGAACAAGCATGGACCGAGCCGCAACCAGTGCAGCAGTCGGTTCCCCGTATTCAATCAGTGCGGCAATTGCCGGTGCTTTTTCTCCAATCTTTCCAGATTGCAGTATAGCCGTCGCCAGAGGTTCATTGTTCTGGGCTTCTGTAAGCCAAGACTTTCCAGACAGGCCCTTGGGGATACGCAAAAGAGAAATTCTGTCTTTTCGAGGAAGGTCGGAGGTTACGTGAACGAGCATATGACCTCTTGAAGCGATTTGGGCCAACAAAATTTGAGCAGCGGTGTTCCCGGACTTAGCCAAACTCGACAAGGCTTCCAACGCCTCCAGGTCGCTGCCATCCAACCACAATTGTACCGCTTCAATAAAGGAAGGCTGCTCTTGTCCAGAAATGCCCCGAGCCTCCAGATGGAGAGGGTGGATTGCCGTCAACACTAGAGCACTCAAGCAAAAAAATATTCTAATTAACAATGTCTTTTCCTTGGCTAGCAGATGTAACCATCCTCAAAAATTGTTGGCACAGAAGCAAGGAGTTATTGTGGATCTAACTACCTTAGGTGGCAGGAAGTCGGACCTTGCTTTGATGGAACCAAAAGTCCGGTTTGTCCGCATAGCTAACCTTGGTACAACCTTCAGCGAAGGTCCGTAATCCGCCCGAGGTGCAGGACAGACATGTCCGCTTAGGGCTGGCATCAGCCTTCGCAGCAGGATCCAACGAAGGTTGGCTGAGCGGACGAAGCGGGCTTGTGCGGTTGCAGCTATTGCTTAAACAGGTTTTCTTCGCGCTTGTGGCGACGTGCTATCGGTGACGCGGTGGTTTCACCAGACCAGTCGTTCGATCAGTTCGGTCTCGATTGTAAAGAACTCCTAGGGGCTAAAGCTGATCAGGGCGCGTTGGAGTGGATGCAGCTTAGCTGGTTGCGCCAACACCAGTTGTGGCATTGGCAGCCCGGCGACACTGAACGTCGCAGCGTGACAACGAGTCGGTATCGGTTATCGCTGGTTAACTGCGGCAAGCTGAGGCTGAGAGTTCCCTTCTATCACCGACCGATTACGCGATCTTGGTTTCAATCGAAGCCTTGACGTGACATGAATTGAGCCAAGGCATCTGCGCTAATCCACTATTTACAGAACAAAGGAACCACTTATGACCTCTGCCAAACCAAATGTCGGTGCGCAAATCGAGCAAATGAGCTTTTTAAGGCTAGGGTCCGAAGACAAGGTTACGATCGGTCAAAAAAAGGACCGTTGGACAATGCTGTTTGTCTATCGGGGCAAACATTGCCCGCGCTGCAAGCGTTTCCTGAACAAGTTGAATGCGGCATTGCCATCCTGGGTTGATGTAATGGACGTGGTTGTTGTTTCCGCGGACAACCAAGAGAAAGCTGAGGCTGACAAAGCTGAATTCGGTTGGGATTTCGATCTCAGCTATGGAATGACCGAAGCGCAAATGCGTGCGCTTGGTCTTTATGTGTCATCACCTCTATCTGATGCAGAAACGACAGGTCTATTCGCCGAACCCGGCGCGTTTGGTATCCGTCCGAACGGGACGCTGATGCTGGTCGATATCTCAAACGGTCCTGCGGCACGTCCCGATTTGGAAGAACTTCTGGACGGTATGAAATTCAATATTGATAATGACCGTCCGGAACGAGGTACGGCCTAAAATCAACAGATTGCTTGGCTCCGGTTACTCGAAGTAACCGGGGTGCGTTTTGTGAATGAAGTCGATGGTTTCGTCGAGGCGGGACAGGTGCTTTCTGACGGAGACTTGCGCTTGCTCATTGTCGCCTGCCGCCATGGCCTCTGCAATCTCTCGGTGATCGGCGAGAATAGATTCTGCGGCACTGCCCTTTTCAAGACTGAGCATACAAAGCCGGTCAACCTTTTGCTTTGATTCAAGCATCACCTCAAATGCCATCGGATTTCCGCTGAGCACGTAGATCAGTTTGTGAAAATCATAGTCCAGTGCGTGAAACGCTGATAGATCACCGTCACTGATCGCCTGCTCTTGTAAGGCGAGATTTTCTGCAAGTTTTGCTGCACGTGTTGCGTCCCAAACTTCCATTGCTCGATGGATGATCTCCAGCTCCACCGCCATTCGAACCAATCGAGCGAGAGCCACGCGCTCCATCGAAAACCCGCGAACTACGGTCGCTTTTTGTGGTCGTATGACGAGCAGATCTTCGTTGCCGAGTCTTGTGAATGCATTGCGAACAGGTTGGCGTGAGACGCCGAATCGGCCCGCAACCTCAGTTTCGGACAGCTTCGTACCGGGAAGAATTTCAAGCGAAACGATCTCGTCGTGTAGCGCTTCATAGACCGCGTCGGTCGTGGTTCGTCTGACAATATCTTCCACGGTATGTTGCTTACGCCCTCTATCTTGGTCAGGTTTCAAATTGCCGTTTCACCATTAAGGCATTGAAACCAATGTAACAATCCATTGATATGTGCTTGAGTGAACCAATGTATGCATTTCACCTATCAAATGCTCTGAGCTTTCCAGTGTCAAGCAATCTGACATACTAGATGCCCACAGTTGACAGAACTTGGATACTAGTGTCCCTATGGTGACAACAGCGATTCTGGTTCTTGGGGGAAATCGAAAGCTATATGGCTTACGATTTCCGACTCGCCATGAAGGCCAAATCCTGTCCAAAATTAAACGGGGAGGAGAACCCATGACTTTCACGAAATCGCTCTTTGCGACTGCGACCGCTGTGGCGCTTATTGCAACTTCAGCTTCTGCCGATACCTGGCGCGCTTGGAACATCCACAACGACGGCCATCCTAACACGGCTGCGATGGACAAGTTTGCCGAATTGGTTGACGCTGCTACAGAAGGCGAAGTTACCGTTGATGTCTTTCACGGTGGCGTTCTTGGTTCCCAGCCGGATGCCCTTGAACAGGTTCGTATCGGCGCAATCGAAGTTGGTAACTTCAACCTCGGTCCCATTGGCCCGATGGTGAAAGAAGCTAACCTTGTATCGCTTCCTTTCATCTTTAAAAGCGTCCCGCACATGTTCCGCGTATTGGACGGCGAGGCCGGTGAAGTTGTTTCAGCAGCGATGGGTGACGCAGGCGTTCTGCCACTGGCATGGTTTGATGCCGGTGCGCGTTCTTTTTACAGCCAAAAGCCGATCAACACGCCTGCAGACGTTGAAGGTCTGAAGATCCGCGTGATGAACAACGACCTTTATACATCGATGATTTCTGCTATGGGTGGGAACCCGTCGCCAATGGCATTCTCCGAAGTTCAGCAAGCTCTGAAAACTGGTGTTGTTGATGGTGCGGAAAACAACTTCCCGTCGTTCAAGAATGTCGGCCACTATGAAGTCACGACACACTATTCATTGTCCGAGCACCTGATCATCCCCGAGTGTATCTGCGTGAATACTGCTAAATTCAATGCGCTGTCTCCTGAGTTGCAAGCCGCCGTGCGTGGTGCAGCAGAAGAGGCCGCGTTGGTCCAGCGTGAACTGTGGGCTGTTGGCTCTGAGCAGGCACGGAAAGATGTTGAAGCAGCAGGCATTGCGGTTAATGAAATCGCAGACAAGAGCCCATTCCAGTCTGCAATGGACTCAGTTTATGCAGATTACCTAGCTGCCAATCCTGATATGAAAGCGTTGGTGGAAATGGCGCAAGCCACTGAATAAGTTGTCTTAACAGTTCAACTTTGAGCGCCCGGCTCCACCAACTGGATGCCGGGCGTTTTGTCTCAGAGGAAACCCAATGCAAGAGCCCGACACCCCGCCTGCCGCCATGCGCAACATGGACAGGATTCTTGATCTGCTCGCAAGAGTTTGCATGTTCCTAGCTGGCGTCGCCATTGTCGTTATGACTGCGATCTTTGCCTGGCTGGTATTCGGGCGCTACGTTCTAAACGACACGCCCACTTGGGTCGAGCAGGTTTCGCTGCTGCTGGTCATGGTCATCGCCTTCCTCGGTGCGGCCGCGGGTGTGCACAATCACACGCACCTCTCTGTTGTCGTGTTTCGCAATATAGTCCCGCCCTCTGTTCGAAGGATTTTCGTCGTGGTCTCTGATGTCCTGATGGCTGGTTTCGGTGGCATGATGTTTTGGTATGGGATCGAGTTGACCAAATTCAAATGGAACACCCTGATCCCGCTCATCCAATGGTCAGAGGGCTTGCGTTCCTTGCCTCTGACAATCAGCGGCGCACTAGTGTTCCTTTTTTCCACTGGCCATCTGATCCGCCTGTTTCTGGGCCGAGACGAACGCCAAGACAATATAGATCAGGGATAGTCATGGGACTCATGGTTCTGTTGGGGGTTTTTGCCCTTTGTGTCATCATCGGTGCTCCGGTGGCCTACGCCCTTGGTATCGCTGCATTGTCCGCCTTCTGGTTTGAAGGATTGCCACTGTTTGTTGGATTTCAGCGTATTGTGTCGGGCATCAACGTCTTTTCCTTGATGGCGATTCCGTTCTTCATCTTTGCGGGCGAGCTGATGTTTCATGGTGGTATCGCCATCAGGTTGGTACGGTTTGCCCAAGCAGCCGTGGGCGCGGTCCGCGGTGGTCTTGGTATCGTCAATGTCTTCTCGTCTATGTTGTTTGGGGGCATTTCCGGATCGGCAATTGCTGATATCTCAGCGCTTGGGTCGATCCTGATCCCGGTGATGAAAGACAAAGGTTATGATGCCGATTACGCGGTAAACGTCACAGTGACGTCATCAATTGCCGGGATTATCATTCCACCCAGCCACAACATGATCATCTTTGCCCTTGCAACAGGCGGTGCAGTTTCAATCTCAAAACTGTTCCTGGCTGGCGTCGTTCCCGGTGTCCTGATGTGTTGTTGCCTTGCAATTGCCGCCTATGTCGTGGCGGTCAAGCGTGGCTATCAGGCTGAACAGTTTCCGGGCTGGACTGCACTGGCCATAGCGTTTGTTGGCTCGATTCCTGGTTTGTTGACGGCCGTGATCATTGTTGGAGGGGTCTTGTCAGGCGTCTTCACGGTGACTGAATCTGGTGCATTTGGAGCGATGTATGCCTTTGTGGTGACGCTTGTTGTCTATCGCAGCCTGTCCTGGGAGAACTTCAAAACCGCAGTTGTCTCTTCGGTGCGCACAACTTCCATGGTGATGATCCTAATCGCCTGTGCCGGTGCTTTTGCTTATATGCTGACGTTCAACCGGGTGCCTACAAAAACGGTCGAATTCCTTTTGGGCATTACAGAAAACCCAATCCTGATCCTGTTGATGATCAACGCAGTCTTGTTGCTGTTGGGGATGATCATGGACATGGCAGCGTTGATCCTGATCTGTACGCCGATCTTCATGCCGGTGATGAATATGCTGGGCATCGACCCTCTGCAGTTCGGCATGATCCTGTTGGTGAACCTCGGACTTGGTCTTTGCACGCCACCTGTCGGGACCTGTCTCTTTGTGGGGTGTGCTGTTGGAAAACTACCGATGGAGAAAGCGGTCAGAACGATTTGGCCTTTCTACTTGGCAATTTTTGCAGCGCTGATGCTGATTACTTTCGTTCCGGCAATTTCACTGACACTGCCGAACCTGATTATTGGCCCGTAAATCAAAGGAGAATGAAGCGATGCTGACAATAACGCGCCTGGACATCGATGATGCGGGCAAGTTGATCGCGGGAGCGCGAGCCAAAGCGCAGGAAATCGGCGTACAGATGTGTATTGCCGTCACAGACGAAAGCGGCAACCTCATCGCGTTTGAACGGATGGACGGCGGCAAGATCACCAGCATCAACCTGGCGATCGACAAGAGCTTCACTGCAACCGGTATCCAAAAAGGTACGGACGCTCTTGGAGAAGCCAATCAGCCGGGTATGGCCGCACATGGAATATCCTCAACGTTGGGGGGGCGAATGGTGACCGTTGCAGGTGGCCTTCCCGTGTCGTTTGACGGTCAGGTGGTAGGCGGGATCGGAGTGAGCTCGGGCTCGCCAGCCCAGGATCTTGAAGTCGCGCAGGCAGGGGTCTCGGCGCTCTGCGAAGTCGAACTAGGAAGAGTTTAAGGAGTCAGATATGACAAAACCCGTCATCGGTTTCATCGGCCTCGGCCTTATGGGCGGCAACATGGCAGAATGCCTGCAAAACAACGGTTTTGATTTGGTTGTCATGGGCCGCAACAAGCAGGCAGTCGTCGCTACAGTCAACCGCGGTGCTGTTGAGGTTACGACGCCACGAGAGCTTGCTGAGAACAGCGATATCGTGATGCTGTGCGTAACGACATCGGACGTCGTCGAAAGCCTGATCTATAGCGATGATGGCATTCTGGCAGGCATCAAAGAAGGTGCTGTGGTCATTGATTTTGGGACTTCCATCCCGGCGTCTACGCGTAAAATCGGTGCTGATTTGGCCGCCAAAGGTGCTGGTATGATTGACGCGCCACTGGGACGCACGCCTGCGCACGCTAAGGATGGCTTGCTGAACATCATGGCGGCCGGCAACACAGACACCTTTGAGAAGGTGAAACCTGTCCTGGATGTACTGGGGGAAAATGTTTTTCACCTCGGCGAATTGGGTGCTGGCCATGTGACCAAGCTCATCAATAACTTTATGGGTATGACCACCGCTTGCACAATGAGCCAAGCCTTTGCAGTGGCTGAACGCTCTGGGGTAAACAAACAACAGCTCTTTGATATCATGTCAGCTGGTCCGTCCAATTCCCCCTTTATGCAGTTTTGTAAGAACTACGCGGTGGATGGTGTCAGCGATTTGGGGTTTTCGATTAACAACGCCAACAAGGATCTTGGTTATTTCCTGAAGTTGGCCGAGGACGTGGGTACTCGCGCCGAGATCGCTGAAGGAACTGCAAACAACCTTCAGGCAGCCGCAGACGCAGGCATGGGCGATGGCAACGTGCCAGAGATCTTCGACTATTTTGCCAAGCTTTAGCGTTGGATCCATCAGTCATGCGTAGCAGCACCAATTGAACGGGAAAGAACAACCATGAGACTTCAGGGAAAGACCGCAATTGTCACGGGTGGCGGCCGCGATATCGGGCGCGCTTGCGCTGTCAAGCTCGCCTCCGAAGGGGCCAATGTCGCGGTGAACTACTTCGCCAGTAGCGCAGGCGCCGAGGAAACCGTAGCTGAGATAGAAAAGATCGGTGGCAAGTCGTTTGCAATGCAAGGCGACCTGAACAAACCCGAAGAGGTCGATGCGTTGATCAATCGGACGGTCGATACCTATGGCGGCCTGAACATTCTGGTTAACAATGCCGGCGGTTTGATCGCGCGCAAGAAAATTACCGAGATGTCGCTTGAGCATTGGCAGGCTGTCATGGATCTCAACTTGACCAGCACTTTTCTTATGGTCAAAGCGGCGCTGTTGCATATGGAGTCCGGAGCGATTGTAAACATCGCCAGTCAGGCTGGTCGCGACGGTGGTGGCCCGGGTGCCTCGGCTTATGCAACGTCAAAAGGCGGGGTTATGACTTTCACACGCAGCCTTGCAAAAGAACTGGGCCCCGACATTCGTGTCAATGCAATCTGTCCAGGCATGATCGACACGGATTTCCATAACATCCATACTCCCGATGCAGGCCGTCGCGGGTTAGAAGCTGCTGCACCGCTCAAGCGGCAAGGCCGGTCTCAGGATGTTGCGAACCTCGTGGCATTTCTAGCAAGCGAGGACTCGGCTTACCTGACCGGGACCAACGTTGACATCAATGGTGGGATGCTTTTCTCGTGACCGCGGCGGTGCGGATCAGGTAATTGTCGGACGCTACTGTTCGTCACCCTTCACAGGACAGGAAACCGGAATATGCGAATTCTCGCGATTGGTGAATGTATGGCCGAAATGGCTCCAACTGACGCGCCAAGCACATACCAAATGGGGTTCGCCGGAGATACGTTCAATACGGCTTGGTATCTGGCCCAGCTTTCACCTGAAACGCCGGTGTCCTATTTCACGGCCGTTGGGGATGATGCCATCTCGTCCCGGATGCTCGGTGTTATGCGCGAAAGTGGGGTCGACACCCAGCAAGTGCGGATCGTGCCAAAACGTTCAGTGGGGTTGTACCTTATCACGTTGGACAACGGGGAACGCAGTTTTACCTATTGGCGCGGCCAGTCGGCCGCTCGACTGTTAGCCCAAGACAAGCAAGCACTTGCGCACGCCATGAAGCAATCAGATCTGATCTATTTTTCTGGGATTACTCTGGCAATCTTGGACCCAGAAGGACGCGATGCTTTACTCGAAGCTGCTCGGTCGGCGCGGCGCGCCGGAAAACGGATTGCCTTTGACCCCAATCTGCGCCCGCACCTTTGGGCCAGCCCAGCTGAGATGACTGAGAATATCATGCAGGCGGCCGCCGTCTGCGATATCGCCTTGCCATCGTTCGAGGACGAGGCACGTTGGTTCAGCGATATGAACCCGGCTGCCACTTTGCAACGATATGCAAATGCCGGTGCGGATACGATCATAGTCAAGAACGGCGCAGAAGCGGTCCTCTATCGTACCCGCGACGAGGAGGGCTCTGTCAATGTTCCGCCCCTTGCCTCGGTTGTTGATACGACTGCTGCGGGTGACAGTTTCAACGCCGGTATTCTGGCAGGGTTGGCAACAGACAAGCCCTTGCCCGACAGCATAGCGCTGGCGTGCAAATTGGCAGGGCATGCCGTGCAGGGCAAAGGCGCACTTGTTCCGCTCGACCAAAGCCTGCTCGGCAATTGCCAATAACCTTTGCAGAAGGATCCAGCCCATGCCGAACCCTCAGCCTGCCGAAATGATCAAACTGCATCCAGATACACTTGATCGCTTGTCAGAGGTCAGTACAGCGACCGTGGCAACGTTGCTATACAAACGCGGGTATCAAAACGCCTTTATTCAAGGCGTGGCCCCATTGAACAAGGGCAAACCCCCATTAGTGGGCCCGGCTTTTACACTACGCTACATTCCTGCAAGGCCTGACACAGATCCGATCGAGGCGTTTCGCGAGCCTGATCACCCGCAGCGCGTGGCTGTGGAAACATGTCCTAAAGGTGCGGTACTTGTCATGGATTGTCGGCAGGATGCCTCGGCGGCCTCGGCGGGGTCTATCCTTTTGACACGACTGGAAATGCGCAGAGCAGCGGGCGTTGTAACCGATGGTGGCATCCGCGACGCCGACGGTGCCGCAGCGCTTGAGATGCCAGTCTTTGCTGCAAAAGCGTCTGCCCCAACCAACCTGACGAAACATCATGCGGTCGATATCGGTTTGCCAATCGGGTGTGGTGGCGTGGCGGTCTATCCCGGCGATATTGTTCTGGGCGATGGTGATGGTGTCATGATTATCCCACGTCACCTTGCCAATGAGATTGCGACCGAGGCGGGCCCAATGGAACAGTTCGAACGCTTCGTTCTGGAAGAGGTGCGAAAAAACACCCCTGTGATCGGGCTTTATCCTGCAACTGACCCAGACGTTCTTGAACGATTTGAGGTCTGGTGCGCGGGCCTCTCTGACTAATGTCTGAATCGCAGCCACGCATTGCCCAATACAGGGACTATCTCAATGCCTCTCAAAATTTGCCCGCGAAGAGGATCGTCGCCATGGGCACAAATTACTACGAAGAACTGAGACAGAAACGGGTTAATAGACAAATCGGACCACCACGATTGACAGTTGTTAACGCGCTTAACGCTACGGGACCCAGTTTGCTTGACAACCAGGTTACTACCACCAAACTATTTACTACCTCATCTGGCTTAGAAAACGCCCTTTCAAAATCGTTCCGCATTACCGTCGGATCAGGGAACCGATACACGCACCAAAAGGAAAATAGACCCAGATGACTATTCCTCCAATAGAAGCGAGCCAACGGATCAGAGAAATCTGCACTCTCGCGCCAATTGTACCGGTTTTGGTGATTGAAGATGTCGCGACAGCCCGACCATTGGCGGAAGCGCTTGTCGCGGGCGGTTTGCCCTCGCTGGAGGTCACTTTGCGCACCCCTGCCGCTCTTGAGGCTATCCGGGCCATGAGCGATATCACGGGGGGCCATGTGGGCGCTGGTACACTGATAACTCCCGAAGATGTCCGGGCCGCCAAAGCGGCAGGCGCTTCCTTTGGCGTCTCTCCCGGGGCAACGGATGAACTTCTGGCTGCTTGTGAAGCCGAAAATTTACCGCTCCTGCCTGGGGCCGCGACCGCGTCCGAGGCGATGCGTCTTTTGGCGCGCGGTTATGACATGCTCAAGTTCTTTCCGGCTGAGGCCTCGGGCGGAGCACCTGCTCTCAAGGCCATTGGCGCGCCATTGCCACAGATTTCGTTCTGCCCAACAGGTGGGGTAAGCCCGTCCAATGCGGGTTCTTATCTTGCGCTTGCGAATGTGCTTTGCGCCGGAGGCAGTTGGGTTGCGCCCAAAGACCTTATTATTGCGGGCGATTGGGCGGGTATCGAAGCTCTGGCACGGGACGCAGCCCAGTTAAGGAAGGGGGCATGAGGTACCAAGCGATGACCCACAACCGCAAGTCGGGATTGCCCCAATTTTCCTGCAGGAGAAGCGAAAATTGGGTGTCTAACGACCCCTTGTCCGCTTTCATCTCATAACCATGAAAATTTCCGAAATCCATACGCATCTGCTCGATTACAAGCTGGAAACCGCTTTCGAGAGCGCATCAATGCGCTTTGTTCAGCGCCAACATGTTTTGGTCGAGATCGTCTGTGACGATGGTACGACGGGTTGGGGAGAATGCTTAGGACCAGCACGACCAAACGCAGCGATTGTGAATGCCTACGCCCCTCATTTGATTGGTCGCGATCCGCTGGACACCGAAATTCTCTGGCAAAACCTCTATAATCTCCTTAGGGACCAAGGTCAGCGTGGGCTGACCATGACGGCGCTTTCAGGGATCGATGTCGCCTTGTGGGATATCAAGGGTCACCACTTTGGCGTTCCGGTTTCGGTGTTACTTGGGGGACGCGTTCGGGAAACCGTAAAGGCCTATGCAACCGGGTCTTTTCGGCGCGATGGGGTCGATCGCGCTTCGGATAATGCTGAAGAATGCGCAGCCCATGTCGCTGCGGGATTCCACGCGGTTAAAATCAAGATTGGCTTCGGAGTGGAAGAAGACCTTGCGGTCATCAAGGCGGTCCGGGAAGCAATCGGCTCGCATACCCGGCTTATGATCGACGCCAATCATGGGTACACTGTTCAGGAAGCCATCAATCTAGGTAATCGGGCTTTTGAGTTCGATATCGACTGGTTCGAAGAACCGGTCATTCCCGAGCAGCTTGGCGCGTATCGCCGTGTACGTGCTGGCCAACCTATTCCGGTTGCTGGAGGTGAAACTTGGCATGGAAGGTTCGGGTTCCAAGAGGCTTTTGAAGCCGATTGTATCGATATCGCTCAGCCGGACTTGTGCGGAACTGGCGGTTTTTCAGAGATGCGCCGTGTCGTTGATATGGCAGCTCTGCATGGCGTGCGTGTTGTTCCACATGTTTGGGGGACTGCAGTACAAATCGCTGCGAGCCTTCAGTTTGTTTCGGCTCTGCTACCAGACCCACCACGGCGCGACCCCATCGAACCAATTTTTGAGTTTGATCGGACACATAACCCATTCAGGCAGGCGATTATCACCCACCCGATTGAACATGAAAACGGCGTGATCGCTATTCCGAACAAACCGGGTCTGGGTATCGAGATCAATCGTGATGCATTGGCAGAGTTCGCCATGGGAGAACCCGAATGATCGAGCGCCGCTTCACCGGCCTGGCCCCAGAGATCAAGTTGCCTGCTGGCACGATTGACACACACCTGCACGTCTATCTTTCCGGATTTCCAGCACTGCCAGGAGGGCCTGATCTGCCAGTGGGACTGCCTGAATTAAAAGAGTACCGCCAACTCATGGACTGGCTTGGCATCGATAGGTTTGTCATCACGCAGGGAAATGCGCATCAGACCGACAATGCGAATTTGCTGGCGGCGCTCAAGGAAACCAGGGATGCGGCACGCGGTGTGGCGGCCATAGACGGTGAAACCTCCGATGCAGAGCTTGAAATGCTCAAGGATGGAGGGGTCGTTGGGACGCGTATCGTGGATCTGCCTGGGGGCGCGGTTGGGCTAAACCAGCTCGAAGAAGTTGACGCCCGTGCTTTTGCCGCGGGCTGGATGATTGCAATTCAGTTCGACGGCTCAGACATTTCGGACCACGTTGATAGGCTTGCACAACTGAGATCCAGATGGGTGCTGGACCACCATGGCAAATTCTTAAGGGGTGTGGCGCCGGGTGGAACTGATGTTGCAGTACTCAAGCGCCTTGTCGACGGCGGCAGATGCTGGTTCAAGTTTGCGGGTTGCTATGAGTCCTCCATCGAAGGTGGACCCAATTATTCAGACGTAGCCAAAGTTTCGAAAGCCATGGCAGCCCATGCCCCCGAGCGCATTGTGTGGGGGACGAATTTTCCTCACAATTCAGCGACAAAAACCTCAGATTACCCCAATGACGCCGCGTTGCTCGACACGGTTCTAAACTGGTTTCCAGACGACCGTGCACGTCACCTCGCTCTCGTAGAAAACGCCGAAGAACTCTACGGCTTCCAACCTGTAGCGACGTAAACGCTGCCTGCCAAAAAGTGAGATATACAAAGTGCTAAACAAACTTTTGATAACCGGTGCTGATGGCAACCTTGGGTCGGTTTGTCGGTCTCGCTTGCAGGGCCTCGCCACAACCATTCGTCTTGGCGCGCGCGAGGATGTGGGCCCTGCCGGTGAAAATGAAGAAATCGTGTATTGTGACCTAGGCGACAAAGATGCGGTTGAGGCCATGGTTGAGGGGTGCGATGGGATTGTTCACATGGGGGGGCAATCGATCGAAGCACCTTGGGAAACTATAAAGCATTCCAATATCGACGGTGTATTCAATCTCTATGAAGCGGCCCGAAAATCGTCGGTAACGCCGAGGATATTTTTTGCCAGTTCAAATCACGCGATTGGCTTTCATGAACAGACGACGAGGCTAGATGCCAACGCACAGGTACGGCCCGATGGTCTTTATGGCGTGTCAAAGGTCTTCGGAGAAGCTCTCGCGCGGCTTTACTTCGAGAAATTCGAGATCGAGACAGCACTTGTCCGAATTGGTTCGTCTTTTCCGGAACCAAAGAACCACCGCATGCTAGCAACGTGGCTGAGTTTCGATGACCTGATATCTCTTATCGAGAGTGTTTTCGCAATTCCGCGCTTGGGATGTCCGATTATCTATGGTGCTTCGAACAACGACGCATCTTGGTGGGATAATCGCGAAACAAGCTTTCTGGGGTGGAAGCCAAAAGACAATTCCGAGGCGTTTCGCGCCCGTATCGATGCCGAATGCACCCAACCTGCGAACGACGAAGTATCCGCAGTATATCAGGGCGGGGAATTTTGTGGGCAGGGCATTCTTGAGGAATAGTGTGAAAAAGATCGGGCCATTTTTACAGACATTCTGAAAAGGTAAATTGATGCGACCAAACAAAATTAGAGAGCACTGGGCCGCCGGACGGCCTGTCGTCAACGGATGGCTGTCGATCCCAAGCGGTTTCTCAGCCGAAACCATGGCGCACCAAGGATGGGACACACTTACTGTTGATATCCAACATGGCTTAATCGACTACCAGAAGGCGGTCGAGATGTTCACTGCGATCTCAACAACCGATACTGTCCCAGTTACGCGAGTGCCGTGGCTCGAGCCCGGTATTTTAATGAAGGTGCTCGATGCCGGGGCTTACGGCGTTATTTGTCCAATGATCAATAGCCGGGAAGATGCTGAGAACCTTGTGGCGTGGACACATTACCCACCTGAAGGAACAAGAAGCTTCGGACCGATCCGAGGGCTCCTCTACGGTGGCCCGGACTACCCAGAGCACGCCAATAACACGATCGTCGTCTTCGCGATGATCGAAACCCTGCAAGGCCTCGACAACCTCGAAGAAATACTATCGGTTCCTGGTCTCGATGCAGTGTACATCGGACCTTCGGATCTTTCCCTGGCACTAAGTTGCCGCCCGGCATTCGATGATGTCGAGCCTCCCGTGGCCGAAGCCATCGAAATGATAGCGGCTAAGGCAAAAGAGTATGGAAAGTTCGCTGGCTGCCATAATGGAACACCGGAATATGCTTTGAAACGCATCGAAATGGGTTTCCAGTTCGTCACAATCGCGTCGGATGCCCGCTTGATGGCAGCTGCTTCAAAAGGCGCCTTGGCCCAGGTTCGCGATGGCTTGTCATGATTTGCTGGCGGTGAATTTTGGGAATTACGTTTTTAACACGTCAAGCCAGGCAGGCTTTGGCTATGACGAACTGCTCAACGTTGAAAACACGCTTTTGGCGCTGTTTGAAATCATCAATGGTCGAAAGTTCTAGCCGACACAAGACCAAGATTTAGGAGGCACCTGTGTCACGTATGAAGCCCGAAAACCTTAGATCACGCCAATGGTTCGCCAATCCGGGAGATCCGGAAATGACCGCGCTCTACTTGGAACGCTATCTCAATTACGGGCTCACGCGTGAAGAATTGCAATCCGGCAAACCTATCATCGCCATAGCACAGACAGGCAGCGACCTAAGCCCCTGTAACCGCCACCATCTGGAGCTGGCCAAACGGGTGCGCGACGGGATCATCGCAGCAGGAGGCACAGCCATCGAAGTGCCGGTCCATCCCATTCAGGAAACCGGCAAACGCCCCACCGCCATGCTCGACCGCAATCTGGCATACCTTAGTTTGGTTGAATCGCTGTATGGTTACCCGATTGATGGCGTGGTGTTGATGATTGGCTGTGACAAAACCACACCGGCGCTTCTGATGGCAGCTTCGACGGTCAACATCCCAGCCATCGCTCTTTCCGTGGGGCCGATGCTCAATGGTTGGCACGAGGGGAAGCGAGCAGGCTCTGGCACTGTTATCTGGAAGGCCCGCGAACGTCTTGCTGCTGGAGAAATCTCCTCTGATGAATTCATGGAAGTCGCCGCAGCCTCTGCTCCCTCGGTGGGCTACTGCAACACAATGGGAACCGCGACCACCATGAACAGCCTGGCCGAAGCACTCGGTATGCAACTACCAGGCGCGGCGGCCATTCCGGCCCCGTACCGCGAACGCGGTCAGATCAGCTATGAGACCGGACAACGCATCATTGAAATGGTGTGGGAGGATTTGCGCCCGTCTGACATCATGACCCGCGCGGCGTTTGAGAATGCTATCGTGATCAATTCCGCCATTGGTGGATCCACCAATGCGCCTATTCACCTAAATGCTATTGCCCGCCATCTGGGTGTGCCGCTTGATAATGATGACTGGCAGGTCTTGGGGCACGATGTGCCACTTTTGGTCAACCTACAACCGGCGGGCGAATATCTGGGCGAAGATTATCACCGCGCTGGCGGTGTTCCTGCCGTGGTCGCAGAACTGATTGCAGCTGGTCGCCTACCTCATGCAGAGGCCACAACGTGCAATGGGCATAGCATAGCCGACAATTGTGCGCGCCAGCGCAGCACAAACTCCAACGTCATCAAATCCGTTGATGCACCGCTGAAAATCAAGGCAGGGTTCATCAATCTAAAGGGCAACCTATTTGACAGCGCGTTGATGAAAACCAGTGTCATCTGGCCAGAATTTGCACAAACCTATCTGTCCAATCCCGATGATCCCAATGCGTTTGAGGGTCGCGCGGTTGTTTTTGATGGGCCCGAAGATTTTCACAAGCGCATTGATGACCCATCTCAGGATATCGACACCAGTTGTATTCTTGTTATGCGCGGAACCGGCCCCAAAGGGTATCCCGGCGGTGCAGAAGTCGTGAATATGCGCGCGCCTTCCTATCTCTTGAAGCAGGGCGTTCATGAATTGCCCTGCATTGGTGATGGGCGCCAATCCGGCACCTCTGGCTCGCCCTCAATCCTGAATGCTGCACCGGAAGCGGCCGATAATGGTGGTCTGGCAGTTTTGCAAACAGGAGATCGGATCCGCGTTGACCTTAACGCCTGCACGGTCAACATTCTGATTTCCGACGCGGAACTGATACGCCGCAAAGACCTGTTAATACAAAACGGTGGATATCCGGTGCCAGAAAGCCAATCCCCTTGGCAACAGTATTTCCGTGATCTGGTGCAACCTTTTGACAAAGGTATGACCCTAGAGGACGCTGACACTTATCGTGACATTGCGCGCAAATCACTGCCTCGAGACAATCACTAAGTTAAATAGGTTACGGGCCCGCAGCGGGGTCGTTTGCGGCATCAAACACGCAATTCGAGTTCTTAATTAGATTTCGGTGATGACGACGATCACCACTATTAGGATACCTCGGGTCGAGATAGACCTGATTGCACGCATGCGTGGGAGCATCGAGGTTGGCGTTCTTTTCGTATCATGTTGTTACAAAAATTCCGTTTCTACCGATGGCAAACGAATTTCCCCAAATGCCTGCCTCACACCGCACTTTTCTAGGGGGAAACGGCGTGTCCAGCGCTCTTGCTTCTGAAATGAAAGAAGCAACCCAAGTGTCCCGACACAAATAGACCGGACAATGAAAGAGGCCCTCCATTTGCAATGCAACATTTTGGGTGTTCGATGGCCTGCCACGGGCGACAACGGCGTTGATCGCGTTCGCTCTTCCCGGGCTAGCCCAAGAAATCCCCCTGCAATCTGAGAAGGAATTCTAACAACTCATGCCGCCAACAAGCACGGAGGATACTTTCTTTGGTAATTTCGAATTGGACCACAGCTTTCCAGCGGTGGGCGAAGCCGAGTGTCTCCACGACATCCTCGACCACCAACGGGCGACATAGTTGTATCTATGGGGCCTTCCGCTGGTCGCCATGACGCGCTGGCATTAGGATTATGTGGGCGCGCTGGAGGACTACGACTACAACACCATTGTCCATGTTCGTACGTATAATGAGCGCCGTGGTATTCTGCCACTTAACGAGATTCCCGAGTACTTTTGGAGATTTGGAGACACTCGTGAAGCGCCTGTTGTTTTGGAAATGCCCAAGGGTGTTGCTGTCGACATGATAGCCGATATGTGGGAGCAGGACCCAAGTGGTATTGGGCTTTTCGGCCCCAATAATGGTAAGGGTGGCGTTCACGCGATCGTCGGCCCGAATACACCACCCGACACGCTCCCCTATCCGGTGAATGACCAACGGATTGTCCGGGTCCAAACCGATCAGGCATTTGTTCTGGCTCGACTGATCGGCACACCTGACGAAGTCAAGGAACTCAGCGAACAGCTCAAATGCTACAGTGCTAGTGAGGAGTCGGTGGGCAAGATCATCTCGGGTGAGGACAAGTACGTGCCCAACTATCAGCCGCGCGGTATGGCCTATTGGGAGTTGCTGCATCTGGCTATCAACGAGGAAACCGTGCGGGGTCAGGATCGGTTCTTCATGTATTGGCTAAAGACGCAAGGCATTGAGAAAGGCAAGCCGTCCGAGCCGACCGAACGGCAGGCGAAGATCGTGCTCGATGGAGCCATAACGGGCGAGTTGATGGCCAAGTCGTCTGTGTATGACGAGCGCATCGAGGGCGTGTTGCGCCAGAACAACCGGCGCATGGTGCTGGGCGGACCTTGGGGAGAAGGTATCAAGTACACGCAGTGCATGCCGCATTATGATACATTCGATCCACGTGCACGCAACACCTATGAGGCGATCGTTACATCGCCAGCCATGACCGTGCCGTATATTTACAAGGACTAAATGGTCAAGTTTCGCAACGATGGCGGCAATCGTATGATCAGAAGCAACAACTACGTCATCACAATTACAAAGGATCCTCCGACCCAATTGTTTTGGTCCATAGTGGCCTTCGACACCGACACCCAGAGAATTTTGGACAACCGCGAAGTAACCTAGGGTGGCAAAGCCACGGTTGGCAGTCGGACGGATGGTCTACGCATCAATGAAGATGTAAACATCACCATAATGGTCGGCCCGGATGCGCCGCCCGACGGCTGGAGCCAACTATGTGTACATCCAGCCGGGGCGCGGCTGGTTCCCGTACTTGCGCAGTTTTGGAGCCGAGCCGTCGTTCTTCAACGACGAGTACAAGCTGTCGACGGGTGTAGAGGTCGATGACATCTCGGACATCACAAAGTGACCCGAAGGTCGCAGCGCTTAGACGCGGCGGCTTGATACTTGCGTATTAAGGGTCATCGAAACATGCTAAGAAGACTAGTTCTATCAGCTGCTCTCTTCGGCGTTCTCTCGTCTCCTGTCCGGACCGAAACCAATCCATACACCTTCGAACGTGGTTTTCCCGCCAACGAGGAAACGATTCAGGGCCCGCGGGATGCGACAATGCTGCGGCGCGCCATCGAAGCGGTGATGCAACAATTCGAACCCTTCGGCGCCCGCCCGAACAAGGTGGGCATCATCATGCCACAGGACCCCGAACAGCAGTTCTCGATTGCCAATCCGGACACGCCCTATGTGATAGGTTTTTTTGATTTGAACCAAGCCGGCCCCATGGCGGTCGAGGTTCCCGAAGGCCCCTACATGGGCACGCTGGACAACCACCACATGGAATGGTTCGGCGACATGAGCACCATCGGATCGGGCAAGGGTATGGGCGAAAAGGATTTGCTGATGCCGCCCGGCTATGACGGTGATATTCTGGACGGGTACACACCGCACTATAGTCAGACTAGGAAACTAATACTTTTGATGCGCGTCGCCGTCCCGACCGGTCATTATGATGAGGCAGTCGCGCTTGCACGCAAGCTAAAGGTCTATGCGCTGGGGAATGACGCCAGCGCATAGACCTACGAAATCGTTGAAGTCGAGGTCAATCCGGCGCCTCGGCCAATGCTGACATGGGAAATGTCGATGGACTACTGGCGTCAGTTTCACTCCGTCATCGATCATGAGATCGCTCTACCGCGGCATCGCTTCATGGCTGGTTTGCCTAATCTAGGTGGCATCCCGAAAGGCCAGGCGTTCGAGCCAGACGCCCGCATGGAGACTATTCTGACCGACGCGGCCATGACCGCTTGGGCCAAAATGAACGTCAACCTCTTTGCCAAGGGACACCCCGAAAGTCTGACCTGGCCTGACCGCAACGGGGAGTTCATCCCGTTGATAGGACCTCTGAATCCGGAAACCAAAGATTTCGAAACAGTCAACTACCGGGGCTTGGATTGGAATGATCACTTCTTCTTCAAGGCATTTGGAATATCGGCCAGGATCTGTTGCTGTGAAGTCAGACCCCGATCGCTCTATTTCTACACTCCGTGCGGCTCTAACAGCGCCTATCTGGACGGAACAAAGGCCTACAAACTCACAGCTCCCGGCCCGATTCCCAAAAAGCTCCTTTTGTCGGAGACAGTCTGCGCCTCTGAAACGAGGACGATAATCGACACCGATCTTGGTCGCGGTGCAGTGCGCACGATGTTCAAAGACCCACAACCGAAAGAAGATGGTTCCTATGACATCTTCTTTGGACAAAACGCGCCTTCAAGAGAAAGAAAATCAGCGGGTCAAGACGAACCCGGGCAAAGGCTGGTTCACTTTCCTGCGTATCTAAGGCCCACAAGAACCCATTTTTGATGACGCTTGGGTTCTGCCCGATATCGAACCTATGGAATGGTGAAGTGGCAATGGGGCTTTGTTGCACAAATCCCATGAAGGATTCACCTCATGAATCCAGCATGATAGCTGCTGTGTATGAGCAGTTGGTCTCCTACAAGATACAAGACGACAAACTGGTCGTCATACAATGACAGTTTGAAGCGCCGTGGCTCACTGTCTATTTGGTTTGATCCCGAGATGGTTTGGGTGCCACCGCCGAGCGGCAAGCGTGGACGGCAACAGAACTTCAGTGATGCTGCGATCCAAGCCTGTCTCACTTTGAAAGTGCTGTTCGGACTGCCATTGGGGCAGGCCACGGGTTTTGTGCAAAGCCTGCTGCAACTCATAGGGCTGGATTGGGCAGTGCCAGACTTCAGTACCCTTTCCCGCCGTCAGCGAACGCTGAACGTAAGACTACCATATCGCGGCGGAACTGGCCCGCTGAACCTCTTGATTGATAGCACAGGCATCAAAGCGGAGGGCGAAGGTGAGTGGAATGCCCGCAAGCATGGCGGCTCAAAGCGACGTATCTGGCGCAAGATTCACATCGGAATTGACGAGGAAACGTTGGAGGTTCGGGCGGTCGAGATCACCAGCAGTGGCGTCGGGGATGCTCCCGTGTTGCCCGATCTCCTGAACCAAATTCCGTCCAGCCAAGACATCGGCAGTGTCACCGCAGACGGAGCGTACGACACGCGCAAAGTCACGAGGCTATTGCCGCTAGAGACGCCTATGCGGTGATCCCTCCGCGTAAGAACGCAAAGCCCTGGAAACCGACGAGCGCCGGAGCCATAGCGCGGAACGACGCGGTCAGCGCACAACGATATCTGGGCCGCACTGTGTGGCGACGCTGGAGCGGATACCACCGCCGAAGCCGCGTCGAAACCAAGATGCGTTGCCTGAAACTAATGGGCCAATCGCTCATGGCACGGGACTTCGACAGGCAAGTCGCGGAATTCCAAATCCGCATCGCCGTCCTCAACCGCTACACGGCTCTTGGCATACCTATCACTGAGGCCGTAGGCTAAATCCGTCTGCGGTAAGGGGAAGAACGTCCTTCACCCGATTTGTGCAACAAAGCCCTTACGGATGACTGCTGCCAGCCAAAGCAGAAATTTATTAACACGAACACTATTTTATAGTGACTTCAGTGTTTTCTACTATAGCTTTGAAGCCATGAATATTCTTGAGAGCTTCATAACACTTTGGGTCGTTATTGATCCGATTGGTACGATTCCAGTTTTCATCGCGGTCACAACTGGAATGAATGCTGCGACCCGCCGCTCGACAGCGTTTACTGCAACATTTGTTAGCATAGGCGTTTTGTTGTTCTTTCTCATACTGGGGCAACTGCTTATCGACGCGCTTGGCATAAGTTTGCTGTCTTTTCAGGTGGCCGGTGGAATTGTATTGTTCCTTTTCGCGCTCACCATGATATTTGGCGAACCGAAGCAAGAAACTGATCTCAATACGAAAGAACTGGATGAGGAGCGCCCAAAGCAGGATCGCCCCTCACCTGCGATCTTCCCGTTGGCGGTACCTTCACTGGCATCGCCCGGCGCGATGCTGGCAATTGTCCTTCTAACGGACAACAATGAGTTCTCAATCCTAAGTCAGGCTGTAACGGCCATGGTTATGGTCGCGGTTCTACTCGCCGCTTTTGTAGCGATGCTAATGGCTGAACCGATCATTCGACTGATTGGCAACTCTGGTGCAGCGATTATCAGCCGTGTGATGGGAATGATTTTGGCATCAGTTGCGGCGGACGCAGTTTTGACCGCCATCCTAGAGATTCTTCGAACAGGGTCAGTCTAAAAGCCGGCCACTTTCTGACTGGCAATTTCCGATAGCTGGGAATGTCGACAGACTGTGAGGTTTAGGAGTTCCTGACCCTGAATTTGCAGCGAATTGCGGCAATGCGAGGTGCGATCGTAGAATGACAGGACCACTCAGAGTGTAGGCTATAGACCGGAGTGTCGGCCAACTGACCAAGAAAACAGCGGATGTTGCACTGCACCCAATGACGGCTTTGAACCCGGCTTGCCGGGTGCCACGCTACATCCCAATATCTTTTAAGCGCAGAAAGTTGATTTCCAATGTCTGACCTGAAAATCAAAAACCGTACATCAAATTCTTGATCAACTCCAACGGATTACCTTCAAATATTGTACACGTCGGCGACCTCAAAGTCCCGCTTCGCGGGCCTATTGGAGCTAATTCAAGTGACCTAAGCTTTATTTGAAAAGGTTTTATATGCTTTGGTCACGGAGACAAACTCAATAAAGCAGACCACATGATTTTGCGCTTTAGGAAGACACTGATCACTCCCGACGCAAGCCTGTTACTCATCTCAGTTGGTACGGAATACAGGATGGAATTGCCGCGCCCTAGAGCGCGGACAGCGCGGCCTTTCTAGCTTCGAGGGACCACACCGAGATTCAGTTTCTGTCGATCTCGACTTTTACAAGCAAAAGGAAAACCTGATCGGATCTTATGTGTATGACATGGGGTGCATTTCAGTGTTACAATTTTGTTGTGAGAAGAGAAAACAAGGACACAACCACTAAGAACAAATCCAACTAAGGCCATTGGAACGGTGCGAAGCGTCTTAACTTAAAGACATGAATTTACCAAGCAAGGGGCTCGGAGGGTAGGGAGAGCCAATGGATGCGAGAACAATAGAAACGCTAGGTCTCGCTGCAGGTTACAGCCTCCAACACAATCTGCCTGCCCAGCGGGTGGCAAGGGGACTAGCTTCGATCTGTGATTAGCTAGATACGATACGACGCTGTTTTGTAACCGGTTGTTTGGTCGCCAGTGACAAATCTATGTTTTAACCCTGTAACAAACATGGTTTTCTACTTTAACTTCGGTTGTCGTATAGGTGGCCAGATCTCCTAGATAGAGCTTAGAATTGGATATTATATGAACGACCGTCGTCTCCTAAATCAGATAGGTAGAAGCGCATACAAGTTAAGTGTTTATCAAATTTTGCGCGAGCGCTCGATCCTTGAGTCGGCAGATTATATCGAGCAGCACATTGATACAGCAATGATCTTCGACCAGCTGGCAAAGCTTTGGAGCTACTCAGCTAAGTCTGCGAATTTGAATGATGGTTTAGTCCTCGAGTTCGGTGTCTTTAAGGGCAAATCTATCAATCACTTCGCTAGGTTATTCTCCAACCAAGAAGTGCACGGATTTGACAGTTTTGAAGGCTTGGCAGAGGATTGGAAAGGCTATCATTTGCCAAAGGGTGCATTTGATCTTGGTGGAAACCTTCCACAGGTTGAAAACAACGTAACGCTGCACAAAGGGTGGTTTGAGAATACACTACCATCTTTTTTGGAAAAAGAACCTGCCCCTATCCGCTTATGCCATATTGATTGTGATACATACGAAAGTGCGCTGTACGTCCTCAAAAGTTTGGCAGACCGCTTAGTCAAAGGAAGTATCGTTGTCTTTGATGAATACCACGGATACCCAAACTGGAAAAACGGTGAGTTCAAGGCCTGGCAGTCGGTTTGCAACAGTGATGTCGGCATTAAATATCGCTATATAGCGTTTTCTGATATGCAGGTCGCAGTCGAAATCCTCTAAAGCGTTTCCGTGCCATCTCCTCAGAGATCATCAGGTCATGGCTATTCTTGATTGAACATAGATATTCAGCACATATCATTCACATCTACTTTATTTATGCTCAGCGTCGTTTTGTCTGCTGAGCCGCATTTCTAAAGAAGATTTGCGATTACCGAGACAATTCAATTCTCCGGTCCTTCAGCCGTTAGCTTGTTTGGGATCTCCTGCCTAGAGCTCGCTCCCAACAGTGGTCCCCCCTTATGTTGAGTAATGCGCAGGAGTTTAGTAGGCGCTTAAGCGACCTAAGTCCGAATAAATTGTTCAAATTTTTGCAGATCGAGATTTTGTGGAGTCTGGTACGTCCAAGGCAGACACCACCAGACAGTCGGTGTGACGGAACAAATCTATTTTCGCGAAAAGTAGAACTAGGTCGTTGAAAATGCCATTGGCTCAAGCCCAAAGGCGAGTGTGGAACGGGTGTGAAACAACTCAAATAACTGAAGCGGTTACCAAAAGGAGTAGGAGCTACTCTGACGGGTTGTGCAGGGTTTAACACTGTACAAGCTGATATTGAAGTAGGCCGCAACGGGAAGATCGCCCTTCACCCGATTTGTGCAACAAAGCCGTTACAGAGGGTAGCTCTGATGTCCGTTGTTTTTCCTGAATTTGGGATTTTCTCCATCATGCTCAAAGATCTCTTTCAAAAGAGAGAGAGCACCCTTTGCAATTTTCACAGGCGAACATCCTGATGATGTAGGGAAGCGCTAACGCTTCAAGAAAGCACATGGCATCTGAAACTTGAGCTGAGCTCATGTAGGTCGAATTTTTTCACAATTGTCAGCGCGTGGCTCTTTCTTGTTTCTGGCGACATAACATGGAGATCGCCTTGCCTGATTCAGCTTTGACCCAACTTGCAGATAGCTTGCGTGCCACGCGCCAGTCTTTTGATGCCATACCCGTGATCGATATTGCGTCTTTGGTGGATGGTCGCGATCCCTTTAGTGTTGCCAAAGAAATCCGTTGGGCTTTGTCCAATGCCGGTTTCATGTATGTGAAGAACCATGGTGTTCCCTCCAGCGTTGTTGAGGCAGCGTTTGCGCAGGCAAAGGCGTTTTTCGATCTGCCCAACGACGACAAGATGGTGCTGCATGTCGGCAACTCTGGCGTTGCAATGCGGGGGTACATCGAAATATTCGGGGAAAATACTGACCCCGCCAAAACGAAAGACTTGAAAGAATGCTTTGATATTGGGCCTGAAACGCCGGGTTATGAGGTGCCGTTTTTTGGGGCCAACCAATGGCCAGATCAGCTTCCTACCTTTCAACCTGCAATCTATGCCTACCATGAGGAAATGAAAAAACTCTCCCTGATCCTGCTGCGGGGGATCGCCCTGAGCCTGGATTTGCCCCCCGAATTCTTTGCCGCGAAAATGTTGAATCCGATCAGCATTCAGCGCCTGCTGCATTATCCACCACAGACTGGCAAAATTGATGAAAGCGTGATGGGGATCGGGGCGCACACGGATTACGGAAATTTGACCATTCTTGCGCAGGATGATGTCGGCGGGCTGCAGGTCATGAACCGCGATGGGGTTTGGGTACACGGACCGCCGATTCCGGGAACCTTTGTGATCAATATCGGGGACCTAATTCAACGGCTGACCAATGACGTCTACCTTGCAAATCTTCACCGGGTTGTGAACACCAGCGGGCGCGAACGCTATTCAATCCCGTTTTTCATTGATGCGGACTATGATGCGGAATTTGCCCCAATCCCAAGCTGCATCAGCGCTGAGTACCCAATCCGTTATGATCCGGTAACATGTGGTCGGCACAAGTTCGGTCGGTTTCTTGATAGTTTCCCGCATTTGGCCGCAACATTCGGCTAATCGGGATTAGGGGGTGATCAGTCCGGCGGTTGTTGCCTCGGCGCGGGTGGGAGACCACAATTGCGCGCTTGGGGTGTCGAACATCCGGGTCAGAAATTGCGGGCTTACCCCTTGGTCGCGGAAGAAGGCACGGTCCTTGTCCTGTTCCTCTTGCAAGTCCAGATGGGGCAGGGCGGTGGCAAAGTTCAGGGCATATTGATGAAATCCAAGACTGGCCCCAGGGGCGAGACTGCGTTTGGTGCCGGCGACAAAAACCAGAGTGCATGCCGAATTGCAGGTGTCGACGGCCTGTGTGTTCAGCTTCTGGCTCAAAATCACTCGGGCGACCCCCCGGGCCTCGTAAATGTGGCCTCCTTCACTTGTCAGGCTTACAGATTGCAAGTTTGGGTTCGCGGCGATGAGGTCTGTTACGCGCTTGGTTAGACCAAAGGTGATATCGCCAGAAAGCAGCATGGTTTCACCATCTTCAGACACCGTGAGGGCATATGTGGCGGCGTGTTCTCGATCCATCCGATCGGTAAACAGCTCAGCCTCTGGCGGGGCATAGGCCGCGAGACCCAACCCCCACCATTGCGCACTCATCAAAGAGGCCGCCAGCAACAACGCAAGATAGCCGCCCCAAACCGGGATCATGCTGCCAAGTCCAGAGACATAAGCATCTGCCGCGCGTTGAAAACGCATGGCTTGCCAGAAGAAGAAGGCGATGTCGCAAACCATCAAGATGTATAGCGGGATCAAGGGGAGAGTTAGAACCGCCCCAACGGCCGTCAAAGCAGCATAAATAGCAACGCGTGGTACGACCAGCCAAAGCCAGAAAACACGCGCCAAAGAGGCTGGATCACTTTGCATTCTGCCACAGTGCGCGGCTTCGCCCCGTGGATCAATTACAAAGACAACGTCACTCTAGAATGGTGGCAATTTGATCCATGGGTTTTTTCATTTTGGCGACCTGCGGCACTGTTGCGTCTGGGGCTGGGTGCCCCACGGCGATGATCATGGTGGGTTTTTCGGATGCAGGGCGACCCAACGCTTCGTTCAGGAACCGCATCGGGTTCGGAGTGTGGGTGAGGGTGCTAAGCCCGGCGTGGTGCAGGGCGGCCAACAAAAAGCCGGTCGCGATGTTCACGCTTTCAGGCACATAATAGTTCTTGTAGCGGGTCCCGTCTTCGAATTGCCCCCAACGCTGGGCAAAAACTATGATCAGCCAAGGGGCAATTGTCAGGTGTTCTTTGACAGCATTGGTGCCAATGGGTTCCAACGCCTTTATCCATTCATCTCCAGCACCGCCTTCGTAAAAGCGGCGCTCTTCTTCTTCGGCTTCTTCGCGAATGCGCTGTTTCAAAGCGGGGTTTGCCACGGCCACGAAATGCCAGGGTTGATGGTTTGCACCTGACGGAGCAGTGCCTGCGGTTTCGATACAACGTTCGATGATATCACGTGGCACCGGCTGATCGGTATAGTCGCGCACGGTATGCCGCTTACGCATTACATCGTAAAACTCCGACGCTGCGGTGCGCATTTCTTCGTCCGTCAGGTCGACGCGGTCTGGCAAGGGCAGGGTGGTATAGGTCAAGGCTTCGCGGGCAAACATGCACAGATCTCCGATGGGGTTCCCCATTATTAGGTCTGCTCAGGCTGGGATCAACCCTTTGGACGCAGCGGCGCGAACTGCTTGTGTCAGAGGTTGCAAGACGGGGGCCATGATGCGGCTGACTTGCCATGTGAGCGGCACGTCCAAAGGGGTGTTTGCGATCAAAGGAGTCAACCTGCCATTGCGGATCGGACCGCGTACCAATTGTGCCGGGTTCATACCCCAGCCAAGCCCCAACCGTGCCGCATCTACAAACGCCTGTGTGGACGGCAAAAAATGTGTCGGTGGAGAGATGCGGCGCCCAAACTGCGCGTCGATCCAAGCCTTTTGTAAACCATCTTTGGCGTTGAACGTCAGACACGGGGCCTGCGCTAATCTGGGCGCAGTCACCCCATCGGGAAACCACTGATCCATATAGCCGGGACTGGCCGTCGCGATGTATCGCATTTTGCCCAATGAAATAACGTCACATCCTGTCACTGGTTTCGTTGTTGCACTGATGGCCGCGCTGACTTCCCCACGTCTGAGCCAGTCTGCGGAATAGTCCTGATCATCCATAACCAAATCAAAAAGCACATCAGGGACCGCAGCCATTGCTGTTACAAACCACGTCGCAAGTGAATCTGCGCTGACTGCAATTTTCAGGCGTGCGGGGCCGGGCGTTGCATCCAGCGACAGCTCTCGGCTCAATTGTGCTTCAAGCAACCCGACGTCTTCGGCATGTTTAGCAAGGCGAACGCCTACTGGCGTGCCGGTACACGGCGTAGCGCGATTGATCAAAGCAACCCCAACTCGGTCTTCCAATGCTTTGATACGTTGGGAAATCGCTGACGGGGTTACCGACAGATCGGCGGCGGCGGCCTCGAAACTTCCTCGTTGCAGGATGGCTGAAAGAGCAGATAGCTGCTGTGGGTCGAACTGCATTAGCAATCCTTAATTTAGGTCAGTTTCTTTAATTGGATTATCGCGCCGATAGTTCGTAGTCAAATGCAGACCTACTGAACGGAGCGCACATGACTTCTTCTTTCTTTCCCGGATTTGCCTTGGGATTCAGCCTGATCCTCGCCATTGGGGCGCAAAACGCATTTGTTCTGCGCCAAGGTCTGCGTCATGAACATGTGCTGCCCGTTGTGCTGACCTGCGCGGTGTCTGATGCGATCCTGATTGCTGCGGGTGTCGCGGGCTTTGGCTCTTTGGCGCAGGTGGTCCCTGGTTTTGAAACGGTCATGCGATATGGCGGGGCTGCGTTTTTGGTTTGGTACGGAACCCGCAGCCTGATCAGTGCTTGGCGCAGCCATGCTGGGTTAGAAGCGGACCCGCGAAACGGGGGCAAGACGGCGCTCAGGACCGTTTTGCTGACGGTGCTCGCCTTCACTTGGCTGAACCCGCATGTCTATTTGGATACCGTCGTTTTGATCGGTTCGATTTCTGCGCAGTATGATGATCGGCTCAGCTTTGCACTGGGCGCGATGACAGCCAGTTTTGTTTTCTTCTTTGCGCTTGGGTATGGCGCAAGATTACTGGCCCCCGTTTTTGCGCGTCCACGGGCATGGCAAGTGTTGGACGCGTTGATTGGGCTAACGATGTGGGGCATTGCCCTGAAATTAGTTACCATGTGAAGTCTTGCCCCCGGCCTCGATTGGGTGTTCAACCGTTTGTATGACAACAACCATCACTTCTGAACCTCGGCCCCTTGCGGGAATGATGTGGATGCTCGCAGCTGGGTTTAGCTTTGTTGTGATGACCGCACTGGTTAAATCCCTCGGGACAAGTCTACATCCGATACAGTCGTCGTTTCTGCGCTATGCGTTGGGTTTGGTATTTGTGCTGCCAGCCATTCGCCCATTGTTGAATGCAAAACTGACGCCCAGACATTGGGCGCTGTTCAGTATCCGCGGGGCGCTTCACTCGGTTGGGGTCATGCTGTGGTTCTTTGCCATGACGCAAATTCCGTTGGCCGAAGTGACTGCTATGAATTACCTGACCCCGGTTTACGTGACATTGGGGGCGGTCATATTTTTGGGGGAGAAACTGGCTTTGCGCCGGATCTCAGCGGTGATTGTCGCAGTAATAGGCGCCGCGATTATTCTGCGCCCGGGGTTTCGTGAGATTTCATCAGGCCACCTCGCGATGCTTGCGACCGCTTTTCTGCTTGGGGGGTCTTATTTACTGGCCAAGGTCACAGTTGATGAGGTCAGCCCTGCGGTGGTTCTGACCATGTTGTCGGTGTGGGTAACGATTGCACTGACCCCGTTTGCCATCGCGGTTTGGACCCCACCCAGTTGGTCGGATATCGGTGTGCTTTTTGTTGTTGCTTGCTTTGCGACTGCTGGGCATTATTTCATGACGCTGGCGTTGCAAGCCGCGCCGGTAGCGGTCACCCAACCGGTCACGTTTTTACAGCTGATCTGGGCTACGCTGCTCGGGGCTCTGGTTTTCGACGAGGGGGTCGATATCTGGGTCGTAGCAGGCGGGAGTCTGATCTTGGCTTCGGTGAGTTTCATCACGTGGCGCGAAGCAGTCCTAAAGCGCCGCGCGATCACGCCGCACAGCATCGCGCCTAAGCTCTGAAATGAACGTTTGGAAGACCTGATTAGGTCTTTGATTGACGAGTCAATAAAAAAACCCTAGCGTTTATGAAACGTAATCGCGGAGGGCGGAATGCCAAAACTTGGAATGGAGCCAATTCGGCGGGATGCGATCGTACGTGCGACGATTGCTGAGCTGGGTGTAACCAAGTCTCTGGATGTAACCGTCAGCCAAATTGCAAAACGCGCCGGGATATCCAGCGCGCTTGCGCATCATTACTTTGGCGGCAAAGATCAGATCTTTCTGGCTGCTATGCGACGGATTTTGTCTGATTTTGGCGCTGAAACGCGGGAAGAGCTGAGCACAGCGCCGAAACACGAGCGGGCGCAGGCCATTATCCGTGCTTGTTTTGCGCCATCCTGTTTTACCCCCGATGTCGTTGCGGCTTGGATGACTTTTTACGTTCTGGCCCAAACGAATGATGACGCCTTGCGCCTTTGGCAGATCTATCAGGCGCGGATGCGCTCCAATCTGGTGAACGCTTTGCGCCCGCTGGTCGTGGATCCGGTTGAGAATGCCGAGAACATGATCGCACTGATCGATGGGCTTTATATTCGCGCAGCCCTTGGCGCGCCCGAAGAGCCCCAACTTGCCGTAAATCACGCGCTGCGTGTGTTGAATACTATGATCGAGGCCGGACAATGAGCCAACCCAATATCCTGATCTTGATGGTTGATCAGCTAAATGGAACGTTGTTCCCAGATGGACCAGCGGATTGGCTGCATGCGCCCAATTTGAAAAAGCTCGCGGCCCAATCCGCACGCTTTTCCAATGCTTATACCGCGTCGCCTTTGTGCGCGCCGGGACGGGCGTCTTTTATGTCAGGACAATTGCCGTCGCGCACAGGGGTGTATGACAATGCGGCCGAGTTCCGCTCGGATATTCCTACCTATGCGCACCATCTGCGTCGGGCGGGGTATTACACCTGTTTGTCGGGTAAAATGCACTTTGTCGGACCAGATCAGATGCATGGGTTTGAAGATCGCCTGACAACCGACATCTATCCAGCAGATTTTGGGTGGACGCCAGATTACCGCAAACCGGGTGAGCGGATCGATTGGTGGTATCACAATATGGGGTCGGTAACTGGGGCAGGGGTTGCAGAAACCTCGAACCAGATGGAGTACGATGACGAAGTTGCGTACAATGCGACCGCTAAACTGTACGAACTTTCGCGTGGGTTGGATGACCGGCCCTGGGCGTTGACGGTCAGCTTTACCCATCCGCACGATCCCTATGTGGCACGCAAAAAATACTGGGATCTGTACGAAGATTGCGAACACCTGCTGCCAGAAGTTCCAGCGATGGACTATGAAGATCACGACCCCCACGCCAAGCGTATCTTTGATGCAAATGACTGGCGCAGTTTCAATATTACCGAAGAAGATATCCGCCGCTCGCGCCGGGCCTATTTTGCCAACATTTCATATCTTGATGACAAGATCGGTGAGATCCTGAATGTGTTGGAAACCACCCGGCAAGAAGCGATCATCCTGTTTGTGTCCGATCACGGGGACATGCTGGGTGAGCGTGGGTTGTGGTTCAAGATGAGCTTTTATGATGGCTCTGCGCGCGTGCCTTTGATGATTTCCGCACCTGATCTGCCAGCTGGCCGCATAGATACGCCAGTATCGACGCTGGATGTGACCCCGACATTGGGGGCGCTTGCAGGTGTTTCGATGGAGGAAATCGCCCCTTGGACGGATGGTCAGGATTTGACTGGGCTTGCCAAAGGTGCCGAGCGGACAGAGCCGGTGACCATCGAATACGCGGCCGAGGCATCTTATGCGCCTTTGGTTTCGTTACGGTATGGTCCTTGGAAATACAACAGATGCGCGCTTGACCCGGATCAGCTGTTCAATTTGGAAAACGATCCACACGAGTTGTCGAACCTTGCAGATGATCCAGCGCACGCTGGGACACTGGCCACGATCAAAGCCAAATCAGAGGCGCGTTGGGATCTGGATAAATTCGATACCGACGTGCGTGCAAGTCAGGCCCGTCGCTGGGTCGTTTACGAGGCGCTCCGGCAGGGGGGGTATTATCCATGGGACTATCAACCACTGCAAAAAGCCTCGGAACGGTACATGCGCAATCACATGAATCTCGACAATCTTGAGGAAGATAAACGCTTTCCACGCGGTGAGTAACCTCTCGACGTAAACAACCATAATCCCGCCGGGACCAACACGAAATGAACGCCCTGAGTGGGGGCGATGTCGGTGGGCTTGCCAGGAGCCAAAGAAATGGAAGCAGATTTTGTCATCGTAGGGGCCGGGTCCGCCGGTTGTGCTATGGCCTATCGGCTGAGCGAGGCGGGGTCCTCGGTGTTGGTTATCGAATTCGGGGGCACTGATGCTGGCCCGTTTATTCAGATGCCAGCCGCGCTGAGCTACCCGATGAATATGTCGCGCTACGACTGGGGATATCAGTCAGAGCCTGAACCGCATCTGGGCGGACGTCGACTTGTGTGTCCGCGCGGTAAAGTTATTGGTGGGTCATCGTCGATCAACGGCATGGTTTATGTCCGAGGGCATGCCATGGATTTTGATCATTGGGCTGACATGGGGGCCGATGGCTGGTCATATGCCGATGTGCTGCCGTATTACAAACGGATGGAAAGTTGGGATGACGGTGGGCATGGCGGTGATCCGACGTGGCGCGGCACGGATGGTCCGTTGCATGTCACGCGTGGACCACGGTCCAACCCCTTGTTCAAGGCGTTTGTGGATGCTGGCCAACAGGCTGGTTACGAAATCACCAACGATTACAACGGCGAAAAGCAAGAAGGCTTTGGCCCGATGGAGCAGACCGTCTACAAAGGGCGGCGCTGGTCTGCGGCAAATGCTTATTTGAGGCCTGCTTTGAAGCGTCCCAATTGTGATCTGGTGAACGGATTGGCGACACGCGTGGTGATGGAAGAGGGGCGTGCGGTTGGCGTCGAAATCACCCGCGGTGGCAAGACCGAGGTGATCCGGGCCCGTCGTGAAGTGGTTCTGGCGTCTTCGTCGATCAACTCGCCGAAACTGTTGATGTTGTCGGGGATCGGGGCGGGGGCACATCTGGCAGAACATGGTATCGACGTGATCGCGGATCGCCCCGGCGTGGGCGCAAACCTGCAAGATCATCTGGAACTTTACATCCAGCAGAAAGCCATTCAACCCATCACGTTGTACAAGCATTGGAACCTCATTTCCAAAGGTGTGATTGGGGCGCAATGGTTGTTTACGAAGACCGGGTTAGGGGCGTCAAACCAATTCGAAAGTGCTGCATTCTTGCGCTCGAAACCGGGCATTCCGTATCCCGACGTTCAATACCATTTCTTGCCGATTGCGGTGCGTTATGATGGCAAAGCCGCAGCCGAAGGGCACGGATTCCAAGCCCATGTTGGGCCGATGCGATCGGAATCTCGGGGGGCGGTGACGCTGCGCTCGAACAGGGCGGAAGATGCCCCCAAGATTCAGTTCAACTACATGAGCAAAGAACAGGATTGGGAGGATTTCCGCACCTGCATTCGCATGACGCGCGAGATCTTTGGTCAGGATGCATTCAAGCCCTTTGCTGGTCATGAAATTCAGCCGGGGGATGCGTTGCAAAGCGATGAGGATTTGAATGGGTTTATCAAAGAGCACGCGGAAAGCGCCTATCACCCCTGTGGGACCTGTCGGATGGGGCGTGCGGATGACAAGACTGCAGTTGTCGATCCCGAAGGCCGCGTGATTGGTGTTGACGGATTGCGGGTTGCCGACAGTTCGATCTTTCCCCGGATCACCAACGGCAATTTGAATGCTCCGTCGATTATGGTGGGCGAAAAAATGTCGGATCATTTGTTGGGTAAGGACCCATTGGCGCGCGCCAATGATCAGCCTTGGATTCACCCTGAGTGGGAAACCGCGCAGCGTTAACCTTTCTTAACAGCTGCGGTTGAATGCGCGGCTTTGGCCGCGCATATCTGATCTATGCTAAGATACTATTTTTGTTTGATTTTAGCATTGGCACCTCTGGGTGCCAGTGCTGAATTCTCTGGTCCTGTTCGAATTGTTGACACTGATACCTGGGATGTGGGGGCGGTGCGTGTGCGTTTGCACGGTATTGATGCCCCAGAGGCCGGCCAACCGTGCCAAAGGAGCGATGGCGCAGAGTGGAATTGTGGTGCGTGGGCGACCCAGCAGACCCGGGCGCAATATGAAGGCCAGCAGGCGAAATGCGAAGCGGTAACGCAAGATCACTATGGCCGGACCGTCGCTCGATGTTCGGTGAACGGAGTTGATGCCGGACGGGAGTTGGTCGCGCAGGGGTTGGCGTTTGCATTCAGAAAATACTCAGTCGCCTATATCGGAACGGAGCAGGCCGCGATCGCGCAACAGCGCGGAGTTCACGAGGGACGAGTCGACCCGCCGTGGGTCTATCGCAACAGCCAACGTGCGCCCCAACGTGATCGGACTTGTCAGATCAAAGGCAATATTTCCTCCAACGGGGAACGAATTTTTCACGTTCCCGGACAGCAGTTTTATGCACGCACACGGATTAGCGAACAAAAGGGCGAGCGGTGGTTTTGCAACGCTGCTGAGGCCCGTCGTAAAGGTTGGCGGGCTGCCTACAGATAGATGCGAAAAAAGTGGTGTTTGGGGTGCGAATTTGATCCGCGTCAAAGTGAGCGGCGGCTGGCTGTCCTAGCCTGTGTTCGAAACCGGAAATAAGGAGCGAACAGATGTCTCACACCCCCCATGAACTGGCAGAAGAATTCCCAGACAAAGTGGCCGCCATGAGCGCGTTGAAGCAGTCTGATGCGCATTTTGCCAAACTGGCGGATGAGTATCACGAGGTGAACCGCGCTGTGCACCGCGCCGAAACCAACGTTGAGCCGATTGAAGAGTTGGCAGAGGTTGATTTGCGCAAAAAACGCTCGGCTCTGAAAGACGAGATCTGGGGCATTCTGGCAAAAGCCTGATTTGCTAACATATCAAGAGATCGGGGGCCGACGGCCCCCTTTTTGTGTCTGCAAGATCATCTGCGTTGGAGGTTAGTTTACCTCATAAGGGAGGATGCTGCGTTGATCCGCATTGATGGTTAACCGTCGTTCCAGCGGCGGAACGGAGCGCTGATGGCACGTTTTGCGTTCACAGATACGGCATGAAATACCGATGGGTTCGTAGGCGCTGTCGTTGGATACATCCATATTGTCCGCGTAAACCAGAGCATCGGCATGGCGGACTTCGCACCCTAAAGCGATGGCATAGCGGCGCACCGGGGCACCAAACGAGCCACCGGGTTTCGACACATCCCGGGCAAGGGAAATGTAACGAATGCCATCAGGCGTTTCTGCAAGTTGCCGCAGAAAATGCCCCGGCGTTTCAAACGCCCGATGCACGTTCCACAAGGGGCAAGCGCCGCCGAACCGGGCAAATTGCAAACGTGTTGCCGAATGCCGCTTGGTGATGGTGCCTGCTTGATCAACGCGGACAAAGAAGAACGGAATGCCCTTGGCGCCGGGGCGCTGCAAGGTTGAAAGACGGTGCGCCACCTGCTCCACCGAAGCCCCGAACCGCGTACTTAACACTTCTAAATCATGGCGGCTTTCTTTGGCAGCGGTTAACAGCTGGGTGTAGGGCATGAGGGCCGCGCCCGCAAAGTAGTTGGCCAATCCAATCTTGGCGATGGAGCGGGCCTCCTCGCTTTGAAAGCGCGCAAAATCAAGAGTGGCCTCAAGCAGTTTATCCTGACTGAGCAAAGCAACCTGCAGCAGCAGTTGAAAGAGTTGAGTTTGAGGGGCGATGCGGGAGGACAGGCGGAGGGTTCGCGTCACGGCGTCATAGCTGCGCAGGGTCGGGGTATCGCTCAATTCGATGCGGATCCCCATTCCTGTCAGGCGTTCAAAGGCGGCAGCGCGTATGCCGCCATTTGGGGTAGCGCGTTCTGAAAAGCGCTCCGCTGCCCGATCAACCGCATCAATATAGTTGTCACAGTAGTGAAAGAAATCTCGGACTTCTTCCCAAGGTGAACTTTGGATTTGTGCATCCTCTCGCCCCAAAGCCTCGTCCAGCGATGCAAGCCTTTCGTGGGTCTGTCGGTAGCTTTTGTGAAGTTCAATGAACGCACGTGCCAACGCAGGGGCGTTTGAAGCGGTCAGGCGCAGGTCGGCCAACGGGGGAATGGCATCAGAAAAAATCGGGTCTGCAAGGGCTTCACGCATGTCAGAGACAAGCCGCTCACTGTCACCGGTGCTCAGCTCGGTTACATCCATGCCGAATTCTTGAGCGAGTGCCAGAACAACTGTGGTCGAGACCGGGCGGTTGTTGTTTTCCATCTGATTGAGATAAGGCAACGAAACGCCAAGCTTGGCGGCAAAGTCTTTCTGGGTCAGCGTTAGACGTGTACGCATCTCACGCAGCTTTGCGCCCGCATAGAGTTTCTGGGTGGCCATAGGGTACCTTTGCAAGTTTACCTATTGGCTAAGCTAACTTTGCAAAGGGGGCAGTGCAACCTATTGCAGGCCAAGTTGACGTTCTCGGTTGATAACAACAGAAATCGCAACGACACCAAAAAGGCCGGTCACAACCATGAGGTACAGTAGCGGCATTGCGCCGGTTTCGGGACCCAACAAAGCCCCGGCAAGGGCGCTTAGGCCAGCGCCACCTGCCAACATGATTGCCCCGGACAGACCCGAAGCCGTGCCGGCCAAATGGGGCCGTACGGACAGCGCGCCCGCCGTTGCGTTTGGAATCGACATGCCGTTTCCAAGACCCACAAAGGTCATGAAACCAAAGAAGCTGAGCGGTGAACCGTACCCCGCCCACATCACGATCACGGAAAGCACAACACCGATCGCGTTCAGCCAGCATCCCCAAAGCACCATGTGGTTCACGCCGATGCGCGTAGAGAAACGCCCGCTGATGAAGTTACCGACAAAGTACCCAACAGCCGGGGCTCCGAAGAAAAAGCCCAATTCACTGGGGGACATGTCGTAGACAACGGTCCCAACAAACGGTGCGCCGCCAAGATAGGCAAAAAAGGAACCAGACGAGAATCCGCAGGCGAGTGAGTATCCCCAAAAGCGCGGAGATTTGAGCAGCTCTGGGTATTCTTTGAACTGGGCGGCGAGTGTCTTGCCGCTTTTGTGCGCGGTTTCGCCAAAGTCGAAATAGGTAAGCGCCAGTGTGATTACGCCGAGCCCGAATAAAAGCCAAAAGTTGGCGTGCCAGCTGAACCATTCATCCAATACACCGCCAAGTGCCGGGCCAATCATTGGAACAACAGCCATGCCCATCGTGACATAGCCAATCATCGAGGCCGCTTGATCCTGTTCGTACATATCGCGCACTGCTGCACGGCTGAGAACAACGCCGACGGCGATCACGGCTTGGCACATACGGAAGAACAAGAATATCTCAGCTGTGGGTGAGAAAATGCACCCCAGCGTTGCCAAAAGGAATAGAGACAGACCCCACAAGATAACCGGTCGCCGACCTGCCTTGTCTCCGAGGGGGCCGATCAAAATCTGCATCACCGCGTTGACGAGCAGATAGAGCGCGACCGAAAGCTGCATCAGACGATAATCGGTCTGATAGTATTCCGTCATATTGGGTAGGCTGGGAAGAAAGATGTTCATTCCGAGCGCAGACAGCCCAGAAAGCAGGATCAACGTGGCGATCTTTGGTGGGCTGCGGTGGGGGGCGGTTGTTGCGGGATCGGACTGCATACTTCGCATCTATGCCCGCGTTTGAAAGATGTCCAACACTACGTGTGGTTAATATGATAATTAGCAGATTTGCATTTAGCTTTGAGGCCCTTTGTTTGAATTTGCAAATTTGCCGAAAAAGACTTTGGCCTCGCGTCAACTGAATATATGGTCCGCTAAAATTTAATAGGGGACAATCGTCATGAAGGACATCCTTTCCGAGCTCGAAGATCGCCGCGAAGCCGCGCGACTGGGTGGTGGGCAAAAGCGGATCGATGCGCAGCACGGGCGCGGTAAACTGACAGCCCGCGAGCGGATCGAGCTGCTCTTGGATGAGGACAGCTTCGAAGAGTTCGACATGTTCGTCGCCCATCGTTGCACCGATTTTGGCATGGAAAAACAACGCCCTGCGGGTGACGGTGTGGTCACGGGCTGGGGCACGATCAACGGTCGCATGGTCTATGTCTTCTCGCAGGATTTCACCGTGTTTGGTGGGTCGTTGTCTGAGACGCACGCGCAGAAAATCTGCAAGATCATGGATATGGCGATCCAGAATGGCGCGCCAGTGATTGGCATCAACGACTCGGGTGGTGCGCGTATTCAGGAAGGTGTCGCATCGCTCGCGGGTTATGCCGAAGTGTTCCAGCGCAATATTATGGCCAGTGGCGTAGTGCCGCAGATCAGTGTGATCATGGGCCCCTGTGCCGGTGGTGCAGTGTATTCACCAGCGATGACCGACTTTATCTTTATGGTTAAAGACACGTCATACATGTTTGTCACCGGCCCCGATGTGGTCAAGACCGTGACCAACGAAGTCGTGACCGCTGAGGAACTGGGCGGGGCGTCTACGCACACCAAGAAATCCAGCGTTGCGGATGGCGCTTTTGAAAACGATGTCGAGGCCCTGGCCGAAGTGCGTCGTTTGGTGGATTTTCTGCCATTGAACAATCGCGAAAAGCCTCCGGTGCGCCCGTTCTTTGACGAAACATCCCGTATCGAGGCCTCGCTTGACACGCTGGTGCCGGAAAACCCGAACACCCCGTATGATATGAAAGAGCTCATCACCAAATTGGCGGATGAGGGCGACTTCTACGAGATCCAAGAAGACTTCGCCAAAAACATTATCACCGGATTTGTTCGCCTCGAAGGGCAAACTGTTGGGATCGTGGCCAACCAGCCGATGGTTCTGGCCGGGTGTCTGGATATCGATTCCAGCCGCAAAGCGGCGCGTTTTGTGCGGTTCTGTGACTGTTTTGAAATTCCGATCCTGACCTTGGTTGACGTGCCGGGCTTCTTGCCGGGGACAAGCCAGGAATACGGCGGCGTTATCAAGCACGGTGCAAAGCTGTTGTTCGCTTATGGCGAAGCGACCGTACCAAAGGTCACTGTGATTACGCGCAAGGCTTATGGCGGCGCGTATGACGTTATGGCGTCCAAGCATCTGCGAGGCGATTTCAACTACGCTTGGCCAACTGCTGAAATCGCGGTGATGGGTGCCAAGGGTGCAACCGAAATCATCCACCGTGCCGATTTGGCGGATGCGGAAAAGATTGCGCAGCACACACAGGATTACGAAGACCGTTTTGCCAACCCGTTTGTGGCGGCTGAAAAGGGCTTTATCGACGAGGTGATCCAGCCCAAGTCGACGCGTAAACGCGTGGCACGAGCTTTTGCTTCCTTGCGGAACAAGTCGCTTAAGAACCCGTGGAAAAAACACGACAACATTCCGTTGTGATCCATGAGCGCTCGTTGGCATATTTTGCGTACCGAAGGCAGTCTGACGTTATGTCGTCAACTGCCCCCTCGGTTTGATGTGACGGCTCACACCGAACTGCCTTTGGCGGATTCGGCGAAAGTTGCGCATCAGATCCGACAGGATATGTGGCGGGCGGTTCAAAAAGTACGAGGCTTTTCCCCGGTTGTGACTGTGACGCAGCTGGGGGACACATTGCACGTCGTTGCTGGCGGGCGCGTGAACGGTGCGGTGCCCGATACCTTGAGTGCAAAGATCTTGTCGGTGTTGGAAAACCCAGAAAAACGCGCGCGATGGGTGCGACACGCTCAAAGGAGGCCGAGAACGCAATGAGACAGTTATGGAAGAATCAAGCGTTCTCAATCTCTCATGCAGATGACTCGGCATTTGTGGGGCAGGGGTTACGGGCGTTTTTTGAATACCGTGATCTTGGAGTCAACGATGCCACCAATGGTAAATTTGGCGCGCATGTGATCCGGGCGGTTCCGGGGATGGAAAGCCCGGTGGCTTGGCATAGCCATGATCTGGAGTTCCAGATGGTCTATGTGACCAAAGGTTGGGTCGTCTTTGAATACGAAGGACAGGGCGAACAGGTACTGCGTGCAGGATCCTGTGTTCTACAGCCCCCCGGGATCAAGCACCGTGAGGTGCGCCACTCAGACGATATGGAACTTATTGAGATTATTTCGCCATCTCAATTTGACACGAAGGATGAAACTGCTCCATGATCCGCGCCAAGCGAAATAGAACAGCGCGCGCCGCAAGCGTAGCGCAAGCAGCCCCGGCAGGAGGAGCTCGCATCGCGCGGGGTCGGGGCTGCGTATATGTTTTGTCGTGTCTTGTGATCATGAGCACTGCTACAGCAGGGGCTGAGGCCTCTTTGCCGGTGCCTTCGGGGCAAACAATCCATCTGAATGACGTTCTTTTAGATGAAAATCCCGGCGAGCTTTGGGTTCGGTTTCGGTTTGTTGCGCCGCGGATTGGCAGTTTGGTTGGGCAGATCGGATATGATGTCGCCGCGATCGATATGGATCATCTGTGCGCATCGTTGGCGATCCCATATGTGACGCTGCATGATCTCAAGCCCAGCAGGGTGGTGATCTCTTTGGCGGACCGGGTTGTGTCCTTTGGTGACAGTAATCCCGAAGCAACGCAGTTTTTTGAAGCATATCGGCTGGAAAATGCCCGCTGTATCTGGGAGGAGTTCTGATGACGCCACAACATGTTGCGGCTGGAACTTCAACCAACAGAGGTTTTGAGGCTTTGGAGACACAGACAAAGATCCTGCCCCTTGTCGGATATATTTCCGCAGGGTTTTCGGTTATGATCCCGGGCGGTGGCCGTGGGGCTGCCGTAACTTCGAAATTGAGGCAGACAGGGGGAACGACCCTTGTTCGTTTCGAACAACAAACCAGGAGATACAGATGTCGAAGAGCATCAAATTCCTTGCAGCCTTCGCCCTCGTCGGTGTCGTTGCTGCGTGCGACAATTCACCGAAAGAAGAATTCGTTATCGTTGACCCCGAGCCCATCTCGGTTGAGCCGGCTTTCACCGGTAAATACAAATAATCGTGCATCGGGATCCCCCGTTAGGTGGGTCCCGGACACCCTGATGCAGGCACTTTGGCCCGCGCACCTTAAACGGGAGGCCGCGCCATGCTAAAGCATCGGGGATTCCCCGGCCGTCTTGCCGGAACAGATTTTCAATTCACAATTCGCCGCCCCAATCCCAAAGGGGTCACGCCGTTGACATCGCGCGAACGTTTTCGCGACCGTCGTCCCCCGGATCGGAGAGCCGATACCGGTTTCTTTGAGGCATTGTGGTTGCAGTTTGGGGACCAACCCTTTGAGCGCGGCAATCTTGATGCCGGGCGTCTGAGTTGGTTCTTTGGACGCGAAGTGATCGCGGCCGAGGACCCGTTTGATCCTGCAAGTTACGAAGCACTGCTTGTTATCGATGTAAAAATCGCTCGCCGTTCTTATCCAGAAATTGTTGGGGATTAATCGGCGTGAATTTGCGGATGGCTCATCAAATTCGGCAGAAAGCGGCCCAATACCAAACCTGCGTCAGCGCGGGCTTGGAGGCTGGCTGTGTGTCGGGCAGGGTGCCCCTTGTCGCCGCAATCAATCTGCCTTTTGTGGCGGCTGACGGAAACGTCCCTTCCCCTTCTTTGAACGGGCAGACATATGTGCCTCACACTCTTCTGCCCGTTCCTTTTTTTGGACAATGCGTAAGTTTTCGCCGGTCCGCCTTGATCGGTCGGCGAGGGGCTGCGCACCGGAACGCAATGTCTCGTCCGCGCTTGCGGGCTATGGGTCAACCATTCCATATCAATGCACTTAAACCCAATCACTCAGAAGGATGGGAACAGTGCGAGCAAAACAAATCTCAGCTGCTTTGGCGGTCTGCATCAGCTTGGCCGCATGTGGCGACACGCAAACAGAACAGGCGCTTTATGGCGGCGGGGCGGGGCTCTTGGGGGCCCTTGTCGTTGACGGAAACCCGGTCGCTGGCGCGGCTGTCGGTGCCGCAGCCAACCTGCTGTATTGCGAAACGCAAAACACCTGCAACTGACGGGCTCTCCGTCACGAACATCCAGACCTCATCGGGTCTGACAATATATGCGCGATTCACCGTTTCGGGCCCAAGGGCTCGGGGCGGTGTTTTGCGTTCTCAACACCTCAAGACAAAGGACATCGCATGTTCAACAAGATCCTGATCGCCAACCGCGGCGAGATTGCCTGCCGGGTCATCAAGACCGCGCGCAAAATGGGTATTTCGACCGTCGCCATCTATTCCGATGCGGATAAGCAGGCGCTGCATGTCCAGATGGCAGACGAAGCCGTACACATTGGGCCACCCCCTGCGAACCAGTCCTATATTGTTATCGACAAAGTGATGGAGGCGATCCGTTCATCCGGCGCACAGGCCGTGCACCCCGGGTACGGTTTCTTGTCCGAAAACGCGAGCTTCGCCCAAGCGCTGGCCGCTGAGGGCGTTGCGTTTGTAGGCCCCCCAGTTGGCGCCATTGAAAAGATGGGGGACAAGATCACCTCGAAAAAGATTGCCCAAGAAGCCGGTGTTTCGACGGTTCCCGGGTACATGGGGCTGATCGAAGACGCCGAAGACGCGGTAAAGATTTCCAACCAAGTTGGCTATCCAGTCATGATCAAAGCCTCGGCCGGTGGCGGTGGTAAGGGCATGCGGATTGCGTGGAACGATCAAGAGGCTCGCGAAGGGTTCCAATCGTCCAAGAACGAGGCGGCAAATTCGTTCGGTGATGATCGGATATTTATCGAAAAATTCGTGACTCAGCCGCGCCACATTGAAATTCAGGTTCTCTGCGATAGCCACGGCAACGGCATCTATCTGGGTGAGCGCGAATGCTCGATCCAGCGCCGGAATCAAAAAGTTGTGGAAGAAGCACCATCGCCTTTCTTGGACGAAGCCACGCGCAAAGCGATGGGCGAACAGTCGGTCGCTCTGGCCAAGGCGGTTGGCTATGCAAGCGCCGGTACTGTGGAATTCATCGTTGATGGCGACAAGAACTTCTACTTCCTAGAAATGAACACCCGTTTGCAGGTGGAACACCCTGTGACCGAACTGATCACCGGTGTTGATCTGGTGGAACAGATGATCCGCGTCGCCAATGGTGAACCATTGAGCATCACGCAGGACGACGTGACTTTGACAGGCTGGGCGATTGAAAACCGTTTGTATGCCGAAGACCCGTATCGCGGTTTCTTGCCATCGATTGGCCGTCTGTCACGTTACCGTCCGCCGGCAGAAGTGGCCTCTGGCCCATTGCTGGTCAACGACAAGTGGCAAGGGGATGCCCCTCAGGGTGAGACTGCGGTTCGTAACGACACTGGCGTCTATGAAGGCGGCGAAATCTCGATGTATTATGACCCGATGATCGCCAAGCTCTGCACATGGGCACCCACCCGTGGCGAAGCAATCGAAGCAATGCGCACTGCATTGGACAGCTTTGAGGTCGAAGGTATCGGCCATAACTTGCCGTTCTTGTCCGCCGTGATGGATCACCCGATCTTTATCGATGGAACCATGACCACTGCCTTTATCGAAGAGCAGTATCCCGAGGGTTTCCAAGGGGTAGAACTGCCAGAAGCGGATCTGCGCCGGATCGCGGCGTCGGCAGCAGCAATGCACCGCGTTGCCGAAATTCGTCGCACCCGGGTTTCAGGCCGGATGGACAATCATGAACGCAAAGTTGGCACCGAATGGGTGGTATCCTTGCAAGGTCAGCATTTTGCAATGAGCATTGCGGCGGATCATGAGGGATCGACAGTTCAGTTCGCTGATGGCAGCTCTCATCGTGTGGCATCGACTTGGACGCCCGGGGATCAACTGGCCACACTTGAGGTCGACGGCAGTCCCTTGGTGCTGAAGGTTGGTAAAGTGTCCGGCGGCTTCCGGTTGCGGTCGCGTGGGGCGGACCTGGTCGTGCATGTGCGCACGCCTCGGCAGGCTGAATTGGCTGCTTTGATGCCTGAAAAAGTTGCGCCTGATACATCCAAGCTGCTGCTGTGCCCGATGCCCGGTCTGATCGTAAAGGTCGACGTCGAAGTGGGCGACGAGGTACAGGAAGGTCAGGCCCTTTGCACGGTCGAGGCGATGAAGATGGAAAACATCCTGCGCGCTGAGAAAAAGGGGGTGGTGTCCAAGATCAATGCAAATGCAGGCGAAAGTCTTGCAGTTGATGATGTCATCATGGAGTTCGAATGATCGGGTAGTCCCGGTCATTTAACCTAACCGGAGATTGGATCTGTGCCAGACGGCAAGACATTTTATTGGACACGCTGCCAAACTGGCGGGGCGAGGGCTTATTTGTTCTCGCGCCGTTCGCGGATTTCGCGTTCTCGCAATGGAAACTTGTCAATTGAGCGGCTCAGTTCGCGGACGTTCCAGGGGAACGGCTTGCGTAGTTTGACCCCACCGTCCTTGCCGATCAGAACAAGCTGGAAGCCACGCGGGCGCAGTTTTTGGCGCAAGGGTGATTTTGCGGCAGGGTCGGTGTCCGTAAGCACAACGACATCGCGATCGCGCATCATGGGTTCGCCTTGGGTTAACAAGTCGATCTGTTGCTGGAAACGCGGGTCTGCTGGCGTATCCGCAAACACCACGACGGGCCTGTTAATCCATAAAAATTCGCTCAAATCGCTTTCACCAGCCGATTGGACAAAGGCTGGTTCTGGCGTTTGGGTGGCATCAGTTGCCAGACCAGCGACTGGAAATAGCAAAGACAAAACAAAGGCTAGCGTGCGGGTCATTGGGTCTCCTGTTGTATTGAATATAGACCCGGTTGCAGGGATTGCGACACGGGAAATGCACCGGGTCTGCAAAAACTTTAACGTTAATCGGTTCGTTAGGGGTTTGGCGTGACAGTTGTTCCATTCCCAATACACCGGCTGCAGAACGTAGCCCCGGTCGCACGGACGGGCGAACCCATGGACGTTACTCTGCATATCGGAGCGCATCGATGCGCGACGACAACTTTTCAAACTTATATGCGTAAGAATGCCGATAAACTGGCCGAGGATGGTACAGGTTTTTGGGGGCCGTGGCGGACCCGCAAAGGCTTGTTTCGTGATATTGTCCCGGGACCGTCACAGGCATTGGGGCGCAATTTGCAGCGTCGTGCCTATGGGCGGGTTCAGATTAATCTGGATCGCTCAACTCAGCGCGGTGTAAAGCGTTTGATCGTGAGCGACGAGAATATGCTGGGCTCTATCCGGCACAATGTGCGCCACCTTCGCCTGTATGGCGGTGCGGGCGAATGGACATCTCGCTATGGCGAAGCCTTTAAGGGCTATGTCACAGATGTGGTCCTGAATGTGCGCAGTCTCGATCATTATTGGGCTTCAGCATTAGGATACGCGGCGTCGCGGGGACGTGGCATTCCTGATTCTGCTACACTTGAACTGGTGGCTAAAACCCGGCGCAGCTGGCGTGATGTGATCGAAGACGTTGCCTGTGCACTGCCAAATGCCCGGCTGAAGGTCCTGCCATTTGAGAACTTTGTGGGTAGCCCTGATCGCCAACTTCGCGCGATGACCGGGCAATCTGCGCCTCAGACCCATCGTGATCTGTGGAAAAATGCTTCGCCCCGGTTGCCGGAATTGCGCGAACTGTTGCCCTCTGACGTGTCTGCCTTGCTTCCGACAGGCGATGCGCGTTGGAACCCATTTACCCCGGCGCAGGCCGCGCATCTGCGCGAAACCTATGCCGATGACCTGATGTGGTTGACTGCTGGGGCTGACGGCCTGGCGCAGCTGATACAGGATCCTGATAAAAAACCGGTGGGGCGAACCCTGCCAAGGACAGAATTGCAAAGAGGAAGACCCAATGACCAAGACCGACGATTGGCGGGCGCTGGCTGAAAAAGAACTGCGCGGACGTGCGGTAGATGACCTGACATGGACCACTTTGGAAGGGATCGATGTCAAGCCGCTCTATACTGAAGAAGACACCAAAGACTTGCCACACATGGGGACAATCCCGGGCGAGGGGCCGTTTACCCGTGGTGTAAAGGCAACCATGTACGCGGGACGCCCGTGGACCATTCGTCAGTATGCAGGTTTCTCCACGGCCGAGGAATCCAACGCCTTTTACCGACGCAATCTGGCGGCGGGTCAGCAAGGGGTCTCTGTCGCCTTCGATCTGGCAACCCACCGGGGGTATGACTCCGATCACCCGCGCGTTGTCGGCGATGTTGGCAAGGCGGGCGTCGCCATCGACAGCGTTGAAGACATGAAAATCCTGTTTGACGGCATTCCGTTGGACAAGGTCTCGGTTTCGATGACCATGAACGGGGCTGTTGTGCCGATTTTGGCCAGCTTCATCGTCGCGGGCGAAGAGCAAGGTCACGACAAAGCACTGCTTGCGGGCACCATTCAGAATGACATTCTGAAAGAGTTCATGGTGCGCAACACCTATATTTATCCGCCTGAGCCCTCGATGCGGATCATTTCGGACATTATCGAATACACTTCGAACGAGATGCCCAAATTCAACTCGATCTCGATTTCCGGCTATCACATGCAGGAAGCGGGTGCGAACCTGGTACAGGAACTTGCCTATACGCTGGCGGATGGCCGTGAATACGTACGTGCAGCGATCGAGGCGGGTATGGACGTGGACAAGTTTGCAGGCCGTTTGTCGTTCTTCTTTGCCATTGGCATGAACTTTTTTATGGAGGCTGCCAAACTGCGCGCCGCGCGTCTGCTGTGGCACCGCATCATGACTGAATTTGGCGCCAAGTCGGATCGTTCGAAGATGCTGCGCACGCACTGCCAGACATCTGGCGTGTCGTTGCAGGAACAAGACCCTTACAACAACGTCGTACGCACCGCCTACGAGGCGATGTCGGCGGCACTGGGGGGAACTCAGTCGTTGCACACGAATGCGTTGGACGAGGCGATTGCCCTACCAACGGATTTCTCGGCCCGGATCGCGCGTAACACGCAGCTGATCCTGCAAGAAGAAACAGGCATTACCAATGTGGTCGATCCACTTGCTGGGTCTTACTATGTTGAAAGCCTAACGGCTGAGCTGGCCGACAAAGCTTGGGCTTTGATCGAAGAAGTCGAAGAAATGGGCGGCATGACCAAGGCGGTCGCGTCGGGGATGCCCAAACTGCGGATCGAAGAGTCAGCAGCCCGGCGTCAGGCGATGATCGACCGCGGCGAAGAAGTCGTTGTTGGCGTCAACAAATACCGTCTCAGCGAGCAAGATCCGATTGATATCTTGGATGTGGACAACGTGGCCGTACGTGAAAGCCAAGTTGCGCGTCTGGAAAATATCCGGGCTACACGGGACGAGGCAGCCTGCACCGCAGCGTTGGCCGAATTGACGCGTCGTGCGAAAGAGGGCGGCAACCTGCTTGAAGGGGCTGTCGAAGCTGCACGTGCTCGCGCATCTGTAGGAGAAATCAGCATGGCGATGGAAGACGAATTTGGTCGCCACCGCGCCGAGGTTAAAACTCTGGCCGGTGTGTATGGGGCGGCATATGAAGGCGATGAAGGCTTTGCAGCCATTCAGAAAAGCATCGAAGAGTTCGCCGAAACCGAAGGCCGCCGTCCACGTTTGTTGGTGGTGAAGATGGGGCAAGACGGTCATGACCGTGGTGCCAAAGTCATCGCAACGGCCTTTGCTGATATCGGCTTTGACGTCGACGTTGGCCCCTTGTTCCAAACCCCAGCCGAAGCTGCGCAAGACGCGGTCGATAACGATGTGCATGTTGTTGGCATCAGCTCGCAGGCTGCGGGTCACAAAACGCTGGCACCGCAACTGGTACAGGCGTTGAAAGAGGCCGGCGCCGAGGATGTGATTGTGATCTGTGGTGGGGTTATTCCTCAGCAGGATTATCAGTTCCTGTACGATAATGGCGTTAAGGCGATCTTTGGTCCGGGCACCAACATACCCGAAGCAGCACAGGATATCCTGAAGCTGATCGGCGAAACGCGGACCTAAATGGGCAAGCGGGCACTGATCCTATTCGGCATGGCCGGTGGCGCGCTTTGGGGCATTCTTGTCTGCGCAACACCGATGTGGCTGGATCTTCCCTATTTGCCTGCGGCCCTTGCTTTACCCGGCGCGTTTCTCGCGCCGGGTCTTTTTTTGGCCGCTGTAATTGGACGGCTGGCCCAGCGTCGGTTCTTTGATGATGGGATCATCGACGGCGATCCGTTTCAACCCGGGTCTGGCGCGGAGCTGGATCAGCGGGTTTTGACAAATACAGTGGAGCAATTGGTTTTGGCGCTGATGCTCTGGCCCTTTGTTGCAATGACGCTTGGCGGCGCAGTTGTGATCGCCCTTGGGGTGTCATTTACAGTGATGCGGGTGTTGTTCTGGTTCGGCTATCACCTATCGCCCCCTTTGCGCGGGTTGGGGTTTGCGGGCACATTTTACCCCACACTCATAGCGACGCTTTGGGCGTTTGCTGCTTGGGCAGGATAAAGCGTGTGACACTTCACGGTGGTTTCGTGCCCTAGTGATCCTTTCTTCGTTTTGCCGTTGTGCTTGAGCCACTGCTTAGTAGGGTACTCTGCAAAGGAGACTTTGACATGCAATTGGATCATTTGGCAGTGGCGGGTGAGACCCTGTCCGAAGCGGTCGCGCATGTGGAGCAGGCGCTAGGGGTTGCAATGCAACCCGGCGGACAGCACCCGCGCTATGGAACGCATAATCGTTTGATCGGGTTGATGGATGGGCTGTATCTAGAGGCGATCGCGATTGAACCCGGCGTGGTGCCGGAAAATCAACCCAGATGGTTCGATCTGGACAATTTCAAAGGGCCTGCGCGCCTGACAAACTGGATCCTCCGGTCGCCTTCTTTGGAACAAGAGGCTGAGACGCTGTTACCGCATGCACGTCAACTGGTGGCGATGCAACGAGGGGATCTCAGGTGGCTGATGACGGTGCCGGTGGATGGGCTTTTGCCTTATGAAAATCTGTATCCGGCGGTGCTGGAATGGCAAGGGCGGTTGCCGGTGGAAAGTTTAGCCCCCACTGGGTGTCGGTTGCTGCGCCTGACGATCCGCCATCCCGACGGGAATGCATTGGGTGCAGACGTAGCGCCGATCCTAAAGGATCAGAAGATCGCATTCGAAGCTGGCCCGCATGGAATGAGTGCTGAATTTGAAACGCCGCACGGGCGTCGCGTGCTGGAATGAGGGTCCGTCCGGCAACTCAGAAAGATGCAGATGCGATCTGTTTGATCATGAACGCCATGATTCAAGACACCCTAAATACTTTCACGACCAAACTGCGGGATCCTGCGTCTGTTGAGGACGATATTGCGCAACGCGGCGCTAGTTTTCTAGTCGCCGATGATCAGGGGCAGGTGGTTGGGTTTGCGACTTACGGTCCATTCCGCAACGGGCCGGGCTATTCCCACACGCAAGAACATTCAATCCAGCTGAGCGCAGAGGCGCGTGGGCGGGGTGTGGGGCGGGCCTTGATGATGCAGTTGGAACAAGTGGCACAAGATCGCGGAGTTCATATTTTGGTCGCAGGCATCAGTGCACCAAATCAGGCAGCCATCCAATTCCATCGCGCGCTTGGGTTTACCGAGGTCGGGCGCATGCCAGAAGTAGGGTTTAAATGGGGGGAGTGGTTGGATCTTGTATTAATGCAGAAAAATCTTATTGAGGTAGAAAAAGCCGCACCTGACACTTCTGAAAAGTGCAGTTAGGATACGTCTATGTCACTCTGGACCCGTATAAGCGACGCGCTCAGCGCGCTCTCCCAAGGCGAAAGCCTGACGCAAGTCTTTGATCGCCTGCGCACTCCACCTGAAAAATCCGTTGCTTTTGCTATCGCAGTGATCGCTTTGGGGGCGAAAATGGCCAAAGCGGACGGGCAGGTCACGCGGGACGAGGTAACGGCGTTTCGCGAGGTGTTTCAGATCGCGCGGGATGACGAGGCGGGCGCTGCACGGGTCTTTGATATGGCCCGAACCGATGTGGCGGGATACGAGGAATATGCACGAAGCATCCAGCAGATGTTCTCGGATGATCCAACAACCCTGTGTGATCTGATGGAGGGGCTGTTTCACATTGCTATGGCCGATGGTTTCTACCATCCCGGAGAGAATGAATTCCTATCTGAAGTCAGCCGGATCTTTGGACAGAATGAACAACAGTTTATGGCGCTCAGGGCGCGCTTCGTCCCTGATGCGCCAACAGATCCGTACACGGTTTTGGGCGTTCAGGCGGATATGACTATGCCTGAAATCCGTAAGGTCTGGCGTCAATTGGTCCGCGAAACCCATCCGGATGCAATGATCGCGCGGGGAGTTCCCGAAGAAGCGATCAGACTGGCTGAAAAGCGTATGATCGACATCAACCGGGCCTGGGATGAGATCAACGGCGCACGGATCTGAGCGATGCGTTTGGCGACCTATAATGTGGAATGGTTTGCTAATCTTTTCGATAACGAAGACCAACTGATCAGCGATAGCAGCTGGTCAGGACGTTTTGATGTGACCAAGGTCGAACAAATCGAAGCGATCGCCAAAGTTTTGACGGCGGTCGACGCGGACGCGATCCTGATTGTTGAGGCCCCTAATACGGGACGCAAGCAAAACACTGTGCACGCATTGGAACGATTTGCTGCCACTTTCAATTTGCGGACACGCAGCGCGCTGATTGGGTTTGCCAACGATACGGATCAAGAAATCGCACTGTTGTATGATCCTGAGGTGGTGACTGCCAGCCATGATCCCAAAGGTGAAGAGACAGGGAAACGCGGCAGCACAACACCGCCGCGTTTTGACGGCGTGTTTCGGATTGACCTGGATATTGATGCTACTGAGGACTTGATACGCTTTTCCAAACCCCCTTTGGAACTGGCCGTGCAAACAGCCAAAGGGACGCAGTTTCGCTTGATCGGGGCGCATTTGAAATCCAAAGCCCCGCATGGAGCTAAGACCCGGGACGAGGTTATTCGCATTTCGATTGCCAACCGACGCAAGCAGTTGGCGCAGGCGATTTGGCTGAGCGCACGTGTGCAAGAGCATCAAGCCGCCGGAGAAGACGTGATTTTGCTTGGGGATCTGAACGATGGCCCGGGATTGGATGAGTTCGAGCACCTTTTTGGCCGGTCATCGGTCGAAATCCTGCTGGATGCAGGGCTCTACGACCCACATGCAGATAAAGCCATTCAAAAGCGCGCACGTGCGGTGCCCACCACAGCTCGGTTCAAGATACGAGGAGAGGGGCGTTATCTGCAGGCCTTGTTGGATTACATCATGGTGACGCCGCGATTGCAGGCGCGACGCCCCGTTTGGCGGATCTGGCACCCTTTTGACGATGCTGAATGTTGGAAAGTTCCTGAATTGCGCGATGCTTTGCTCACGGCTTCGGATCATTTTCCTGTCTCTATGGAAATTGACATATGACCTTTGAACCGGGGACGGAGATCCATATATGAGGGGTATGAAACAGATTGCTTCTCTGGCCCTCATGGCCACGCTCGCCGCCGCGCCGGTTACGGCTCAAGACGCTACCGACACGGATAAGTCTTTGATGGAGCAGGGTGCTGAACTGTTCTTTAAGGGGCTGCGTGAAGAAATGGAGCCAACTCTGGATAGCCTGCGAGGGTTGGCAGAAGAATACGGCCCTTCCATGCGCAGTTTTTTTGAAGAAATGGGACCGGCACTAGCCGATATGGCAAGCCAGGTTCAGGATTGGAGCGCCTATCATGCGCCTGAAATGCTAGAAAACGGGGATATTATTATCCGAAAGAAAGTTACGCCCGAGGGAGAGGCTCCGATAGATCCAGCGCCCGAAGAGGAACCACCCTCAGGTGCAACAGATATCTAACCTTTGATAATGACCTCATGTTCGGCATCAAGCGCGTTGGCCAAAGAGTCAAACCGCGCCTGAGCCACTTCGCTGTAAAGTGGTACGGTGCTTTTGGGGAGGATCATCTCAAGGCGACGCTTTTTGGGATACCAGTGCAGTTTGCCCATCTTGGTGTCTTTTTGCATCCATAACATCGCGCCCAAACGCATGGCTTTGCCCAGAACTTCGGCCTGTTTCTGCTCTTTGTCGGTGAGCAACTCGTATAGGGGTTCAAAACGGTTCCCGGCGCGTTTGTTGCGATACCTGTGTTGCAATGCCAGCCCCAGGAAAACACGTTCAGAGTGTTTTAGTCCGCCCAGATTTGCACGGGTTGCATTATCAAAGCAAACCTCGGCCCGATAGTCAGGGTGCGCGCGCCAGCTGACGTCGTGCAACAGACACGCGGCTTTTATCAGACGCACCTGAGCCTTTGGCGCGGATTTGTACAAAGGCATCACAAAATCAAACAGCTGCTTGCCAAAGCCGGGCAGGCGGGCGTCCTTGTTTTCAGCCCAGTAACAGGATTCGATCAAAGGATCCCGATTGCGCAGCTTTTGTGGCATTTGTTCGTACAACAACCCTTCGCGGATTCCGTAGCTGGAAATCGCGATATCTTTGGGTTTGAAGGTTCGGACAAGGCGCGTCAAAACATCCATCGCGTAGGGCACCAACGCCATCCGGGACGACGACACACCAGCCCGATTGCGCAGTTTGTCGAGATCACTTTGTTCGATGAATTTGATCGTTTCGCGCACATCCGTCACGGTCATGCGATATTCATGCAGAACCTTAAGGGGGTAGCCGCGTCGTACCATGTCGATACGGGCGATCGCGCGCCAGCTGCCCCCAACGAGGAACAGGCGATCCGGTTGTGGCCCCATCTGTTGATAGAGCCCCTCCATCACCTCTTTGATGTGGTTCTTGAGGCCGCGTCGTCCGCCTTTGATGTCCCGCAATTTGAGCGGGCCAAGTGAAGAAGTCACCCGCTTTCCCACCGTACCGTCGTGGATTTCAGCCAATTCCATGGACGAGCCGCCGATGTCACAGATCAACCCATAGGCGCCCGGCCAGCCCAGCAATACGCCTTGGGCGGATAGGCGCGCCTCTTCCTTGCCGTCGATGACCTGAATGTGCAGGCCGGTTTCTTTCAATACCTCGGCGCAGAAATCAGGGCCATCCTCAGCATCGCGAACCGCAGCTGTCGCGACCACGTGCAGGGGGGGCATGTCCAAACCCTGTGCCAGATGTTGGAACCGATTCAAGGCGGCAAGTGCGCGTTCCCGACCTTTTGGGTTCAGGCGGCCCGTTTCGGACAATCCAGCCCCGAGCGCGCACATGACTTTCTCGTTGTAGAAATAAGCAGGTGAGCGGGCCGCGCCGTCGAACACAACCATACGGACAGAGTTCGATCCGACATCGACCACTCCAACGCGGGACAAAGCCCGGGCACTGGGATCATCGAACAAAGGCCGTCCAAACGGACCCCAGTCAGGGGCAGTTATCGCAGGTGAATGGTCCATATCATCCCCGGAATTTTTGGAGTTAAGATGCGCAATTGGTCCGCTTGGGTCAATCGCGCTGTCGTCTCATGCGACATCTTCGTTCAATACTCTGATGGCCAGTGCCCGTGTTATCGGGCGACTTTCAGTCAGCGCAATACGGTCCAGACGATCCACGACCTGAGCAGCCGTCTCAAAACGCCGGTCCATGTGTTTCACAAGGTACGAAATCACATCCGGTTTGGGAAAAAGCTGGCGATCCACAAACAGCTTAGCCAAAACCGCACAGAGCAGCGCATCGTCAGGCGGATCAAGTGCAACATGATGCGCGCCTTGGATGCGGCTTTGTAAATCCGGTAAGGGGAGTTCCCAGAAACGCGGCGCGAGGCGCCCTGTCATCAACAGCGTATGTCCCTCAGCAAGGGTGAGGTTATGCAGGTGAAACAACGATTTCTGTATTTCTAGATCCGCAGCGACAAAAGGAACGTCTTCTATGGCGATTGGCCCTTGTGCCAATTCTGGTACATCTTCGTATCGCAGATTGGCGGCATTCAGAATGCGCCCACCGGTTTCTCCGGCCCACACATGTGCCAAATGTGTTTTGCCAGCCCCCGCAGGGCCCGTCAGAACCAATTTGTTCCCCGGCCAGGAAGAGGCCGAGATCATTGCAACCGCCAACGCATTGGACGGGGACACAAAGAAGTCCTCGCGGCCCAATGCGGTTTTGGCCGGCAAATCAAAGCTAAGCTGTTCGGCCATTTATTCGGCGTCCTGTCCCGTGATCCCTTGGTACAACCGACTGCTCAGGTATTGCGCAGTTCCGAACCGTGCCAGCACTCCCAAAGCCGCGGCAACGGGGACTGCGATTAGCATGCCAACAAAGCCAAACAATGCGCCAAAGACAGACAGAGCCAACAGCAACCAGACGGGATGCAAACCGACCGAACTGCCAACCAGTTTCGGGGTGAGATAATTCCCTTCGATCACTTGTCCAAAGGCAAAGATCGCGCCCACAATTCCGATGGATGTCCAGTCGCCCCAGAATTGGAACAGGGCCAGACCGATCGCCAAGGCACCGCCGATCAGTGCACCGAGGTAAGGGATAAACGTGACCAAACCAGCGATAAAGCCGACGATCAGGCCAAATTGCAGCCCGACCAGCATCAGCGCCACGGCATAATAGGTGCCCAAGATCAGGCAAACGGTACCCATACCGCGTACAAATGAGGCCAGCACTGCATCTACATCGGTCGCCAATTGACGAATGACGGGCGAGTGGTCACGCGGCACAAGGAAATCGATCCGCTCGATCATATTGTCCCAATCCAGCAGCAGATAGACGGCCACAACCGGGACAATCACCAGCAAAACTACGATATTGATGGCAGACCCAACCGACCCCACCAAGGTTTGCAGTAACTCACCCGTCTTTGATTTTAGGGTTTCCCCCAGCGTAACCAAAATCTGGTGTGTGTTTGATTCGCGGTCCAGCAACGACGGGAATTTCTGATCCACAAAGGTGCGCAGGTCGCGGAACAGTTGCGGTAACACGTCAATCAGGTCGATTAACTGCGTGATCAAGGCTGGGACAACCATCAAAACTAAGATGACAAAGATCAACACAGAGACCACCGTAATGACCGCTGTTGCGGCCATGCGGGATAGGCCCCATCGCTCTAATCTGTCCGCGACCGGATCTATGAAATAGGCAATCGCCCCACCAATGACAAAGGGCAACAAGACGTCCCCCAGAAACCAAAGGACGAGAACAAACACAGCGGCGACAACGCCCCAGTATCTAACCTGATCTTTTGCCGAGAGGGCCATGGGTGCTCCACATGCGAGGACGTTTGCCCCTTCATCGCTCAAGGGTGGGTTGCATGCAAGTGTCGCTGTTTCAGAACACCACGTTAAGCATCGCAAGAGAGACGATGAGGAACAAAATCGTCATTATTCCGCCGGAGCGTACAAAATCCATGACCTTATACCCAGCGGGGCCCATGATGAGAGCATTCACTTGGTGGGTGGGAATAATAAAGCTGTTCGAGGTTGAGATAGCGACCGTCAGTGCAAAAACGGCAGGGTTTGCCCCCGCTGCACTGGCGATTGAGACCGCTAGCGGCACCAACAAAACCGTGGCGCCAACATTTGACATCACCAACGAGAACACGGTTGCCAAAAGCGCGATACCTGCCTGTAAGGACCAAATGGGCCAGCCATCAAGAACCACCAGAATTTGTTGCGCAATCCAAGCTGCAGTGCCTGTGTTTTGCACAGCCTGACCTAGGGGGATAAGGCTGGCGAGCAGGAAAACCGTATTCCAGCCAACGGCGCGATAGGCTTCGTCGACCCTCAGAACGCGTGTCAGCAACATACCGACCGCGCCGACCATCAGACACAAGGACAGACGGATGTCCGAAAACAGGATAAGGCTGAGAGAGAGTGCAAAGAAGAGCAGGGCCCAGCCCACTTTTTGCGGCCGCAACTCTTCTTGCGGGAAGTCGGATGTCACGACGACAAAATCCGGATCTCTTTTTAATCGAGTCAGGTTGTCCCATTTCGTGTGAGAGACCAACATGTCCCCGGGTTGGAATTTGACCAACCCAATTGCAGTCGGGATATGGTCCTCTGTTTCGACATGGCTCAGCGTGTCTTCGCCGCGGTGAATCGCCAGAAGGCTGAGCCCGTATGTTTTTCTGAGAACCAGTTCACGGGGACACTTTCCGATCAATTGGCTTTCGGGGGGGATGACCAGCTCGGCGATACCCGCGTTTGTAGGCGCGAATTCCTCGGCAAAGACATCGAGCTCTGGGCGAATGGTCAACCCATACTCTTCAGCAAACCGGGTCACCACCTTGCTTTTACCGATGATTGCCAACCGGCATGGAGCGGCGATTTCAGCGGTTAAAATTTGCACCATCGACACTTTGCCGCGGTAAAACGTTGATATGATATAGAGGTTATTCTCAAGGTTGATATCCGCAAGGATTTGGCCAACCAAAGCACTCTCCTCTGGAACATCGACTTCAAATACCTCGGCTTTAAGACCGTACACACGCTTCAGATAGGACCGGGTACTTTGCGCGGTCGTTCCCTCGGTGCGGGGCTCGGCTGCGGGTAGGACCCAACGGCCCAATACGAGAAAGTACAATACGCCCGTCAGGATCAGGACCGCCCCAATCGGGGCGACTGAAAACAACCCAAAAGGCTCCATCTGCTGATCCGCAGGCAGACCTTCGTTCGCAGTTGCCAGCAAGTCGTTTAGCAGGATGAGAGGCGAAGACCCCACCATTGTCAGCGTGCCCCCTAGAATGGCACAGAACCCCATGGGCATCAGCAGGCGTGACAAAGCAATGCCTGACCGGGATGAAATCCGGCTGACGACTGGCAAAAATAGGGCCGCAGCCCCAACGTTCTGCATAAAGCTGGAGATTATTCCGACAGTGCCTGAAATGATCGGCACGATCCGGCTTTCGGTTGTCCCGCCATATTTAAGGATGACCGCCGCCACCTTGTTCATCAGGCCAGTTTTATCTAGCCCGGCCCCAACGATCATGACCGCAATGATCGAAATCACGGCATTTGATGCGAAGCCATCGAACAGGTGATTGACGTCAGCGAGCGCGCCCAACCCGGGAAGGTAACTGAGCAAACCAATAAGCACGAGAACCAACATGGCGCTGAGATCGATACGGATCAGTTCGGAAACAAACAGGAAAACCGTAAAGCACAACAATCCGGTGACCACGGCCATTTCATAGGTAAAGGCAATGTGCTCCATCTCGCTCCAGGGGGGTAAATGTGACTTTCATGTACAATAAAGCCTGAAAAATGGGCTTTTGTCATGAAGTTTTCAGATTTTACTTCTGGTGGTTAGCTCAGCAGGGTTCCCAATTCCGGTGTATTTTCTGTTGCGCCTTCGTCTGGCCAGTTGGTGCGCCAGACCTCAGCAGACCAATGTCCACAGTGCACGGACGGGCGTACAAACCCGGGTTGGGGTGGTAACAGCGGGGTCACCACAATGTCGTGACGTGGGACAGCGAAATAGGGAAAGGAATATCGTTCCTTGCCAGATTTGTTCACCACGCGATGCGGGGTCGAAACCAAACGACCGCCCGACCAGAGTTCAAGCATATCTCCGATATTGACGACGAATCCACCGGGTGGGCAATCAGGTGTTATCCACCCTCCGTCGCGGGTTTGCACCTCTAGTCCGCCAACTGGATCAGGGGCGATGATTGTCAGGGCATCGGTGTCTTTGTGGGGATGAATGCCATAACCGTCATCGTCGTCGCCCTGGGGCGGATAATGCAGCAAAGTCATGTTTGTCAGAGGCTTGTCAAACGGGGCTTGCAACTCGGCTGGCGGCAGATCCAGCCCTTCGGCCAGTGCACCCAACAAGTCATGCGCGACCAGATCGAGTTGCGCCCAGTAGCCAAGCATAATGTCTCGTGCTTCGAGGTGTTCAACCGGCCAGAGGTTTGGGCCATATAGAGCAGAGTCATTGATCACGGGATCATCAGGGGTGATTTCGTGATGCAGCTTGTAGCCTTCGTATTTGTCCGCAGTGCCTGATCCATCATTGGGGGTAAAGAACCCAAACGGAATGTATCCCCGGTAATTGTCGCGGGTGATAGCCTGTTCCCATTTTCGGGGTTCGGGAATGCCAAAAATCGCGCGCACACAAGCCCGCACGCTATCCACCTGTTCGGTGGGAATTCCGGTGCCCGTGATCGACAAAAAACCGATATCCGTGCAGGCCGCTAGGATTTGCTGAACCACATCTGCGCGATCGGGGTGGTTTGCCGCGCGAAGAGGCGAGATGTCGATTGTCGGGATCGTTTGCATGTGTCGTGTCCTTTGCGGCCTATCCTTCACAGTTTCGCGCCAGTTGGGGGCGGTCAATCCAAATTCCGACAGGCTTCAGTCGCGAAAGACCGAATGGCAGATTGCCTGATGCCCCCGGATGGCATAGACCGCCCAAAACGCTTTATGACGAAAGAGACCGCCCATGCGCCTGTCCCGTTATTTTCTGCCTGTGCTCAAGGAAACCCCTAGTGAGGCACAGATTGTCAGCCACCGCCTGATGCTGCGGGCGGGTATGATCAAGCAGTCCGCTGCTGGGATCTATTCCTGGTTGCCCATGGGCTTTAAAGTTCTGCGTAAGATCGAGAACATCGTTCACGAGGAGCAAATCCGCGCGGGTCACATCCCTATGCAGATGCCCACCATGCAGTCTGCTGATCTGTGGCGCGAAAGCGGCCGTTATGATGACTATGGCGAAGAGATGCTGCGTGTCAAAGACCGTCATGGTCGCGACATGCTGTTTACACCCACAGCCGAAGAGTTGATCACTGATATTTTCCGCGGTCATGTCAGCAGCTACAAAGACCTGCCTCTGACTATGTATCAGATCCAATGGAAATTCCGCGACGAGATCCGCCCGCGCTTTGGCGTGATGCGGGGCCGTGAGTTCTATATGAAAGACGGCTATAACTTTGACCTGACCAAAGAGGACGCGTTGCACGCCTACAACCGCCACTTGGTCAGCTATCTGCGCACGTACGAGCGTATGGGTTTGCAAGCCATTCCGATGCGGGCTGACTCTGGCCCGATTGGCGGCGATGACACGCACGAGTTCCTGGTGCTGGCCGACACTGGTGAGTCGGAGGTCTTTTATGACAGCGAAGTGACTGATCTGAAGTTTGGCGACCGTGAAATTGACTACGATAGCGTTGAACAGTGTCAGTCGGTGCTGGAAGAGTTCACCTCGCGCTATGCCCGCACGGATGAAACCCACGACGAAGCCTTGTTTAATGAGGTCCCAGAAGAGCGCCGTCGCGTGGCGCGCGGCATCGAAGTTGGACAGATCTTTTACTTCGGTACCAAGTACTCCGAAGCAATGGGCGCAACTGTTCAAACCGCTGATGGAGGCAAAGTCCCCGTTCATATGGGGTCGCACGGCATTGGTGTCAGCCGTCTGTTGGGCGCGATCATCGAAGCCAGCCATGACGACAACGGCATCATCTGGCCCGAAGGGGTCACGCCGTTCCATTGTGGTATCGTGAACCTGAAGCAGGGTGACGAAGCGGCAGACGCGGCATGCGAACAGTTGGAAGCCGCGCTGACAGCCATCGGACTTGAGCCGCTCTATGATGATCGCAAAGAGCGTGCGGGCGGCAAATTCGCAACTATGGATCTGATCGGTTTGCCGTGGCGCATGACCGTTGGTCCGCGTGGCTTGAAAAATGGCGTTGTTGAACTGACCAGCCGCCGCACCGGCGAAAGCGTTGAAATGACACCCGAGGATGCGGTTAAGAAAGTGGCGGAAATCTACGCGCCACACCGTGTTGTGGGTCTCTGATCGAACTATGATGAACTTAGCTTTGGCTGGCCTTTTGGTTGGCCAAAGCGTCTTAAATTAGACGATACGCCGTGGGGGATGGCGCAGCACTTCTCCATCTGCGGATTGTCCCGCATACGCCAGAACATAAGGTCGACCCAATCGGGCGACGAGGTCCTGCATGCGCAGACCTAAGAACTGCAGCCCACATATCCGCGTTCCACTTGATTGATCCGTGAGACACAACAGGCCGCTGCGAAAGGCAAGGTGGTAGCCTTTGCTCTGCAAGGTATCGATCAGCCCTGTCCAGCCGGTGGCGCGTTCAAATATCGGTAGAAAGATGGCCCGCAGCAGAATTGCGGTTTCGCAGTCAAATTGTGCAGGGCCGTGCGATGTGTGCTGTTTGAAGCGGGTCTGATGACTTGTTGGTTTGGTATGTGTCAGTTCCATTTGAACACCCCTTTCACAGATGTCCCCCAGTTGTTTCATGCTGACAGTTTGATCAGCTTGATTCAAAATTTGTCATGAATTTTTGTTAACTTTGGTTAATTATTGTGGCGATTTGCTGCCAATGGTGTGTCGTTTTGCCTTATTGTTGCGAATACCTCAACAAACAGAGGGCGCAAACGGATGTCCGGATCCCGTATGGGGTGATTGTTCCAAACCCAACTGAGGTGAATTTACATGGCGCAGGCTTGCCGATCCGCATGTTCGGTCGGTGGCATGGGCTTGACCCCAGTGCCCGATAACCCCACTCTCCGCGCCAAATAAGAGCAGGAGCCGAAATGGCCAAATCTCCAGCCCCATTTGCCCCTTTTGAGTGGAAGATCGCGTGGCGATATCTGCGGGCCCGTCGTGCCGAAGGTGGTGTGAGCGTTATGACCTGGATCAGTTTGATCGGGATAACCTTGGCTGTGTTTGCCTTGATTGCCACATTGGCGGTCCGGTCCGGGTTCCGGTCTGAGTTTGTTGGAACCATTCTGGGCGCAAACGCCCATGTGACCGTCTATAATTCGGGGCAGGTTAGTGAAACCGGTCGTATTGACAGAACGATTGCTGATTTTGACGCAATGGCCGCGCGCGTGGCAGAAGTTCCCGGCGTGACTCGTGTAGCCCCGCTGGTCAAAGGGCAAGTCATGGCGGCCCATCGCAATCGCAATGCAGGGGTTCAGGTGTTCGGCATTTCTGCCGATGATTTGAACTCTTTACCGGGGATCGCGGAAAGCGAAGATTCTTATGGCAATCTGGCCCGGTTCAGCGAGGGGGTTTCGATCGGATCAGGCGTCGCCCGTGAACTGGGTGTGACCGTTGGGGACCGGATCAAGCTGATATCGCCCAACGGGGTGAAGACGGCGTTTGGCACCAGCCCGCGGGTGAATGCTTATGAAGTCGTGCACGTGTTTTCCGTCGGGCGCTATGATATCGACCGCGTGCGCGTTTACATGCCCTTTGCCGAGGCGCAGAGCTATTTCAACCGCGAAGGGGTCGCGGATGAGTTGGAAGTCATGGTGGCGGACCCCGAGGCGCTGAGCGCGGTGACCTTAAAGATTTTGCAGGCGGCTGGCGAGCGCGCCCAGATTTGGACGTGGATGGATGCGTCGGGTGGGTTTTTGCGCGCGCTCGAAGTCGAAGACAACGTGATGTTCATCATCCTGTCGATCCTCGTTTTGATTGCCGCGATGAATATCGTTTCCGGGCTGATCATGTTGGTTAAAAATAAAGGGCGCGATATCGGTATCCTGCGCACAATTGGCCTAAGCGAAGGGTCCATTCTGCGAGTGTTCTTTATCTGCGGTGCGTTCACAGGGATAATCGGAACGGCGATGGGTGTCGTGCTGGGATGTTTGTTCGCGATCTACATCGATCCGATTTTCTCGTTTGTGAACTATGTCATGGGCGGCGGGGTCTGGGACCCGTCCATCCGTGGGATTTACGCTTTGCCAGCCGCGTTGCACCTAGAGGATGTGATGTCAGCGGTTGGTCTTTCGCTTGGCCTGTCGTTCTTTGTGACCTATTTCCCTGCGCGTCGTGCGGCGCGCCTGAACCCGGTAGAGGCGTTGCGGTATGAGTGAGCCAACATTGACCCTGAGCGGGATTACCAAGACCTATAATCAGGGCACACCGGGTGAAGTGCGCGTGTTGCAGGGCGTCGATCTGACTGTAAACGCGGGGGAGGTTGTGGCGTTGGTCGCGCCCTCCGGCGCCGGGAAGTCCACCCTTTTGCATATCGCGGGGCTACTTGATACGCCAGACGCAGGTGCGGTTCAGATGCTTGGTCAGGATATGACTGGCAAAGGGGATCGGACCCGAACAAATGTGCGCCGCAATGATGTGGGGTTCATCTATCAGTTCCATCATCTGTTGCCGGAATTCTCGGCTTTGGAGAATATCACATTGCCACAATTGGCGAACGGTGTTTCCGAAAGTGTGGCTGTGACACGGGCAATGGACCTGCTTGGCAAGGTAGGCGTGGGGGATCGCGCCCATCATCGCCCTGCTGCTTTGTCCGGAGGAGAGCAGCAACGTGTCGCATTCTGTCGCGCCATGGCAAATGAACCTCGGCTATTGTTGGCCGATGAACCGACGGGCAATCTGGATCCCGGAACCTCGGACCAAGTGTTCGGGGCGCTGATGGACTTGGTGTCAGGCACAGGGCTGTCGGCCCTGATCGCAACACATAACATGGAGCTGGCAGCACGGATGGACCGTGTTGTAAGGCTGGAAGCAGGCGCACTTGTTGCAGCGTCTGAAGAGGAGACAACAGATGGTTGAGGTAACACTGGCTGAAATCGGCGCGCTGACGCAGCGGGCTCTGACAGCACATGGTGCGGATGAATGGATTGCGACCGAAGTGACCCGAGCGGTGGTCGAAGCGGAAGCAACCGGGAACAAGATCTGCGGTCTCTACTATCTTGAAAGCTATTGCCAGCAACTACGGACCGGGCGCGTAAACGGAACTGTTGAACCTGTCGTTTCGCGTGAGCGTCCCGGCTTTGTTCGGGTGGATGGCAAGCTCGGCTTTGCGCAGGCTGCATTTGCCAAAGCGTTGCCCGATGCCTTGGCCGCAGCGCGGGAAAACGGCACGGCGGCGTTGGCTGTTGGGCACACACATACCTGCACCTCGCTTGGGTTTTTTACTGGCCAGATTGCGCGCGCGGGTTTGATCGCGCTTGGCATGACCAACGCATCGCCCATCGTTGCGCCACCGGGTGGCAAAACCCGCGTGATCGGCACCAACCCGATCGCGTTTTCGGTGCCGGACGGGCAGGGCGGTGTTGCGATGCAGTTTGACCAGTCCACGACGACGGTGGCCCTAGGCAAGATCACCATGGCCAAGGCCGCAGGGCAAAGCATCCCCGAAGGGTGGGCCTTGGACGTGGATGGAAACCCCACCACCGATCCAACCGCGGCTCTCGGTGGGTCGCTGGTATCTATGGGCGGCTACAAGGGCTGGGGATTTGGTTTGATGGCTGAAATTCTTGCTGCAGCCATGACGGGGTCTGTTTTCTCCCGGGATGTTAAGCCACTGAAAGCCCCCGAAGGTCCGCCCCATAATCTGGGCCAGTTCTATATGCTGATTGACCCTAGTGCCTCTGACGATTTTGGGGCACGCATGGTGACATTGGCGGAAAGCGTCACGCAAGACGAAGGTGCACGGATGCCGGGTCAAGGGCGCACGTTGGCCGAAACCGTGATGGTTCCGGACGCGCTTTGGGATCAATTGTCAGCCATGCGCTGAAGTTGCTTAGGCCAGTTGAGTTACAAAAACGCCAAAGGCCATGATCGTGATACCCCCCGCCCGCATCAGGGTGAGGGGGCTTATCTGCGCGCCAAATAGCCCAAAGTGGTCAATGGCAGCCGCCGAGATAAGCTGACCGATAAGAACAAAGAACACCGCGTTTCCGATGCCAAAATGGGGCGCAACATAGGTGATGGACAAGACGTAGAACGCGACCAAAGCCCCGGCAAGAAACAGATGCTTGGGTGCGTCAGCTACTTTAGTCAACGCTTGCGCGTCAGACATCACCAGCATGACACCGATCGCTGTGGTCAAGGCCACGGAAAAAAGTACCACGCCGGCGGCAAACGGGGACCCGATCAGCTTGCCCAATGCGGCGTTCAATGCCGCAAGAACGGGAATGCCGATCCCGGCAACCAGCATGATCACTGCGTATTCGGTCATCTTATTCATCCCTTGCCTTTGCTCTGCTGTCTGGCCAATGATCTGGATCATTGCGTTCTCAGCCAAGATGTACAAGCCTGAGTGTTCATATGCGACGCGGTGTCATTTCGATTGTTGGCGACGCTGCTGGACGGCGCACGTACTTGAAAATAGGAATTTGTTATGACCCGGATTTTTCTTGTCTTTTCTGCTCTTGCAACCGTCGCGGCCTGTGCTTCGCAGCAGAGTATGCCGGACGCCAAAGAAGGCGAGGCTCTGTTTGTTGAGAACTGCGCGGCATGTCACAGCTATCGCGGCGAAGGCGGTGCGCTCAGTGGGGGGCAGCAGGCGCCAAACCTGTCAGAAATTGCCCTGAGGAATGACGGTGTATTTCCGCGCGCCTCGGTGCTGAGCAAGATTGACGGCTACCAACATGGCAGCGAAGGGGGGCAGGTAATGCCCGAATTTGGTGCGCTTCTGAGCGGTGAGCAGGTTCCTGTTGAGGTGGATGGCGTAATGACGCCGACACCCCGAACGCTGGCAGCTTTGTTGGCCTATTTGGAGAGCATTCAGGTCAAGGCCTAAGCGCAAATCCCGCTCAGTTCGGCGTCTTTCCAGGGTAGGAGGACGTCGCTCTCGCGCGATTGGGGCAGATCCCGTACCGGCAGGTCTTGTTTCAACATCGCGTGCAGGCGCTGAGTGCGGGGGGCCGTGGGCGCAAGGGCGCGGCAGCAGACATATTCTTCGACGATGGCGCCTTGTTGTTCAAAACCATAGTCCAGAAATTTGGGCGCATCGGACAAATCAAACAAATAGGGGTCGTCGTCTTTGCCGTGCTCGGCCGCCGCGCGGAGTGGATGATACCCGGTGCGATCTCGGTTTTGCCATTGCCAAACATGGGTCAACTCGTGTGCCAGCAACATGGCAGCGATCAAATGCAGGCGATCGGGGTATTCTGGCAGGTAGTTATCTGTGTACCAGTCTTTGGTGAAGAAAACCCGATTGAACAGGGCAACCGCGGCGGGTGAGGCGGTAACGATCTCTTCTTTTGCGGGGGGTAAAATCCGTTCACGGCAGGTCACACGAGGACGTGCTTTGCGTTTGAACGTGACGCTTCCAACAGGGGCACCTTCGACCAGACGGGCGCGTTTTAAATCCAATTGATCCCCATGGATGATCTGAGCAAAATCAACTTCGGTGTCCGTCAACGGACGCCCACAAGCAGCCAAAGACACTAACAGCAGAAGGATGCGTAATTTCATACGAGAGAGCCTAGACCGAAGCGTTGTGGGCGGGTAGGGGCGAAGTGTCGGAAATGGCAGATTTTCTGAGGGTTAAGGGAAGTTGCTGCGATGGATTGAACAGAATTGCAGTGGGTTAGACTGACATTGCCAGTACACGGCTGATTTCCGTTAGGGACCGGTCTGACTGATCCATCCAAGTGTTAAAGGCAGTTTGCACCTGCACCATGGATTTTTTTGACCCTGGTTGCTTGTCTATTACGTTCTCTGCAATTAGACGGGCGACAACATCGCGCGATAGAATAAAGCTGTCCCGACCACTGAACCGCATCGCATATTGCGCGGTTGTGCCGCCAAGACGGGAACCGCGCTTTTTCAACATCTCGAGAAGGCCAATATAGTCGTCCGACGGCCATCCCCCCAGGGTTTGTGCAACGCCCTCTGCTTGGCGCAGTTCCAACAACAGTGCTGCATTTTCCCGGACCGTGGCGATTTTGGTGCCATTCCTGACAATGCGCGTGTCTTGCAAAAGCGCGTCAAATTTTTCGTCATCCATAAAGGCGCATCGCCCCACATCAAACTGGTCAAAGGCCATTTCAAACCCGTCCCATTTTGCCTCAATGACTTTCCAATTGAACCCAGCCTGAAAGATGCATTTGGTCAAAGTGGACAGCCAGCGATCATCCGGGATGGCGAACAACTCCTCCATTGGCAGAGGCCCCGATAGTTTTGCATCAAGCGCTGCGTGTCCGCCCTGGCGTTCGGCAGCAATGGCGAAAATATCGTCAAAATAGCGCATAGGGTGTTCCTCCTGAAAGGAATTCGGCGCAAGGCATCCAACACTTCCAGTGTTGGATCATGGTGCAAAGAACGTCGCTGTTGCCGTAGCTACGATTTTTTCGCTGTCTTCCTCTGTCATGTCTGCGCGTGCAAAGACTAACGATCGGCCCGCGCGCACAACTTCGGCACGGCAGAGAATTGCGGTTCCGACACCGGGTCGCATGAATTGGGTATGCAGGTCTGTTGTGGCGTAGGGTTTGAATTCACCGCTATGGGCCACCGCCGATAAAACCATGGTGGTGTCCGCCAAGGCAGCCAAGGCTTGCCCCGAAACAATTCCCCCCATGCGTTTGAGGTGATCCCCTAGTGGCATACGGATCAACACATGGTCGGTCTGGGTTTTCAGGACCGTCAAATCCAAGGCCTGCACCCACTCCGCGAAATGAGCCTTTAGGATATTTTGAGCCGCGTCCGGTGTCATGATGAGGTTCCATAAAGCATGGCAAGGGGTCCTTTGAAGCTGAAGGCTTGGAAGTGTGGTTTCACAGGCACTTAGTCTGCGAATGGGTCCGCCTTTTTGTTTGAGTTGGCAAATGGATCGCTCTGAGATTTTCGAGCTGCCAAATAGGACCGCTGGCAATTCACAACTTCATCAAAGGCAGCCCGTGACCCTTTGAGGGTATACCGGCCTAGCGTGGTATCGGCATAAGACCACGTCATCGAGCTTTCGCCCTGAAACTCGCGAATGAAAAGCGTTGCTTCGTCAGATTGGGCGTTGATCATGATGTTGAGGCCGGGAAAGTCATCCGTTCGCAACCCGTCCATTTCAAGCGACCACGGGCTTTCGTTGCCAAACTTTACAGCAATGTCATATTCCGTGCCTTTTTCGATCGAGGCCCATTTCTTGTCCAAAAGGGTGACGTCGAGCAGCAATTCGTCATCGGTGTTGTCAAAACCAATGAAGAACGCTGTGTCTTCTTCGAACAGGGCAAAGGCTTGGCAACCATCGGATCCAGGGTAAAACGAAATGTCCCATCCGCGCACAGTTTTCCAATCAATTGGGGATGCAAGCGTCGCCGTTCCAAAGAAACCAGCGGCAATGGCCAACAAGCTGAAACGTAATGTTCTTAGCGTCATGATCAGGGTTCTCCGCGTCTTTACGTTGATCCTATTAGGGTTTTTTTACGCTGCCAAGTCGTTGCAGGCTTTGCAAAGTTTAGAAAATCCGAATGCGAGGCGTGAAAATACTCGACAAATGTGGGGTTTTTGGAGTGTAATTGACTGGTCAATTAATAACCCGAACGCGGGTATGCGCGTGACACTCCCTTTGTAAGGGGGATAAGTTGGCGCAAGGACACAAAACAGGGAGTACCTAAGAATGCAAAAACTCAGCCTTGGAATCGCATTGACTGCACTGGCGGGATCCGTCCATGCGGCAGATATGGGCGCCGTAGACGAACCGATCAAACTGGCGATCAATGAATGGACGGGCCAGCACATCACAACGCATGTTGCCGGAGAGATGCTCAAGGCCGCTGGCTATAAGGTGGAATATGCGACGGCGGGCATGATGAACCAGTTTCAGGCGATCGCGGATGGCGACATCCATGCGACATTGGAAATTTGGTCGTCAAACGTCTCGGATGAATACGCAAAGAAAATTGCCGAAGGCAACGTGTTTGAGATCGGGGATCTGGGTCTGGATGCCAAAGAAGGCATCGCATACCCTGCGCACGTGGCCGAGCTGTGCCCGGGCCTGCCTGCTTGGGAAGCGTTGAAAGAATGCGCCCAGAACTTTGCCACTGCCGAAACCATTCCGAATGGTCGTTTGGTGGATTACCCCGCGGATTGGGGCACACCCGGTGCCGATCGTATGACCGGTCTTGAACTGCCCTTCAAAGCGGTTCCAGCGGGATCCGAAGGGGCGTTGATTGCAGAATTGCGCGCCTCAACCGATCGCAAATCGCCGCTGTTGATCACATTCTGGCAGCCCCACTGGGCGATGTCGGCGTATGACGTAAAATTCGTGGACCTGCCTGCTGGCGAAGAAGCGTGTTTTAACGACCCAGCATGGGGTCCAAACCCGAATGCGATCAATGACTGTGATTTCTCTCCAACACGGATTTTCAAAGCCGGTTGGGTTGGTATGCAGGATAAATGGCCAGCGGCCTATGAAATCCTGTCCAACTACGCACTGAGCGTCGAAGCACAGCAGCCTATGATGGGCGAAATTGATGTGGACGGTGGTTCAGTTGAAGACGTTGTGGCCAAATGGATGGCAGACAACGAAGGCAGCTGGCGTCCGGTTGTCGACGCAGCGACCAAGTGAGCCGCGACACGTGACTGACGTAACACCGCCAGCCATCGCCTGCCAGAATCTCTGGCAGGTGTTTGGCAACGGCGCAGACAAAGCCCTGACCGACGCGCTTGCTCGGTCAGGGGGGGATGCTGACGCTGCCGCCAAGGATCTGCGCGAAAAAGGGTTCATCCCTGCCGTGCAAAATGCCAATTTCGAAGTCAAAGAAGGCGAGCTTTTTGTCATCATGGGCCTGTCAGGCTCGGGCAAGTCGACCCTGATCCGCTGTATCTCACAGTTGTTGGATGGCACCGGGGGCGGGATAGATATTCATGGCGAAAACATCATGGAGGCCAGCAAGCAGCGCCTGATCGAATTGCGCCGCAAAAAACTAGGCATGGTGTTCCAGCATTTTGGCCTGTTCCCGCATATGACTGTTATGGACAACGTGGCCTATCCGCTGCGTGTGCAGGGCGTTTCTCGCAAGGCGCGGTTGAAAAAAGCCACAGAAGTGATTGAACTTGTTGGGCTTAAAGGGCGCGAGAAACATTATCCGCGTGAATTGTCTGGTGGCCAACGCCAAAGGGTGGGCATTGCCCGATCATTGGTTGCGGACTGTCAGGTTTGGTTCTTGGATGAACCGTTTTCGGCACTTGATCCGTTGATCCGGCGACAGTTGCAGGACGAGTTCCTGCAAATTCAAGAAAAGCTGAAGACCACGATTGTTTTCATCACACATGACATCAACGAGGCGCTGAAGCTGGCGGATCGCATTGCGATCATGCGGGATGGCAAAATTGTACAGATTGGTACGCCGACTGACATCGTGTTGAACCCGGTCGATGACTATGTCCGCGAGTTTTCCAAAGATGTCGCCAAAGGTCAGCACGCGCATGTGTCATCCGTGATGCAGGCCGGAACCGAGGGCGTTGGCCCCGATGATCCCGGGCTGCGCACAGATATGACGTTGGATGCGGCCCTGGCGCGGTGCATGGAACTGTATGAGCCGGTTCCGGTTCATGACAAAGCAGGCAAATTGGTGGGGATGGTGAATCCAGCCGATCTGGCGGCCGCCTTGCAGGTGGAAGAGGCATGAGCGCACCTGCGGATGTTTCTTCTGGCTTTGTCTCTCTGACGGTTGGTGCCAAAGCGGCCTTGATCACGTTGGTGGTTGGGGCGATCTGCTTGATACTGGAACCCTATGCGCCGTGGCTGGTGGCATGGCCCAAAGGCTGGGTTCTGCCCACCACAGATTGGGTTGGGAGCAGCCTGACTTGGTTCTTGGAAGGCATAAAACCAGTTGCGCGGATGTTTTCGGATGTGATGCGGTATCCGATGGATTGGGCCAATTTCGTCTTGAACGGCACGCCTTGGCCGTTGGTCATTGGATTGGTGACGGCTTTGGGGTGGTACCTTGGAGGCCTGTCGATGGCCGCGCTTGGATTTCTGGGCCTCAGCTTTGTGCTGGCTTCGGGGTATTGGGCCGAAAGCATGAATACGCTGGCGCTTGTGGCGGTATCTGTGCCGCTGGCGCTGGTGATGGGCGGTGCGATTGGCATTCTTGCGAACGAAGTGCCTCGCGTTAAGAACGCGCTTCAGGCGTTGCTGGATATCATGCAGACGGTTCCGACGTTTGCCTACCTGACACCGCTCTTGTTGTTGTTCGGGTTTGGTCCGGTGGTTGGTCTGATTGCGTCGGCGATTTATGCCGCACCACCTATGGCTCGCAATGTGATGTTGGGCCTCGAACGCGTTGAACCCGAAGTGAAAGAGGCCGCGATCATGGCCGGTGGCACCCGAATGCAGCAGCTGTTTCAGGTCGAGATCCCTTCTGCGACGACTCAAATCATGGTCGGGGTGAACCAGTGCTTGATGGCAGCGCTGTCGATGGTGATCATCGCGGCTGTGATCGGTGGATTTAACGATATCGGTTGGGAGGTGCTTCTTACCATGCGCAAGGCGCAATTCGGAGAGGCGCTGTTGGCAGGGATGGTCATTGTCGTCTTCGCCGTGATCATTGATCGGATGAGCGGAGCCTTGGCGACGGAACGCAAACGCTATGACCGGCGAGTGTTTTGGGCATTGGTCGGGTTTGCGGTTCTGTTCACCGTGGCGTTTTGGTCTTCGATGCCCAACGCATCTGATTTGACACTGTTGGATCCGGTCGCGGATGCGGTGGATCAAAGCCTGACAGATTTCACCCGTGCAAACGGGGTGTGGCTGGACGCGCTCAAGAACAACTCGATGTTCTATGTATTGCTGCCGCTTCGCATTGGGCTGGATCAGGCTGTACTGCCCTTTACGTGGGGCTTTTCGTGGACCTCAGGCATGAGCCAGGGACTGTTCCTGTTTGGGGCCGTGGTCGGCGCGCTGATTGCTTGGCGTGGCAATCTGACCGGGGGCTTGGCATTCTTGATTGCGATCGGGATGCTTGAAACCGGAATTGCCAATTTGCCTTGGCCGTTTGTTCTGACGGGGGCGGCCGCCTTGGGTTGGGTCGCCGGTGGGCCTCGTTTGGCGATGCTGTCCGTCGGGCTGTTGTCGACAATCCTTGTGTCGGGGCTGTGGGACCGGGCGTTGCTGTCGCTGTACCTCAGCGGTGCAGCGGTATTTTCCTGTGCCATCGTCGGCGGGGGCTTTGGTTTGCTGAGCGCTGTCAGCCCGCTAGCTTGGAAGATCGTGCGGCCAATCTGTGATATGTTGCAGACGATTCCGCTGTTTGTTTTCCTGATCCCGGTGTTGATGGTGTTCCAAATCGGCGAGTTCTCGGCGTTCTTGGCGATCTGCGCCTATGCTGTGGTTCCGATGATCCGGTACACGCGTCACGGATTGGTTAACACACCGGACGAGATGATGGAGGCGGCAATCGCGAGCGGTGCCACCGAATGGCAGATCATGCGGGATATTCGGGGTCCGTATGCGGCGCCAACCATCTTGTTGGGGCTGAACCAAACCATCCTCTATGCCTTTGCTATGCTGGTGATTGCTGCATTGATTGGAACCACTGGATTGGGTCAGTCGATCTATCTGGCGCTTGGTCAGGCTGACATCGGATTGGGCATCTCTGCTGGGGCTGCGTTGGCTATTCTGGCATTGATTGCCGACCGAATGGTGCAGGGCTTTGCCGAAGAGAGACGCAAAGCTTTGGGTCTGTAGACCGGGGCGCATTTAACATGAAAGGGGCGTGGCCTTTGGCTGCGCCCTTTTCTTTTGGAGCATGGCAAAAGTATCCTGACCTTTTTGATCTGGAACATGTTCAACCCTGATAGCCTGTGTCATGTGAGGCCAAACAAAAGGGCCCTTTATGACCGGTTGGACTGAATTTCTATTTGCGTTGTTGGTGTTCCTGCTCAGCCACGTGATCCCTGTGCGACCACCTGTGCGACCATGGTTGATCGTGCGACTTGGGCGGGGGGGCTATTTTGCTGCGTATAGTGCGGTTTCGACGGGGATCTTGGTCTGGTTGATTGTTGCGGCGGCGCGTGCACCATATGTTGAAGTATTCCCCCCGTTAGACGTTTTGCGCTGGATTCCTTTGGTGTTGATGCCGCTGGTGTGCGTGCTGATAGTCGGTGGTATGACGGTCAGTAATCCGTTTTCTTTCGGTGGGTTAGGGAGAAGAGTGTATGACCCTGATCGACCAGGTATCCTTGCGCTCAGCCGCCATCCGCTGCTGTTGGCGCTGATGGGGTGGTCTGTGGTGCATATGTTGGCGAACGGGGATCTGGCGCATGTCATCCTGTTTGGCTTGTTTGCGCTGTTTGCAGGGTTGGGAATGGTGATGATCGACAGGCGCAAGGCGCGCGACATGGGGCCGGGCTGGTCAGAAATGATCCGAAACACCGCGCGGTTTTCGATGATGGGGGCCGGGCAGGTGCCGTGGCAGGCATGGGGCGGTGGGTTCGGGCTTTATGCCCTATTTTTATGGGGCCACGCGTGGGTTATCGGGGTTTCCCCGTTGCCGTTTTGACCATGGAGTGGTCGCAGAGAGAGTGACGTGCTATGTGCATGTCTAACGATGGATGAAAGGATGCGTTGAGATGCATTTGGCTTATGTAACGACAGAAGCGCGCGGGGGCACGGATCGGTTGCTCAGCGCGATTGCGGAGCGGCTTGAATCCAAGGGCGTGACCCTTGCGGGGGTGGTGCAAACCAACACGGAATGCGCGGATGATGCCAAGTGTGATATGGACCTGCGCGTCTTGGCAAATGGCGAAAAAATCCGTATTTCTCAATCACTTGGCGCGGGGTCGCGGGGGTGCCGGTTGGACCCGGCGGCGCTGGAAACCTCGGTCGCTTTGGTGATGGAATCGCTGGAAAAGACGCCGCGGTTGTTGATCATCAACAAGTTTGGCAAGCACGAGGCCGATGGGCGCGGGTTTCGGCCTGTGATCGGAGATGCATTGATGCGAGGGATTCCTGTGCTGGTGGGTGTTAACGGCTTGAATGAACAGAAGTTTTTGGATTTCACCGAAGGCGCGGCTGAGAAGATGGAGGCGGATCTGGACGCGATTGAGGCGTGGCTGGATCGGGTGGCCCCCGAGGGATCAGAAGCCGCCTGAACCGACCCAACATTGTGATCTGACACCCGTCCGTTTGTGGCGGGTGTTTTGCGTTTGGGGGCTGCGTTCGCTGTGTTAACCGGCGGTTTGGGGGCCGATGCGCGCCCCGCGCGGGGTAGGGATCAGAGTGTTTTGGGGACTCTGGGCGTGATTTCGTACGAAACGAGGGGCTGAAATTGGGGTCTGCGGGGGGGTATTTTGACGGTTTGGGGAGTTCCTACGCGATTTCGTACGAAATAGGGTACTTGGCCGTTAGGGAGACCCCGACTCAGGTTAATTTGAGGGAATATGCCGCAGTTTGAGGGGCTGGCGGGTGGCTTGGGCTGCACGGTGGTTTCGCGTGCGCAGAGGTGGACCCGTTGGGTTTGGGAGGGCACGGGATGACACGACCCGCGCCTGCGTTTCGCCCCCGGAGCACACGCTGGTGCGCGAAGGGACAAACGGTTCGGGGGGCTGTTTGAGGTGGGGACAGGGGTCCCTTTGGCATCGGACGGTGCACATCAAAGCGTGGCGTGTGCTGGATGTCGCCTTGGGGTGTGGCGCGGAGCGGCAGGCCCGCGCCTGAGCTTCCGCTTGGGGTTTCGAACCGGTCCGCGCGGTGGCAACGCTGTAGCAGAGCGTTTGAGGTCTGAACGGGTGGGGCCTTGTGCGCCGAGGGTTGCGGATTGAAGAGGGGCGTTGGTTGGGAGGTGGTTTGGGTGCGTCTTATTGGGGGGTGTCGCGGAGGGACACGACCCGCGCCTGACCTTCCCCCCGGGAGTTTGAACCGGGCCGCGCAGCGGCAAACGCTCTGGGAGAGCGTTTGAGGTTTGAACGGGCGGAGCCCTGCGCGCCATGGTTTGCGGAGTGAAGAGTGGCGGTGGCCGGGTTTCGGTTTGGGTGCGCCTATTTGGGGCGTGTCACGGAGTGGCACGACCCGCGCCTGACCTTCCCCTTGGGAGTTCACGCCGGTTCCCGAAGGGACAAACAGTCCGGGGGACTGTTTGAGGCGGGGACGGGCGGAGCCCTGCGCGCCGAGGTTTGCGGAGTGAAGAGGGGCGGTGGCCGGATTGCGGTTTGGGAGCGTTTTATTGAGGTGTGTCGCGTAGCGGCAGACCCGCGCCTGACCTTCCCCCCGGGAAGGCGCTTTACGCCTCCCCAAGGTCAGGCGCGGGTCTTGTGGAGGCACAGTATTCAATTTCAAGGGAATTTAAGGCACGCAACCTTTGTTGGGAAGCCACTGTAAGCATACGTTGCTTTGGCTAACTCAAATGCACCCTCATCTGCCGTTAGAAAGATATCGCATCTAGATGCTTCTTCAATGTGCCAAGCGTCACGATATTGAGCAGCAAACCTCTGTTCTTGCCTTGGTCCAGTGTACATCTTTCGGTCGTGAATCAGTCCTAATCCAAATAGAGTGAATGCAAATCCCGTTACTTCGCCATTTTTCAAGGGGCGCTTTAGCGCAAAGCTAGGTGGGTAGATCGAGATGAATTTGGTTCTTTGATCTTCATCTAGAAATGAAAGCAAAAAATCGATTTTTTCTAATGGGGGTAATCCTTGAAGGACGTCACCCTTACGAACAGCTTCCCTTTGTTTAAGGATGCTCTTTTTGTCTTTTTCTATATCCCATTCAAGAAGGTTCTTTTCGGTTGCCAGAATAGAGGCTTTGATTTTCTCTAAGTCATTTTCTGAGGGGGGATCTGGTGATGCCGCCAATAAGCTGTCGACCAAAGATTTGATCTCAGCGGATGAACCTGTTGCAATTTCGGTCAAATGCGTTTTGCGTAGACCACCTAGCATGTGGTGTAGCATAGGTAAAAAAGCTTTTAGATAGTTTTCACTCTCAACAGTGTGGCTTGCAAGTCTAGCCCTGGCTTGGCCGATGTCGAATGATGCAATTGGGTGATAACTGTTATGATAGGCCCCTGGGTTGCGTAGATAGCAGGCATTCAATTCTTCAAGTACTTTTGCAAATTCTTCTGGGCGGCCGCTATTTTGCATTTCAGTCAAGTGGGCATCTGAAAACACAGGAAGAGCGCCTAGCTCAATAAGTGTTTTTCCGAGCCAACTATGATCAATGTTTCGAATCTTGCTGTAGATGCCTTGGTCTAAATACGCTGTAATCCGTGGGATCATTTTCTATTTGCTCGCGTAATGCCTATCCCTCAAACATCCAATTCCTCAACAAACCGCGCGTTTTCTTGAATGTACTGGAACCGCAGCTCGGGTTTTTTGCCCATCAGCTGATCGACCAGAATGTCGGTCTCGCCGGGTTCGTCCTCGTCAATGGTGACGCGGATCAGAACGCGGGAGGCGGGGTCCATTGTGGTCTCTTTCAGGTCCTTGGCGTCCATTTCACCCAGACCCTTAAAGCGGGAGACGTCGATTTTGCCTTTGCCGCCAATGCCTTTTTCCAGCCACTCGTTCTTTTCGGCCTCATCAATGCAATAGATGCGTTTGGGGCCTTGGGTCAGGCGGAACAGGGGCGGGCAGGCCAGATAGAGGTGCCCGGCGTCAATCATCGGGCGCATCTGGGTAAAGAAGAAGGTCATCAAGAGCGCCGCGATGTGGGCGCCGTCGACATCCGCATCGGTCATGATGATGACCTTGTCATAGCGCAGGTCATCGACGTTGAATTTGGTGCCCAGATTGACGCCAAGCGCCTGTGTCAGGTCGCTGATTTCGGCGTTGGAGCCGAGTTTGGAGCTGGCGGCGCCAAGGACGTTCAGGATCTTACCGCGCAGGGGCAGCAGGGCCTGCGTCTTGCGGTTGCGGGCCATTTTGGCCGATCCGCCCGCTGAGTCGCCCTCGACGATAAACAGTTCGGTGCCGTCGCGGGTGTTGGACGAACAATCGACCAGCTTGCCGGGCAGGCGCAGTTTCTTGGTGGCGGATTTGCGTTGGGTTTCTTTTTCCTGACGGCGGCGGAGGCGTTCCTCGGCGCGCAGGATCAGGAAGTCGAGGATGGCCCCGGCGGATTTGGTGTCGGCGGCGAGCCAGTTGTCAAAGTGATCGCGGACCGAGTTTTCCACCAGACGCTGGGCGTCAACGGTGGCAAGGCGATCTTTGGTCTGGCCGACAAATTCAGGCTCGCGGATAAAGCACGAGATCAGGGCGCAGCCGCCGGTGAGCAGGTCATCGCGGGTGATTTGCGCGGCCTTTTTGTTGTTCACCAGTTCGCCGTAGGCTTTGATTCCTTTGACGATGGCGGACCAGAAGCCTGCGACGTGGGTGCCGCCTTCGGGGGTGGGGACGGTGTTACAGTAGGATTGGATGAAGCCATCGCGCGCGGGGGTCCAGTTGATGGCCCATTCGACCTTGCCCGGCGTACCGAATTTTTCCTTGAAGTCCACGGTGCCCGCGAATGGCGCATCGGCGTAGGTCGAGGCCTTGCCCAGTGTCTCAGTCAGGTAGTCGGACAGGCCGCCGGGGAAGTGGAAGGTGGCGGTGGTTGGGGTTTCGCCGTCGTCGATTTCGGATTTCCAGCGGATTTCAACGCCGGAGAACAGGTAGGCCTTGGAGCGGATGGATTTGAACAGGCGGGCGGGTTTGAAGCGGTGGTGGCCAAAGATCTGTTCATCGGCGTGAAAGGTGACGGTGGTGCCGCGCCGGTTGGGGGCCGCGCCGACCTTTTCCACACCGCCCAGCGGGATGCCGCGGGAAAAACGTTGTTCAAACAGTTCCTTGTTGCGGGCGACTTGGACGACCATGGAGTCGCTGAGCGCGTTGACGACCGAGGCGCCAACCCCGTGCAGACCGCCGGAGGTTTCATAGGCGTCGCCCGAGAATTTGCCACCTGCGTGCAGGGTACAGAGGATGACCTCGAGCGCGGATTTTCCGGGGAATTTGGGGTGTGGGTCGATGGGGATGCCGCGCCCGTTGTCACGGATGGTGACGGCGTAATCGGCGTGGAGTTCGACCTCGATCCTTGAGGCGTGGCCAGCGACGGCTTCGTCCATGGAGTTGTCGAGCACTTCGGCGACCAGATGGTGCAGGGCGCGCTCATCCGTGCCCCCGATATACATGCCGGGACGTTTGCGTACGGGTTCCAGCCCTTCGAGCACCTCGATCGAGGAAGCGTCGTAGGTGGCGGGGGCGTTACCGCTGAGAAGATCGTCGGGCATGGCAGCTGCTCTTGTTTTTGGGTTTTGGGTATTATGGCAGGTGATGTGGTTGGGGGGAAGGGGGACGCATGGTGTTGTGGATAAGGTTGCTCAGGTGCCAAATCCCGCGTCCGAGCGCAGGGCGCAACAATTGCCGTCTGGGTCGTGGAATTCAGCCGTGGTGCCCCATGTGTGGGTGAAAAGCGTGGTTGCGATGCCCTTGCGGTGCAGATGATCACAGGTGGCTTGCACGTCGGGCACGTTGAAGCGGAACTTGAAAGGGGCAGCGTCGATGGATTTGCGGCCGTCATGGGCGCGGCCACCGGGTTCGACCATCAGATAAGTATCGCCAAGCGCAAAGGTGGTGAGTCGTTCGCCGGGGCGGTCGATGTGATGCAGAAGTTTCAGCCCGAGGCCGTCGCGATAGAAGCGAATGCAATCGGCGTAGTGTTGGGTGAAGAGAATAATGCCGGCTTGGGTGAAGGTCATGGTGTGCCTTTCCTCGGTTGCGCAGATTGGAGAGGCTGCGTTGTGGGGAAGGGAAAGCCTAGCCCCTCAAGCAGGGTTGAGCTCAAGCGGAAAGTTTTGGAAAGAGCGCCGCGCTCAGAGGGGCGGATGGGTTAGGTGTGAGTGCAGGTTTGCGCAGAAAGCGGAGTTTGCAAAGTTCAGCGAACGACCCTAAGCGGACGCTCAACCCAATCTCCGATTGCTGCGGCGCGGCCCGTCGGAAGAGACATTCGCTGCGGGCGCAAAATCTGGCCAAGAGTCAACGTTGGCCATGCAGGACTTAGCGGCTGTACTCCCCCTTGCCCTTATGCCTCAACAGATGCAAACTTGCATATAGAGGGGGGATGCCTGTTTCACCGCAGGGTCTGTTGGTAAACGGACCAGCGCGGTGCCATGCTTTGGGAGGAGTGTGTGATGACATCCAAGACCTCAGGTTCCACACCACCGGACAATCAAACGCCGCCGCAGCTGGCCATGCCCAAGGTCAAGAAGGTGACAGCGGGTGATATCACCGTGTCGTTGAAGGCCGGGTTTTCCGACTTTCGGGCTCGCCCCTTCATGAGTAGCTTCTTCGGCCTGTTCTATGCGGTTTTCGGAATCCTGTTTATTTGGAGCCTGTTCTGGCTTGGCAAGATCTGGATGATCATTCCCGCCGTTGTAGGCTTTCCGCTGGTCGCGCCTTTCGCCGCAGCGGGGCTCTATGAAATGTCCCGGCGGATGCAGACAGGCGAGAGTTTCAGCTGGTCAGACATCCTCACCGTCATGGGCCATCAAAGCAAACGCGAAATGGGCTGGATGGCCTTTGTCACCCTCTTCATTTTCTGGTTGTGGATGTACCAGATTCGGCTTTGGCTGGCGATCATCCTGCAGGATGCATCTTTCTCGGATTTTGACGGGTTTTTGAACGCCGTATTCTTCACAGAAGAAGGCTGGACCTTCCTTGCTGTTGGCACCTGTGCAGGCGCAATTTTGTCGGCAGTTCTCTTCTCGGTGACCGTGATCGCCATGCCCATGCTGCTGGACCGGGAAATCGATTTCGTGTCCGCCATGTTGACATCCATTCGGGTCGTCACCGAAAATCCGGTGGTGATGCTCACCTGGGCGGCGATCATCTCGGTCACTATGCTGTTGTCGCTGGTACCGGCGTTTCTGGGCCTGATCTTCACCCTACCGATCCTTGGCCACACCACATGGCATCTCTATCAGCGGGCCGTGTCACCAGCGGAGGGGTGATCTATCCAACCTTCGCCTTGAGCAGCTGCGGCGACACCCTTGAAAGCCGCTTGGGCGTCAGTGTCGTTCCCGGCCCTAAGCTGACCTTCGATAAGACCACCAATGCCGCGATGCGGCTTCCTCGAACCGGACATTGACAATAGAGCGCAACATTTTCAGCAGTAAGGGGTCAGCTTAACGCTAGCCGTAAGATGTCAATCGCGGTAATCCCTAATCGCGTTCTGATTGAGTTTTTTCGCGGGAACTAGGCGATAGTGCCTCTCTTCAACAACTTTGACTTCATCATCCTGAAGTGTCAGCTCAAATAGTGCGATGATATTGTCATCCATAAACTGGGCTGCAATCGCTCGACAGCGCATTCCTGGGAACTTATCCTCAACGAACCGAATATCCTGCGATATTTGCACAATTCCGATCTGATCTGAACCACCTTTGGCTTGCACGGGGATTACGTAGTGGCAACCATGTTTGTCCAGTCCAACATAAAGCTCGTCAATTTCTATTTGCCCGACACCTTTTACGGTCGTCCGCAAATGGTTCTGCAAGCTATAAGTAGTGAGGCCCAGGAATGTACCGATAAGGCGGTTATACCGGACGATAGCAAGCAGTGCTTGTTCATCATCAAGCGCATAAGCTCTTATCAATTCAGGCGTCGCATCTGGGATTTCAATTCGAACTAAATCTTCTCGGGGTAACACTCGATTAAATTTGACCAAGCGAAAACGATAGACGGCCTTCCCTGCAAGCTCAATCACCCATTCCATACCATCCGGCTGCGTGTCCGTTATGCTGTCCGGCAGGGCAATACGAAAGCGGAACGCGTACAGGACATCGCCCAAGTTTTTAGGTAATTGAATTCCTAGCACACTTGCGGCGTTTCAATATCCGTACGTTCAAACGCAAGTTCAATTGAACCAACTTAGTACCGGTCAAAGAAAATCTTCTCGATTAGAACGCTGTAACGGTTGGGTGGTTTAGCCATTTGCTGTCCTGAGCGAGATAAGCTCGGCTTCTATATCTGTTTGCTTACGCTTTTTCGCGCCGCTTTTTTGATCTCGTTTGCTCGGAGGGGGCTTGACACCAAAATATCTTGAAGCCTGTGAAATGTCGAAAGTCAATAGCGCTGGATCGCCCAACATGATTGGGTTTATTAGGTTTGTCGGCGCAACGTCCAAGACCTTCATAACTTACGCAGCAATAACTCTAGCTAAAGGAGGCGGAACTGCGTTACCGATCTGCCGAGCTCCGTGCCACTTCGTTTTATTGAAACGGAACCAATCGGGAAAGCCATGCAATCGCGCCATTTCCCGAACAGGTATGCAACGAGAGTGGAGATAATGAATTGGGCGTGGGCTCGAAAATGCACCCCTTGCCCCATCTGTACCGGCCCGCAACGTATTGGACACTCCGGCTTCGGGCAGTTTCAAGAAACGACTTATCGGCTCAACGGCACCGATTTCAGTTTCTCGGAATCGTCGTCTTGATATTTCCGTATGCTCAGTGCGGGCGCTTGAAGTTAGAACATTCGGTTCCCATTCACGAACATAGCCGTAGTGCCAAGCATCGTTCGTCAACGCGCGTAGCTCCGCAGCATATTCCGACGGTTGCCCAAATCTAATTGTCTTTACAGCATCCGTTGAACGTAGGGATTCAAAAGTATCAGCATCAGGCAAGTCGCCAATGGCGTCGGCGCAGGTTGGCCCATAGCCAAGATCTGGATAGAGTTTTGGGCGGCCCGCTGCATTCGTTGTCGGCTCTGGATACTCAGGAAGATTCTGACCCTTCTTGACACCCATCAAAATAAAGCGCTCGCGAGATTGCGGTGTCCCAAAATGGGCAGCATTCAAGATTTTCCAGGGTAGCCTGCAAACATACCCTGCATCATCAAAGGCTTGCACCAATTCCTTCAAAAAGGACTTGTGCTTGCCGACCGTAAATCCCTTTACGTTCTCAAAAACAAAGCTACCCGCATCCAATTCGTGAACCAAGCGAACAAAATGAAGCACTAGTTGGTTTCGAGGGTCATCGAAAACTCTTTGACCAAGTAGTAAGGAAAATCCTTGGCATGGCGCACCACCAAAAACACAGTCGATTTGCTCACTATTGAGGCCTGCCCGCTCCCGAATTTCGTTGCCAGAAAGCTCAGCCGCGGATGCCGATATTACTTTTGTGCTTGGGAAGTTGTATTCGTGAACAGCGCAATGAACAGTGTCAAGCTCGACTGCAGCCCGAACGTCAAACCCCGCTTGGTCAAAGCCGAGGCTAAGCCCGCCAGCTCCTGCAAAAAAACGTTGCCCCACTCAGTCGCAGCCAAAACCCTAACTAGTCCGCCTGCATCCAGCTTTGAAAGCCTTGAGATGCTGAAAGGGCCGTACATCTTAGGTGTTGCTAGCCTTTATTTGCGCAATCCTTGAGAGTGGATTCACTACCCACTCACCATCAATGCAAGCTGGATAACGAAGGCCCGCTTTGGCCCAGAACCACCGGTAGGATTCGCGAACGCAGCGAAAGTCCAGTCCCCGCCCGAGGGGGCGAAAGTCCATGTCCGCTTTGGGCTGACTGCAGTCATGTGACAGTTTCCACCAGCCAACTCACTCTGGCGGGACGGATCGAGCGGCAGGTTCGCGCAGGTAGCGACCTTTGCAAAGTTGCGTGAACCTGCCCAAAGCTGTCTTTGGCTTTTGATCATGGTTGCGACCGCCCCCCTGTAAAGGAGGGTACGCAAGAATTTCGATGGCCTCTCATTTTCCATATTGACTTTCATAGCGACTATTGGCTTTTTTCACGGTGTTCTGGTCCGGTTGGGAAATCATCCGGTGAATAGGGAACGAGGTACGGCTGCTTTGCCAAATCCTCGACTGCCCCCGCAACTGTAAGCGGTTAGCGCGTTTGGAAATTGCCACTGTCCCAACAAGAGGGATGGGAAGGCCCAGGCAAGCTTTGACCCGCAAGTCAGGAGACCTGCCAGAATGATCACCCTATCCGGGCGCGGGGCGCGCTGTGGATAACGGTCTTTCCGTAGTGGTGGCATATGCTTCACCGTCTGCGGAGTCGTGATCTCCAAAGGCATTTTAAGAATGAATGGCCCGAACCGGGTCTGCTGTCGGGAGTCGTATTGTCGGCTTCCGCAAAGGATGAGACATGTACGTCAACCTTTTGCGGGCCTCGAGCGTGCTCTCTTTGCTGTTTCCACATGCCGCCTTGGCCGAAGATGCAATCGAATTAGACGAAATCATCATCAGCGGTGGCTTTACCCCCATTGAAGAAGCGGAATACGGGCGGTCGGCAACTGTCATCACCGCCCAAGAGATTGAAGATCGCGGCATCGCAACCGTACAAGATGCGCTGCGTGCGGTGCCCGGTGTGTCGGTCAGCGGGTCCGGTGATAGTTTTACCCAGATCCGCATCCGTGGTGGCGAGGCAAACCATACCCTCGTTCTGATTGATGGCATCCCGGCTGCGGGGGGCAATTCTGAATACATCTTTTCAGGGCTGGAGACCGCCAATATCGAACGGATCGAGGTTCTGCGCGGCCCACAATCCGTGTTTTATGGCTCAAACGCCTCATCTGGTGTGATCAACATTATCACGAAACGTGGTGGCATCGGTCAGGAATTCGGTGGCTCGGTCGAAGTCGGAGACGCGACAACTGTAACGGGCCGCTATTCGGTTCGGAACGAACTTGGTGGGGTTGCTCTCAGCCTGTCACATACAGATGACAAGGGGTACGATATTTCTGGTGACGGTGGCGAGAAAGATGAGCTCAGCCGATCGACCCTGCATTTTACCGGTGACTATATGCTCACTGAACAGTTCAAATTCGGACTGACCTTTCGCCAATCTGAAGAAGATTATGATTTTGACCGCTCGGTCTGGGGTGCCCCGACCGAAGCGGGCTATGTGGTTGATGACCCTTCGCAATTTTCGGAGCGCACTGAACGGTTGGGGAATATTTGGGGTGAATTGGAAACACTAAGCGGGCGTATGAGGCACCGCGTATCGCTAGATTACAGTGACTATAAATCCAGCAGCAATGGGGGCGCACCTACCAAAGCAGATCGCAAATCCGCACGCTATTTGTTGAGCTTTGGTTTGGACGGGCGAAGGCTCGATTCTTCGAACCACATTCTGAACGCTATTGCGGAATACCGCGAGGACAGTTCAACAACTAACCCAACCTATGCGCCTGCACGTGCCTCTTATGCGCTGGAATATCGGGGTAATTTCGACAGCGGCCTGAGCCTTCAGGGTGGCCTGCGGTATGACGACAACAAGACTTTTGAAGATGACGTCACATGGAACATCAGCGCGGCCTATATGTTGGCCTCAGGGATACGATTGCATGCCTCAGCTGGTGAAGGCAGCGTCGATCCCTTGTATTTCGAATTGTTTGCTAATTCTTGGGGGTATGTAGGCAATCCGAACCTAACCCCAGAAAAAAACCTCAGCTTTGATCTGGGGGCTGAAATCCCCTTTGCGCAGGGGCGCGGTCTTGTTGATGTGACGGTGTTTGATGAAACCCTGACCGATGAAATCACGTCTGTTTTTGATCCAGTCAGCGGAAATTTCAATTACATCAACCAAAGTGGCGACAGCACACGGCGTGGTGCCGAGGTTGCAGGTAGTTTCAAGGCCAATGACACGCTGGATCTGCGGTTAAGTTATACCTATCTGGATGCCGCAAACCCGGACGGAACCGTAGAGTGGCGGCGCCCGCGTCACGAATTGCTGCTGAGTGCCACGCAAGCCTTTATGAACGATCGCGGCCGTGTGACCGCCGATCTGCGCTATGTCGCGGACAACTATGATAACCAGTACTTTGGGTCGGCAGGCGTTCAACAACTGCCGAACTATGTCACCGTCGACGTTGCGGCGCAGTATGCCATCAACGACCGACTAAGCCTGACCGGACGCGTGACCAACCTGTTTGACAAAGAGTATTCTGATGTCTGGGGGTATGCCAAACGAGGCCGGGCATTCTATGTCGGTCTGAAAAGCACATTTTAGAATGTGTTGGCTGACCCGAATAGTTGTGGCGTCCCTGTTTTGTGGCGGGGGTGTCACGGCGCAAGAGAGGGAACAGTCGCCTCTTGCAACACCACAGCGCGTGGTGTCCATGAACTTGTGTACAGATCAGTTGGCGATGTTGCTGGCGGGGCAGGATCAGCTTTTGTCGGTGTCCTACCTCGCGCTGGACAAACGCAGTTCTGCCATGACGGACGAGGCCAAGAACTATGTCATAAATCATGGTCGTGCCGAAGAAATCTATCTCTTGCAGCCGGATCTGGTGATTGCGGGTGCGTATTCAACACGCGCGACAACCGACATGCTGCGTCGGCTGCGGGTGCCGGTTGTCGTCATCCAACCCGCGCGTTCGCTGGAGGACGTGCGTGACAGGATCATCGAGATCGGCGGCATTTTAGGACAGCAGAAGGCCGCGCGTTCTATAGTGCGCAACTACGACCGGGATCTTGAACTGGCCCGTTCCACAGGGATAAGCGAACTGCGCGCGGCTCTCTATTCTGCGCGGGGCTGGACCGCCGGAGAGGCGACACTTGCAGGGCAGATCGTACAGGCTGCCGGATTGCAAAACATCGCGCAGGAAATGGGGTTTGAACATGGGGGTGCGATGCCTCTTGAAGTGCTGGCCATGGCCGCCCCCGATCTGATCATTACGCCGGTCCCTTATGCGGGCCATTCCCGATCCGAAGAGATCCTGCAACATCCGGTTGTCGACACGTTTCAAAGAAAGAGCGCGCGCGCAGGTATGCGTGACACCGATTGGGTTTGCGGCACCCCGCATGTGGTGCGCGCAGTCGCGCGACTGGTCGAAGATCGACAGAACATTGAGAAAGGGCACGAATGATGCGTCTGGAACTTTGTCTCTTTCTGGCGATGATCGTTTTGTTCCTCGTGTCGCTTACTGTTGGACCGGCTGATGTTCCAGTCGGTGACAGCCTGCGCGCCTTGTTTGATCAAAGCTATGGCCCTTTGACCTTGGTGATGCAGGAAATTCGACTGCCACGTGCGGTTTTGGCCATCATCGTTGGGTCCGGGCTGGGCCTGGCGGGCGCGGCAATGCAGGGGTATCTGCGCAATCCGTTGGCGGAACCGGGACTTATTGGCGTGTCTGCATCCGCCGCTTTAGGGGCCGTGCTGGCCATATTTTTCGGAGTGGCGGCAAGCGCCTCTTTGGGGTTGCCATTGGCGGCTCTGGCGGGCGCTTTGGTTGGCGTTTTTCTGGTTATGACGTTGGCCGGGCCGCGCGGAGGGTCGCTTACGCTGATCCTTGCCGGGATCGCGATTTCAGCTTTGGCGGGCGCGTTGACCTCGCTTGTGTTGAACCTGTCGCCCAATCCTTTTGCCGCCAATGAAATCATATTCTGGATGATGGGGTCTCTTGCAGATCGTTCGATGCGTCATGTCTGGTTGGCCTTGCCATTTTTCCTGATCGGGGTGGGGGTAATCGCCACTACAGCACGTGGTTTAGATGCGCTGACGCTGGGCGAAGATGCTGCCGAAACCATGGGTATTGATCTGGGACGCCTTCGCCTGCTTTTGGTGTTCGGCACAGCGACCATTGTTGGGGGGACCACGGCTGTGGCTGGGGCAATCGGCTTTATCGGTCTGGTGGTTCCGCACATCTTGCGCCCTTTGGTTGGGGCAAGCCCCTCGCGCCTATTGTGGAGTTCGGCTCTTGGCGGCGCGATTATGTTGCAGCTGGCGGATATCGCTGTGCGTCTGATCCTGCCGGAACGAGATCTGAAACTGGGGGTGGTCACCGCCATTGTGGGCGCGCCTGTGTTCCTGCACCTGATCTACAAAACCCGGAGGGAGCTGCCATGAGCCTTCTGTCTGTCAACCAAATGGGGGTGACCCTGCGCCGTCGCACTGTGTTTCAGGACATCAGCTTTGATGTTCAGCCGGGGGAACTGATTGGTCTGATTGGTCCAAATGGGGCCGGAAAGAGCACACTGATGCGGGCAAGTCTTGGGTTGTTGGCCCATACCGGGACAAGCACGATCGCGCAGATGAACGCCCGCAAACGCGCTCATGCGGTGGCTTGGATGCCGCAATCCCGCGAAATCGCGTGGCCTGTATCGGTAGAGCGCATCGTCGCCCTTGGGCGCCTGCCGCATCTTGCTGCTGGGCAAAAAATGCCGCCGCAGGATCAAGCCCATGTCGAAGCCGCCACCGCGCGGCTTGGACTTGAGCGTTTGCGAAACCGCGCAGCATCGCGGCTGTCCGGTGGGGAGCAGGCGCGCACTCTGATCGCGCGATCTTTGGCGCAGGACACGCCCTTGTTGATGGCGGATGAACCTATCGCAGGTCTTGATCCGGCGCATCAAATTTCAACGATGCAGGTTTTTCGCGATCTTGCCGAAGAGGGGCGTTCGGTCGTGGTGTCGATCCATGATCTTGGGTTGGCAGCGCGCCATTGTACACGCCTGATCCTACTTGCACAGAGCCGCATCCTTGCTGATGGGCCGCCAGAACAGGTGTTGACCCCTGATCTTATGGCCTGTGCCTTTGGTATTTCGATCTGGCATCACACCACGCCCTATGGACCGGTCTTTCAACCTTTGGAAGTTGTCTCATGATTACTGTGACCTTGACCGAACCTTGGCTGGAAATGGATTTTGGCCGCGAATTGCAGGTGCTTAGTTGGGCCGTGAACAAGCCCGGATTTGCAAAGGCCAGTCGGATCCTTTGGCGCGAGGTCAATAACCGGGACCTGCCGCGTGATATGGATGTTTGTGAGTGGTTGGGTCGCGAATTACACGCGCGGGATGCACAGGATGCTGTCACCTTTTTAACCTCTCGTCGGATTACCGTATTCGAACAGTCCATTGCCCATGTTGGTCACACTACAGCCCATGCGGTTGCCACGGTTGGCTTGTCTAATGCCGAGCGGATTGGCCACCGGGTGGATTACTCGAACCGCAACTGGGGCACGATCAACATTGCCGTAAGCCTGAACCGGGGGCTGACACAAGTTGCCATGATCGAAGCGATGAGCATCGCCGTAGCCGCCCGGACCGTCGCAGTCATGGAGATGCAATTCAGCCTGCCTACGGGGGTGGCCACGGGCACAGGCACAGACTGTGTCGCCATCGCCGCGCCACGCGGGCCATCCGAATATGCCGGCATGCATACTGAAATCGGCGAAGCCATCGGGCGCGCCGTCTATGACGCAGTAAAATTAGGTGCCCAGAACTGGGGTGCCGAACAATGGGAGAAAAACAGGCGTGCTTGATCTAAACACAACTTTGTCGAACCTTTTGAACGATCAGAATACCGGCTGGAACATGGGCTCCTTTGGAGCGATTGCCGAATTTCATCACGTGGCTGGCGATACGGCTCCGGCTGAGGTCTCTGGGTTACAGCAGGCCACATCTCGTGGCGGCGTCCGCATTGATCGACTGGAAGGGGTCACGCCTGTGGCCTATGAAACGCTTAGCCCCAAACCGCACCGCTGGACACAGGCCGTGTCGTTGTGCCTGCCTGCGGCCGAGGCCGCGATGCATCAGCGTAACGTCTTGACCGAATTGGGGCCTGATGCGAATGCCCTGCGCGACACAGATCGCGACGCAATCCTGTTTGACATGGGGTTGGGCCAGTTTCAGGTCGATTTTTGCATTCGCACTGCAGACGCAGAGTTGCTTGGCGTACTGCGTGATTGCGCTGGGCAATCGCTGTTTGAGCCGGGTAATCCGGCAATGGGGGCAATTCTCAAGGCGCACCCTCATCGCGTGGCGCTGACCCGACTGGGCCGTGTCGAAGTCTATCAGATGATCGGTGGTCCGGACACAGGGGGCAAATCCCCCGAAGGTCCACACACGCACGTCCTGCCAAAACTGTTGCGGGCAGAACGGACACATTCAGCCAATACGCCGATCCCTGAGGGGCTGGTGCCATGCTGCGGTGTGCATCCCCAAAACCCGGTGATCGGACGGCTTGGCGAGGACAAGTCGTTTGTAAAAGAGGCATTCGAAATGTTTCAGGCTCTGCTCAACGGGTGGGGGCCAGAGGATTATCTTATGGGTAAAAACGCGGCTTGGTCGGGGTTGCATCGGGGCACTGCAGCGACAGAGGTAAATGAACCGACAAGCCGGATCGGGCGGGCAGGGTGGCGCAATGGCATCCGTCAATGGCGCGTTCTGCATGGCAATAGTGCTTTGCTGTCTGATTGGGCCACCGCCTTTGATCGAGATCCCGATCAGACCGATCCCGAAAATCCGGGCCATTGATCCCCAAGCCACAAACGACGGAGACCAGCCATGACTTCCACTACGCTTACCACGTTCCTTGCTACCGGCGGCCCTGCTCTGTGGGTGATTGCGGGCCTGTCCGTCGTCACGCTGAGCCTTGGGGCGTGGCGCCTTTGGGAGTTGATCTTATTGGGTGTTTGGCGACGTCCTGCCGAGGATGGCAGCACAGGGGCAACGCCCAGTGATCGGGTGGCATGTGCCGCAGTCAACGCGCTCAAGCAGCCCGAATTTGACCGCGAAATGGCAGTGAATGAAACCACACGGGTTGCCAAAGCTGAATTGCAGGAGCTTCGGCGGGGTGTACGTCCGCTGGAATTGATCGCGGCCATTGCACCTTTGGTCGGGCTATTGGGGACCGTGCTGGGCATGATCGAAGCATTCCAAGCCTTGCAGACCGCAAGAAATGGTGCGGATCCATCCGTTTTGGCCGGAGGGATCTGGGAAGCATTGCTGACCACAGCGGCGGGCATGGGGGTGGCCATTCCAGCGTCGATGCTGGCCAGTTGGTTCGAGAGCTTATCCGAGCGAGAGCAGGCGCGTATGGAGGATATTGCCGTTCGTGTCTTTAACAATACGCCGCGCGCGCAACCCGATCAGTTTCAGGCCGCTGCCTGATGCTTGCCATTTCAGCGTCACGACCCCGCAAAAGGCCCAGCCTGACACCCATGATTGATGTGGTATTCCTTTTGTTGGTCTTCTTCATGCTCGCGTCGCAATTCGGTGTTGACCGCGTTCTGTCACTGGGCGCAAGCGGCACCGAGGGCGCGTACAGCGGACGGCCCCGTTTGGTTTTGATAAAACCCGAGGGCGTGTTTTTGAACGGTGTCGGGGTTGACCTTGACGCATTGCCCAACGCGGTAGCACCGCTGACGCAGACCAAGGACGACGCCATTATCCTGAAACCGGCCTCTCAAGTGCCGCTACAGTCCCTGATGGATGTGGCTGGCGCCCTGAACCTAGGCGGATTTACCACCTTGATGGTGATGGAGTAACGCCATGGATTTCTCGACCCAACGCAAGAAACCTGCGACCGAGTCCGTGCTCCCTATGATCAACGTCGTGTTTTTGTTGTTGATTTTTTTCCTAATGACCACTCGGATTGCGCCGCATGCACCTTTTGCAGTAACGCCACCGGTCACAGCGCTTGAAACCTCATCCGAAGCGGCCCCGATCTTGTTTCTATCCGCAGAAGGGAACTTGTTCTTTGAAGGGCACACAGGCGACGCTGCATTGCATGCAGTTGGCTTGCGAGCCCAAAAAGACGCCCCTGTGACCCTGCGTGCGGATGCTGTCGTTGAGGCGGCAACGGTCGCGGCATTGTTGGCTAAATTGCGTGGTTTGGGATTTCGCAAGATCAACCTGGTGGGGCAAAACGGATGAAATCGGGTGGTCGCCTGACGCTTGTGCTGCTTTTGTCAGTCGCCGTCCACGTGTTGCCGTGGGCGCTCTGGCGCGCGGCTGGTCAACAGGCTTCTGGCGGGGGCGGGCAGGAGGCCATCACGCTTGCCGCAGTCCCCGAAAGCCTTGGGGAGATTGTCGATAAGTGGCAGGAACCGGTTGAGGTGCAGCACCAGATGGCACCGCCCCGGACTCCACCTGTGATGTCCCCTTCGCCCGTTTCACCGCGTGCGTTCCAATCCCCAGGCCTTGCCCCTATGAAACCGGTTATGAAAGCTGCAACACTGGATGCTGCGCCTCAACTGGATATACGTCCACCCAAACCGCCTAAGCCAAAACCCGCTACTAAACTGAGAGTGACGCTTAAACCCAAAGCGGCCTCGGCGCCACGAAAGGCTGAAAAAGCCAGCGGGGGTGCACAAGCCGCAGAACGGGGAAATCGGGGCAAGGCTAAAATTTCCACAGGAAACAGCGCGCGCGAAGCGTTAGTGTTGCGTCAATGGGGAAGCGTGATCCGCAGCCGCATCGAACGTCAAAAACGTCGTGCGCCGGGTGTTGGGAAGGTTCGTCTGCGCGTAGCGGTCTATCGCTCGGGAAAACTGGCTTCGATCGGGATTATCGCCAGTTCGGGGCACAAAGTTCTTGACGATGCAGCCGTTACAACCGCCAAACGCGCCCGTTTGCCAAAGGCGCCCCCAGGTGTGTCACGGGGTCCTCACACGTTCTCTCTAACGCTGCGCTATGAGAGATGACCAAGGCAATGGTTGACGCACTGGCAACGTGTAAAGCGCACAAAAAGATATTCGTTAACTGGCGCTAAATGAACTGCCTAATGAAGCCGCAGAATTAGGTGCTGATGCCGTATTTGGTGTGGGTTTTGTTTACGGCGAAATTAGTCCGACGGGAACACCCATGTTAATGCTGGTTGCTGGCGGTATAGCGGTGAAGTTGAGTAAACCAGATGGGCCGAATTGAATGGAACATGAACGGCCATTGTACCTATCTTCATGTTGAGTAAGGCATCGACCCACCATTTTAAGGCACAAAGGAGACAGGCGCATCAGGGCGCCCGTCAAGTGATTGACGGACATCTTGGCCGAACAGAACTGAGAGGATGAGCTGTTCATTGAGTGGGGGAGCTGTCACCGATACAACACATGCCTGCATCAGCCTAGACCTTCTTTGGGACCGTCGACACGTGGCTGGTTTCAAGACTGAAGCTGAAAATCCGGACTGTAGCTGCTGATTGCGCAGGCAGGACTAGTTTCAGGTGGGGTCTAAGTGATGGCAAGACGGTTGATGCGATACATCAGAAGACGCTGATTTATTTAACAATAAAATTTTTGCGAGGAGAAGTGGCAGCCCGTAGGGGAATCGAACCCCTCTTTCCAGGTTGAAAACCTGGCGTCCTAACCGATAGACGAACGGGCCACTCTTGCTGTGAGACGGCTTTTAAGGGCAATAATCGCTACCCGCAAGCGATAAAATCAGACTTTTTAAGTTTTTTTAAAAACTCCGGGTAAGTTGTTTGTTTTCAGGGCTTTGAGGTCTCTGCCGCATCATCCAAACGCAATTGGACGGTCTGCCTGCCACCCCAGGTATTGATCTCTAGACGGCCCGCGAAATGAAACCGGGCGCCGCCATGATTGCTAAGCCGTTCGCCGAGTGGAGAATCAAATGCACCGAATGCAATCGCATCAATCCCGCGCGACATGCCATCCGATAACGAGAGTTTTAGGTGGGATTCCCCGATGCGTTTGGCAAAGCGAACCTGTAAATCTGGCAAAGCATATCTGGGTGCTGCGGCCCCGGCGCCAAAGGGTCCGGCCTGCTCGATCTGGTTGATCAGATCCACCGTTGCAGCTCCGGGCATCAAGGCACCATCCAGCTTTAGGTCTGCCGGTCCACCTTCGCCCGCGCCTTGCTTTTCCAGCAATTCAGTGAGGCGTGCCATGGCGGGTTCAAGCTGATCGCGCATTACGGTCAAGCCCGCCGCCATCTTGTGACCGCCGCCTTTGGCCAGCAACCCTTCGGCGACGAGCCGTTGGATGGATGCGCCGAGATCAACACCCGAGACGGAGCGACCGGACCCTTTGCCTTCGTCGCCGTCAAAGCCAATCACAATTGCTGGGCGGTTGGCGTTTTCTTTCAGGCGGGATGCAACGATCCCAACAACACCGGGGTGCCAGCCTTCTCCGGCGGCCCAAACCAAGGGGGCTTCTAATCCGCGATCCTCGGCCTGTTCCAGTGCCGCGGCGCGGACTGCATTTTCGATGTCACGGCGTTCCGTATTAAGTTGATCCAAGCGTTCTGAAATCGCTTCGGCTTCGACCATCGAGTCCGTGCTCAGCAGGCGAGCGCCCAAGTCGGCTTTGCCAATGCGACCCCCGGCATTGACCCTTGGCCCCAGCATAAAGCCAAGGTGGTATGTGTTGGGCTGTGCGTCCATCCGCGATACATCTGAAAGCGCCACCAGACCCGGGCGTTGGCGTTGGGCCATCACCTTTAGGCCCTGACGCACCAGCGCCCGGTTTGCGTCGATCAGCGGGGCAACATCTGCAACCGTGGCCAAGGCCACAAGATCCAGCATCGCCATCAGATCCGGGCCTTTTGCTCCGGCCTCGCGCAATTGGCGCCCAGCTTCGACCAGCATCAAAAACACCACTCCGGCGGCGCAGAGATACCCTTGATCCCCGGATTCGTCCTGTCGGTTCGGGTTTACGACGGCAACACAGTCCGGAAGAGTTTCGCCTCCCAAGTGATGATCGAGAACAATGACATCCGCGCCTTTGGCCGCGGCAATGGGTTCGTGGCTCAGCGTGCCGCAATCCACGCAGATAATCAGATCATGGTTGGTGGCGAGTTTCTGCATGGCCGGTACGTTGGGGCCATACCCCTCATCGATGCGGTCGGGAACATAGAGCGTCGCTTGTAGACCCATCTGCCGCAACCAGACCAGCAGAAGTGCCGCCGAACTGCCGCCATCCACGTCATAATCGGCGAAGACTGCGATGCGTTGTTTGCGGCGTACGGCCTCTAGGAACCGCGCTGCGGCGGATTCCATATCTTTCATCAGGCGGGGATCAGGCAGCAGATCCTTTAGGGTCGGGTTCAAGAACCCTTTGGCTTCGATGGTGGGGACGCCGCGTCGGGCCAAGACCTGACAGACCGGGCGGGGCAGGTCGGTTTGTTGGACCATCATTTCAGCAGCACGTTCGATGTCGATCGAAGGGCCAACCCAACGTCTGCCCGTGAGCGAGTGTGAAACATCGAGAAAGTTCATGTTCTGCCCCTAGATATGCCAAGGCCGGACCCAATGAGGATCCGGCCAAATTATTAACCCAGAATTCGCGCGCCACAAGAAGCGGCGCTTATCGATTTCGGGGACACCGGATCAGACCGGAGTGCGATACTGCATCCGACGGACAGAGCCGGTTTTCGAACGCATCAGCAACGTGGTGGTTTCAACCCAACCCGGCTGACGCTTGATTGGGGGCAACAGCGAGCCACCAGTTACGCCAGTCGCAGCAAAGATAACGTCGGCGGTGACCATTTCATCCCGTGTGTAAACGCGGTCGAAATCGGTGATGCCCGCTTTGGTGGCGCGACCACGTTCGTCGTCGTTGCGGAACAACAGGCGACCAAAGATCTGACCACCCATACATTTCAGAGCCGCAGCAGCCAAAACACCCTCGGGTGCGCCACCGGATCCCATGTACATGTCGATGCCTGTGATTTCGCTTTCGGCACAGTGCATGACGCCTGCAACGTCACCATCGGTGATCAGGCGAATTGCGGCACCCGTTTCGCGGACTTCTGCGATCATGGCTTCGTGACGGGGGCGTTCCAGAATGCAGACGGTGATGTCTGAAGGGGCGCAACCCTTGGCTTTGGCCAACGCTTCGACGCGCTCTTTTGGGGACATGTCCAGCGAAACAACGCCATCTGCAAAACCCGGGCCAATGGCCAGTTTATCCATATACGTGTCAGGTGCGTGCAGCATCGAACCACGAGGTCCCATTGCGATCACGGTCAACGCGTTGGGCATGTCTTTTGCGGTCAGCGTGGTGCCTTCGAGCGGGTCGAGGGCGATGTCAACGCCGGGGCCTTTGCCTGTGCCGACTTCTTCGCCAATGAACAACATTGGGGCTTCGTCACGTTCGCCTTCACCAATCACCACCACGCCAGCAATATCCAGCAGGTTCAATTGTTCGCGCATGGCGTTGACTGCGGCCTGATCAGCGGCCTTCTCGTCTCCACGACCCACCAGCGAAGCGGAGGCCAGAGCGGCTTGTTCTGCAACGCGGGCAAGGCCCAGGGAAAGCATGCGATCGTTAAAGTCGATGTCCGAAGAGCTCATATTCAATTTCCTTTGGTCACGAAGACAGTTGTATTCGGCATACCCCGGTCAGGACGATCCGTGCAAGGGGGATCAAACTCTGGGGTGAGGGGGCGCGCAATGTCAGGTCAAACCTCTTCGATGCGCAGGGCGACAGGGTCCAGAGCGACAACATCGGTGTCACCAAGAGTGGCAAGGGCGATGTCCAACGCCGCACGGGTGGTTTTGTGCGTGACGATCAAGACCGGAGCGGTCCCGTTGGTATGCCCATATTGGCGCATACGATCGATCGAGACACCCGCATCCCCCAAGATCGCGGCAACTTTGGCCAATGCGCCGGGTTTGTCCAGCAGCGCGGTGCGCAGGTAGTAGGGCGCAGGTAGGCCAGTGCGGGCCGGTTGTGCGGCTTCTAGCATTGTAGCGGGTTGCCCAAAGGTCGGGATCCGCAGGCCACGGGCGATATCGCAAATGTCACCCAGTACCGCGCTGGCTGTGGGGCCTTCACCGGCACCGGGACCGCGCAGAACAACCTGCTCAACAGCATCGCCTTCGAGGACAACCATGTTGGTGCCCCCTTCAAGCTGCCCGAGGGGGGAATTCACAGGCACAAGGCAGGGCTGCATCCGCTGCTCAAGGCCACGCGCAGATCGCTGAGCAACGCCGAGCAATTTGATGCGATAGCCCATGTCGGCCGCTTGGTGGATATCTTCCAACGTGATGCGCTGGATGCCTTCGATGTCGATGCCGTCAAAGTTGGGCTTTGTGCCAAAGGCGATTGACGACAGAATGGCGAGCTTGTGCGCCGCATCAATGCCGCCCACATCCAGATTTGGATCTGCTTCCAGATAGCCAAGTTCAGCGCATTCATCAAACAGCGCATTATAGCCTTGGCCTTTGGCTTCCATGTTTGTCAGGATGTAGTTGCAGGTCCCGTTCATGACGCCCATGACACGGGTAATTTCGTTTCCAGCCAGACCTTCGGTCAGTGATTTGATCACCGGGATACCACCTGCAACAGCGGCCTCATACCGGATTACCTGACCGGCAGCTTCGGCCTGTTCAGCAAGGGCTTGGCCGTGAATGGCGAGCAAGGCTTTGTTGGCGGTGACAACGTCTTTGCCAGCCGCCAAAGCGGCCTCGGTTGCGTCTTTGGCCGTGCCTTCGGACCCGCCCATCAATTCGACGAACACGTCGACATCGTCACGTTTTGCCAAAGCGACAGCATCGGTTTCCCACGCGTAGCCAGCCAGGCTGACACCGCGATCTTTTTCCGCATCGCGCGCACAAACGGCGGTGATTTCGATCTTACGCCCGGTGCGTGCTTCCAGCATGGCAGCCTGTCGGCGGATGATCTTAACAACCCCCACGCCGACGGTCCCCAAACCTGCAATTCCAAGCCGCAGAGTCTGTGTCATCGTGTGGGTCCTTCTGTTTTTATGAAAGTGAGCCCGCGCACAGGCCAGTGGTCGGGGGTGCCTTAGCGGGTTCGGCGCTTGGGTGCAACGGATCAGATGCGGTTACTGACTGATCCCAGTGTTCAGCCGGTCCCGTGTGGTGTCATCAACCACCGAAGCTTGCAATTGGGTGGCACGATTGCGCAGCCGTTCACGGCGCCCGACGAGTTCGTTTTGCAATTTGGAGGCTTCATCTTCCGGGTCTACGGCCGGTCCGAGGGCCGTGTCCAGCGGAACAAGATCTGGGAAATCGGCTTTGCTCATGTCTGCAGTGACCGTGTCTTTGAGCTCGGGCACTTGGGTGCAAGCCGCCAGCAGGGCGAGAAAAACAATGGAAAGCCGCACACTCATATCAATCTCTTTGCCACAACGCATGTCCGTTGATGCCTGTTTATGATGGGTGGTGCAAGACTGCTTGTTCGTCCGTCATAAGGCACGAAAGTGCGATGAAACAAATAATCTAGCAGGAAGCAGGGGGGGTGAGATGAACCTTTTAGTCTCCCCACTAAAAGATCCACCTCAAGGCGTGTGAGTGATGGCCTCGCCTTCATCAAATGTAGGTGAATACGTTGGGCCGCGAAATGGCGAAGCGGGATAGATTACCTATCCTAAAGTATAGAAAGACTACTCTAAAGAGACGGATTGGCGTAGTTTTCCAGTTGTTTTGTCAAAGATCAGGATACGATTGTCATCTGTAACCACCGCGTACCAGTTCGATCCAATGGTCACAGCTTGGGCGCTGGCCCCATTCGGCAAAGTGATATCTTTGGGTAAGGTGGGGGTCCTGTCAGACAAGCGGATGACAATCAGTGCAAATGTGATTAGAACGCCGCCAATCATCACCGCCGTCAAGAGCATCACAAGGCGTCTCAGCAGTTTCAGTTGCGGCGTTTCCTGTGGTTCAGGATCAGAAGGGATCGTCATGGGCACCCGCCAGATAGAATTTGTTATCGCGGCTTCACCGCCGTCACGTCTTGATAAGGCGCTTTCGCGGGATGTTCCAGCCGAGGCGACTTTGTCACGCACCAGATTGGCGCGATTAATCGAAGCGGGCGGTGTTTCCATCAACGGGGTGGTCGTAACAGACGCCAAGGCCAAAGTGGCTGAGGATGCGCAAGTCCTGATCACGGTGGAAGAAGCCGAAGAGAGCCACATTGGCCCCGAAGACATCCCGTTGGCTGTTGTGTTCGAAGATGACGATCTGATCGTGGTGAATAAACCGGCTGGGATGGTTGTGCATCCCGCGCCCGGATCCCCCAATGGGACGTTGGTAAATGCGCTTTTGCACCATTGTGGTGCTGATTTATCTGGCGTCGGGGGGGTGAAACGCCCCGGTATCGTGCATCGGATTGATAAAGAAACCAGCGGCTTGTTGGTCGTTGCTAAATCCGATGCTGCGCATCAGGGACTTGCTGCCCAATTTGAGGCGCACACAGTCGAGCGTTACTATCAGGCGCTTTGTTATGGTGTTCCCGAAGCCAGTGATCCCCGTTTGCGTGGGATCCGGGGGGCCAGTTTTGAGGCGGGGAACATCCTGCGGATGACAACGCAATTGGCGCGGCACAAAACAGACCGTCAGCGTCAGGCTGTTCTGTTCGAAGGGGGGCGCCATGCCGTGACCCGGGCGCGGATTGTTGAACCGTTTGGGGTGCCGCCTGTGGTGACATTGATTGAATGCTGGCTTGAGACCGGTCGCACGCATCAGATCCGGGTGCATATGGCCCACGCAGGGCATGGGCTTCTTGGGGACCCGACCTATGGGGGCAAGCGCAAACTGCCAGCCAAGGCCCTGTCTGTCGAAGCAGCGCAGGCGATCCGTGATTTCCCGCGCCAAGCTTTGCATGCGGCGGTTTTGGGGTTTGAACACCCCGTCAGTGGGGAGCATCTGCGGTTCGAGGCCCCGATTCCATCCGATATGTCTGATCTGATTGATCTATTGAGACGCCCAGCGGCACAGTGATGTCATCAAGCGCACATATGTGTGAGATACCAATTCTCATGTTTTCTTAATGTAAGCTTAATCGCAATATAGTAGCCCAGATACTTGAAAGGGCAACATAGGTGACCCATATCCTATGTTAAGTCCTTAAACATTTAAGGGAGGGACAAGAAAATGGCTAATTACGCAAATCTCCCCGTTCCGACGCCTGAAGGCGGTTTGAACCGTTACATGCAGGAAATTCGTAAGTTTCCTCTGTTGGAACCCGAAGAAGAATACATGCTGGCTAAGCGCTGGGTCGAAGAGCAGGACACCAAGTCCGCTCATAAGATGGTGACATCGCATCTGCGCTTGGCTGCAAAAATCGCGATGGGATATCGTGGCTATGGTTTGCCACAGGCCGAAGTTGTGTCTGAGGCCAATGTGGGCCTGATGCAGGCGGTCAAACGGTTCGACCCTGAAAAAGGCTTCCGTTTGTCGACCTATGCGATGTGGTGGATCCGAGCCTCGATCCAGGAATATATCCTGCGGTCTTGGTCTTTGGTGAAACTTGGCACGACCAGCGCGCAGAAGAAGTTGTTTTTCAACCTGCGCAAAGCCAAATCCCGTATTGGTGCCTTGGAAGAGGGCGACCTGCGCCCTGAAAACGTCAAACGGATTGCGACCGATCTGGGTGTGACCGAGGCCGAAGTAATCAGCATGAACCGACGGATGTCGGGCGGGGATGCGTCGTTGAACGCGACCGTCGGATCCGAAGGCGAAGGCACAATGCAATGGCAGGATTGGCTGGAAGACGAGGATGCGGATCAGGCAGGCGATTACGAAGCCCGTGACGAGCTGGAATCGCGCCGCGAGTTGCTAGCCCTTTCGCTTGAGGTTCTGAATGATCGTGAAAAGGACATTCTGACCCAACGGCGCCTGTCGGAACAGGCCGTGACGCTGGAAGATTTGAGTGGCCAATACAACGTCAGCCGTGAACGTATTCGTCAGATCGAAGTGCGTGCCTTTGAAAAGCTGCAAAAGAAAATGCGCGAATTGGCGCGTGAACGCGGGATGCTGAACAAAGTCTGATCCCTTGATACATTAAGAGAAAGCCCATCGTGCAACCGCGCGGTGGGCTTTTTGCTGCGCTGGGCGCAATCTGTGCGATATATGTTTTGGGGGATTTGGTCGTCATTTTGTACGGAAATGTCGGCGCGAGTTATTTGAACTCAGCGAAATGTCGATAGCGTTCTTGGAGATAAAACCTTCACCTAGACTGCGCCGGGATCAAAGGACTGCCGAAATGCCTAATCTGCTTGATCCATTTCAGTTGAAACATCTGACCTTACGCAATTGCATCGTCAGCACGTCACATGCGCCCAATTATGTGGAAGATGGTCACCCACGGGATCGGTATCGGCTGTATCACGAAGAAAAAGCCAAAGGTGGCGTTGCACTGACGATGATTGGGGGATCAACCAATATCGCTCCTGACAGTCCCTCGGTTTTTGGGCAGCTGTATGCGGGGGACGACAGTATCATCCCTTGGTTTCAAAAGCTGACGGAGGGCGTCCATTCTCATGGTGCAGCTGTCATGTGTCAGATCACCCATATGGGACGGCGGACCGCTTGGGATGATGGGCATTGGCTGCCTGTTCTTGCACCGTCAGCTGTGCGGGAACGGGCGCACAGAGCGTTCCCCAAAGTGATGGAACAACACGACATAGATCGGGTGATTTCAGATTTCGCTGCCGCCGCGCGGCGGTGTCAGCAGGGCGGTTTTGATGGTATCGAATTGCTCTCGCATTCGCATTTGTTGGGTCAGTTCCTATCGCCCCTCACCAATCACCGTGACGATGCTTATGGCGGGTCTCTTGCGAACCGGCTGAGGCTGACGTTGCTGGTGTTAGAGGCGGTGCGTGCTGAGGTGGGGCCGGAGTTTATCATTTCGATGCGGGTGACCGGGGATGAATTGACCCAAGGTGGGCTGAGTGCAGATGACTGTGTTGAGGTGGCAAAATTGTTGGAACAGTCCCAGCAGGTCGATTTGCTCAACATTCTTGCGGGCGCGCCTTATGACGATCTGGGACTGGCGGAATGGGTCCGCCCGATGGGGATACCGGCCGCACCACACATCAGTGTAGCGGGGCGGATCAGAGCAGCGGTTGATATTCCGGTGCTGCATGCGGGAGGCATTGCCGACATTGCGACGGCGCAACACGCTGTATCGGGGGGGCATGTAGATCTGGTGGGGATGACGCGGGCGCAGATGGCGGATCCTTATTTGGTCGCCAAACTTGAACGCGGCGAGGAAGAGCGCATTCGCCCCTGTGTCGGGCTGGGATATTGTGTGGACCGGGTCAATCAAGGCAAGCCAGCGGTTTGCGGGCACAACGCGGCCACCGGGCGGGAAGAGATTTTGCCGCATGATATTACGCCAAGCAATGCGCCGAAAAAGGTGGTCATCGTTGGCGGCGGGCCGGGTGGGTTGGAAGCCGCTCGGGTGAGCGCCCTGCGAGGGCATGAGGTCGTGCTGTTCGAGGCCTCAGACCGTTTGGGGGGGCAGCTTGGCCTTGCGGCCAAGGGAACAACACGCCGTCAAATCTGGGGCGTTGCGGATTGGTTGATTTCAGAGATCGAAGCGCTGAATGTGACGATCCGATTGAATAGTTACGTCGAAGCAAGCGATGTGCTTGCCGAAAGCCCGGACCTTGTGATCATCGCCACTGGCGGGTGGCCCGAACCGTTGGCAATTCCGGGGGCGGACCTTGCGATTTCCAGTTGGGATGTTCTGTCAGGCGAAGTCCGCATTTCGGGCCGCGTTCTGCTGTTCGATGAAATCGGGGATCATCCTGCTGCGGTGACTGCAAATGTGATGTCATCAGCAGGCCATTGCGTCGAGCTGGTAAGCCCTGATCGTGCGCTGCTACATGATCTGGGTCCGACGACGAGTGCGGTTGCCCTGCGCGATCTGGCGGCGAAAGGGGTTACGTTCACTTGTCTGGAAGAACTTGCCGAGCTGTCTCGGCAAGGAAACCAAATCGTTGCGCGGCTGCGTCATGTCCTGACCGGCGCAATGAGTGAGCGTCTGGTTGATCACGTGGTGCTTGAACATGGGTTAACGCCGATGGACGCATTGTATCATGATCTAAAGCCCAACTCGCGCAACCTTGGGCAGGTTGATCAGGCAGCGATGATCACAGGGGCATTCCCGTTCGAAGACCTTGAGCAGAACAATCCGTTCTATTTGGCCCGCGTCGGCGATGCGGTTGCGAGTCGGAATATGCATGCCGCCATTTTTGATGCGCTGCGTGTGTGCCATGCCTTTTGATTGGGCGTAAACCCAACAGCGTGATCTAGCCTGACATCAGGGCAGCGGGTCCGTTTGGTACAGCCGGACTTTTAAACCACCATGTGCGACTGGCGCCGCAAGAGGTTTGAAGGGAAGCCCTGTGGCTTTGGCCAGAGAAGGTTCGTTTGTGATAATGCCCACTCGCCATCCTGAAAAGCGAGACAAGAGCGCCTTGCCCAAAGACCCATGCAGGGCAAAGAGGTGTTTTTTGTCACCGATCCGGCCCCCATACGGCGGGTTCACGATGACCAAGCCCTTGGGGCCTTTGGGCGGGGATATTTCACCGGCGCTGTGTTCGTTGAACTGGGTCAGCGCGGTGATGCCGGCCCGCTCTGCGTTGGCGCGGCTGTTGCGGATGGCCCCTGCATCGCGATCAGACCCGTAAAACTGAACCGAAACCGCGTTGGGTTCTGACTGTTTCTGCAGGTTTGCCCATGTTTCGGCGTCAAAGGTCGCCAGATCCTCAAATGCAAAATGGCGGGATCGGCCGGGGAGGAGGCCAGCCGCAATCTCGGCCGCCTCGATAACAAACGTGCCCGAGCCACACATCGGGTCCAGTACAGGTTCGGTCCCGTCATACCCACACTGACGCAGAAACAGGGCTGCCATGTTTTCGCGCATGGGGGCTTTGCCAACCGCTTCTTTATGACCGCGTTTGTGCAGCAACTCGCCTGATGTATCGACGCTAAGCGTGCAGAGGTCATCTTCGATACGGACCTTGATGCAGACCTGAGCCTCGGAAGAGATTGGCGCGCCGAGCTCTTGCGTAATGGCACGTTCGATGCGTTCAGCGGCGGCGCCAGCGTGATAAATGCGGGACTTTTTGCAGGTGACATCGACGCGGACCGGGATATCCGGGCGCAGGATCTCGTGCCATGCGAATTCGCGGGATAACGTATCCAGCTGCGCCAAATGCGTGACTTTGAACGATCCGATGCGCGCCAGCACGCGCGCAGCGCCGCGCAGCATCAGATTTGCCCGCCAGACATCCGCCCAGTTGCCACGAAAGCGTACGCCGCCTTCGGTTGCTTTTGCCTTGCGAAAACCAAGGTCTAGCGCTTCGTCCCGTAAGGCCAGTTCAAGACCGGGCGAGACAACAAGGAAGATTTCAAATTTGCGATGCATGTTCATCCTGTCCCTCTAGCGACAAAGGGCAGGTACATCGACCGTTTTGTGGGGGTAGGGCAAGAAAAACGGCCCCGTTTGGGGCCGTCAAGGCAGGTCATGTCGGTGTGTGGTGTTAATCCGACAGGCGTGCGCGCAGGACACGCACCATGTTTTCACCCATGACTTTGCGGATTTGGGGCTCTGTCACGCCTGCGTCGAGCAAGGCAGAGGTCAGTGCCGCCAGTTCAGATGTATCAAATTTCGTTTGAACAGACCCATCATAGTCAGATCCCAAAGACACGTGATCCTCGCCCAATACATCAATCGAGGCTTTGATCATTTTGGCGATGCCGTCTGGGGCGAAATCATTGCACGACACCTCGGCCCAGTAGCCGATCCCAATGACACCACCGGTTGAGGCGATGGCCTTCATCAGGTCATCCTTAAAGTTCCGTTTGACGGGGCAATTGCTGTGCAGGCCGGTGTGGCTGACGATCAGCGGCATATCCGTGATTTCGAGCGTGTCCCACGCCACCTGTGGACTGGAATGCGCAAGATCCAGCACCATGCCACGCTGGCTAACTTCTGCCACGACAGCGCGACCAAAGTCGGTCAGGCCAGTGTTCGATTGCCCATGCAGCGATCCGCCAAGCGCATTGTCAAAGAAATGCTGTAACCCGATGACACGATGCCCGGCCTGTTCCAGGGCATCCATATTCTCGAGCTTACCTTCTAACGGATGCGCGCCTTCGATGCCCAGCAATCCGCCGATAATTTTGGAACCGTTTGCGCGGGCCTCTAGCACCTCTTCCAGATCAGAGCGGGTGCGAATGATCTTGAGCTGATCAGGTGCGTCTTCTTCAAACTCGTGCAGCTTTTCCGCTTGATACAGCGCGCGGTGCAGCAGGCTGTCCCATGTGTTCATCGGCCAAAGTTGTCCGACGGCCAAAAGGGTTATGTTGTCAAAAGCTTCGTCTGAGTTTTCGTCATAGTTTTGCCCGGCGGGGCTTTTGGTGACGGCGGTAAATACTTGGAGCGCGACATTCCCTTCTTGTAGGCGCGGAATATCAACCTGCCCGCGATTTCCACGTTCCGTGAGATCGCGCGACCACAGCAGGCTATCTGCGTGCCAATCCCCAACGATCATATCGGCATGCAAGGCGTTGGCGGTATCTGTGACAGCGTAGGGGGCGTGTTCAAAGACCTTGTTGCGGGTTTTCTCGACATAGGGCGGAAGAAAGCCGAAGAAACCGATCCCCCCGACAACCACTATGAGCAGAAGTAATCGCCCAACCCATTTTCCAAAACCACGCATTTGACTCTCCCTCAAGCTGATTAAGGGCAGGATAGAGAGAGGGGGGTGGCGAACAAGGCGTAACTTTACGTCGTTTGCGTGTCTGGCCACATCCCGTCCGACGATCTACAGTTAAGCGGGTGAACGTGAGAGGACCGGCTATGGCGGGAGGATGGGCGCGCGACGGCGCAGTGAGTGAACAGATCGAAGCATCCGTGAACGATGAACTGGCCCGGATGCAGGCGCGCCGAGGTCAGCAGGGCGAAAGCCTGACGCATTGCGCGGAATGCGAGGAACCTATCCCCGAAGCAAGGCGCACAGCGATCCCGGGTGTAAAGCTGTGTATCGACTGCATGCGGGACCGCGATGGTCAGCGTCAGCAGCGCGGCGGGATCAACCGCCGCGGCAGCAAGGACAGCCAACTCAAATAATCAGTGCGACATGGGGGGACTGTTTTCCTGACGCAACTCTCGTGCCGTCAGGTGATGGGCGGTGCGAAACGACCGTGCAAAGCTGGATTGGGACGTAAAACCAGTTGCCATAGCAACATCCATCAATGGCATGTCGGTGTCCGTCACCAGACGCCGAGCCTCGGCCAAACGCAGTTGCAAGTAGTGGTCTTGCGGCGTTGTGTTCAGGCGCAAGCGGAACTGTTGCTGCAGGGTGCGCGGGCTGGTGCCAAGGGTTTCGGCAATTTCTGCAACAGGCAGGGGCTCGTCCAGTGTGGCCTCCATCAATGCGTTTGCTTTGGCAGTCACGCCATTGTGGCGATGGGGGGCACCAGTCCGCGACTGCGGTTTGGTCGGCGCTGGGGCACCATCGTACAGGAATAGACCAGACACCCGTGCCGCAAACCCGGCACCATGACGGGCCGAGATAATATGCAGCATCATTTCGATCGCGGGCATTGCGCCACCGCTGGTCAGACGGTTTTCAGAAACGGTAAACCGGTCGCGCAGGGTCGAGACATCGGGGAACCGACTTGCGAAGCTGTCCAGATCCTCCCAATGGGTGGTGGCGGCATGACCGTCCAGCAATCCGGCCTCGGCCAGCAACCAGGGACCACCGTCGATCCCGGCAATGGTTGTACCGCTGGCCGCGATCCGACGCAGGCTGGCAAGCAGGCTGGGTGTGGCGTGGCGCGCAAGTTGAAAACCCGCGATGACGATCAACAGATCGCAGCCATCAAGCCGGGTCAGGGATTGGCCGGGCACAGACAGTCCGCTGGTCAGATGGGCGGGTTCACCGGTCGCGGTGACATAGTCCCAATCAAAGGCCGGTCGACCCGCAAGTCGGTTGGCGGCCCGCATCGGATCCACGGCCGCAGCAAAGCTGAGCGTGTTGCATTCGTCGAGCACGAGCACGGCGGTTTTCAGGGCCTGATGTTCAGGCTGAAGGATGTTTTTTGCGGATTTCATCAAGTCGATTCGCATCATGTAAAGTTATCATGACAAAGCTGCGCCAGACTCGAGCGTGAACGCAAATTGGAATCCGTGGACAAGCCTGGGGATAAGCCGGGGCAAAACACGGTAAATGTAGGGGAAAACGCAATGCCGTTGGAAATGAACCGAGAAGTCTTCATTACCTGTGCCGTGACAGGGTCGGGTGGAACGCAGGATCGCAGCCCTCATGTGCCCCGTTCACCGCAACAAATTGCTGACAGTGCGATTGCTGCTGGCAAGGCGGGAGCGGCGGTTGTTCACTGCCATGTTCGGGACCCCGAGAGCGGCGCGCCGTCGCGGGATCTGGCCTATTACCGTGAGGTGACGGACCGCATTCGGGATGCTGACATAGACGTGGTTCTGAACCTGACCGCAGGTATGGGGGGCGATATCGTTTTTGGGGATGTTGAATCTCCGTTCCCAGTGAAAGCAGCAGGCACCGACATGATTGGCGCGTCCGAGCGGGTCGCCCATATCGCGGAATGCCTGCCGGAGATCTGCACGCTGGATTGCGGCACGATGAACTTTGCCGAAGCCGATTATGTGATGACCAACACCCCAGGCGCATTGCGGGCCATGGGGCAGATGATGACGGATCTGGGTGTGAAGCCCGAGATCGAGGCATTCGACACCGGCCATCTCTGGTTTGCCAAGGAATTGGTAAAAGAGGGCATTCTGGACAGCCCTGCCTTGGTGCAGCTGTGCATGGGCGTGCCATGGGGCGCACCGGATGATCTGAACACGTTCATGGCGATGGTCAACAACGTGCCGGCTGATTGGAACTTCTCGGCCTTTGGGTTGGGGCGCAATCAAATGGCCTATGTGGCGGCGGCTGTTCTGGCGGGCGGCAACGTGCGCGTTGGGCTCGAGGACAACCTTTGGCTGGGCAAGGGTGAACTGGCGCAGAACTGGCAGTTGGTCGAACGCGCGGGCACCATCATCGAAAACATGGGTGCGCGCGTCATTGGGGCGCAAGAAGTGCGCGAAAAGTTGGGCCTGACCAAGCGCGCACCTGTAGCAAAATGAGGCTGTTAGCGGGGGATGACATGCGTACACCTTGCGTGCATCCCCCGTGCACCGCCGTGGCACAGCATGACGTCGTCAACTGTGAGGACGTCATCTGGATCAGCGACCGTTTTTGTTCAGTCGGCGCGATAAATTCGACAGAGAAAACAGTTGTTGCTGGCGCTGCGCAGATCGACAAAAGCGATGTCATCACGTTCCAACAGACTGGCGGCGTAGCTGGTCAGATTGGCGCGCGGTGTAACCGCACCGGTACCATAAACGATCCGTTCGTCCGGTCCGTAACCGCGCAAAAGGTACTGCGTGGCGGACAGGAACGCGGGCGGTTCAGGCGAGGGTTCTGCACGGGTACAGCCCGGATCGCACAGGTATATCGGCCCGGTTTCAGTAAACGGGTTGCGCCCCTGAAACGGCCGGTGTGCCAGCGCGAGAAATGGCAACCCTTGGGGCACGTTCTGCAAACAGTGGCGACAGGGCATTCCGTCCTGTTCAGCGCTGGCGTGGCGTTCCACCGGGTCGCCATAACTGTCAACTCCGGTGCGGTGGATCATTTCGACATCCGCGCTGGGCAGTCCATGAAATTCAAGTCTCATACTCGGTCTCCTTTGGATGCGACCCTGCCGTGGCGCAGGGCATTTGGGCGACCCGAAACATGCGGGAAAGACACATGACGAAAACAGCAGCAATCATTGGTGGTGGCGTAATCGGCGGCGGATGGGCCGCGCGGTTCCTGTTGAATGGATGGGACGTGCGGGTGTTTGACCCGGACCCCGAAGCCGAACGCAAAATCAGTGAAGTTATGGACAACGCGCGCCGGTCCTTGCCGGGGCTCAGCGATGTGCCGCTGCCTGACGAGGGTACGTTGAGTTTTCATGCAGAACTGGCCGACGCGGTTGCGGGCGTGGACTGGATTCAGGAAAGCGTGCCCGAGCGGCTGGACCTGAAACTGAAAGTCTACAAGAGCCTGCAAGAGGCGTGTGATCCGGGTGCGGTAATTGGGTCGTCTACGTCGGGTTTCAAACCATCCGAGTTGCAGGAAGGCGCATTGCGTCCTGAACAGATCGTAGTCACGCATCCGTTCAACCCGGTCTATTTGCTGCCGCTGATCGAAGTGGTTCCGACCGAAGCCAACAGCGCAGATTTTGTGCAAAAGGCCAAAGATCTGCTGACCTCGGTCGGGTTTTATCCGCTGCACGTGCGCAAAGAAATCGATGCGCATATTGCGGATCGCTTTCTTGAGGCGGTCTGGCGCGAGGCGCTGTGGCTGGTCAAGGACGGTGTCGCCACCACCGAGGAAATTGACGAAGCCATCCGCATGGGGTTCGGCATTCGTTGGGCACAGATGGGGTTGTTTGAAACCTATCGCGTCGCGGGGGGCGAGGCAGGCATGCGCCATTTCATGGCACAGTTTGGCCCGGCGTTGAAATGGCCTTGGACCAAGTTGATGGATGTGCCCGAGTTCACCGATGAGCTGGTTGATATGATCGCCGATCAGTCGGACGCGCAGTCTGGCATGCATTCGATCCGCGAGTTGGAGCGTATTCGCGACAATAACCTTGTTGGGATGATGCGGGCGTTGAAGGCGCAGGACTATGGCGCGGGTGCGGTGCTGAACAAACACGATGCAGCACTGAAACCGGGTGCGTTGCCAACGTTGGACGAGGCGGACCTGAGCCAGCCGATCCGCACGCTGGCCCGCGCGGTGCCGTTGGATTGGACAGATTACAACGGTCATATGACCGAGTCGCGGTATCTGGATGCCTTTGCCTGTTCGACCGACCGGTTCATGGAAATTGTGGGCTGTGATTCCGACTATATCGCGTCGGGCGGCAGCTATTTCACAGCCGAAACGCACATCCGCCATCTGGACGAAACGCACGCCGGGGCGAAAATCGAGGTGCGCACGCAAATGCTGTTGGGTGCGGGTAAAAAGCTGCATCTGTTCCATTCGATGTACGAGGGCGACAAGCTGCTTGCGACCGGCGAAAGTTTCCTTTTGCACGTGAGCCTGGAAAATCGCCGCCCCTGCGCGCCGTCCGCTGCGATTGAAGCGGCGCTGGCGCGTGTGACTGAGGCGCAGGCGTCATTGCCGTATCCTGAGGGGGCGGGCAATGCGATCCGCAAACCTGCATGAGTCAGCGGGTTCTGATCACCGCAGGCGCGTCCGGAGTTGGGCGCGCCATGGCCGAGGCCTTTGCCGAAGCGGGGGCGCAGGTCTGGGTGGCAGACGTGGACGAGGCGGCGCTGGCGGCCTGTCCAGAGGCGTGGCAGCGCAGCCGAGTGAATGTTGCGGATGAAGGTTCGGTTGCGTCCCTGTTTGCCGAGATCGCCACAGAGTGGGGCGGGCTGGATGTGCTCTGCGCCAATGCCGGGATCGCAGGGCCAACGGCCTTGGTCGAGGATGTCTCGCTTGACGATTGGCGCGCGTGTCTGTCGGTCAATCTGGAAGGTGCGTTTTTGTGTTCCAAGTACGCAGCCCCGATGATGAAGGCGCAAAAGTCGGGTGCGATCCTGATCACCTCGTCCACAGCGGGCCAATACGGCTATCCCAATCGTGCGCCTTATGCGGCGGCTAAGTGGGGCATGGTTGGATTGGGCAAAACGCTGGCGATGGAGCTGGGGCCGCATGGCATCCGGTCCAACGTCATTTGTCCCGGTTCTGTCGAAGGGCCCCGGATCGAAGGCGTGATGGAGCGCGAAGCCGCCGCCAAGGGTATGACCCGCGATCAGGTTTATGCGGGCTATGCCTCGGGCACGTCGATGGGCAGCTTTGTCGAGGGCCGCGATATCGCGGCGATGGCCGTTTTCTTGGCATCAGATGGGGCGCGGTTGGTGTCAGGGCAGGTGATTGCCGTGGATGGTCATACCGTGAATCCTGACCCTAAGGTTTGAAGGAATAATCGCGCGTCCCCGGTAAACCGGGGGCGGGCTTTATATGTCTGGTGCATTTTCTGGGGCAATGCTTGCGCGCAGGTGGCGCAGGTGTGTGGGGAAATTGCGTGCTGTCAGATCAGCTTCACGCACCAATGTATCGAAGTGGCGCGTAAAGGTTTCGATCCTGTCGCGATCCCGAAACGCCATGTAGTGACCACCCGCATAGAACACGCACAACAGCGGCCCGAATACCGTGATGGGCGCCGCATAGAGCCGTTTGGCATCAAACAGATAGATCCTGAGGCGAGGGTAGAGCTGTTCGCTGAGTGTGAGCAGGCGGTCGATCTGTTCCAACCGGATGTCGAGTGGCAGGCCCTGATAGTATCCGGTGCCGTGTACGAAGCTGTGAATTTCAAAGAGTGGCATCGCGATCTCATAGTCGGACTGGGCGCTGCGCATCCAGGTCAGGCGATCCTCGGACGCGCCAATGGCCTGATCCGCAGTGCGGCCCAGATGTGGCGCGTATTCCCATTCCAGCAATGCGCGTGTTTTCAGCATGTCAGGCAGAGTCGCAGGAACGTAGCGGATTTTGTATCCGGCGGCCTCTTGGTGCCAATCGAAGATCCGTTCATCCACCAAGGCACGGGGGGCTTCGGTGACGGACAGGGACCCGGCCAGCAACTCGGCTGCGCTTTCGGGGCGGTCTGACAGGCTGAGCAGCCAATCCGCCGACACCCCAAGGGCGGCAGCGCAGGCGCCGACCACATGGGCATTGGGCAGGCGTGCGCCGTCGTCAGTCAGCAATTGGGAGATGGTCGAGCGATCCACGCCGACCTGACGGGCGAGGGCGCTCTGACTGGTGGCGCTGTCTTGCATGGCGCGGGCCAGTCGCGTTCGAAATTGAGCGGCACGGAGCCGTTTGTCGATTTTTAGCGTCATGTGGTGACTTTTATCACGCTTGCTGAGTTTTGTTAATCATATTCAGAATGTTCACATGCCTCTCCAGCCCATAACAAAGTTGTGAGGACTAGAGGCAGGAGACAACATGGAAACGCGACGGAGATCGCTGGTGAAGGCAGTGATCTGGAACCTGTTGGGGTTGGCATCAATGACATTGGTCGGGGTGATCGCCACTGGATCGGCTGCAATTGGGGGAACCCTTGCATTGGTCAATACGGCGATCGGATTGACCCTCTATGTGCTTTACGAACGGATTTGGGCCGGTATCCACTGGGGCCGGAATGTCTGAGCAGGACACCGTGCGCAGCCCTGAGTGGGGCACATTTGGATTGATCTTGATCTGCTACGGGGCATGGCTCGGCGTGGTGTTTGGGCTGGCACAGGTTTCGCTGGTTTTGGCCGTTCTTGCGGGCGGCGTTGTGGCTGCATTGCATTCGTCCCTGACGCATGAGGCGTTGCATGGGCATCCGTTTCAAACCAAATGGATCAACGAGGCGCTGATGGCGCTGCCGCTGACCCTGTGCATTCCTTACAACCGGTTTCGAGATTTGCATTTGGCACATCATCTCGATTCCAAATTGACCGACCCTTATGATGATCCTGAGACCAATTTTCAGGATCCCGTCGTTTGGGCCAGCATGCCGCGATGGAAACGGCGGTTGTACCGCGCCAACAATACGCTTTTGGGTCGAATGGTTTTGGGACCCTTGATCGGACAGGTGATATTCACTTGCGACGAGGGTTTGGCCGCCCTGCGTGGGGATCGTGATGTGTTGCTGGCCTGGGCATTGCACCTGCCCGGAGTTGCCGTTGTTATATGGGTCGTGGCGCAATCTGCGATGCCGATCTGGGCGTTCTGCCTGTCGGCCTATCTGGGCTTGGCTGTGCTTAAAATCCGAACCTTTCTAGAGCATCGCGCACATGAAAAGTCGCGATGCCGCACGGTGATCATCGAAGACCGGGGGCCGTTGGCATTTTTATTTCTCAACAACAACTTCCATGTTGTTCATCACATGCACCCCAAGGCCGCTTGGTATCAGTTGCCCGGGCTGTATCGGGCGGGAAAGGCCCGATATCTGGAGTGCAATGAGAGCTACGTGTATCGGTCGTATGCCGATGTCTTTCGGCAGTATTTTCTGAAAGCTAAGGATCCGGTTCCACATCCGCTCTGGCCTCGTTCCTGAATTGAGGTCATACGGGGATCATGCCTATTTGGATCCTTGTGTCAGTCGCCGCCGCCACGTTTCAAACCGTGCGGTTCATGTTGCAAAAATCACTGAGTACGGTGAAGCTGAGTGCTGCGGGGGCGACCTTTGCGCGCTTTGCCTATTCCGCACCGCTGGTCGCGCTGTTGCTGGCGTTATATCTGGCGGCCACGGGGCGAAGCCTGCCTGCGTTGTCACCAACGTTTTGGGGGTTTGTTGCCATTGGGGGCACTGCCCAGATCTTGGCAACTGTCTGTGTTGTCGCCTTGTTCAAGCAACGCAATTTCGCCGTTGGGATCACCTTCAAAAAGACCGAAGTCATCCAGACCGCTTTGGTCGGATTTTTGGTGCTGGGCGAGGGGATTTCTTTTGGTGGGCTGATCGCCATTCTGTTGGGTCTGGCCGCTGTTCTGATCCTGTCCAAAACACCGGGCGGGACAGGGAAATGGTGGCAACACTTGACCAACCGCGCGTCGATGCTTGGGATTGGGTCGGGCGTGTTGTTCGCCTTTTCGGCGGTCAGTTACCGAGGCGCATCCCTGGAGTTGGGGACGTTGGAGCCTGCATTTCGCGCTGCGGTCACCTTGTCAGCGGTCACACTGTTTCAGATGACGACAATGGGGGCGTGGTTGTTTTGGCGTGACCGGGGCGAGCTGCGTGCGGTTTGGCAAACGCGCCGGACTGGAATTTTTGTTGGGCTTACCAGCATGGGCGGATCGTTTTGTTGGTTCTGGGCCTTTACCCTGCAGAATGCGGCCTATGTAAAAGCCGTGGGACAGGTGGAATTGATCCTGAGTTTGCTGGCTTCTATCCTGTTCTTCAAAGAGACAATCACGCGTCGGGAAATCTTTGGGATAGCCCTGTTGGGGGCGTCTATCTTGGCGCTGATCATCGCGATCTAAGACAGCAAAAAAGCGGCTTCGAAAGAGGCCGCTTTTTGTTTGGTCTGTTGTGGTGCGCTTTAGCTGGCGCGGCGCTCATCAAAGCTGAGCGCGATAAAGCTGGGCAGGTGATCCCCCATCCCGACAACCCGACCACCCCGATCATGGCGATCACGACCACGTGGTTTGGGATTGGATTTGGGTGCTGGTTTGGGCGCAGGCGCGGCCTGTTGCTCAACCGGTTTTTCAGCGGGTTTACGACTGCGCGGTTTTCTTTCGGCCTGCTTCTCTTTCGGGGCGTCTGCCTCTTTCGGAGGTTCGGGCTTTTCAAGATTCAGAGGGTTCTCGATCCGTGGGATCTCTTTTTGAACCAAAGTTTCGATCGCGTTGAAGTTCTTTTCGTCGCGAGGCACGCAGATCATCATGGCCTTGCCATCGCGGCCCGCCCGACCTGTTCGGCCAATGCGGTGTACGTAATCTTCGGCGTGGCTGGGCACATCAAAGTTAAACACGTGGCTGACGCTGGGCACGTCCAAGCCGCGCGCCGCGACGTCCGAGGCCACCAGAAAACGCAAGGACCCCTCGCGGAATTCATCCAGTGTTTTCATACGCTGGCTCTGATCCAGATCACCGTGGATTGGTGAGGCGTTATAACCGTATTTTTTCAATGACTTCGCGACGATATCTACATCCATCTTGCGGTTGCAGAAGATGATCGCATTGGTGCATTTTTCACCTTCGCCATCGATCAACTTGCGCAGAAGTTTGCGTTTTTCACTGGCTTCGCGATCTCGACGCGAGCCTTTGAACATGACAACGCCTTGTTCGATATTCTCAGAGGTCGTTGCCTGACGCGCGACCTCGACCCGTTCAGGGGCCGACAGGAAGGTGTTGGTGATCCGCTCGATTTCCGGCGCCATGGTGGCCGAGAAGAACAGAGTTTGACGTGTGAAAGGTGTCAGCGAAAAGATGCGTTCGATATCGGGAATGAAACCCATGTCGAGCATCCGATCGGCTTCGTCGACAACCATGATCTGCACACCGGTCAGCAGCAGTTTGCCGCGTTCGAAATGATCCAGCAAACGACCGGGGGTCGCGATCAGAACGTCGACGCCACGGTCAATCAGAGCATCCTGTTCTTTGAACGAAACGCCACCAATCAGCAGGGCTTTGGTCAGTTTCAGGTGCTTGGAATAGGTGTCAAAGTTTTCGGCCACCTGTGCCGCCAATTCGCGCGTTGGGCATAGAACCAGCGAACGTGGCATACGGGCGCGAGCACGTCCACGCGCCAGCATGGTGATCATCGGCAGCGTGAAACTGGCGGTTTTGCCTGTCCCTGTTTGGGCGATACCCAGAACATCGCGCCCCTCAAGAGCGGGGGGAATGGCACCTGCTTGAATCGGGGTCGGGGATTCGTATCCGGCCTCTTCAATAGCTTTGAGTACCTTGGCGTTCAGGTTCAGATCGGTAAATTTTGTCATGTGTTTCCGTGGTTTACGGACACTGACTTGGCCCGCACATCTGGTCTAAGCCGGATCCGTATGATCCTGCGCTGAATGCGCATGATGGCTTGGTCGGGGGCATAGCAAAATCCCTGCCCAAGGTCAAATCTGCTGAAAAGAAGCGGCAAAAGGGTCGAGACTGTAGGGTTTTTGACCCCAATTTATGAAAAATCGGGGAAGTGTTTCCGCATAGCCCTATCCAGATGCAGCGGGCAGGCGTGGAGCATGCCACGATTCTGCAGGTTTTGGCGCACTACCGGATCGACGGCGTTCAATTCGTCATAGAAGCGTTTCAAGCCAGATTGCCCGCTTTCGTCTTCGATCACGCTGAGCAATTCGTGCATGGTCAACCCGCCCTCGGTGCGGGATTTGTTGGGGGCGAGTTCTGAGCGGTAGGAGCCTTGCGCCAAACGAAAGCGATAGGCGGCGATCCAGGCGTCCCATGTTTGGGCATGGGCGTGGCACAGGGCCATGGTGTCCAACGTTTGATGGCCCGGGTTGGTTTGGCCATTTTGAAAGGCGTTGTGAATGCGAAATTCGATGTCGGGCAAGCCGGTGCGCACAAACAGTTTGCCTGCGACGTGGCTCATGAAACCACCTTTTACATAGGCGCCGAAGGTTGGATAAATCTGTTGGGTGATCTTGTCTCTTTCCGGGCCGGAGGGGACACAGTCTTTGAACAGTTCGTTGTCACCGGGCAACGCCTCGCGCGGTCGTAATCGGGCGCAGTTGATATGGGGGGGCAAGGCCGACAAGGCATCTGCAACCGTTGTCTGAGGCCAGAGAAACTCATCGACGTCGATATGCGCGAGCCAAGCGGTTTCGGCCTGACGGCGATAGGTGCGTGTCGCGTTGACCGTTTGGCGAACCTGATGTTTTTCAGGGCGCTTGCGGTTTTTCCAATAGCGGGCGTCGCATTGGGTCACGCGGACCTTTGGGTTGGCCTTGAGCGGCGCATAGGCGGCGGCATCAGGGGCATCCAGGTAGATGTGAATACGATGGGCGCCAAGCTCGAGGTGGTAGGCGACAAAGCGCAGAACCTCAGCCGTGGGGGCCTTGATCGTGGCAACGAGGCCCCATGTTTCCGGCGCGTGCCCCATCGGTTATTTTCCTTTGTAACGGCGCATGCGGGCAAAAATGGACCGCTTGTCTGTCATCACGAGGCCGAGCATGCGAAACCCAAGCGGGCGCAGGATCGCGTCGTCTTCTGCCAAGCGCCACAAGCGGGCCAGCATGATCTTGTCCAAATCACCTGCGGTCAGGGAATAACCCGCCATTCCAAAGGCTAAAGGCGGGATCTTGCGGCCACTGACGCGCGAATAGGCATGGTCATTGGCCCGGCCGGAGACCCTGCGTTCGCTGTCGTGTAGTTTGATCAGATCAAAGAGCATCGCCAAACCAGACCCGCCTTTGATCTGCTCTGGCGTTTGGCCGTGATCGCCAAAGGTCGTGGCTGCTGAGATCAACCAGCGCACCGGCAGGGTCTGCGCCAAGTGCTGTCCCTGTTCGGTCCAAAGGCGAAAAAACAGATCCTGTGCGGCTGTCGGGGCCGGGGACCGACGCAGCAGCGAGATAACCAAGGCGTGCAACAGGTGTAGTGCGGAGCCGCCGTCAAATTCCTGTTCCAGCGCGTGACGCTTGCGACGTGCGTCGCGCAGGTCGTCTGGTGGCACGTGGTCTGGGTCAAAGCGCACGATCTGATCTTTGAGGGCGGCCAAATCGACATCAGCCGCCGGTAGAACCGTTTCTGGGTGGGCGTAAGGGATTTCCTTACGGTCCAGAAAACGCATCAAGCTGTAATAACTGCCGGGATAAACCGTGTCTTCGATCTCCATATCCGGCAGCCTAGGACAACTGTGGGGTCACGTCATCATCTCTTTGGTCGCGGTCAATTTCAGATCGGGATAATCCCGTTCGACCCGATCAATATCCCACTGCAGACGCGTCAGATAAACAACGTCGCCATCATGGTCGTAGGCAATATGCTGTTTGTTGACGTTGATGAATTTATCCAACGCCGTCTTGTCGCCTGCCACCCAGCGCGCCGAAGTGAATTGCGATTGTTCGAACCGCACCGGCAGGCCGTATTCCATTTCGATCCGGCTGGCGAGCACCTCGAACTGCAACTGGCCCACAACGCCAACAATGAAGCCCGACCCGATCGAGGGTTTGAACACCTTTGCGGCGCCTTCTTCGGCGAATTGCATCAGTGCTTTTTCCAGATGCTTGGATTTCAGCGGATCGCCAGCACGCACGCCTTGCAACAGTTCCGGGGCAAAGCTGGGAATACCACTAACACGCAAAGCTTCACCTTCGGTTAACGTGTCACCGATTCTCAGCTGTCCGTGGTTGGGAATGCCGATAATGTCGCCGGCCCATGCCTCGTCCGCGAGTTCACGGTCAGAGGCGAGGAACAGAACCGGGTTGGAAATCGCCATCGGCTTTTTGGTGCGGACATGGGTCAACTTCATGCCGCGTTTGAAGTGACCCGAGGCCATGCGGACAAAGGCAACGCGGTCGCGGTGCTTGGGGTCCATGTTCGCCTGAACTTTGAAGACAAAGCCGGAAACTTTTGTTTCTTCAGGAGAAATCTTGCGTGGCTGTGCGGTTTGAATTTGCGGTTCGGGGCCATATTGGGCGATGCCGTCCATCAATTCCTTGACGCCGAACGAGTTGATCGCGGAGCCAAACCAGATCGGGGTCAGTGTGCCATCCAGCAGCGCCTGATGATCCAGCGGTGGCAGCAGTTCGCGGGCCATCTCAAGCTCTTCCAACAGCTGTTCCAGCAGATGCTCAGGGACGTGTTTGGCCAGGTTGGGGTCATCAAGCCCTTTGATTTCAATGCTTTCCGCGATCTTGTTGCGGTCGGCACGGTCCATCAGTTCCAGACGGTCGCGCAGAATATCGTAACAGCCGATGAAATCGCGACCGACCCCGATGGGCCAACTGGCCGGGGTCACGTCGATGGCCAGGTTTTCCTGGATTTCGTCAATAATTTCAAAGATATCTCGGCTTTCCCGGTCCATCTTGTTACAGAAGGTCAAGATTGGCAGGTCGCGCATCCGGCAGACTTCGAACAGTTTCTGCGTCTGGCTTTCCACACCTTTGGCGCCGTCAATCACCATCACGGCTGCATCGACCGCCGTCAGGGTGCGGTAGGTGTCTTCTGAGAAATCCGAGTGGCCCGGAGTGTCCACAAGATTGAACCGAAAGTTATTGTAATCAAACGACATTGCCGATGCGGAGACCGAGATGCCACGGTCTTTTTCCATCTGCATAAAATCAGAGCGCGTGCGCCGGGATTCGCCCTTGGCGCGGACCTGTCCGGCCATCTGAATCGCACCACCATAGAGGAGGAACTTTTCAGTCAGGGTCGTCTTGCCGGCATCCGGGTGCGAGATGATGGCAAAGGTGCGACGGCGCGCGATCTCGGGCGGCAATTCGGGGCGATTTGTGGCGGTATCTAGCATGAGCGCGCGTATAGGTAAGATATGGGCCAGAGGCAAGGAAAACGGGGGGTGACATGCGTGCACCACACGTGCACCGGTTTGCAGCGGGCCCTGATCTTGGGTGGTGTTAACCTTTGGCTGGCAATGTTGGCGGTGGGATTTAACACGAGGTAAACACATGGTCAGTCGCAATCAGGCCCGCAATGAAATGCTACACGAGCTGGAGGCGCTGCAGGAAAAGCTGGCCAGCGATTGGCTGGATCAGAGCCTGCCCGAGGATTGGCATGGGCTGGATACGTGGCACGGGCCGGTGCGGGACAAAACACGCGTGACGATCCGGCTGGACGCCGACATGGTGCGCTGGTTTCGCAAGCTGGGGCCGGGCTACGGCGCGCGGGTCAATCAGGTGCTGCGGATCTATTGGACGGCGCTGTTGTGCGGCCACATCAAAGCGCACCAATACGACAACACGCTGCCGCGCCTGATGCTAGAGGCGCAGCGCATTCAGCGGGAGATTGGGGCTTAGGTTTTGGATACGTACAGGGCGTTGAAGGCACGGGTCTTGATCTGATTTTGACCTTGATTTCGGCTTTTTGTTCACTTTATGTTCTTGTTAGCGTTTTTGAGTTTAAAAGGAGCATAATCGATGATCGCGGGAAGTTGTTGTTGCGGTGCAGTCAAATTTGAATTGTTGAATGCCCCGTCCATGGTCGGAACCTGTCACTGTGCAAGGTGTCGCAAGGTTGGCGCGAGCACGATTGCATTTGTGAGCAAGGGCGATCTTAAGTGGGTCGCGGGCCGGGAGCAGGTCCAGTTGTACCAACCGCAGGCTCCATATATTTATGGTCGGTGTTTTTGCAAAATCTGTGGAAGCTCACTTGGGGAAATCCTCTCGGAAGAGGACAGTTTTCCCATCGCCGCCAATGCGCTTGACGGGAATTTGGGTTTGAAGAACCAATCTCATGAGTTTGTTGGGGAAAAACCATCGTGGTATGAGATTTGCGATGATGCGCCGCAAAATGTTGGGCATCCTGAATCCGCATAGTGACCCTGGCTTTGAAAGGGGGCGATTTGAGGTGAAATTTTCAAGAGGTATTGAAGTAGCTTATGAGGCCCAGTTTACGACATAAATTCATTCAGGTGTGTGATGAAAAGATTGCCAAAAAAGGAGAGACGGTTGGTCTTTCTTTCTATGCGTTTTTTGCCAATAAGAATGATGATCCTGACCGTTTGATGGAAGCTGCGGAATGGTGGATCAAGACGCATGAGCTTGACCATTTTGAGAAGGCGCTGAAGATACGAAACATGATCAAATCGGGATTTTAACCGACTGAAATCACTGCGTACTGCGGTTGTTAATAGAGGACATGCGTTCAAAAAGATCGCTGAATTCTGTGGGAAATGTTTTGCGTGGGTCAGCGCATTTTTTGAATTTTCAGTTTGTCTAGCTTTGCCCTGATTTTTGTCGATTCCTCTGAGCGCATAAGAGCTTTGGCGATGGCCTTTAAGCTCATCCCTTTTGTTGCCAGCATGCGTAGCTTTTGAATTTCCTCTGATGTCCAAGCTTGGCGGTGGCGTTCGTAACGTTCTGCCATTGGGTTCGTCTACCTTGTGATTATATTGGAACTCTTATTCAGCATGGTCATGCGGATGGTGCCAGCGCAATGGCGAATGAGGTAGGGCCTGTCGATTAAACAAGTGCTGAGAAAACGTCTGTTCAAATTATTTGCGTGAACCTGACCTGAGTCCCATCACTATTCCGTTCTGTTTTGAATGGTGATTTTGCGGGGCCATGTCGAAGGGGGGTGAAAGATGATACCTCCTCAACATGTATTACGTCACCGCGTTGAGGCGCGTTTTAAAAGGGCTATAGCATCGGGGCGGTCCAATAGGGCTTTGGCGACGTCGAGGCCGTGGCCTTCGCGGTCGGTGTGTTTCAGCAGGGGGCTGAGTTTTTCCAGCAGATCCTCGGGCAGGGCCGGTTTGGTGCGGGGGTCAACCAGCATGGATTCGGCGGCGATGCCTTCGGCGTAGATGATGTGGTGGCGGTCGAACAGGATCTGGAAATAGTCGACAAAGCCGCCGTCCATCACCGTGACGGTGTCGTCATTGACCAGATGGCGGGCCTTTACCAGCAGCTCGGCTGAGCCGGCGCCGATCTCATCTGTGCGTTGATAGACAAACAGGCGGTGGTCGGGGCTGACGGTCAGGTCGTGTTCGTTGTTCAGGGTTCCGGCTTTGATCACGATGGGGGCAAAATCGCCGGTGGCGCGGACCGTGCTTTGACCGATCCAGCGGATTTGCTGGACGCCATCATCACGGGTCAGGACCTTGTCGCCGATTTTCAGGTCTTCGATGCGGACCTGTGCGCCAGACCCCAGCGTGATGTGGGTGCCGCGTGTAAACGAAACGCAGGCGACTTGGGCGAATTTCTGGCGAGCGCTGTCGCGATCCATACCGACGAGGGAGTAGTCGGTTTTGGGGAACAGCGGGGCCAGCGGTAACAGATAGACGTCGGCGATATGGCCGGTCTCATCAACCTCGACCAGCACCAGTGCCTCGGTCGTGAGACCATCGGGGGACATCAGGTTCAGGGTGCAATCCAGATGGATCTGCCCATCGGGTCGGCCCAACTCGGTGTCGCCTGCAATGTGAAAGCTGCCGTCAGTGTGGGTTTCCAGCGACAGGCGACGCAGATTCGCATCCAGATCAAGGCCGTAGATATCGGCCAGCATCAGATCATCCATCGGCGAGATCTCGTCCCCGAAGTTGGCGCCGTTGATCACCGTAAAGGCATCGGCGCGGTAGACGGGGATGGATTGGATGGGGCTGATGGCGATCACGGGCAAAGGGTCTCTTGCTGTTGAGGGTACTGGAAAACTGGGTATTCGGGCGGATTTAACAAGTCAGGGATAGCGCCAGAATGTGGCGGATATCGGTCAGAGGTTCGGCGAAGTGCTGGCAATTGCTTTTGAGCTGGTGCTAACTCTGACGCAACAGCACATGCAAATGGAGAAATCGTGATGGATTTGGGAATTGCCGGAAAACGCGCATTGGTATCAGCCAGCAGCAAGGGCTTGGGTCTGGGCTGTGCCGAGGCTTTGGCTGAAGCGGGGGTCGACCTGATCATGACCGCGCGGGGATCTGAGGCGCTGGAGGCGTCGGCGTCGGCGATCCGGGCCGCGCATGGGGTGGAGGTTGTGACCTTGGCCTGTGATGTGACGACGCAAGAGGGCCAAGCGCAGGTGATTGAGGCGTCGCAGGGCGTTGATATTCTGGTGACCAACGCGGGTGGTCCGCCCCCCGGTATGTGGTCGGATTGGGACCGCGACGATTTCATCAAGGCGCTGGATGCCAACATGCTGGCACCGATTGCGTTCATGAAGGCGCTGTTGCCGGGCATGATGGATAAGGGGTGGGGCCGAGTGGTCAACATCACCTCGCAATCTGTCCGCGCGCCGATTGGTGTGTTGGGTCTGTCGAATGCGGCGCGGACCGGGTTGACCGGCTATGTGGCGGGCACTGCACGTCAGGTGGCGGGCAAGGGCGTGACCATCAACAACCTGTTGCCGGGCATTCATGCAACGGACCGGGCGGTTTCATTGGATACAGGCGTGTCGACCCAGCAAGGGATCACGATGGCCGAAGCCAAAGCCGCACGCGAGGCGACCATTCCGGCGGGCCGATATGGCACGCGGCAGGAATTTGGCGCGGCCTGCGCGTTCATGTGCTCGCAGCATGCGGGGTTCATGGTGGGGCAGAACATCCTGTTGGATGGCGGCGCAACCAACATCACGATGTAAGGGATGGTCCTTTGAAAGATCAGTTGTTCAATGTGCAAAAGGTCCGCTATTTGGCGGGCCTTTTTGATCAGGGTGGCTTTGACGCGGCGGCGTTTGAGGCACGGGTGATGTCGCGGTTGCTGGACCTGGAGTTGAAGGCGCGGATGGCGTGGATTGCCGCGTGTCTGGCCGAAGCGGTGCCCGGCGATCTGCCGGATGTGGCCCCGGTGATCTTGCGCGCGCTGCCGCCGCCGTTGGATCCGGGCAAGACGGATGATGATTTCGGTGATTTCATCTTTGCCCCATTGGGCGATTGGGTGGCTGAGATTGGGATTGAACACCCGGAACTGGCATTGGATGTGATCGAAGAGATCACGCAGCGGTTTTCGATGGAGTGGGCGATCCGGCCGTTTCTGAATCGTTGGCCCGAGGTGGTGTTGGCGCGGATGCAGGATTGGGCCGGGCACGACAGCTATCACGTGCGCCGATTGGTGAGTGAGGGCACGCGCCCTCGTTTGCCTTGGGGCATGGCCGTGGGGTTGGGGTTAAGCGACCCGCTGCCCTTGTTGGATCAACTGCATGGGGATGACACGCGGTATGTCACGCGATCAATCGCCAATCACCTGAATGACATTGCCAAGAAAGACCCGGACATGGTGCTTGACCGTTTGGCGGGGTGGCGCAGAGCGGGGGACCAGAAGGCGGCTGAACTGGACTGGATGACCGGTCATGCTTTGCGCGGGCTGGTCAAGGCAGGGCATCCCGGAGCGATGGCGATGTTGGGGTTTGATCCTGAGGCGGATCTGACGGTGTCGGTTGCAGTCAGCGGCCCGGCCCAGATCAACGGGGCCTTGACGTTTGACGTTACACTTGAGGGCGTGGGTGAGGTGCCGGTGTTGGTGGATTACATCATCCATTTTCAGCGCCCGGGGGGCAAAGTGTCGGCCAAGGTGCACAAGTTAAAGCAGACCGTTGTCAAAGGCGGCGCGATCACCCTGAGCAAGGTGCACAAGTTGAAAGGCAATGCGACCACGTTCCGGTTGGTGCCGGGCGTTCATCGGTTGCAAATTCAGGTCAATGGCGTGGTGCGGGCTGAGACAGAGTTTGATCTGTTGCAGGTATAAGGGGCGGGTGCCCCTTTGGTTCAGTTTGAGCGCGGGAACTGGTCACGCTTGTGTTAGGTTTCACGGCTAAGGATTGCGGGATGGGCTGCGAGACGTTAGCTCAGCCACAACGATCAGGATGAGGACCCTCGGATGAAACACGACTCTGTGCAGAATTATTATGGTGAAGTTTTGCAAAGCAGCGATGATTTGCAGACCAATGCCTGTTGTTCACCGGCAGACATGCCGGACCATCTGAAAAAGATCCTGAGCAAGGTTCATGACGAGGTTCTGACCCGCTATTATGGTTGTGGCCTGATCGCGCCGCTGGATCTGACGGGGATGCGGATTCTGGATCTGGGCTGTGGTGCGGGGCGTGATGTGTATGCCTTGGCTGCGATGGTTGGCGAAACCGGTCGCGTTGTGGGTGTTGATATGACCCAGGCGCAGCTGGATGTGGCGCGCGCGCATGAGGCGTATCACGCCGAGGCGTTTGGCTTTGCTGAAAGCAACGTTGAATTCCACCATGGCTATATCGAAAAGCTGGACGAGCTGGGTCTTGAGCCGGGATCGTTTGATATCATCGTGTCGAACTGTGTGGTGAATTTGGCCACCGACAAGGGTGCGGTGTTGCGCGGGGCGTATAATCTGCTGAAACCGGGCGGTGAGATGTATTTCTCGGACGTGTATGCGGATCGTCGGGTGCCACAAGCGATGGCCGAAGACGAGGTTCTGTATGGCGAATGCCTGTCGGGTGCGCTGTATTGGAATGATTTCCTAAATATCGCCAAGGCGTCTGGGTTCAATGATCCGCGCCGGGTGACGCATCGCCCACTGACCATCGAGAACCCCGAGCTGGAGGCACGCATTGCGCCGTTGTCGTTCCTGTCGGCGACCTATCGGTTGTTCAAACTGGATGATCTGGAACCCGCCTGCGAGGAATACGGGCAGGCGGTGATTTACAAGGGAACCGTCGAGCACGCACCGCATGCCTTTGCGCTAGACGATCATCATCTGATCGAAGCGGGCAAGGTGTTCCCGGTCTGTGGCAACACCTGGATGATGTTGAAAGACACGCGTTTTGCGGCGCATTTCGAATTCATCGGGAATTTCGACACGCATTACGGAATTTTTGAAGGGTGCGGCGGTGAAAGCCCGTTTTTGCAAGAGTCTGGAAGCGAAGTCAGCTGTTGCTGATGTCTTGCGCCTGAAGGGGCGGGTTGCTATCCCGTCCCAAGTCCGATGAAATTGATCGGAAAAGGCAGTGAGGCTTGCTTTGAGCGCTGAAATACAGGCACCCCGGTTGGAAATCCGCAATATCGTGCGTCAGTTTGACGGGCGCGCGGTCGTGGATGACGTGTCCTTGACCATTCAAGCGGGGCAGGTGACCTGTTTGCTAGGGCCATCTGGCTGCGGCAAATCGACGACATTGCGCATGATTGCGGGCGTCGAGATGCAGGACAGCGGCGAGATCTATGTGGATGGCAAGCTGATCTGTGACACCGTGTTTCGTGTGCCGCCCGAGCGGCGCGAAATCGGGCTGATGTTTCAAGATTTTGCTCTGTTCCCGCATCTGAGCGTGGCGGATAACGTCGCCTTTGGTCTGAAGGGATCGAAGGCCGAAAAACGTGCGCGGGTCGAAGAATTGCTGCATCGGGTGGATTTGTTCCGTTTTATCGACGGGTTTCCCCATCAGTTGTCGGGCGGTGAACAGCAGCGGGTGGCCTTGGCGCGCGCCTTAGCCCCGCGGCCGCGGATCATGCTGATGGACGAGCCGTTTTCGGGGCTGGACAATCGGCTGCGCGACGGCATCCGCGATGAAACGCTGAGCCTGCTGAAAGAAGAAGACGCCGCTGTTTTGCTGGTGACGCATGAGCCAGAAGAGGCGATGCGTATGGCCGATGAGATCGCCTTGATGCGCAGCGGAAAGATCGTGCAACAAGGTGCGCCGTATAATGTTTATACTCGCCCGGTTGATCGGTCTGCTGTGGCATTCTTTAGCGATACCAATGTGTTGCGAGCCACGGTGAACGGCGCGCTTGCGGAAACACCCTTTGGTCAGTTTCTGGCACCGGGTGTGGCAGATGGCACGGAGGTGGACATAGTGTTCCGCCCTCAACATGTGCGCATCGACTTTGACCGCAACGGGCGCGGACCGCTGCCAACCCCCAGCGATGGGGTGGCCGCACGGGGCATTGTGCAGCGCGCGCGGTTTCTGGGCAATGAGAGTCTGGTGGAATTCCGCATGGACTTTGATGGTGCGTTGTTGCGGGCGACGGTGCCAAATGTATTTGTGCCAGAAGCCGGTCGTGTGATGTGGCTGACGGTGCGGCGGGATCGCTGTTTCGTGTTCCCCGCCTCAGACGCCTAGACTGCCAGAGCGATAAGTCAGCCCCAGATATCCCCGATTGTATAGCCCTGTTGGAACGGATCACTTGGGTCCAGTGACCAGTTGGCGGTGCCATAAATCCAACCTTGCCCCGATAGCGTTGGGATGATCGCATCATAGGGGCCGACATTGGTGGTGTCTTCGATCCGTCCGGTAAAGGTGGTGCCCATGGGGCCAGCGTTCACGTAATCCTGCCCGACCTCTAGCAAACTTTTGGCGTGCAGCACGGCCATTTTGGCGCAGGTGCCTGTGCCACAGGGGGAGCGGTCCAGAATACCGGTCAGGTTTTCGGGGCGGTTGGGGTCAAAGTCGCCGGTGGATAGTGTGATCGCGCCCAGACCATCGGTGCCGGGGGCCTTGGGTGGGGCGAACAGTTGCGAGATGGTCGGGCCGGTGATGGCCGGATTTTCGGGGTGCACCACAGGTAACTGTTCGGCGGTGGCGACGCGCAGGGCCTCGGATATCTTGACGATGGCGGCGCCGTTTTCAGGGATCAGGTCCAGACCAAATTGTGCGGCTTCGGCAAGAACAAAGAACATGCCGCCCCATGCGACGTTGACCACAGCCTTGCCAAAGCCGGGCAGTTCGATTTCAGCGTCCAGATGCATGGCAAATGCTGGCACGTTGCGAAAGGTGACGCGCGTGACCTTGCCGTCTTTGCAATCTGCTCGCACTTTGATCAGCCCGGCGGGAGCCTCGAGCGTCAGTTCGGTGATCGGTTCGACCATCGACAGGATGCCGGTTTCCAGCAGGGTGGTCACGACACAGATGGTGTTGGAGCCGGACATTGGCGGGTATTCGGTCTGTTCCATGATGATGAAGCCTGCATCCGCCGCAGGGTCACAAGGCGGCACAATCACATTGCAGCAGAGTGCGGGATTGCCACGTGGTTCACGCAGCATCAGCAGGCGCACATCGTCTGCGTTTTTTTGCATCCACTGCATTTTTTCAAACACGCTGTTGCCCGGCATATGGGGCAGGCCGGCGGTGATGACGCGGCCGGGTTCGCCTTCGGCGTGGGCTTCGACAGCGGTGATGATACGGGATGCGCGCATTGGGGTTTCTCCTCTCCCTCAGATTGTTTGCACGCTAACGCCTGACGGAGCGTTACGTCCAGCGTTTGTCTTGCCTGTCGGGACTGGCAATTATCGTCTGGCTGGGATATCCCGGCCCCAAGATCCATTGTCGACAGAAGGCTGCTGCCATGAGCTTTGAAACACCCGGACCCGTTGAAACCACGTGGAGCGAAGCGATTTCGCCCATCGAAGAAATCATCAACGAGGCGCGCAACGGTCGGATGTTCATTCTGATCGACCACGAAGATCGCGAAAACGAAGGGGATCTGGTGATTCCGGCGCAGATGGCGACGCCTGAGGCGGTGAATTTCATGGCGACCCACGGGCGCGGCCTGATCTGTCTGACCCTGACCGAAGATCGCATTGACGCGCTGGGTTTGCAGTTGATGTCGACCAACAATTCGTCCCGTCACGAGACTGCATTCACCATCTCGATCGAGGCGCGTGAGGGTGTCAGCACCGGGATTTCGGCGCATGACCGGGCGCGGACGGTTGCCGTGGCGATTGATGCGGGTAAATCCGGCGATGACATCGCGACACCGGGCCACGTGTTCCCACTGCGGGCGCGGGATGGCGGTGTGTTGGTCCGTGCGGGTCATACCGAGGCTGCGGTCGATGTGAGCCGTCTGGCGGGGTTGAACCCATCGGGCGTGATTTGCGAGATTATGAATGACGACGGCACCATGTCGCGTCTGCCCGAGTTGGTCGCCTTTGCCCAGAAGCACGGGCTGAAGATCGGTACGATCAGTGACCTGATCTCGTACCGTCGTCGTCATGACAACCTTGTGCGTGTGACCAGCGAAGAGGTGGTCAATAGCGAGCATGGTGGCGACTGGACTATGCGGATTTATCGCGACGAGACACACGGCGACGAGCACATCGTGATGATCAAGGGCGATATTTCGGGCGAAGAGCCGGTGATGGTGCGGATGCACGTGCTGAACGCGATGCGCGATGTCTTGGCGATTGGTGGGGCGAAACGGTCTGAAAAGCTGAGCAATGCTATGAACCGGATCGCCGAGCAGGGGCGCGGGGTTGTGGTGTTGTTGCGCGATGTGGATCACGCGGTGAAAACCGAAGGGGGCGTTGGTCAGGAAGTGTCGACCAAAGTGTTGCGCCAATATGGTTTGGGCGCGCAGATCCTGTCGTCTCTGGGCCTGAGCCAGTTGACCCTGTTGACCAATTCGCCCGCCCCGAATGTCGTGGGACTGGACGCCTATGGGTTGGAAATCACCGGCACCAGCCGGTTGGACGAGGAGTAAGTCACATGGCCGGACATGAGCAGCATTACATCATGCCGCGTGCGGAATTTGACCGCCCCGTCAAGATTTTGATCGTTGTGTCGCCGTATTACAAAGATATCGCGGACAATATGGTTGCGGGCGCTGTGGCTGAGATCGAAGCCGCGGGTGGCTCTTATGAGATTGCCCAAGTACCCGGTGCGTTGGAAATCCCGACGGCGATTTCAATGGCGGATCGTCAGGCGAATTTTGATGGATATGTGGCGCTTGGGTGCGTCATTCGCGGCGAAACCACGCATTACGATACGGTATGCAATGATTCGAGCCGTGCCATTCAATTGATGGGGTTGCAGGGGCTTTGCATCGGCAATGGCATCCTGACAGTGGAAAACCGACCCCAGGCCGAAGTGCGTGCAGACCCGGCAGATCAGAATAAAGGTGGCGGAGCGGCCGCTGCGGCCTTGCATCTGATCGCACTCAGCCGTAAGTGGGGCGCTTTGAAGAAGGGTGTCGGTTTCAAGGCCCCTTCGGAGTCCATCCTGATGGCTGGCGATACCAACGGATCCACGACCGCATGACAAACGCAGACGCGCCCCTGTCGGGCAACCAGAAACGCAAGATGAAATCCGCCGCTCGGCTGTATGCTGTGCAGGCGCTTTATCAGATGGAACAGACCTCCCAGACCACCGAGCAGGTGATTGTGGAGTTTTTGGACCACCGGTTTGGGGCCGTCTATGAAGGCGACGAGATGCAAGAGGGCGACGGCGCCCTGTTTCGCACGCTGGTCAGCAATGCGGTGAACCATCAGGCGTTGATTGACCAGATGACTGACCGTGCCTTGGTCGCGAAATGGCCGATTGCCCGGATCGACCCCACGTTGCGTGGATTGTTCCGTGCTGCTGGCGCCGAGATGACACAGACCGAAACGCCGCCCAAGGTGGTGATTGTGGAGTTTGTGGATATTGCACGGGCGTTTTTCCCGGATGGCAAAGAAGCAAGTTTCGTCAATGCGGTTCTGGATCACATGGCGCGCGAGGCACGTCCCGAAGCGTTTTAACGTTTATTCCGTATCCCCAGCTTGAATGCCCGTGCTGTTTGTATCTGCAACGGCGATGTTTTGATGCGTCAGGGCAGAGCCCGAGGCGGGGAATGCGTGGGTTTCCAAAACCTCAAAAAGAATTAGCGCAGGCGACCATAAAGGGCACCTGCGCTAGATAGGTATGCAATAAACACTCCAAAACTTCTTGAAGACCACCACTCACAACAGAGGTTTCAAGACAGGAACGAAGATAGCTGAGCGAGTCTCAAATGGCTACTTATCGAAAACGATAGGTTGGTTTGACCTGACAAATAGAGCGAAAACGTGCCGATTTCTGCCAATACGGCCGAAAAAAGCGGCGTTTTGTCGATTCGGTTATGCGATCAGGAATGGTGTGTCATAGCGGGGCGCAAGAGCCCCATCTGGACGGCGCGCACCAATGCGGCTTCGCGAGTGGGGGCATTCAACTTTTCCCGAGCGGTTTTCAAATGCGCGCGAACGGTGACTTCTTTGATGTCGAGGTTGGCAGCAATCTGGTCGTTGCGCAGCCCGTCCCCCAACAGAAGCAGAACCTGCTTTTCGCGTTGTGACAAAGGCGGTGCGCTGGCCACGAGCGGTCCCAGGTCGTGAATTCCACTTGGCACGCCTTCGGTTTCAGAGCCGAGGTTTGTTGCAATGACGGTGGCGAGAATACGCATTTCGCGCGCCTGCTCTGTCATGATCTGCTCGGCATCTGGCCGGTCGGAGCTGAGTATGACAATTTTCACCTCGTCATTGGGGCAAGGCACAACAAGACTGAACAGGTGGTGATACCCTGCGGTTCCCAAACCGGAAAAGAGCTTGGATGCGATTTCTAGGTTGCTGGCTTTGGCCCGGCTTTCGGCGTTGACGTAGACGCTTTCGACACCGTTGGTGACTTGCGCCAGAATCGGGTCCCCTTCGGCGTAACCGCCATCGGAATAGATTTTCAACCAGTCTTCGGACATCGAGGTACGGGCCCAGTGAATGACACCGGATTCGGGAGAGAAGCTTGCCAGATTGAGGGCGTTGAAGCCGAACTTTGAAAGGCTGGTGACAACGAATTCCCATCGTTCGCGATCAGTAAAGCGTCGTGACAATTCATCCAAAAGATTAAGGGCGAACGAGCTAACTGATTGCATTCGGTATTTGGCTTTCTTCGTTTTTGGCGCTCTGGGCGATTAGGACGCAGGTGCTTTTTTGAGGATATGGTCTAAATTTTGAATGTGTAAAGGAGAATGGTATGCCCAAATTGATCCGCCTCTACGTAACCCATGTTTTAATCGGGTTCGCACTGTCTGCGTTGTTCACGGGATTGCTGCTGTGGTTGAACGTTGCCAACCTTTGGTCGTTGGTCAGTCGTTCGGATATGGGGTTGGTCGCTGTTGGAATGTTGTGGTTCACCAATGGGATCGTGTTCGCCGGGGTTCAGTTCGGCTGGGCCGTGATGAATATGGCCGAAACGCCCAAAGGTCCACGCCGTGGGACGCCGATCACACCAACATTGCAGGCCGTGCCTGCCGTTGCATTGAAATCAAAGACCAAACGTTAATTTTGAGTATATGCCCGGCCAGATGCGGGGCAGAAAGTGTGACGGGACCACCAAGCAACCGTGCGGTTTTGATTCCCGGGGACCTGTATGTACAGGTGGGCGCCAGTTAAACGGACCAGGGTCCGAACAGAGCCAGCTCCCTTGGAAATGCTTAAGGCCACTGGAATGCTACCTGACACAAGAAGGGCAGAACCCGCCACGCCCCTACCTAGGGCGCGCGGCGGGGCGATACAAGGGGCCGCAGGGACTTATGCGGCCACGGTGTCATGCAGCGCTGTGCGCATTTGGTCCATGTGACCTTCCCACCCTTTGTCGAGCGCGAGGATCAGACCGAAAGCTTCGGCGTGTTGGGGCAGACCTTCGTGGGTTAGGGACAGTTGCGTGCCGCCTGTTACCGGGGTCAGGGTCCATTTGACGGTGCTGACCGCATCGCCCATGGGTTTGATCGTAAACGTATATTCCAGAAATTCGGGTTCTCGGGCTGTGCGTACCTCGCCCCAGATCAACAGATCCCCGCTGTCGGCGCCGTGCATCTTGAGTGCTGCGCCTTGGGTTAGGGGGGCGTTGGGTTTGTGAAACCATTGGGCCAGCAGTTCGGGGTCCGTCAGATAGGCCCAGACCTGTGACGGGGTGGCGTTCAGGTAAATGGACTTGTGCAAGATCTTATCAGTCATGAGATGTCCTTTGCTGTTTGGGTTTCGATGGCGGTTTTCAGGCTGGCGAGGCGATCACCCCAGAACCGATCAAAGTATTGGAACCAGTCCAGCACCGGGGCCATGCCTATGGGGTTCAGGCGGTTCACCCGTTCGCGGCCCCGAGGTTCAACGGTGATCAAACCGCCGTCTGACAGGACGGTCAGGTGCTTTTTGACGGCGGCACGGGTCATGTCGAACTGGTTGGTCAACTGCGCAATTGTCATGTCATCGTGGGACAGCAGGCGCACAATATCGCGCCGGGTCGGGTCAGAGAGGGCCCGAAAGGCCTGTTGGGTCATGTCGTTCATTTGGGTCCTCCTGTTTTTGGGATACCATTTGGTATTATTACGATGCGATACTAAATGGTATTACGTCAAGGGTGATTTTCGGACTTGCTTTTTGTTTATGGTTTGTTCACGTTTGGGGGATGATGCCAGATCTTCAGCCCGGACAGAGACTTGCGCGCGGCGTTGCCCGTCATTTGACCAGCCATGGTTTTGTTTCTGTTGAGGAATTCGTGCCAGCACGCGGGTTGCGCGTGGATGTGATCGGGCTGGGCCCCAAGGGCGAAATCTGGGTGATCGAGTGCAAGTCCAGTCGCGCAGATTTTCAATCGGACAGCAAGTGGCAGGGCTATCTGGAGTGGTGCGATCGCTATTTCTGGGCGGTTGATCTGGAGTTTCCAACCGAGCTGCTGCCAGATGAAACCGGGCTGATCATTGCCGATTCCTATGGCGCAGAGATCATTCGCATGGGGCCCGAGGCAAAGCTGGCTCCGGCGCGGCGCAAAAAGATGATCCAGAAATTCGCAACGGATGCCGCGCGGCGCCTGTTGGCGCTGCGCGATCCAAGGATTTAGCCGGTCACGCTGCGCGCGGCCTGTGCAGCGGCGCGGATCTCTTCGGCAATTTCTTCGGCTTCTTCTGGATCGAAATCCATTGGGACCTCGATGCCTTGCGATTCGATAAAGATTCGAACCATGCCTTCGTCGGTTGGACCGATCTGCAGGTTGGCTTCGATTTCGCTTTCGGTGTTGATACCCATGTCTGTCTCCGCTGGATGCGGGTTTCTGCTATCGCCAAGTGGGTTGTAAATCAAGCAGGGTTCGGGGTTTGATAGGGTATGAGTACGGTAAACATACGTAGATTCGAACCATCAGATGCCGCATGGGTGATTGCGCAGCATGGGCAGCATTATGCGCAGGAAGAAGGATTCGACGACAGCTTTGGGGACTTGGTGACGCAAATCCTGAAAGATTTCGTAGATGGCCATAATCCAGCACGGGAACGGGGATGGATCGCAACCGTTGATGGGCAACGGGTCGGGTGCATTTTCTGTGTCAGTATTGGCGCTTATACGGCCAAGTTGCGGCTGTTCTTGCTGACACCACAGGCGCGCGGGCAGGGGCTGGGACATCGGTTGTTGAGCACTTGCATGGATTTTGCGCGTGAGGTCGGATATAGTGAAATGGTACTATGGACGCACGAAAGTCACCGGGCCGCATGTGCCTTATATGCGGCGAATGGGTGGGAGATGGTCGACAGCGCATCGGTTCATTCCTTTGGGGTGGATTTGATTGAACAAACTTGGCGAATTGATCTTTAACCCCCTTGCAAACCCTCGGAGACTTCTCTAAATCGCCCCTCAGTGCCGCCATAGCTCAGTAGGTTAGAGCGCCTGATTGTGGATCAGGAGGTCCCCCGTTCGAGCCGGGGTGGTGGTACCACTTCCTTCCTCTTTTAGCTTTGAAATTTAGACGCGCTCTGGCGTGTGGATGTCTGCGTTGGTGCGTGTGCACCCGGCTTTGCACAAATGGCGTGTCTGACGTGCTATTGTTGATTTGAAATCCCGGATTATTCGAGAACACCCGGTTTTTGTTCGAATTTTTATGCAAGTTGTGCGGAATCGCCTAAACTGGTCTCTGGTGAACGGGGGAGTGTGAGTGATGCAGAACATAGATCGTGTTGAACACTGTGTATCCTTGCCTGATGATGCCCCGGAACAGGTCCGCCGCATGTGTGGGCTAGAGGCCGACAGCGAGCTGCGGATTCTGTTCTTTGGCGGGCCGGGGGATGTGGTTGGAACCTTCAACCGCTGGGCCGAGGGGCATCAGGACCCCAGAACACCCGTAATCGCCTATTCCAGCATGTTCTACACCCTCTCACGCAAGCTACGCGCTAAGGGGCTGATCCTGACCGAAAGTGATATCGGCCCTGACGCCCCAGCAGATGATTTTGAGTTTATCTACACGCCACGCAAACATGGCGGTGGGCGGATTGGGTATCGGATTGATGAATATAACTTTTGCCGGACGGGCAGGGTCCGGGTTAAGCAGCTGAACCCGCATGTGATCATCATCGGAGGTGATGTGCCGAATGCTTTGGTCCGCACTCTCCCGGACAGTGCGCGGGTGATCCTTACGGTTCACAATGCCTTTTGGCCGATGGGGCAGCAGCCAACGGATTTCCGGGGGCAGAGACAGTTGGCGCGCAAACGTCAGGCGTTTCGTCGGGTGGATGCGGCCGTGTGTACCTCTCACGAATGCGCGCAGCAGTTAGAGGTTTTGGGCGTCCGACGAGAGACATGTTTTGTTGAGATGCCACAGATATTGAGCCAGTTTGCACCGGATACGCCCAGAGCACAGGACAGAGAGGCCCGGAGGCTTGTGTTTTTAGGCCGGGTCGAGCCTGAAAAAGGGGTGTTTGATCTTGTCTCAGCTTTTGACAGGCTGGCAGAAGACGCCCCTGATATGACCCTCAGTATTGCGGGTGTTGGGTCAGCTTCGGCTGATCTGGAGCGGATGGTAGCCGCTTCCCCCTTCAAGGACCGTATCACGCTGCATGGATTGTTGGGGGCAGAACAGGTGCATGCGTTGTTGGCGCAATCGGATCTGTTGATTTGCCCAACGCAGGACTTTGAGGGATTGGCGTTGGTGGTGATTGAGGCCGCGATCCATAATGTGCCATCCGTCACGAGTTCTATCGTACCTGCGCGGGATCTGTTCCCGGAGGGCAGCGTTGAATTTCCAGCGCGCGATGTGGAGGCTTTGACCGAATGCTTGCGGTCTTTGGTTTTGGACAGAGACCGGTATCGGGAGATGACGGGTGCATTGCCCGCGTTGACAGAACGGTTTCTTGACAGGTCGCAGTCTTGGGGGTCGATGATGTACAAGGCCCTAACGGTGTAAGTGTCTGTCGAGGGCAGAGTTTGAATTGATCGTTTGGAAGGGTTTTATTTGAACGTATGTTCAGATATCCTGCTTTTATGGCACGTACCCAAGGTTCACATTCCGATATCACAGGCCCGCGTATTCGTGCGGCTGCTTTGCAATTGTTTGCGCGTCATGGCTATGCAGCTGTGTCGATGCGCCAGATTGCCAAAGAGGTGGGCGTGCAGGCGGGTGCGTTGTATAATTATACCCCGGATAAGCAAAGCCTGCTGTTTCGTCTGATGCGGACCCATATGGACGAACTGCTGAGCGCGCGCGCCGCGCGGGGCGATTTTGCGACTGCTGTGGAGGCGTTGGAAGATTTCACGCGGTTTCACATCCGGTTCCACTCGGAACGGCCAGAAGAAGTGTTTATCGCCTATATGGAGTTGCGCAATCTGAGCCCGGACAATTTTGCCACGATCGAGGCGTTGCGCCGTCAATACGAGGATGAGTTGGAAGCGATTGTGCAGCGCGGCATTTCTGAGGGGGCATTTGCGGTGTCTGACACCAAGATCCCGGCGATGGCGGTGATTGCCATGTTGACCGGGGTGAACACCTGGTTCAGCAGCGGTGGGCGTTTGTCTTTGGACGAAGTTGAAACGATCTATTGGAACATGGTGCGCAAGGCCGTGGCAGCCTGACTGGTTAGGGCATTGAAGACTCTGCCTGGTATCGCTGCGCCCAAGCTTGGTTTGTTTGATCAGAGAGTTTAGCGGTTGGGGCAGTGATGTCTGTGGCTAGGGCTGGGTCCAGATCCAGTGCATCCAAAATGCGGGCCAGTTGTTGCGCCGGGGCGTGGGACAGGTCGTCGTAAGAAACGCGCACTGGGGACAGGCGCTGTTGATCAAACCACCTCTGCCATTGGGCGTCATAGGCGGTCAGTGTGGTGATGTGTTCAGAAATGTGCGCGGCGTCGTAAGTCGGGGTTTGCGGGGCGGACAGCCGTTCCAGTTCAGAGCCATCCGCCGCCTTATGCCAGAGGCCAGATTGTTCGGCGATGACACGCGAGATCGCTTGATCCAGTTTATTGTCTCGGGTCAGGTGGATGAAGAGCGTGCGCCCAAAGGCGGTGTGAATGCGGTCTGCGTCGTGTGTTTGGTCCGGGTGCAGAACGGCCAAGTTTTGCATAAAAAAATCAAAGCTGTGGCGTTGCAGGCGTAAGCCGAACATTCCGGTGGTGCCGGTGCCAGTTTGGCGCGCTGCCTCAAATATCGCGGACAGGCGCGAGACTGGATCTGCAAAATGGCGATCTGACAGGCCGTAGTCGTCCAGCCAAGCCGCGATTGAGGGTTGGTGAAAATGAGAGCCCGGGTGACCGGATTGTCCGGTGGCCTCTAGCAGTTTGCACAACAGGGTGCTGCCGCTTCGGGGGCTGGTGCAAATGATATAGGATTGGTAGCGGGGGATGCCGGTGCCTTTCACGAAATCCAGTGGCGCGGCCCGGCATGATCGCCGGACCGCTTGTTCTGTGAGTGTATCTGGATCTTGCGTTGGTTTGGAATGCCTGAACTCAGAAATGGCAGGCGAAAGGCGTTTAGTGCGCGGCCTTGATGAAGGTGTCGTTGCGCAGATCACGCATGGCTTGGCGGATCTCTTCTTTGGTGTTCATCACGATGGGGCCATGCCACGCGACCGGTTCATTGATGGGTGCGCCAGAGATCAGCAAAAACCGGACGCCTTGCGGGCCTGCTTGCACGGTGATTTCATCCCCGGTGCCAAACCGGACCAACGTGCGATCCCCGGACATGTCGCGAATGTTCACATCCTGACCGGCGACCTCTTTTTCGAGCAGCACGCCCGAGGGGGCCGAGGCATCCGCAAAGGCCGCCTGACCTTCAAAGACATAGGCAAAGGCGCGGCGATAGGTATCGACGGGAAAGGTACGTTTCACCCCGGCCGGAATTTGGATGTCCAGATATTGTGGGTCTGCGGCGATGCCACTGATCGGGCCGGTTTTGCCCCAAAAGGACCCGGTGATGACTTTGACACGGGTGCCATCGTCGTCGGTTATGACCGGAATTTCAGTGCTGGGCATATCTTGGTAGTGGGGTGCGGTCATTTTCTGATCAGCCGGCAGGTTACCCCAGAGCTGAAACCCGTGCATTTGCCCGTTTGCGTTTCCCTGTGGCATTTCCTGATGCAGGATGCCGGATCCGGCCGTCATCCATTGAACATCACCCGCGCCCAGTGACCCCTCGTTACCGAGCGAGTCTGTGTGATCGACTGTACCAGACAATACATAGGTGATGGTTTCGATGCCGCGATGGGGATGCCATGGGAATCCTTTGGCAAAATCCGCGGGGTGTTCGTTGCGAAAATCATCGAACAGCAGAAACGGGTCCAGCTCGCTTGGGTCATGAAACCCAAAGGCGCGGTGCAGTTTGACGCCTGCACCTTCGAGGGTTGGTGTGGCCGGGCGAGTTTCAAGAATGGGTCGAAGGGACATGAGGTGTCTCCTGTTGCCTGAAGATCTGACCAAGTTAATCTGTGCGTCTGTATTAACAACTTGCGCAAAGACACGGCTGATGTGCGATTTTGCGTAAGGGCGGGTCGGTTGAACAGAAAAGCGGTGTCCCCTCGGGCGATTTCAGGATAAGCGCAGGCTGCCACAAACCTGGAGAGCACGCCCGTGTCACAAGATAATCGCGCAGAAGAAGAGATTTTGGCCGTGGTCGAGGCCTCACCCACGCGTCGTTGGATGGGGATTGGCGTGTTGGGGATGCTTGGTGCGCTGGTGCTGTATGTGGCCTTTGCCACGCCACCAGAATTGCAGTGGCAGGTGTTTTTGGTGATTATTGGTGTTGCGGCGCTGTGGGCCGCGCATCGCATGCATCAGGCCACAACCCATCGTTTGGAACTGACTATGACTGAGTTGCGCTCAAGCGCAGGCGTACGGTTGGCTTTGGTCGAAGACATCGAGGCGATGGATCGGGGGGTGTTTGCCTTTAAGCCATCCAATGGCTTTTTGTTGCGCACCAAAACAGCGGGTGGCCGGACGTGGCAACCGGGGTTGTGGTGGCGCATGGGACGTCGAATTGGGATTGGTGGTGTCGCGCCGGGGTCTCAGACAAAATTCATGTCCGAGACCCTATCAGCATTGATGGCGCATCGCGATTAACTGGCCCAAGCTACCTGATCGGTAAAGCGGGGACGGGTAAACACGAAGTTGTCGAGAGATTTTGGTGTGATACCGACCTTAAAGGGAGGCACGTAGAAATCTTTCGTTTCAACCAAAATGACGTTGTCCTGGTTTGGCATATTGGGCAGCTTGTCTTTGATGTCTAACACGGTTGTGTTGTTGAGCGGATCGCCGAATTCTCCGCGTACCTTAGACCATTTTACAACATGCTTGTTTTTCCGCCCATTCCATTTGATCACTGAAATGCGCATTGTTGTCCCAGCGGGATTGCGCGTCATCACTGAGAATAGAGTTTGCATCGAGTCGATGTAGGTTTCGTCGATCCCTTGAGTCTCGCGCGAAATTAGGTCGCTGATGGTATAGGCTGCCTTGAGGTTGGCCGCACTTTGACGGTAGCCGTCAAAGAAGGTGTAGCTTGCCATAAGGGCCCAGGCCAACATCGGAAACAGGATCACGAATTCAACAGCGACTGCTCCGTCCGTATCCCGAGCAAAGGATTTGATGTAGCGGGAAAATCTTGACTGTTTCATGAGTTAACGCGGCTCCTGCACGAATGCGCTCATAGCGACGAGGGCGTATTGTTTGTCAGCATTGTCGCTGATCTTGCGACCCAATGTCGACGTTGGAAAGACAGGTGAAATCTTGACGCAAGCACGCAGGATCATCAGATCGTTGCTTTGACCATTTTCGAAACTGCGCACGGGCTTCACTTCTTCGGATTTGTCGGTGCAATCCGCTGTGCTTGGAATAGAGATCCCAACACGCGGGTTCTGCTGGATCATTTCAAGGCGCATGTTTTCATCGCAGTTCTTGATGAATTGGGCGCGTTCACAGATCGTTTGCTTGATGGCGTCATGCTGCAATTGCGCACCGGTTCCAAGCTTGATGTCACGGACAGTGATATCTACCGCGCGCTCTAACATGCCCTGATGAAGGGACACAAAGCCCAATTCAAAACCGGACAAGAGCAGACCGACCATGAGCGGGAACACGATGACGAATTCAATGGTTGCATTGCCCGCTTCCGAGTAGCGCAGCTTTCTTAGGTAATTCTTAAGGTGGCGCTTCATTGGGTCAACCTCAGTTTGCGGATGGAAGAAGCAATCGATGTGAATGCATCTTCGATTTCGAGACCTTCAACGTCATAGAAGTGGCTATCAGAGCTGGCACATTTCTTAAGAATGTTCAGGCCTGCGGTAGGAGCTTCGAAACCGATGGTGTAGACGATGTTGCCGGCATCTTTGGCAGCGCCGCAGATCGCTAGCGAGCGGGTGTCTTTTTCAGTGCCGCCGTAGCCTTTGCCGACTTTATTGAACCACAGGTCCTGTGCATTGTAGGAGCCGATACGTTGGGCTTGCAGGTTTTTGTGCCACTGGACGGTGGTGTAGTCCCACAGCTCAGGGAAGGATAAGTTTACGGCTGTGCCAGGTTCGTCATAGGTATTGGTAGTGGTGGTTTCCACCCAATCCCAGTCATAACAGCCATAGTAGCGTCTATCGCGACAGATCCATTGGCCCGTGGTCTCGGTCACGGTGTATTGCCCATTGCCATAGGGGTGATCGTTCCAGCTTTTGTTGTTGTGCCAGAAATACTCGTCCCGGACTGAGTCATATGTTGAATAGACCTGTGCATTGCTGTTCCACCAAACAGGTGAATTACCCTCACGATAGGGTGGCAAAATTTCACCCTGACTGGTGTTCTGGCCGTCTGTCATCAAAACGATCACCTTGAGCGTTTCGCCTGAATCCCGTGTGTAGGGGCGGTCTTTGAAGGTGTCGGCGACGTTTTCGTCGGTGATCAGACGCTTGATGAGCTTATTGGTTGAATTGTCGACCAATCCAGCACCCCATTTCATACCGATGTCGATAGAAGTGTTGCCGCTGGCTGTCAGGTTGCCGATGTAGGTCTTCATTTTTTCAGTATCGCTTTGCATCACAAGGATGTCGCGTTCTGGGCGATTACGGCAATCAACCCAGCTGGTGATCGGCTGATTTGAAGAGCGATTGTCGTAGTTCTGGTGGCTCCAGATCGAACCGTTCAAAGTGCGAGGACGGCTGACGTCGGGGTCCAGGTTGACGGTGTTGAAATCCGCCTCGCTGAAATTGATGCAGTTCGCGTGACGGTTTTCACCGGTCGTTGTCATGTGCTTCATCAGGTAGTCGGGCACAGAAACTTGTGATGAATACGGTACGATCGAGATCGACAGTTTGCCGTCAACTGTGTTGTCGTCCATTTGCTGTACAAATTCTTTGGCCGCGACCTTGAGCTTGCTCAGGCGTGAGTAAGAATTCATCGAACCAGACACATCAAGGACCAGAGAAATTTCAACTCCGCCCACGCTTTCTTCGGCGCTAGCCGAGGCAGGGGCCGTTAGGGTATCAATGCCCGACATGTGCATGAACTGGGTTGGGAAAGTCGCGTTGGCTTTGGCCGAAACGATCCGATAGCCGATGCCGGGTGTGATCACTGGATCTTCGAGAAAATCAACCAGCTCAGCTTTTTCAAAATAGTCGCGTACCACGGCTTTGGGATCGAGGGTTTGATCAAGGTCAGCCGCAGCAAGAACAGCACGATCCAGCGTATACTGAAGACGCGTGCGATCGCGTTCAAAGCGCATCAGATCAATCCCGATTCCCGCGACCATGAGGATCAGAAGAAACGAAAACAGGGCAAAAATGGTCAAAACACCATCTTCGGTGTCGCGAAAACGCAACAGGCGTGTGGTGGCCCAAGAATGCGGAGACCGGGGGCCTTCGCGGGTGAATTTGGAACATTGGCTCATTTTTTACCTCTTTCCTCGACACTGGAATCCAGTTCGCAGGACACAGTTCTGTTCTGTAAAATTGCATGGGGAAGGTGGCAAGAATGGGGCAGAAACCGCGCCAATTCTAGGAATTTACCTGTAGTTCGTACACATTAGCAGATGTTTCACGACGGCTGTTTCCTGCCCGGGAACAATGGTTGATTTTGTCGTGATTGGTGCGTCGATTCGGATTTGGAAAAATAATAGATTTTTGTAAAGTGCTTAATTTTGTCGCACTTGTTAACGGAAAGGCCATAGTAGGGCTGCGACAAAACGCCATGAGATGAGTCGCAAAGGTCATGGAGGAAATAATGACCCGCAGTAATGAGCCAAGCTTTCGTGAGAGTGTTGATCTGATGTTCAACAGGGCGGTTGCCCTGATGGATTTGCCCCCAGGATTGGAAGAAAAGATCAGAGTTTGTAACGCGACTTATACAGTGCGGTTCGGGGTGCGATTACGTGGCCAGATGCAAACCTTTGTCGGGTATCGTTCGGTGCATTCCGAACATATGGAGCCAGTCAAAGGCGGTATTCGCTTTGCACCGTCCGTCAACCAGGATGAGGTCGAGGCGCTTGCGGCGCTGATGACGTATAAATGTGCGCTGGTTGAGGCGCCGTTTGGCGGCTCCAAGGGCGGCTTGTGCATCGACCCTCGTCAGTATGACGAACACGAGTTGGAACAGATCACCCGGCGATTTGCCTATGAACTGGCCAAACGCGACCTGATCCACCCCAGCCAAAACGTGCCTGCGCCTGACATGGGCACGGGGGAACGGGAAATGGCCTGGATTGCGGACCAATACGCCCGGATGAACACCACGGATATCAACGCGCGGGCCTGTGTGACCGGCAAGCCGTTGAACGCTGGTGGTATCTCGGGCCGGGTCGAGGCAACTGGGCGCGGCGTGCAATATGCGTTGCAGGAATTCTTCCGCGATCCGCGTGACATGGAAAAGGCTGGGATGACCGGCTCGCTTGATGGCAAACGGGTGATCGTGCAGGGGCTGGGCAATGTGGGATATCATGCTGCCAAGTTCCTGAGCGAGGAAGACGGTGCGCGCATCATCGGCATTATTGAACGAGACGGGGCGTTGTTTAACGCGGACGGTCTGGATGTCGAAGGGGTGCACAACTGGATTGTCAAACATGGTGGCGTGACAGGGTTCCCCGATGCGACCCATGTGGCGGATGGTGCTGCGGTGATGGAGGAAGAATGCGACATTCTGATTCCGGCTGCGATGGAGGGGGTGATTAACCTGTCCAACGCTGCGCGCATCAAAGCGCCACTGATCATCGAGGCGGCGAATGGTCCGGTGACGGCCGGTGGCGATGAGATTCTGCGCAAAAAGGGCTGTGTGATCATTCCGGATATGTATGCAAACGCGGGTGGTGTGACGGTGTCCTACTTTGAGTGGGTCAAAAACCTGAGCCACATCCGCTTTGGCCGGATGCAGCGCCGTCAGGAGGAAGCGCGTCACCAGTTGGTGATCGACGAATTGCAACGACTGGATAACTATCTGGGGGATGCATGGTCGATGTCGCCTGACTTCAAGCAGAAGTATCTGCGCGGTGCAGGTGAGCTGGAATTGGTGCGCTCGGGTCTCGATGACACGATGCGGATTGCATATCAGTCCATGCGCGAAGTCTGGCACAACCGGGGCGATGTCGAAGATCTGCGGACAGCCGCATATCTGGTTTCGATCGAAAAGGTTGCTGCAAGCTATCGCGCCAAAGGTCTGTGATCTGAAGTTCGAAAATTTAAACGGCGCGCAGGATTTGCGCGCCGTTTTTTTGACCACTGGGTCTGATTGATCCCATCAGGGATCGGGATAGGAAACGACGGAGCGCAAGGACGCGTCCGCGTGGCTGTTCCAATATGTCTCTGTTAGCAACTGTGTGATGGGTCCGATATTGCCCGTTCCAATGGGGTCTCCATTGATCCGGGTCAGGGGCATCACTCCGCCAGCGGTCGAGGAGATAAATGCCTCGTCAGCGGTGCGCAGGGCCTCTGACGAGACAGCGGCCGCGGTGCAGGGGATTTGATGCAGAGCACAAAGATCAAAGACTGTTTGCCGAGTGATACCTAGCAAAACACCATGCTCTGGTGTCGTGACGCACCCATTCTTGACGGTGAACAGGTTGAATCCGGGACCTTCGGCAAGGGTGCCGTTGGCATCTTTCAGGATCACTGTCTCTGCGCCTTTGTTGTAGGCGTCATAGAGGCCGGTGATGAGATCGAGCCAGTGATAGTTCTTGATCGTTGGATCGACCGAGGGCGGGGGAATACGCACTACGTCAGAAATCGCGGCATGCAGACCGCGCTGCATCTGGTCGCGATTGGCGACAGATCCAAAGGGGATGGCAAAGGCGATAAAGCGATTGACCGCGTCGCGGGGGTCACGGCTGAAGGTGGGTGATGTCCCGCGCGTGCAAATGAACTCTACATAGGCGTTTTGCAATCCCGATAGGGCCACGCAGTTGTGCAAGATCTCTGCAATCTGATCAGTGTCATAGGGGATCGACATGTGCAATTTGTCGAGCCCATTCAGGAACCGGTCGATGTGAGCGTCCAGTCGGAAAAATGCCCCCTTCCAAACGTGGACCACATCATAAGTCGCATCTGAATGCAGAAACCCATAATCCAATACTGAAATCCGGGCTTCGCTCATGGGGAGGTATTGCCCATCCATATACGCAACACCGTGGGGGTAGCAATGCGGGTCCACATAGCGGGAAGAGAGTTCCAAGCGAGAGGGCATGAGTGTTGCTCCTGTGACTGCTTTGCGAGAAAAGTGTTGCGCTATGGCTGGGTGTTTGACCGGAGCGCGCTAAGTTTGAGCGGACCCTAATCGGAGTAAGCCATGTCGCGCTATATCAAATCTGTCACTGCTGCCGTGTTGGCGACGAGTGTCATAGCTGCACCCGGATATGCCCAACAACGCACAGGCTGGTTCACGGTTGTGGACGGTTTGGCCGTCTATCAGGGCAATTCGGATCTGAGTGGTGGTGGCGAATTCAGTGCGAACCGTGCCTTCTTGAGGGCGGGGGGGCTGTACAGGTTCGAGAATGGCACCTCGGCTGGGCTGTTCGTGAGTTATGGGCAGTTTTCATATGACTTTAGTTCAGGTGGCAATCAGCCTTGGAGTGATATTCGTGACATTCGGATATCGGCACCGATGCGATTTCAGTTGGGTGGTAATGCCGATTTGTTTGTGTCTCCGCAGGTCCGGTGGGATTATGAGCAAGGGGTCAGCGCGTCAGATGGGCGTACCTATGGTGTTTTCGCAGGCGTCAGTTGGCAGGTGAACCAATCGCTGCGCATCGGCCCGGCGTTCGGGGCATTTTCTGAATTGGGCAACAGTGAGACCGAAGTGTTCCCTGCGCTGTTGGTGGATTGGGACATCGCCGATCAATGGAACCTGAGCACAGGCACCGGGTTGGGGGCCACTCAGGGCCCGGGGGTGTCGCTGCGATACAAGCACAACGACCAGTTCAGTTTTTCCCTTGCGGCCCGGTCAGAGCGCGTGCGCTTTCGGTTGGATAACGCAGGTCTTGCCCCGGGGGGCGTTGGCGAAGACAGTAGCATCCCCATCGTTTTGTCCGTTGATTATACGCCCAACCCCGGAGTCAGCTTGAATGCGTTTGTAGGTGCGGAGCTGAATGGTCAATTGTCGCTGGAGTCCGCAGCCGGAACCGAAATTAGCAATCAAAGCTACAGCACCGCACCAATTGCGGGGCTTGCGATGCGGGTGCGGTTCTGAGGCTGACCTCTTGAACCTAAGAAATTTGCCCGATTGCAGTGATCACGTCGCGCTTGCATTGCCACTGGTCGCAGATGGGCAGCATTTTGTCGAAAAGGGGGATGGCGTGGTAAGGGGGCGTTGTTACGTTTCTGGCAACGGGTTCACTGTGACCCACGCAAAAGGAAAGACATCATGCGATTTTCAGGCCTTCGTGTTCTGAAGGAAGGGTTGACTGGCAACAAGGGGTGGAAACCTCATTGGCGCGATCCTGAGCCCAAAGCTGAATATGACATTCTGATCATTGGCGGCGGGGGTCACGGGCTGGCCACGGCTTACTATCTGGCCAAAGAGCATGGTTTGACCAATATCGCGGTGTTGGAAAAGGGATACATCGGGGGCGGCAATATTGGCCGGAACACCACGATTGTCCGGGCCAACTATTTCTTGCAGGGGAATTCGGAATTCTATTCCCATTCGCTAAAGCTGTGGGAAGGTCTGGAAGAAGACCTGAACTATAACGTGATGCATTCCCAGCGAGGCATCATCAACTTGTTCCATTCGGATGGTCAGCGCGATGCACGGGCGCGTCAGGGCAATATGATGATCAGCCAAGGCGATGATGCGATCATGCTGGGCCGGGATGAGTTGCGCGGAATGCTCCCTTACTTGGATTTCGACAATGCGCGGTTCCCGATCTATGGCGGGTTGTATCACCCACGTGGCGGCACGGCGCGCCACGATGCGGTGGCGTGGGGGTTTGCCCGCGGGGCGGATCAGCGCGGCGTGGATCTGTTGCAGAACTGCGAAGTGACCGGCATCGATATCGAAGATGGTCAAGTGCGCGGCGTTCAGACCTCGCGCGGGGCGATCAAGGCCAAGAAAGTTGCGATGGTTGTGGCAGGGCGCTCAAGCCAGGTTGCGGCGATGGCAGGGATGCACCTGCCGATTGAAAGCCACGTTTTGCAGGCCTTTGTGACCGAGGGTCTGAAACCTGTGATCGACAATGTCGTGACCTTTGGCATGGGTCACTTTTACATCAGCCAGTCGGACAAGGGCGGGCTCGTCTTTGGTGGCGATCTGGATTTCTATTCTTCTTATGCTGCACGGGGCAACTTGCCAACGGCGGAACATGTGATGGAAGCCGGCATGGCGATGATGCCGATGATTGGTAAGGCCAAGATGCTGCGCAGCTGGGGGGGGATCATGGATATGTCGCCGGATGGGTCGCCGATCATCGACCGGACCCATATTGACGGGCTCTATGTGAACTGTGGCTGGAACTACGGGGGCTTTAAGGCCGTACCGGGGTCGGGCAACGTGTTTGCGCATCTGCTGGCGACGGACCGCTATCACGAGAATGCGACACGGTTCCAATTGGACCGGTTCCGCACCGGGCGTGGCATTATCGATGAAGAGGGCAAAGGCTCTCAGCACAATCTGCATTAGGGAGCGGGACTGATGTTGGATTTGAGAATTGTTGAAAAGATGAAGATGGGAGAGGGATCATGAGGATCATCTGTCCACATTGCGGGGAACGTGATCGCCGCGAGTTCTATTACAAGGGCCATGCGGTGGCTTTGGATCGCCCGGCACCGGATGCCGGGGTCGAGGCCTGGGACAACTATGTCTATCTGCGTGAAAACCCGGCAGGCAATACGCGGGATCTTTGGCAGCACGAAGCGGGCTGTGGCGCGTGGATCGTCGTCGAGCGCAATACCATTACACATGAGATTACGGACACGACCTGGGTCACAGATGCCGTAGCGGGGGACCCGTCATGAGGATCGCAGGAAAAGGTCTGTTAGACCGATCCAAATCGGTGTCGTTCAGTTTTGATGGCACGCGCTATGCTGGGCTTGAGGGCGACACGCTGGCCTCGGCTTTGTTGGCCAATGACGTGCGTCTGATGGCGCGGTCGTTCAAATACCACCGTCCGCGCGGTGTGTTGACGGCTGGCAGCGAAGAGCCAAACGCGTTGATGACCGTTGGTTCGGGGGGCTCGCAAGAGCCAAACGTGCGGGCCACGGTGCAGGAAGTGTTCAACGGCTTGGATGCGCGCAGTCAGAACCGCTGGCCGTCGTTGCAGTTTGATCCGATGGCGATCAACGATCTGGCAGCGCCGTTTCTGGGCGCAGGGTTTTATTATAAGACTTTTATGTGGCCGCGTGCGTTCTGGGAAAAAGTTTACGAGCCGATTATCCGCAAGGCGGCGGGACTGGGTGCGCTGTCTGGCGAACCAAATGCCGATATCTATGACAAGGCTTATGCATTCTGTGATCTGCTGGTGATCGGGGCCGGCCCAACGGGTCTGATGGCGGCGCTGGTTGCGGGTCGTGCTGGGGCGGATGTCATTCTGGCTGACGAAGACAGCCGCATGGGTGGACGTCTGTTGGCGGAAACCTATGAGATCGACGGTAAGCCCGGACATGTTTGGGCGGATGAGGTTCTGAGCGAGTTGAAGTCGATGGACAATGTGCGTCTGATGTCGCGCACCGCGATTGTCGGCGCGTTTGACAACAGCACCTATGGTGCGTTGGAACGGGTGCTGCACCACACGGGCGACCGCCCCAAGGGCGGCGCGTTGGAGACATTCTGGCGGATCGTGGCCAAGCGGTCGGTGCTCGCCACCGGAGCCTTGGAACGTCCGGTTGCATTCCGCAACAATGACCGTCCGGGAATCATGACCGCCGGGGCTGTAAGGGCCTATCTGAATCGCTGGGGCGTGAGCGCTGGGCAGCGTGTTGCGATCTTTGGCAACACCAATGATGTCCACCGCACGGCGCGGGATTTGTTGGCCGCCGGGGTGCATGTGTCGGCGGTTGTCGACAGTCGCCATGATGCACCGATGACGGATGACTATCGCGTCTATCGTGGGGCACAGGTGTGCAATAGCTCTGGTCGCAAAGGCTTGGAAAGCATCACCATCCGCAGCGCCAGTGGCGAAACCAAGGTGCAAGCCGATGTGTTGGCGATGACCGGTGGGTGGAACCCCTCGGTGCATCTGACCTGTCACATGAATGGGCGTCCGACGTGGCAGCGCGATATTGCGGCCTTTGTTCCGACGCCGGGATCGGTGCCGGGCATGCATGTGGCCGGGTCTTGTAACGGGACATTCTCAACAGCGGGCTGTCTGCGCGATGGCGCGGCGGCAGCAACTGCGGCGCTGGGCGAATTGGATCAGAGCGCGCCAGATGTGGCGCAACCGCATGCCGAGGATTTGCCTTATGACATCGCGCCGATATGGGCGGTTCCGGGCAAAGGGCGCGCGTGGCTGGATTTCCAGAACGACGTCACGGTCAAAGATGTGAAGCAGGCGGCGGTCGAAAACTTCCGCTCGGTTGAGCATATGAAGCGCTACACGACCCAAGGCATGGCGACGGATCAGGGCAAGAACTCGAACGTTGCGGCTTTGGCGGTTTTGGCAGATGCGACGGGGCGGGGGATCTCGGAAACCGGGACAACCACCTTCCGTCCGCCGTTCAACCCGGTGGCGATTGCCGCCTTTGGGGCCGGTGGGGCTGGCAAAGGTTTTGCGCCCGAGCGGTTCACCACCTCGCACAAGGCCACAGTCGAGCGCAAAGCGCCGATGATCGAGGCGGGATTGTGGTATCGCCCCAGCTATTTCAGCAAGGCGGGTGAAACCACTTGGCAGGAAAGCTGCAATCGTGAGGTCGGCTATGTGCGCAACGCCGTGGGTGTGGCGGATGTGTCAACGCTGGGCAAGATCGACATTCAGGGGCCAGATGCGGCGGCGTTTCTTGATTTCGTCTATTGCAATATGTTCAGCACGCTCAAAGTGAACCGGGTGCGGTATGGCTTGATGCTGCGCGAAGATGGGTATGTCATGGATGACGGCACAACGGCACGGTTGGGGGAAAATCACTATGTGATGACCACCACGACGGCTGGTGCTGGCGAAGTGATGAAACATCTGGAGTTTGTCGCACAAGCCTTGCGTCCGGATCTGGATGTCACGTTTACTTCGGTGACGGAACAGTGGGCGCAGTTTGCGGTCGCGGGTCCAAAGGCACGCGGATTGTTGAACGAAATCCTGTCCGAGCCGCTGACCGACGAAGACTGGCCGTTCATGGCCTGTGGCGATGTTAAGGTTCTGGGTGTGGATGGGCGATTGTTCCGGATCTCGTTCTCGGGCGAACATGCCTATGAGATTGCTGTTCCGGCCCGCTATGGCGACAGCCTGTTCCGCAAGCTGGTGCAACGCGCAGAAGAGTTGGGCGGCGGTCCTTATGGGATGGAAGCGCTGAACGTGCTGCGGATTGAGAAGGGGTTCATCACCCATTCGGAAATTCATGGACGGATCACGGCCTATGACATTGGCATGGGGCGGATGGTCTCGGCCAAGAAGGACTGTATGGGCAAAACCATGACCCAGCGGCCCGGATTGGAAGAGCCGGGGCGCGAAGTGTTGGTGGGGCTCAAACCTGTTGAGGCTGAGGGGCAGATTCTTGCGGGGGCGCATCTTTACAAGAAGGGTGACGAACCGGTGCGGACCAATGATCAGGGCTATGTCACCTCGGTGTGTCATTCGCCGACGATGGGCCATGCCTTGGGATTGGGGTTCTTGGCCGATGGTCGGGATCGTCACGGCGAAATCGTGAAACTGGTGGATGGGCTGCGCGGGGTGGAAACCTTGTGCGAGGTGGTCGATCCGGTATTCTTTGACCGCGACGGAGGGCGAGTGCGTGGATAATTTGCAAGCCAAGAGCCCCTGTGCGGGCCTGCTGCCCCTGACAATCGGCAAGATGTCGCTGAACGAAGAGGCCCCCGGCGCACTGACGTCACTGGCCCCTTACAAAGGCAAGCAAGGCGCGTTGTCCAAAGCCATGGAAGGTGTGCATGGCGTTGCCTATCCTGATGCCAACGCCACCACGCAAGGGGATGGCGCAAGGGCGGTCTGGTTCGGATATGGTCAGGCCCTGCTGATTGGTCCGGCGGCGGATGTGGAGTTGTCGACCCATGCAGCACTGGTGGATCAATCCGATGCCTGGAGTGTTGTGCGTCTGAACGGGCCTGAGGTTGAGGCGGTGTTGTCCCGGCTTGTGCCTGTGGATGTGCGTCTGTCGGTGTTTCCTGTTGGTCAGACTGCACGCACCCTTGTGATGCATATGTCTGGGTCAATCACTCGGGTGGATTCCGACACCTTTGAGATCCTGGTGTTCCGGTCTATGGCGGATACTCTGGTGCATGACATGAAAACGGCGATGGAAGCCATTGCAGCACGCGGGTAGTCTGTGTGCAACAAAACTGATTCCGGAGCCGATGCCCATGATCCGCCTTACCTGCCTTGCGACTGCTGCTGTTCTGATGGCTGCGCCTACTTTTGCTGCAGAAAGCAAAAAACAAAGCTGTGAATATCAGTCACAGGTGGTGGCCGCGATTCAAAAGGCGCGTATTGATCGGGTAAAAGAACGGGAGGTGCCGGCAGCGATTGCCGCCACCAACCCAAGCTGGCCTGACAATTACAACGCGGCGATCCCATTGATGGCGCCGTGGGTCTATGACCAAAAAATGAAAGTGGTGCGCAACGAGGATATGGCTGCCGCGTGGTTGGAGCTGTGCCTGCAACAGTGAGTGCCGCCATTTTACTGTGGACGACCTGTGGACAACACGCGTGCCTCTCTTGGCGCGCGTCTTTGTTTCTGACAGATTAGCGCCATGTCATTGCCCCCTGGATTTTTGGATGAACTGCGGAGCCGCTCTAGCCTGTCACAGGTTGTAGGGCGCAAAGTCATGTGGGATCCGCGCAAGTCCAATCAGGGTAAGGGCGACATGTGGGCGCCATGCCCGTTTCACCACGAAAAATCAGCCTCGTTCCATGTCGATGATCGCAAAGGGTTCTATTACTGCTTTGGCTGCCATGCCAAAGGCGATGCGATCAAGTTTGTGCAGGAAACCGAGAACGTCGGGTTCATGGAAGCGGTTGAGATTCTGGCGCGTGAGGCCGGGATGCCGATGCCAGCGCGCGATCCCAAAGCGCAGGAAAAGCAGGACCGCCGTACACTGCTGGCCGAAGTCATGGAGCAGGCGGTTCAGTATTTCCGACTGCAGCTGAAAACCGGTGCGGCGGCGGATGCGCGCGCTTATGTGGCCAAGCGGGGTTTGAATGGCCCGGCGTTGGAGCGGTGGGAGATTGGATTTGCGCCCAATGGCTGGCAGAACCTGTGGGACCACTTGCGTGGTAAAGGGGTTGCCGAGGATCTGATTATCGGGGCCGGGTTGGCCAAGCCGTCGACCAAGGGTGGCAAGCCATACGACACGTTCCGCAATCGCATTATGTTCCCAATCCGGGATGCGCGGGGACGCGCCGTTGCCTTTGGCGGTCGCGCGATGGATCCCAATGACAACGCGAAATATCTGAACTCGCCCGAGACCGAATTGTTCGACAAAGGGCGCAGCCTGTACAATCAAGGCCCGGCGCGGACGGCCGCGGGGCAGGGGCAAACCTTGTTGGTGGCCGAAGGGTACATGGATGTGATCGCCCTAGCAGAGGGTGGATTCGGGGCCTCGGTTGCACCTTTGGGCACAGCGATCACCGAAAGCCAGTTGCAGATGCTGTGGCGCATCGCAGATGAGCCGATCATAGCGCTGGATGGGGATACCGCAGGTTTGCGGGCGGCGATGCGGTTGATTGAACTGGCGTTGCCACTGCTTGAGGCTGGGAAATCGCTGCGCTTTGCGCTGATGCCCGAGGGGAAAGACCCTGATGACCTGATCCGGGGCTCAGGACCCGAAGCTGTGCAAAGCGTGCTGGATCAGGCGATGCCGATGGTCAAACTGCTGTGGCAGCGCGAGACCGAAGGCAAAGTATTCGACAGCCCAGAGCGGAAGGCTGGGTTGGACAAGACACTGCGCGAAAAGATCAAGCTGATCCGTGATCCGTCCATTCGTGCGCATTATGGTCAAGAGATCAAAGATCTGCGGTGGGAGCTGTTCCGCCCGCAACGCAAACCGCGTGCGGCGTTTCAGGCTGGGGGTGGTCAATGGCAGGGCGGAGGCGGCAAAGGCAAGGGCCGCTGGAAAGCAGCGCCGGAGCCGGCGATGCCCGGTACTCGTGCCTCTTTATTGGCCTCGGCCACCGAAGAGGCACAGATCCAAATGCGCGAGGCGGTGATCTTGGCGACAACCGTCAAAACGCCGAAGATTGTTGTGCAGTTTGAACAGCAACTTGAAGCGATGGAATGCCGGGATCAGGATCATGCAATGTTACGAGATATGGTTTTGCGCTATGCCATCGATAGCCCCGGCGATCTAAGTGACAGAATTTATGAGGCGTTGGGGCCCGAACCCCTTGAAAACCTGTTTGCCCTTCGCCATGTCGCAATTAGCCCCTGTGTGCGCCGCCCTGGCGATCTAGAACTGGCCGAGATGATATTGGCCGAGGAACTCGCAAAACTCACCGCGCTGCGCGGGCTGACCGCTGAAATTGCCGAGGCCAAAGAAGAGATCGCTGAATTGGATGATGAGGCTGTGACCTGGCGCGTGGCGCAGGCCGCCGAAGAGCGCAATCGCGCCACCCGCAGCGAGAATGAGGACAAAGCGATATTCGATGTGGCTGACAATGGGGCGCGAATCAACCGGGATGAACGCGACTCGTTTGCAGCGATCCTCGACAGCATCAATTTCGAACGAAAGCGCTAATATCGCGTTTTGATAAAGAATAGGCAAAGAAAAACGGGTAAACGGGTGGCCGAATCATTTGAACGCGCTAATGATTCGGATGAAACGAATCGCCCCCAGCCCCTGTAGGAGCACTGAATGGCCGCTAAAGACACGAACGACGACCGCAAGTCTGACGACCAGGAACAGGAAATCTCGCTTGATATGAGCCAAGCCGCCGTCAAAAAGATGATCGGCGAGGCGCGTGAAAAGGGATATATCACCTACGATCAGCTTAATCAGGTTCTGCCGCCTGATCAGGTCAGCTCGGAGCAAATCGAAGACGTGATGTCGATGTTGTCTGAGATGGGCATCAACATCATCGAAGATGAGGAAGCAGAAGAGGAAGAGCAAAAGGGCTCGACCGAGGTTGCGACCACCGAAGGCACCCGTGATGTGACGCTCGCCAGCGCGGCGAGCGAAAAACTGGACCGGACAGACGATCCGGTGCGCATGTACCTGCGCGAGATGGGCAGCGTTGAACTGCTGAGCCGCGAGGGCGAGATTGCCATCGCCAAGCGGATCGAAGCGGGCCGCAATACGATGATTGCCGGGCTGTGCGAAAGCCCTCTGACGTTTCAGGCGATCACCATCTGGCATGACGAACTTTTGTCCGAAGACATTCTGCTGCGCGACGTCATTGATCTGGAAACCACCTTTGGGAACCAGATGGATGAAGAGAGCGAAGAAGAGACCCCTGTCGTAGACGCCTCTGCCGTTGCATCTGCAAAACCTGCCGAAGAGTCCGGGCCCGAGTTGGATGCAGACGGTAACCCGATTGCCAAAGACGACGACGATGATGAAGATGAACAGGCCAACATGTCGCTTGCCGCGATGGAAGCGGCTCTGAAGGATCAGGTTCTGACCACGTTGGAGCGGATCTCGTTGGATTACGCCCAGTTGTCGGAAATGCAGGACAGCCGGATTTCAGCGACGTTGAACGAGGATGGATCATTCTCGGCCTCTGATGAAGCAAAGTATCAGGCGTTGCGTTCGGAAATCGTTTTGCTGGTGAATGAATTGCACCTGCACAACAACCGTATCGAAGCCCTGATTGACCAGCTTTACGGAATTAATCGTCGCGTGATGTCTCTGGACAGCTCAATGGTGAAACTGGCGGACCAAGCGCGGATCAACCGTCGTGAGTTCGTCGAAGCGTACCGCGGTCGTGAGCTGGATCCCAACTGGTTGTCCGAAATGGGCGAAAAACCGGGCCGGGGCTGGCAGATGTTCATCGAGCGTTCGACTGACAAGGTTGAAGAGCTGCGTGCAGACATGGCGCAAGTTGGACAGTACGTTGGTTTGGACATCCCTGAATTCCGCCGCATCGTGCAGCAGGTTCAAAAAGGTGAAAAAGAAGCGCGTCAGGCGAAGAAAGAAATGGTCGAGGCCAACCTGCGCCTCGTGATCTCGATCGCCAAAAAGTACACCAACCGTGGTTTGCAGTTCTTGGATCTGATCCAGGAAGGGAACATTGGTTTGATGAAAGCGGTTGATAAGTTCGAATATCGTCGCGGTTATAAATTCTCGACCTATGCGACGTGGTGGATCCGTCAGGCGATCACCCGTTCGATCGCTGATCAGGCCCGAACCATCCGTATCCCGGTCCATATGATCGAAACCATCAACAAACTGGTCCGTACTGGTCGCCAGATGTTGCATGAAATCGGTCGTGAACCGACGCCGGAAGAATTGGCTGAAAAGCTGCAGATGCCGCTCGAGAAGGTTCGCAAGGTGATGAAAATCGCCAAAGAGCCGATCAGCCTCGAAACGCCGATTGGCGACGAAGAAGACAGCCAGTTGGGCGATTTCATCGAGGACAAGAACGCAGTGCTGCCTTTGGACAGCGCCATTCAGGAAAACCTCAAGGAAACCACGACACGGGTTCTGGCGTCTCTTACACCGCGTGAAGAACGTGTTTTGCGGATGCGGTTTGGTATCGGCATGAATACCGACCACACGCTGGAAGAAGTCGGCCAGCAGTTCAGCGTGACCCGCGAACGTATCCGGCAGATCGAGGCTAAAGCGTTGCGTAAGCTCAAGCATCCAAGCCGGTCGCGTAAGCTGCGGTCCTTCTTGGACCAGTAAGGCGTATTAACAAACAGATTTAGGGGCTCCCGTTTCGGGGGCCCTTTTTTGTGGAGCTTGGTCATTGGCGATCTGTCGCGCAACTGCTCCGCTTGGTTGAATTCCTTGTGAATTCCCCTGTGCGACAAGGGGGCTGCGTACTAAGTTAGACACAGAGAGAAATGAAAGTGACGCCTTTATGAAACAATTTCTGATGTTTGGTGTGCTTGCTGTTGCGGGTTTTGCGACGCAGGCGGATGCCTTTACTGCGCGCAACGGGGCGCGCGTGAACCAAGTGAACAGTGCGCTGTTTGAAGTTATTCCGAGCGGGCGAGTCCGAAATGGGGATTATTGGTGCGCGGCAGGTGAGTTTGCCCGTCGGGCTTTGGGGGCGGGCTGGACGGACCGTGTGTATATTGCCCGGGAACGCGGTCAAAGTGTCACCACCCAGCGCCGGACAGCGTTGCAATTCACTTTGAATCCGGATGCAGCAGGGATAACGCCCTTGCCGACAGGTGGGTTCAAAAGCGGGCTGCCTGTGGGGGACAGCATGAGCATTCAGCAAGCTGAGGGATATTGCGAACCTGTTCCAATTACATTCTGAGGATGCGCTAAAAAAGGAGACCTCCATTGACCTACAAGAGATGTGCCCAAGTTTTGGCGTTGGTCTCTGTGATGCCTACTGCGGCCAGTGCTTGGCGGGCGGTGAATCAGCATGATGTGTATCAGATCGCGCCCGGTGTTTTTGAAGTTGTCAGCGAACCCGGCTCTGGAGCGGTGGATTTCTGGTGCGGTATTGGGGATTTTGGGCGCATGCAGTTAAATTTGGGTGCGACCCAAAAGATCTATATCTGGCGCGGAATTGGCCCCAGTGTGACCCGGCCAGAGCGTGCAGCAGTCCAGTTTTCGCTCAACGAGCCGCCGGGGGAAGCCGCTAAACCAGGTTACACTCTGTCCGTTAAGCAGGCTGGCGATAGTTTGAGTGCGTCCTTTGCCCGTCAGTATTGTGCCGGAAGCCGGTTTGACCCATTTGAACGTTGGATTGATTAATCCCAAGCTTTGAACCAAGCCTCACCTTGCCCCAACGAGCCGAGCAGGGCATCAAGGGCGCATGCAACACCAGTTTCAAATCGCAAGCCAAGGTGCCGGTCTGTATGAGTTCACGCAGGATGTGCGCCAGTGGGTTAATACGGCGGGTGGGGATGGCTTACTGACGCTGTTTGTGCGTCATACTTCGTGTTCGTTGCTGATTCAGGAAAATGCTGACCCAGAAGTACAAACTGATCTCGCGGCGTTCTTTGATCGCTTGGTTCCGCCTTCAAGCCATCCATCGATGTCTTATCTGCGCCATACCTATGAGGGGCCGGATGATATGCCTGCTCATATCAAGGCGGTGCTGATGCCTGTCAGCCTGTCGATCCCCGTGCAAAACGGACGACCTGTGTTGGGAACATGGCAGGGAATTTACTTGTTTGAACATCGCAATGCCCCCCATGTGCGTACAATCGCGGCACATTTCGCTTGAGCATACGCAGGATGTAGGGGTTAAATTTCCCCTCTACCCAAACTCTAGAGGGTGGCCTATAGTTGTGGATAAGTGGGCCGCAGTGTTCACAATTTCAAGGCGGAAATGATTGAGGGGGATTGCGCATGCGCTGCCCGTTTTGCGGAAATATCGATACTCAGGTCAAAGATTCACGTCCAGCCGAGGACCATGTTTCTATTCGGCGGCGGCGGTTTTGCCCGGCCTGTGGCGGACGGTTCACCACCTACGAGCGCGTACAGTTGCGCGATTTGGTCGTGATCAAATCCAACGGCAAGCGCGAAGATTTCGATCGTGACAAGTTGGAACGCTCGATCCGAATTTCCATGCAGAAACGCCCGATTGATCCGGAACGCATTGATCAGATGATTTCAGGCATCGTGCGGCGGCTGGAAAGCATGGGCGAAACCGATATCGATTCAAAGCAGATCGGTGAGATCGTGATGGAGGCTTTGGCCCGGATCGACACGGTTGCCTATGTGCGGTTTGCTAGCGTTTACAAGAACTTTCAGGCAGCAGATGATTTCGAGGATTTTGTCCACGAACTGCGCCCCCCGGTGTCTCCAGGCGAAGAGTAAGCTCAAGTGGATGAACGATTTATGGCGCTTGCCCTGTCTTTAGGGCGGCGCGGTCAGGGATCTTGTTGGCCAAATCCGGCAGTCGGATGCGTTATTGTTCGGGAGGGTCGGATTATTGGGCGGGGCTGGACACAGCCCGGCGGACGTCCGCATGCCGAGCCGGTTGCTTTGGCTCAAGCGGGCGAAGCGGCGCGTGGGGCTACCGCTTATGTGACATTGGAACCCTGTTCCCATCACGGCAAAACGCCGCCTTGTGCGGATGCCTTGGTTGCGGCGGGGATCGCGCGGGTGGTCTGCGCCATCGAAGACAGTGACCCTCGGGTCGCTGGACAGGGTTTTCAAAAGCTAAAAATGCACGGAATTGAGGTCACGACGGGCGTTTTGAGCGGCCAAGCCGCGCGTGATCATGCCGGGTTTTTCTTAAAGACGGAACAGGGGCGCCCTTTGGTGACGCTCAAACTGGCGAACAGTTTTGATGGGCGTATTGCAACCGCGACTGGGGAAAGCCAGTGGATCACTGGCCCAGAAGCCCGGCGCGCAGTGCATGCGATGCGCGCGCGTCACGATGCGGTCATGGTCGGGGCCGGGACTGCCCGATCAGATGACCCATCGTTGACGGTGCGGGATATGGGCGTGTCACAACAGCCCGTGCGTGTGGTCGTGTCGCGCCATCTGGATCTGCCGTTCATGGGACAACTGGCTCGCACCGCTAATGACGTGCCCGTCTGGCTGTGTCACGGATCGGGTGTTGACGCTGAACGTGCGCGCGCATGGGGTGGATTGGGGGCAAAGCTGGTTCCCTGTACGATGCAGGGCATTCAGGTTGATACCGTGGATATGCTGCAGCAGTTGGGAACCGCTGGGTTAACGCGCGTCTTTTGTGAGGGGGGCGGCTCACTTGCGGCATCCCTGTTGGCCAATGATTTGGTGGATGAGCTGATCGGTTTTACCGCTGGTCTGGCAATTGGAGCCGAAGGGCTTGCGGGCATTGGGGCGCTTGGCTTGAACCGGTTAGCCGAGGCACCTCGGTTTGATCTGGTGGAAACCCGTCAGTTGGGCAAGGACGTCATGCATCGCTGGACCCGTGCCCTGCGGTAATGCCGACCTAAGAGACCATCACCGCCACAGGTGGGCGTAGGTGGCAAACAGACCTTGCAGTTTTGACAGCACTCGATTGGCGTATCCCGGATGCGGGATGGCGCCTGTACTCAGGCGTTCAATCGCAACTTCAACAGGGCAGGGTTGGCCGGTGATCGGATCCCAATAGCGTGGGTAATCGATCAGTGTGGCATGCACCAATCCAATCAGATCCGGGCGCGCGCCCCGTCGGGCGGGCACTTTGTCCAAATCGGTGGTCAGGCCCCAGCCGGCGTAAAATGGTGTGCCCAGAGTGGTGACTTTGACGCCGCGCAACAGCGCCTCGAACCCGAGGAGAGAGGTCATGGTCCAGACCTCATCCACCTCGGTCAAAAGGGTGCTGGGGTCACAGTTGGTCAGAACCATATCCGCAATCCCGTCGACCGTGACTGCACCGGTGCGCAATCCGGCTTCAACATCTGGGTGCGGTTTGTAGAGGATAACGGCATTCGGATTGTCCGCGCGCGCGCGTTGCAGCAGTTCAAGATTGGTTTTCACCGCTCCTGCACCGGTTTTGATCGAGGCGTCGTCTTCTACTTGTCCGGGAACAAGAATGCGATGGCCGTCGGGAAGGGTGGGGTGATCCCCGCCAAGGTTATACTTGCTCAATTTGTTCTGGAGCAGCGTGTGCACCAGACGGTCCGCGCGTAAGTGTTGATCTGGTCGCAATTCTTCGCGTTTGGCGATCCATGTCTCAAGCTGACTTGGGCGGGTTGGATCGTAATAAATGCCACGATCATCTGTCACCAAAGACAGCGGTGGCACCAGCTCTGCGCCAAGGCCACGCGAACGCAGGAATCCGTCTTCGAGGCGGTGGGCGGAAGTGGGCGCAGGACGGTTGGCCCAAACCATATGGGGACGTGGATCATTGGCATCGGGGGTATCGGTGAATTGCACGCGTTTATAATGCCCGAACATTTTTTGCAGCGGACGGCGTTTCCACAAACGCATGCCGCCTGCGGTCCACCCATTGCGATCCTGACGCCATGCCCGGGTCTGTGCCTCGAGCGTGTCCAATGTGGTTTCCAACGTGCCGAGTTGATCGCGATAGGGGTCGTACCAGACTGGATAGAGGATCATGGCAGCCGCGAACAGCTGCGCACGGGTCAACCGACGCTCACGTCGGGGAACCGGGTTTTCGTCTGTGGTCAGGCCCCATCCCGCATAAAATGGCTGCCCAAAGACGCGCGGTTTGTGGCCGGCCAGAATGGCCTCAAACCCGAGCTGGGAAGACACCGTATAGACGCCCACTGCCCCCTCAAGGAGAGACCACGGGCTGATCGGAGTGTCGAGCAGAGTGATGCGGTGGTTGGTGTCCTCGGCCGAATAATATCCAGACCGGTAGCCTGCGTTGGTTTCCGGATGGGATTTGATGATGACTTGCGCACCGGGGTGTTCCTCTTGTGCAAAAACCAGCATTTCGCGAAACAGGGCATCGTTGCCTTTGCTTGCCGTGACCGACGCATCCCCGCGCGTCTGATCTATGACCAGGACATAGCCGGGATCTGGTGCTGGAGTATTTGGATCAAAGCCGGAATACTTGCTCAAATGCAGATCCTGAACGCGGGCCATGCCTGCACGGGCGCGGTTCAACAGTGCAGTATCATCCAGCGGATGGGTGGTGAGCAGCTGTTCAAGGTCTGAGACGGTGGAGGGGTCGAAGTGAACCCCAGAGCGATCCAGATGCAGACCCAATGGGGGCTCTCCGGCACGACCGGGGTGGAGGGATCGCAGAAACGCATCCTCGACTCGCAACAGGGGGGTGTCTCGTTTGGTGGCGATGGCTTTGCCCCGATGGGCCGTCGGGCTGTTGCCCCAGATGCCGATCAAGTCCTTTGGCCCCGGAAAACCCAACCTAAGGTCATATCCCGCAAGATGAAGGATGCGACGCAGGCGGGACTGGGTCAAAAACCCCCCGTTATATACAAACAGCCGAGAGCGGGGGCTCTCGGCTGTTTTAGAGTGATCCGTGATCATGTCGATTAGAAGCTGTCAGAAATGGTCGCCACGTTGGCAATGGGTGTCAGGCCACCAGCGACAAGTGAGATTGCCTTGGTCCACTGAGCATAGGGCGCTTCGGTGACATAGATTGTATCTTCGTCGCGAATTACAAAATCACGGGCAACAAACAAGCCATTAGGTTCGGTCAGGTTCAATACATAAACCATCCGCTGTGCCCCTTCGAGATCGGTGCGTCCCAGAACTTGTCCAGCAATTTCAGCTGGCTCATTGCGAAAGATGAACACGCCAGTTGGATCAGAGGAGGTCGAAAGGAGGCCCCCAATCTGAGCGAGTGCTTCGAGAGCGGAGAGATCCTGCGTTTCGAAGGCAACACGTGCTTGCGAGTTTGTTGCGCCGAGGGCGGTGTAGGACCGGGTGTCCTCTTCGACCAGAATGCGATCACCACCGCGCAAAGAGATATCCAGCTTGGGGTTGTCATAAAGATCTTGGAACCAGACCTGTCCCTGTTGGCTGCCACGGATTACGGTGACCTGTGCAATTTCCGGGGTGATGGTGACACCACCGGCTTTGGCCAGCATCGACGACAGGGTGCGGGTTGGGCGTTCAATTGGATACACGCCTTGACCACCAACGGCACCGGTCAAGGACACAGTTGCACCATCGCCTGCGAGGCGACGCACCTGAACCTGTGGATCGGGTGTTTGATCTTCGAGCTTGGTCGTGATGGTTTCACGCAACTGGTTCGGTGTGTTTCCAGAGGCGCGAACACGTCCGGCGTAGGGCACAAAGATGAACCCGGCGCTGTCGACCTGCACTTCTTCCAGAATGGTGGAATTGGTGGCTTCGCCCGCCAGCAGGCCATCATCCACGTTTTCCCAAACGGTCAAACCCAACACATCGCCGGGGCGAATGGTGTCAGATGTCAGCTGGGACGCATTCTTGAAGCTGTCGGAAAAGCCAAGTGCGGGGACAACGGCGGTTGCACGGGTGACGCGGTCATTGACGGCGACGATAAAAGCATCTCCCTCTTTTTGAACGGACCCTGCAAAGATTTCACGTTTATTGGGGCCAGTACGGGGCAACGTACAAGAGGCCACGACTGCGATCGCAGTCAGCACGGCAATGGGCTTAGCCCACCGGACGGACATGGGTTTCACTGCTCGGTCTCCTCGACCTATTATTTTTCTGCCTCGGTATTTTTTTAACAAGCTATCGGAATCAGGAATAAAAATCCAGTCCCAGGTCTTGTGTTGGTCAGTTCACCAGACGCAACTGTTGCCTTGGGGCCGCTGTGCCGGATTTCAGTGCATCATAGGGATCTTCGGGGGATAGCATCATATCAACCACCTGACGCAACAGTTGCCGACGTCCCCGACGGGAATAAAATCCACCCGGAAGTTGGCTAGTTTCAAGCAGATAGCGGCGATACTCTTTGTAGGCGCGGTTGTCAGGACGGGTAGCCCCGGCAAAAAAATCGCGCAGAGATTGATTCGCGACAAACTCCGGTTTGGCATAAACGGCCTTGCCAAACACTTTCAGGGGGATACCGCGCCAGAGCACCTGTTGTCCGGCGGTGGAATTCACAGTGACGGCCGTTCTGGCATCATTCAAAAGCTGCGCTAGCTTACCGCCCCGGACATAATGCACCCGTCCGTGCAAGCCGTGTTGATCCGCAAGGCGTTTGACCTCAGTCCGGATCGGCACTCTGCCATCTTCCAATGGGTGGGCTTTGACTACCAAGTGGTGATGCTGTGGGGCGCCTGTGGCAAAGCCCTCGAATATCTCTGATAGGAACTCTGTCATGGTTGAGAACGGCGAATGCATTTGGAATGAACTGTCATGTTCCAGTTGCAGCAAGGCCAAATGATAGGGAAAACCCCCATTACGAATACGCAGGGTCGACACCCAGCGGTCAAGCGCTTGAGCTGGCATGAGCAAGAGCCGTTGCAGGTACAGCTGGAATTCCTTGGTTACAGGTAGATCCCGATGCGGGCGAAAATTGCGATAGTCGCCATTTCTGAACATGACAAACCAATGATAGAGCGCCCCATAGAAAACGTGCTGGCGCGTGTCCCCCCAATGAGATGGTGGCAGGGGTGTTTCCATAACGGATTGATCCAGCGCCTTTTTCATCTCGGGGATGGTCATATCCATCAGTCGTGAATTGCCATTTGATCCCCCCCGTTCATACGTTACCCAATAGGGGCGCAAATACCCCTCTTCAAAAACATGGATGGTCAGACCACGTCCACGCGCGCTTTCAATGGCTTTGGCATGAACAGGGCGCGTGTCGCCATATAGCACGATATCCGTGATTTGGTGCGTGTCGAGCAATTCAGAAAACGTATCTGGCCAATCTTCCGGCGTACCGCGATAGGGAATATAGCTGGATTGATGGAACCAGAACGCACGGTCACCGGCATTGAAGCCAACGCGCCAAACCTGACCGCCTGCTGCACGCAACATCTTGCCCAAAGCATTAAAAAAGGGCCCATGGGGACCTTGTAAGAACAGGAATTTCCGCTGTTTCTGGGCCGAAATAGGCATATCATTACTCTTTGCGCCGTGGGTCAATACATTAACCTTTAGCCTGTGGATCAGGCGAAACTATGACCGCACCGTGTCAGAAGGGCAAGCAACTGGGGCTTGCCCGTGCGCCCGTCGCCCGCTACGTCAGCCTGTAGGTATAGCTTTCAGAGGCAAATAGAATGTTTACAGGGATCATCACCGACGTTGGCACAATTGCGGAACTGGATCAGCAAGGCGATTTGCGGGCGCGCATTCAGACGGGGTATGACACCGCGTCCATCGACATTGGCGCATCCATTGCAAGTGATGGCGTGTGTCTGACGGTGGTGGCCCTTGGGGCGGATTGGTACGACGTTCAGATTAGCGCGGAAAGTGTTGGAAAAACCAATCTGGGCACATGGGTCGTAGGCAAGCGGGTCAATCTTGAACGCGCGTTGAAGGTTGGGGATGAACTAGGCGGCCATATCGTTTCAGGACATGTGGATGGCGTTGCCGAGATCATCAAGATGGTTGACGAGGGCGACAGTACCCGCGTGACCCTGCGCGCGCCAAAGGCGTTGGCCAAATTCATCGCTCCCAAAGGATCGGTCGCGTTGAACGGGACATCTTTGACCGTGAATGACGTGGATGGGGCAGATTTCGGGATCAATTTCATTCCCCATACCAAAGAGGTGACCACCTGGGGCGATATGGCCGAAGGCGATATGATCAACCTTGAGATCGACACGTTGGCCCGCTACGTCGCGCGGTTGAACGAGGTGGGCTAGATCCACCACGGTGCGGGGCGACACTCGATTGCGCCTCAAACAGATTGGAACAGTCTTGGATTGAGAGAGGGAGCGGCAACGCTCCTTTCTTTTTGTGCCTGTCTGGGCTGTGCTTGCTTGCCGGGGCGCTGGTGCGCAGTTATCAAGAACCAAATGGGGCGGGGTATTATGCGTATTCTTTTGACAAATGACGACGGCATCAACGCGCCGGGACTTGCGACGTTAGAGGCCATTGCTGCCGAGTTGGCCGGGCCTGATGGCGAAGTGTGGGTGGTTGCGCCTGCGTTTGAACAATCTGGTGTGGGCCATTGCATCAGCTATTCCCACCCAACCATGATCGCTAAGTTGAGCGAACGCCGTTATGCCGCCGAAGGGTCGCCGGCGGATTGCGTGTTGGCGGGCTTGCACGATGTGATGAAGGATAATCCGCCAGATCTGGTGTTGTCCGGTGTGAACAAGGGTAACAATTCGGCAGAAAACGCGCTCTACTCCGGCACGCTGGGTGGCGCAATGGAGGCGGCCCTGCAAGGTTTGCCCGCCATTGCTCTGTCGCAGTATTTTGGCCCGCGCAATTTTGAACGGCCTGACCTTTTTGAAGTGGCTTTGGCACATGGGGCCGACGTGATCCGCAAGATCTTGGACCAGGATCCGGGCGTAGGAGCGGATTACCGCCTGTTCTACAATGTCAATTTCCCACCGGTTCCAGTCGATGACGTGCTTGGCATTCGTGCCGTACCACAGGGCTACAGGCGCGAAACCAAGTTTACTGTTGAGCCGCATAAATCCCCCACCGGGCGTCGGTTCTTATGGATCAAAGGCGGCAATCAGCAAGTGATGACCGAACCGGGCAGCGATGCTGCGGTGAACCTTGAGGGCTACATTTCGGTAACGCCCATGCGTGCGGACTTGACCGCCCATGATCACCTAGAGGCACTCAAGACAATCGAATGAGCGGTCCAGATCCTGAAACCAAAATGCAGTTTGTCTTCCATCTGCGCTCCAAGGGGGTGACTGACGCCAAGGTTCTGGCCGCAATGGAAGAAATCGACCGGGGGCCGTTTGTGCGAGGCATCTTTGCCGCGCGCGCTTACGAGGATATGCCGCTACCGATTGCTTGTGGCCAAACAATCAGCCAGCCATCAGTTGTTGGGATCATGACGCAAGCGCTTGAGGTCAATCCGCGCGATAAGGTTTTAGAAGTTGGAACTGGCTCTGGGTATCAAGCCGCGATCTTGAGCAAACTGGCACGCCGGGTTTATACGGTTGAACGCCATGCGCGTTTGGTGCGCGAGGCGCAGATGGTTTTTCAGTCCATGCATCTGGCCAATATCACGGCGATGACGGTGGATGGATCGTTCGGTTTGCCAGAGCAGGCGCCGTTTGATCGTATTATTGTGACCGCCGCCGCCGAAGATCCGCCCGGGCCGCTCTTGGCGCAGCTGAAAATCGGCGGTATCATGGTTGTGCCGGTGGGCCAGTCGGATACGGTGCAGACGTTGATACGGGTGCGCCGACACGAAACTGGTTTTGAATATGACGAAATCCGGCCCGTTCGATTTGTTCCTTTGCTTGAAGGCTTGGGAAAGGACGGATAAAGGCCTATTTGTGCCGCATGAAATGCCAAGCCTCCGGTTAACAGGGGGCGCTTTGAGGATTGTGAGATGAGTGCTTTTTCCTGTGTTGTCCCTGCTCGGGTCTGGGTGGCTGGTGCCGCCTTGGCGCTGACTGCGGCCTGTGACGGTCCCTTGGACTATGATTTGCGCGGCAATGTTGGCGGCTTCAGTACCGCACAGGCAGCACAAAATGTCAGTACCGCGGATCGCCCGAAACCGGATGACCGTGGCGTGATTTCTTATCCCACCTATCAAGTTGCTGTAGCCCGGCGGGGGGACAGTGTTACGGATCTGGCCAATCGCGTTGGTTTACCCGCCGGAGAGGTGGCACGGTTCAATGGCTTGGAGCCCGATGTGAAGATGCGCGAAGGTGAGGTTCTGGCCTTGCCGCGCCGTGTTGCCGAGCCCACCACAAGTGGATCTGCGGTTGATATTGCTGCTTTGGCTGGAACAGCGATTGATGCAGCCCCGGATACGACGCCGATTGAAACAAAGCCACTGGCGCCTGCAACGCCTGCAAAAGCGGCCCCCAAACCGGCAGGACCAGAGCCAATCCGGCACAAGGTTGCGCGTGGGGAAACGGCCTATACTGTCTCGCGACTGTATCAGGTTCCTGTGAAAGCTTTGGCCGAATGGAATGGCTTGGGGTCTGATTTTGCGGTGCGCGAAGGTCAATATTTGCTGATCCCGGTCAAGGATCAATCGGCTCCGAAATCATCCAGTACGACACCAGCGGCTGCGGGTGTCACCGCTGCTGCAGGTGCGGCTGCTGTCACACAGCCGGGGTCAGGGTCACCGACGCCGTTGCCGCCGAGCTCTACTACGCCACTGCCAAAAGAAAAGACCACTGCCAAGCCCCCAGAAGCGCCTGATGTGAAAGTGGCTGAGCCCACCAAAACAAGCAAAGCTGCAATGGGCTTCCCGGTGTCGGGCAAGATTATTCGCCCCTATTCCAAGGGCAAAAACGACGGCATTGATATTGCAGCGGCTGCGGGTTCTCCTGTTGTGGCGGCGGCCTCTGGTACAGTTGCGGCGATCACTGCAGATGCGGATCAGGTGCCGATCATCGTTGTGCGCCACAAGAATAATCTGCTGACGGTCTATGCAAACGTTGACAAGATCGAGGTGAACAAAGGCGACCGCGTCAAGCGCGGGCAAAAGCTGGCGCAGTTGCGCGGTGGCGACAATGCCTACGTGCACTTTGAGGTGCGCAAAGGGTTCGACAGTGTCGACCCCAGTCCTTACCTGCAATAATAGCGACGCGGCCTGCCATCGGGTTGGCCGCTTACCCCGCGATAGGGAGGGGCAAGGTTTTCGTGTGGTTTGAGTTTCAGACGTTTGGAAACCCTTAAAGTGTTGGCGCTCAATTGTCTGTGTTCATCGTACAACCTGCACCGCCAAGGTTCAGGGGGGCGGTGTGGTTGCCCACAGCCGCCCCAGTCATAATGTGCACGGCGCGACCTTAAACCCCTCTTTTCACACTGATCGAAGGGCACTCGCCACAGCGTCAGCAAAGGGTCCTTGGATGTGCGACATCGTGCTCACCATGGTTTCCTGATCGGAAAGCTCTCCCCTTCTTTCCGACGGGCGGACTATGAAACAGAACAAATGGCCTGCCAAGCCCCGTATTTGAAAAGGATTGTTTCGTGTGTTCTGCGGGCAAATGGGACAAAACATTCACGCCAATTCCCCCTTGTTGATCGGTCGGCTGGACCTTTCGCTAAAGTGGGGGCTGGTGATCTGGGCATTGCTCAGGCAGAAACGGGCAAACGCATGGCTCTTGGCCCCGTAAGGGTGCGCAAGCATCAGCGTCAAACGAAGCACGAGAAAACGGAGATACATGCGATGAGTGGTGATTATAACATGTCCATGCGCAAGTTCCTCAAGCAGGTTGGGGTGACCAGCCAGCAGGCCATCGAAGAGGGGCTGCGCAAAGCTGATCTCTCTGAGGGGCAGAGTTTTGAGGCCAAGGTGGTTTTGACGATTGATGGGCTCGAGGTTGAGCATGTGGTGACGGGTCAAATCAAGGACGACAACTCATGAGCATTCGCGAAGCGGTTCTGGCGAACCTGAAAAAGATCGTAGATCCGGGCAGCGGGCAGGACATTGTCAGTTCGGGGCTGGTGCGCGCGCTGAACGTCGAGGGCGATCAGGTGCGGTTCGTGATTGAGATTGACCCGAAAAAGGTCGAACAGATGGAGCCGATCCGAGCTGCCGCTGAACAGGCTGCAAGCATGGTCGAAGGCGTTGAAAAAGTGTCGGCCATGCTGACGGCACATTCTGAAAAAGCTCCTCCGGAATTGAAACCCAAGCCGAAACCATCTGCGACCGCACCGGCGGCCGTTCCGGGTGTCGCGCGAATTATCGCAATCGCCTCGGGCAAGGGGGGCGTCGGTAAATCCACTGTGTCCGCAAACTTGGCGTGTGCTTTGGCGGCTCAAGGCCGCCGCGTTGGATTGTTGGATGCTGATGTCTATGGTCCTTCGCAGCCCCGTATGCTGGGGGTTTCAGGACGTCCCGCCAGCCCAGATGGCAAGATCATTCTTCCGCTGCGCAATCATGGCGTCACAATGATGTCCATGGGTTTGATGACCAACGAAGGACAAGCCGTCGTTTGGCGGGGACCGATGTTGATGGGCGCGTTGCAACAGATGATGAACCAGGTGCAGTGGGGCGAATTGGATGTCCTGATCGTTGACCTACCACCCGGCACAGGTGATGTTCAGCTGACCCTGACACAGAAATTCGCTTTGGATGGCGCCATCGTGGTGTCTACGCCGCAGGATGTTGCCCTGCTGGATGCCCGCAAAGGCATCGATATGTTCCGTCAAACCAAGACGCCGATCCTTGGGATGATTGAAAACATGTCGACACACATCTGTTCCAACTGTGGCCACGAAGAGCATGTGTTCGGGCATGGCGGCGTAGCGTCAGAGGCGGAAAAACTGGGTGTGCCGCTCTTGGGTGAAATTCCACTGCACCTGGATATCCGGGTGGCCGCGGATGAGGGGGCGCCGATTGTGGTGTCCAAACCTGAGAGCGCACAGGCGGAAGCGTTCCGTTCTATCGCCAAAGATTTGATAACTCAGGGCATCGCCTAAGATCCCAAGGATCTAAAGAAATGGAGAGGGCGCGGTTTACGCGCCCTTTTTCTTTTTATCAGGTGCGCGGGGCGAAATCGCCAAATTGGCCCCGTTTGAACATCAAACCCTGACCTTGCCGATGCAGAACGGTTTCAACTTCGCCCAGAATAATCGTGTGATCCCCAGCGTCGTGTTGGGCAATCAACCGGCAATCAAACCGGGCCAGCGATTTGGTCAAAATTGGTATTCCGTTGGCGTCCTCGGTCCACTCCGCATGTGAAAAATCGGCTCCGTCCCGCGCAAAAGCCTGTGCAGTGGCGAGTTGTCCTTCAGCCATGATGTGGATGGCGTAGTGTTGCGCGGCCATAAAGGCATCATAGCGCGTGGATGTTTTGGCCGGGCACCACAGCACCATGGGCGGATCCAGCGACACAGAGGCAAACGAATTGGCCGTGATTGCGACCGGGCCATCAGGCGATGATGCGGTCACAACGGTCACGCCGGTTCCATAACACCCTAACGCATCCCGCAGGGCGCGAGTGGTTTCGGGGCCGGGGGTAAAGATAGTTTCGCTCATGACGTACCTTTGGATCCTGTCCCGAAGTCCCGTGCCACGGCGCGCACCATTTGTCTACTGATTCAAGTCTTGTAACAGGCGACCGTGTTTACGGGTTTCGGCAATCACGTCTCCGAAGGTCTCAAAATTTCGCGCTTTTAGCATGGGCAACATCTTGGTCAGAACCTCAGCCGTGGCTTGCGCGTCGCCAAGGGCGGTGTGGCGTAATGCGGCGGGAATGGTGACATCCAGCCGATCACAAAGCGCGTCGAGCGTGTGCGTTTCACTTGCACCAAACAATACCGCCGAGAGCAAAACAGTATCAAGGATCGGGTGATCCCATGCAACGTCCATGCGTTTGGCGTGTCGACGCAAAAAGGCCATATCAAATGGTGCGTTGTGGGCTACAATCACGGCGTCGCGGGCAAAATGATGGAACGTCCTCCCTGCATCACGAATATCGGGCGCGCCTTGAACCATGGCGTCACTTACACCGTGAACTTTGGTGGACGGAGGCGGAATTGGCATGCCGGGGTCAACGAGCGTGTTGAGCACCTCGCCCTCGATGATACGCCCCCGCAGCATACGTACCGCGCCGATCTGGACGATTTCATCTTTGTGAGGGAGCAAGCCCGTTGTCTCGGTGTCGAACACGACAAAACAAAGATCCTCAATCGGACGGGCATCATACGGTGTTGCAGCGCGCTGCTCTAACAGGTCGAAGTCAAACACCAGCGGACGCTGCGCCTCTGGCGCGACATCGAGCGTGACTGAATCCAAGATCAACATGTAGCCAGACGCGTTTCCGAGTGGCTTCATTCTTGCATCTATGTGTTGGATGCCATCATGACCCAACAAGGGGCAGGTGACCTCCATCCCAGTTTTCACCAACTTGGCATAGGCTGCTTCGACAGTGGCCTTGTCTAGGTAATCAAACAATGAGGCATTCAACCGGGGCGTGGCGATTTGGGCCAGGAACTCGGCTGCTTGTCCGTCATAGAGCACGATTTGGTGCGATGGGCTGACCAAAATCATAGCCAGTGGGATATCGGTGAGTAGAGCGCTCAACCGCTCTTTGTCCGCAGCAAGCCGGGCAGTTTCGTTGGCAACGGTCTGGGCCGTTTCCAGCGTGGTGTCGCTGAGCTGCCCCGCCAATCCCGCCGCCGCCGGGGCCAGATCCCCCAGATATCGTGCGGCTTCAAGATCCATATCGTTTTGAATGCCCGCATGGGCACGGGCACGCATTTCTGCGGCGAGCCGTTCAATGGGTTTTGCCACGTTTTCATCAAACAGAAGCCAAACGCCGACAACCAAAGCCAACAGTCCAAAAATGGTTAACGTGCCGCTAAAGACAAACGCATCCAAAAGTGCGGGCGAGCCCGCGCGCTGATATCCAACATAAAGTGCTAGCCCGGCGACAGCTGTGCCACCAAAAGCCATCAAAACAAAGAACAAAAAGACACGTACACGTAGGCTTAGGTTGGTCAGCATTACACCGTCTCACACAACGCCGTTAGCACAGGATCATCATGCGCAACCTGCACCCAGCTGGCATCAATCACCGCCCCATCCGCATCGAAGTTCGCACCATCAATCAGGTTAGCGCGACGCGCACCGGCGCAATCGGCTAGCACGGGCAGTTTGTTGACAGGCGCCCAACGACCAAAGAGGTAAAGATCCCCCAATCGCTGGTCTGCCAGTTTTGGGTTGCGTTGAATGGATGATGTATCAATCGCCGCAAAGCGATCCACAAAGGGCACGGCATACGTCCAGGGGCGGATCATGCTTTTATTTTCAACTTCCTGCACGACCTTCAGGCCGTCCGGCATGCCATCCAGCGTACGCCCATACCAGCTGTATTCGCTTGAAATGGTCACACCAATCATGGCCGCCCCGGCGGCGACGGGGGCAAACCAGCGCGGCAACCGCCCGCCCGTGGCCCGGTTGATCACCATCACAACGCCAGCCATGGCCATCCCGGCAAATACAGTCGCAATTAATTCCAGAAACATCGCGTTGCTCTCCTGCTTCTGATGTTTTTCGTTTCATTCTTATTCGGCGGGCCTGCTGCTGTTAGCTGAGCATGCCTTTGCCGTGGCCCACGGCCGATTGCATCGTCTTTACCACAACAAAGGCATCTCGCAGATGACTTCGCTCAAAGTCGGACAGATCGGCGGGGGGCAGATAGTTGTCGGGGGCTTTCCCCGCCTTGACCAGCGCAACCTGATGTTCCAACCGGGTTTCCGCGATCAGATCATAGGCATCCAAAAAGTCACGTGCGCCCGATGGGCTGAGTACCCCTGCGGCTTCGGCGGCTTTCAGTCGGGCGCGGGTGTTGGCCTCGGGCAGTTTTCCTTGCAAGGAATAGACCCGGCCCAGATCCACCACGGGTACGACGCCGTTATGTTTCAGATCCAGCTGGTTTTTGTGCTCGCCCGAGCGAATGGTGGCAAACCCGCGCAACAGTCCCAGTGGAGGTGTGTGTTTCAAAGAGTTCGAAATCATATGCGCAACAAAGATCGAGTTCTTTGCAGCAGCCCCGAGCGTGTCGGTTTGCAGATCTTCGAAAAGATCAAAATTGCCCCCGATAGGGCGCAGATCAAACATGACGCTGGCCAGCATTTGCGCCTCGGGGCTGGGCTTGGCGATCCAACCAGCGAAATAGTCACGCCAGACCCGGGCGGGCTGACACCAGCGGGGATTGGTCGCCATCATGTCGCCGGGGCAGTAAAAATAACCACAGACATCGAGGCCGTCGCTGACAAATTTCGCCAACTCGGCGAAATAGGGCATGTCTGCCTCGGTCACCGTATCATCCAGCATCAAACAGTTGTCTTGGTCGCTGACACCGGTCTGTTCTTGGCGTCCTTGCGATCCGCACGCCAACCAGAGATAGGGCACGGGGGCCGCGCCAAGCTTTGCTTCGGCCAAGGTCAGCAACCGGCGGGTCACTGTATCGGCGATGTCGGTGATCAGACGCGTGACCACCTCATGCCGGTTTCCACCAGCGACCAGCTGCACCAGCAGGCGTGGGATTTCGGCGGTGACTTTAGCCATCTCTTCGGCGCTGCCCGCGCGTGCAATTGCGCTGACCAGCTCTGCGGAACTGACGGCTTGAAATCGGGTTAGATCGGTCTGAGTGACGATGCCGACCAGCCGGTTTCCTTCGGTGATCGGGATGTGACCGATGTGGTGTTCCATCATCGCATGCAGCACATCCGAGCCTATTGCGCTTGGGGACAGGGTTAGAGGCGCAGAGGTCATGATCTGTGCCACGGGGGTCGACGGGGGCAGGGCCTCGGCAACCACTTTGCCTGACAGATCACGGGTGGTTAGAATGCCATGCAAAGCGTCGCCTTGCGTGATGCAAAGCGATGAGATCTTGCGCGCGCGCATGAGTATTGCAGCATCTTGGGCTGAGGTTTCGGGCGGGCAGGTCGCCGGATTGCGTGCCATCAGGGTATCGACCGGGCTGGTGGCCAGGGACTCCTGCTGAGGGCGCGGTCCACGGCCACGGTTAAAGAACTTGGCGACAACGTCGTGGGTGTCCAGCAGTTCAGAAAACAGCGCAGAGGGCACAACAAGCAGGATGGAATGCGCATCTGCACGGGCGCTGGTGACGGCTTTGCCATCGCGCAGCAGGCCACGTTCCCCAAAGGAGTTGCGTAAGCCAAGATGGGACACAACGACATCATTTTCGTCGGTGATTTCCACCTGTCCTTCGTAGATCAAAAACAGACCGGGCAGGGCATCGCCCAGATCATAGATCGAGAAGTCCTGTTCCACTTCCCACGCGTCCAATTGGGGCGCGATGGTTTCCAGAACATCCAATGGAAGCGCATCATAAGGGTGCACGGATTTCAGGAAACGGGTGACTTGCGCTGGGGTCAAAGGCATCGGTTGCGACCTTGATAAAAATGAAAAAGGTCCCGCCCGGAACGATACCGGGCGGGACCAAGGGCTCAGGAAGGGCCGGTCTTAGATGGGAGGGAGAAAGACCGACCCTGCACCTCAGTGATCCTGAGCTGCGCCTGCGCCCCGGGGGATACGCACGCTTTCGACCAGGTCTTTGATTTCCTGCGGGGTTTCTTTGGTCATGCCGGCTACGATGTAGGCGACAGCAAAGTTAACCGCAGCACCAATCGCGCCGAACGATGTCGATTTGATGGTCCCCAACAGTGGGTCTGCATCGGTGAACGAGTTGGTACCTGGTACAAAGAACCAGCCTTTGTGCAGGAAGATGTAGAGGAGTGTTACACCCAGACCAGCCAACATACCTGCCACGGCACCGGTGTTGTTAATCTTCTTGGAGAAGATACCCATCATCAGAGCCGGGAAGATCGACGCCGCTGCCAGACCAAACGCAAGTGCCACTGTCTGAGCCGCAAAGCCGGGAGGGTTCAGGCCCAAGTATGTCGCCAGTGCAATCGCCACACCCATGGCAATACGCGCCGACAACAGTTCGCTCTTTTCCGAAATCTGCGGATTGATCGAACCTTTGATCAAGTCATGCGATACCGCAGACGAGATCGCCAGCAACAGACCCGCCGCAGTGGACAGAGCCGCCGCAAGACCACCCGCAGCCACCAGACCAATTACCCAGCTGGGCAGGTTGGCGATTTCAGGGTTGGCCAGAACCAGAATGTCACGGTTGAACTTGGTCAATTCGTTGCCGCTCCAGCCTTTTTCAGCTGCTTTGGCCTGCATGTCCGCGTTCTTGTCGTTGTAGTACTGGATCTTGCCGTCGCCGTTCTTGTCTTCCCAATTCAGCAGACCGGTTTTCTGCCATGTGGCCATCCAGTCATACCGAGGCTCGTTTTCGATCATTTCAACCGAAACCGCGTCGCCATCTGTGCCATTGGGCCACATCATGTCGGTGATGTTCAGACGCGCCATGGCACCAACCGCAGGAGCGGTGAGATACAGCAGAGCGATGAACACCAGTGCCCAACCCGCAGACCAGCGTGCATCAGCAACGCGTGGAACGGTGAAAAAGCGCATGATGACGTGAGGCAGACCAGCAGTACCGATCATCAGAGACAGGGTGAACAGAACCATGTTCAATGTGTCTGCGTGATGGGTCGTGTACTCGTTAAAGCCAAGTTCCGCTACAATGGCGTCCAGTTTCTGCAGCAGTGGCTCACCGGATGCGACGTGATCACCAAACAGACCCAGTGCAGGGATCGGGTTGCCGGTCAGCTGCAGCGAGATAAAGATCGCCGGGATGGTGTAGGCCATGATCAGAACAACGTACTGAGCAACCTGTGTGTATGTTACACCCTTCATGCCGCCAAACACCGCGTAAGCAAAAACAACACAAGCACCGATCAACAGACCGGTTGTGTTGGACACTTCGAGGAAGCGACCAAAGGCAACGCCAACGCCGGTCATCTGACCGATTACGTAGGTGGTCGAGGCAACGATCAGACAGATCACAGCGACGATGCGCGCGGTGGGCGAGTAGAACCGGTCACCGATGAACTCGGATACGGTGAACTTGCCGAATTTACGCAGGTAAGGTGCCAGCAGCAGAGCCAGCAGAACGTAGCCACCGGTCCAGCCCATCAGGAAGGATGAGTTGTCGTACCCGGTAAAGGCAATCAGACCCGCCATCGAGATGAACGAGGCCGCCGACATCCAGTCAGCCGCAGTGGCCATACCGTTGGTAACGGGGTGAACGCCGCGACCCGCAGCGTAGAATTCCGACGTAGAACCCGCGCGGGCCCAGATCGCGATGCCGATGTAGAGCGCGAAAGACGCGCCAACAAACAGCAGGTTGATGGTGAACTGGTCCATCTTATTCCTCCTCAACGCCGAATTCGGCGTCCAGCTTGTTCATGCGCCAAGCGTAGTTAAAGATCAGCGCCAGAAAGACGAGGATCGAACCCTGCTGAGCAAACCAGAAGCCCAGATCGGTACCACCGACGGCAATGCCCGACAGCAGCGGGCGCAGCAAAATGCCGAACCCAAATGACACAACAGCCCAGATCACCAGGCTGATGAGAATAATCCGCACATTTGCCGCCCAATAGGCTTTGTCGGCCTCGGCCACCTGTGCAGGTGTTGTTGTTTGATCCGCCATACTGCGGGCCCTCCTTTGCTTCCTCCTGATTTGGCCGCTTGCGGAGCGGACAAACCTTCTCTGTCTGCCTACGTTCGGTATCGCGAAACGCAGACATAGCTCCTCCGGTCCGCCAAGGCGGTCCTTCGGGTATTGCTGTATTGGAACCGAGGCCCCAAAGCCGGGGGGGCGTTGAGGCCTCGGGCCTTAATTACGCCATTGCTGACGTAACGATGTCGTTCAGACCTTGAGCGATCTCGTCGATCTGACCCATGGCGTTGATGGTGTTAAGGGCACCCTTGCCATCGTAATAGGCGATTAGAGGCGCGGTTTGTGCGTGATACGCCTCGAGCCGGCTGGCAACGGTTTCGGCGTTGTCATCAGCGCGACGCTTCATGTCGGTGCTACCGCATTTGTCACAGGTGCCTGCTGTTGCGGGCTGCTTAAAGCTGTCATGATAGCCTTCGCCACAGCCGCCACAGGTGTAGCGGCCTGAAATACGGGTAACCATTTCGGCGTCCTGCACCTCAAGACTGATGGCGGCGTTGATCTTTTGACCGGTCGAGGTCAGAAGATCGTCCAGCGCCTGCGCCTGTACGGTTGTACGGGGGAAGCCATCAAGAATGACGCCCTTGGCGCAATCAGCTTCGCCCAAACGATCCCGCAGAATGGCGATGACGATCTCATCAGACACAAGATCCCCGGCTTCCATCACCGCCTTGGCAGCTTTGCCTGCATCGGTGCCAGCCGCAACAGCGGCCCGCAGCAAATCACCAGTAGACAGTTGTACAAGGTCAAATTTCTCTTCGAGCATACGGGCTTGCGTGCCCTTCCCGGCGCCCGGAGGGCCGAGAAGGATCAAAACAGCGGGTGTGGTCAATACGGCAGCATCCATCCCAATTACCCCTTGTTCGCGCGGTTTTCGATCAGGTCATCCACGACCGACGGATCGGCAAGTGTCGAGGTGTCGCCTAGCGCGCCAAAATCGTTCTCGGCGATCTTGCGCAGAATACGGCGCATGATCTTACCAGAGCGGGTTTTGGGCAGACCGGGTGACCATTGGATCACATCCGGGCTGGCAATCGGGCCGATTTCCGTCCGCACCCAAGTGCGCAGTTCTTTCAGCAATTCATCGCTTGGTTCGCGGTCGTTCATCAAGGTGACGTAGCAATAGATGCCCTGACCTTTGATTTCGTGCGGGTACCCAACGACTGCGGCTTCGGCCACTGCGGCATGCGCCACCAGCGCGCTTTCGACTTCGGCGGTACCCATACGGTGACCGGAGACGTTGATCACGTCATCAACGCGGCCAGTGATCCAGTAATCGCCATCGGCATCCCGCTTACAGCCGTCACCGGTGAAATAGTAGCCTTTGTAATCCGCGAAATAGGTCTTTTGGAACCGCTCATGATCGCCCCAGACGGTGCGCATCTGACCGGGCCAGCTGTCCTTGATGCACAAAACACCTTCGACATCATTGCCGCTTATTTCTTCGCCGGACTGGGGGTCCAAAACAACAGGGAGAATGCCAAAGAAGGGCTTCATTGCTGAACCGGGCTTCATCGCGTGGGCGCCGGGCAGGGGAGTCATCAAGTGACCACCGGTTTCAGTCTGCCACCACGTGTCTACGATCGGGCAGCGACCGCCGCCGACGACTTCGTTGTACCAGTTCCAGGCTTCGGGGTTGATTGGTTCCCCCACGGTGCCAAGCGTGCGCAGCGAAGACAGGTCACATTTCTCGACCCATTCGTTGCCCTGGCCCATCAGTGCGCGCAAGGCGGTTGGGGCGGTGTAGAACTGGTTGACTTTGTGCTTTTCGCAGACCTGCCAGAACCGGCTGGCATCAGGATAGGTAGGCACACCTTCGAACATCAGAGTGGTCGCGCCATTGGCCAACGGGCCATAGACGATATAGCTGTGGCCTGTGACCCAACCCACATCAGCGGTACACCAGTAGACGTCGCCTTCGTGGTAATCAAAGGTGATCTCCTGTGTCATCGCCGCATAGACAAGGTAACCACCGGTGGTGTGGACAACGCCTTTGGGCTGACCCGTAGAGCCTGAGGTATAGAGAATGAACAGCGGATCTTCGGCGTTCATCTCGGCAGGTTTGCAATAGTCGCTGGCCTCAAGCGCCATCTCGTTATAGTCGAAATCACGACCGTCGATCCATGTGGTCTGACCACCAGTGCGCTTGACCACCAGACATTTCACATCGTCTTTGCAGTGCAGCAGGGCCGCATCGACGTTGGATTTCAAGGGGGTCTTGCGTCCGCCGCGCGGGGCCTCGTCCGCGGTGATCACAACCTTGGCGTCACATCCGTTTACCCGTGCCGCGAGTGCGTCTGAGGAGAAGCCCGCGAAAACGATGGAATGGATCGCGCCGATACGTGCACAGGCCAGCATTGCATAGGCGGCTTCGGGGATCATTGGGAGGTAAATGATTACCCGGTCGCCTTTGCGCACACCCATGGTTTCCAGAATGTTGGCCATCCGGGATACGCTGCCGTGCAACTGTTTGTACGTAATGTGCTGCGCCGCTTCGTTCGGATCATCAGGTTCAAAGATGATCGCGGTCTGGTCGCCACGTGTTTCCAGATGACGGTCGATACAGTTGGCCGCGACGTTCAGGGTGCCGTCCGCATACCAGTTGATCGCTACATCGCCAAAGTTGTAGTTGACGTCTTTGACCTTGGTAAAAGGTTTGATCCAGTCGATGCGCTTGCCGTGCTCTCCCCAGAACGCGTCCGGGTCGCTGATCGACGCGTTATACATCTCTTCGTATTTTGCGGCGTCTACATGGGCGCGGGCAACTGTTTCTGCCGATGGCGGAAAGACCGTGTTTTCGGTCTGAGCAGGCGTTGTCATTTGAGGCTCCTCCCTCTGACTGTTTTTTAGGTGACCCAACTTCCGTTTAAGTGGCGCAAGTTGTGATCGGTTCCATCCCAGCCCAAATAATAGGCGGGTTTGAAAATAAGTGAATAACTTACGGGAATATAACGATTTGCTTGTAAAGTTTTTTCGTTAACTCCGTGGATTTTGTAAATCTTACTTTCTTAACAGGCCTAAGCCCCAATGTGGGCAGGGATTTAGGTGTCAATGATGTCTTACCTCTTGACGAGGGCAATGCAACCCGACCGCCTGCCGCAGGGTCAAATTCAGGATTGTGCAGGTGTGACATATTGTTTCGGAGCGGACATGAAAGCCGCAATTAAGCTGCGCGGTCGCGCCCCATGAGTCGGATTTCAGACGCCAAAACAGGGCTGGAACCTAGCGGAAGAGCAGGGTTCGGGGCTTGGCAGGCTCACACCTTAACGTTAGCCTGCTTTCCAAGCGACCAGCCTTTATCGGTCGCACGAATGGGAGAGACTTAATGAACAAGATTTTGACCGGCGCTGTTGCCGCTGCAGTCAGCTTTGCTTTTGTATCCGAAGCGGCTGCTGTTGAATGGAACGTATCCCTGTGGGGTAAGCGCCGTGCCTTTACCGAGCATGTTGAAAAACTGGCTGAACTGGTCAGCGAAAAGACGGGTGGCGAATTCACCCTCAACATCAGCTATGGTGGCTTGTCCAAGAACAAAGAAAACCTTGATGGGATTTCGATCGGGGCTTTTGAAATGGCGCAGTTCTGTGCCGGCTATCACCGAGACAAGAACCGTGCGATCACTGTACTCGAGCTGCCGTTCTTGGGCGTAAGCAATCTGGATGAAGAAGTCGCGGTAAGCCAAGCGGTTTACAGCCACCCTGCGGTACAAGAGGAAATGGCTCAGTGGAGCGCGCGCCTTTTGATGCCGTCCCCGATGCCGCAGTACAATATCGTTGGCACCGGCGAACCGCGTGACCAGTTGGCTGAATTTGACGGCATGCGCGTACGTGCAACCGGCGGTATTGGTCAGGCATTCTCAGCCGTTGGTGGGGTTCCTACCTCGGTTACAGCGACCGAAGCCTATAATGCGATGGAATCTGGTGTCGTGGACACCGTGGCGTTTGCCCAGCACGCGCACCTTGCTTATGGCACGATCAACCGGGCCGATTGGTGGACCGCAAACCTGAACCCAGGCACCGTGAATTGCCCTGTCGTTGTGAACATCGACGCCTATGAGGCGCTGAGCCCAGAGCACCGCGAGGCGTTGGATAGCTCGGTTGACGGCGCTGTAGGGCACTATCTTGAGAACTACGGTAAGCTCTTGGACAAATGGGACAGCGTTTTGACAGAAAAAAACGTGACCAAGGTTGAGCTGGCCGAAGGTGAGCTGGATGCGTTCCGCAAGGTCGCTGCTGATCCGATCCGCGAAAAGTGGATCGCAGACATGAGCGCACAGGGTCTGCCTGCTCAGGATCTGTATGAGCTGGTAATGGCAACGCTGAAGCAACAGCGCGGCAATTAAGGTTGTTAAGCCGGGCGTGATGAACGCCCGGCTTTTTTTATCCTTCTGACATATCAAAAAAGGAGTTCTGCTATGGCAGGACAAGCCTCGGTGCTGGAGGATCAGAGCTTGCTCAGCCGGTTCGACCGGTGGTTGCTTTCGTTGGAGCAGGCCCTAGCCCTGTTGAGCGGTTTGGCGGTTTTCAGTTTGATGGTTCTGGCCGTGGTCTCGGTCGGTGGACGTAATACGGCGAACATGCCTTTGCCCGGCTACGTCGATTGGATCGAACAGGTCATGCCCTTGGTTGCGTTCATGGGAATTTCCTATGTGCAGCGGGACGGCAGCCACATCCGTATGGACATTGTTGTTGGTCGATTGCACGGGCGTGCGCTTTGGTTCGTGGAAATGCTGACAGTGCTGCTGGTACTGGTGTTGATGGTGGCGTTGGTTTGGGGCAGTTGGGCGCATTTCCAACGTTCGTTTGATTTCAGCGCCCCACTCTGGAGCCGGGACAGTTCGATCGACATTGGCATTCCAATCTGGCCTGCAAAATTGTTGGCACCTGTTGCGTTTTCAGTGCTGTGTGTGCGCTTGGTTTTGCAGGTTTGGGGCTATGGGCGCGCCTTTGTTCTTGGCCTTGCCAACCCAGTTGCAGTGCCGCTGATCCAAGATACGGTGGCCCAAGCCGCCGCAGAAGCTGAACAGCTTGAAGGGCAGGAATAGACCATGGATTCAATTGATATTGGCCTTTGGGTCACGGGTGGTCTGCTGCTGATGGTGGTTCTGGGGATGCGGGTGGCTTTTGCTGCTGGCCTTGCTGGACTTGTAGGATTGGTTTGGATTTTCTGGGCTAAGTTTGGATATGCACCCGACAAGTTGGGAAAGGCTGTAACTGTTTCGGTCAAGATCGCCGGGCAGGTGCCTCATTCCAAAGTGTCGAGTCAGGCGCTCAGCCTGATCCCCACGTTTATCCTGATCGGGTATCTCGCCTATTATGCTGGCCTGACCAAAGCGTTGTTCGAAGCCGCAAAGCGTTGGATTGCTTGGGTTCCCGGTGGGCTGGCGGTTTCAACCGTCTTTGCAACGGCTGGGTTTGCAGCCGTGTCTGGCGCCTCGGTTGCCACGTCTGCTGTATTTGCGCGTATCGCGATTCCTGAAATGCTGGCGATTGGATACAATAAACGGTTCGCAGCTGGGGTGGTCGCGGCGGCTGGTACGCTCGCCTCTCTGATCCCGCCTTCAGCGATCTTGGTGATCTACGCCATCATCGTGGAACAGGACGTTGGTAAGCTGTTGCTAGCCGGTTTCATCCCCGGTGCGTTCAGTGCTGTTGTCTATGTACTGCTGATCGTTGGGATTGCCGTCATTTTTAAGAACGTCGGTCCCCCTGTCACCGGGTTTACATGGCGTCAGCGGTTTGAATCCTTGCCGGGTGCTTTGCCGATTGTCTTTGTGATCGTGATCATCATTTGCTTTGTCTACAATCCGTTTGGTGGCGACGCTTGGGGTACACCTACCGAAGGTGGCGCGCTCGGCGCGTTTGTGGTGTTCCTTATGGCGCTCTATCACGGAATGCGTTGGTCAGAGCTCAAGAACGCATTGTTAGAAACGGCCAAGCTGACGGTGATGATTTTCACCATCATTTGGGGCGTCCTGATTTATGTTCGGTTCCTTGGGTTTGCGGATCTTCCAGGTGCGTTTGCCGATTGGATTACTTCGCTGACTATGTCGCCCATGCTGATCCTTGTGTGCATCCTGTTGGCCTATGCGGTGTTGGGGATGTTCATGGATGCCATTGGGATGCTCTTGCTGACATTGCCTGTGGTGTACCCGGCGGTGATGGCGCTGAATGGGGGAGAGGCGGTCACGGCAGCGGACAGCGCCTTTGGCATGTCAGGTACTATGTGTGCGATCTGGTTTGGGATTTTGGTTGTGAAAATGGCTGAGTTCTGCCTGATCACGCCGCCCATTGGTCTGAACTGTTTTGTGGTTGCGGGCGTGCGCCCGGATCTAAGCGTTCAGGATGTATTCCGGGGGGTCATGCCGTTCTTTATCGCGGATGGTATTACCATCGCCCTGTTGGTGGCATTTCCAAGTATCGTGCTCTATCTGCCCAGATTGGCACAATAAGGCGAAAGGGATGCAGGCCAGCGTATCGGCCTGCATCCAAATTTCTATAGGCCGGGCAACCGGTCGATAATCGCACGACGGTCAAACGTTGTGCCGGGCTTTTCACCCAGGTTGAATTTCAGACCGATGCCGACAAACGCATCGTTTGAGCTGGAATTCGACACACGCGCGTTCCCACCACCGAATTCGCCATACAGGCTTACACCGCTGCCGAAATCATAATCCGCACCAATCGCCAACCGTGTCATGTTCGCACCGTTGTTGTTGTCAAGCCAATCAACCGAGGCACGCAGGTTGATCCGATCGCCAACATCACTGTCGATCACGCCACCCAGCATGGTGGCGTTTTGACCGTTTACCTTGCCCCGTGAGAAATACCCTTCGACACCGACATTCGCGAAATCATAGGTCGCTTCTAACCCATAAAAGTTGCGATCAAGCGAGGGCTCGTTTTCGGTTCCCCAGAACGCGCCAATGGCCCCATCATAGTTAAATTTGTAGATCCCGTGCACAGTCGCTGCATTCGCGCTCGTGTTGCTTTGACCGAATTTATAATATCCCAGATCCACCTGTGTGGCGACCGCGTCACCAAAGCCCACTTCGAACGAACCGCGCAGTGCTTGTCGGGTTCCTTTGGAGTTGTTTGTGAATTGATAATGGGACACATCCACATTGGCCCCGGTGAGTTCCACTGCACCAAGCCCCTGAGGCATGAGTCCCGCGACGAGCATAGCCGCCACTGCCCGCATTTTCATTTGACTGCTCCTTTAGTCGTTGCGCATCTGCGCAGGCGCTTTTCGCGCTCTGTCTCCCTGTCTATGCAAGAAAGCGAATCAGGTAAAGAGTCTTGATTCCAAAGTCGAAACCTCTTGACGGAGTGATCTGATGAGGCAGGTTTGGGAGTTGAACGTAAACTTAAGCGATTTGGAGGTTGTCGAGCAGTCGCTGCAACCTAGATGAGCTGCCTTGATTTACACTGGCTTCTCGCTGGCGAGCCGTGTTGACCAAAGGGGCCGTTCCAGCAGCACGACTGTGCACGGGATCTAGGTGGGAATTGAGTGAAAAGGGCAGGTGTGTGAAAGAGGGGCCAAAGACGTAGCCCTCTTAGCATCTGGCACCCTTCGAAAAAGGTGCCAGATTTTGTGTGAGTCAAAAGATTAGAGACAGGCTTCGAAAAGTGCCCGTGTGTTTTCTTTTGTCATTTCCACAGGGTTGCCACCGGTGGAGGGGTCGTTGAGGGCATCGCGGACAAGAACATCGATGTCGGGGTCTTTGACGCCGAGTTCGGTCAATGTTTTCGGGATGCCAAGGCTATCGTTCAGGGTGTCAACGTAAGCTGCAAAGCCATCAAAGCCACCATCGATCCCCAAATAGGCGGCCGCTTGCGTCAGGACGCCTTCGGCTGCTGGGCGGTTAAATTGCAAGACAGCGGGCATACAAACGGCGTTGGTCGTGCCGTGGTGCGTGTGGTGGTGTGCGCCAATGGGGTGGGACAAAGCGTGGATGGCGCCCAACCCCTTTTGGAACGCAGTCGCACCCATTGCGGCTGCGGACATCATGTGCGCGCGGGCCTCAAGATCGCTGCCATCGGCATACGCGCGGGGCAGGTAGTCTTTGACCAGACGCATGCCTTCGAGTGCCATGCCTTGCGACATGGGGTGGTAATGGGGCGAGCAGAACGCCTCGACACAGTGGGCAAACGCATCAAGACCGGTTCCGGCAGTGATGAACTTGGGCATGCCCATAGTCAGTTCGGGGTCGCAGATCACGACGGCGGGCAGCATTTTGGGGTGGAAGATGATCTTTTTCTCGTGGGTCACCGAATTGGTGATAACACCCGCGCGACCTACTTCGGAGCCGGTGCCAGCAGTTGTTGGCACGGCCACAATGGGGTGAATGCCCGCCGGGTCAGCGCGTGTCCACCAATCCCCAATGTCTTCGAAATCCCATAAAGGGCGGGTTTGACCGGCCATAAAGGCCAGCGTTTTGCCCAGATCCAGACCCGAGCCACCGCCAAACGCGATCACACCGTCAAATCCACCCTCACGGTAGGCAGCCAAGCCCGCTTCGACGTTTTTCTCGTTCGGGTTAGGGTCAACGTCCGAGAACATCGCGCGTCCCAGACCGGCGGCCTCTAACAGGTCGAGCGTGCTCTGCGTGATCGGCAGGTCGGCAAGACCTTTGTCAGTGACCAACAGGGGTTTGGAAATACCTGCAGCAGCGCAGGCATCTGCTATTTCAGAAATGCGACCGGCGCCAAAGCGCATCGCGGTGGGGTAGGACCAGTTGCCAACCAGGTTCATGAGATCAGCCTTTTTTCAGGTGGTAGGATTTGGGACGGGTCAGAGCATGAAAGCCCAGCACGGACAAGCCCGCGCCACGTCCGGTGTCTTTGCAGCCGGTCCAGCACAGGCCGGGATCCAGATAGTCGCAACGGTTCATGAACACGGTGCCGGTTTCAAGTTGCGCGCCAAGTTCGTTAGCCTTGTCGGCATCAGCAGTCCAGATCGAAGCGGTCAGGCCAAACTGACTGTCGTTCATCAAGGCAATAGCTTGTTCGTCGCTTTCGACTTTCATGATGCCAACAACAGGACCAAAGCTTTCGTCCTGCATCACGCGCATGTCGTGGGTGACGTTGGTCAGGATCTGGGGCGTCAGATAGGCACCGCCATCGTCGGCCTCCATCGTGTCGATATGGGCGACGGCACCTGCTTCAATCGCCTCGGCAATTTGAGCGCGGACCTCGGTGGCGAACCGGACATGGGCCATTGGACCCATAGTGGTGTCCGCCTCAAGCGGGTTGCCCAGCTTATAGGTATTCACCAGCGCCACAGCTTTTTCCACAAAGGCGTCATACAGGCTCTCGTGGACATAAATCCGTTCGATCCCACAGCAGCACTGACCGGAGTTGAACATCGCCCCGTCGATCAGGGTGTCCACGGCGGCATCCAAATTGGCATCGGCACGCACATATCCGGGGTCTTTGCCACCCAGTTCGGTGGATACCGGGATAAAGGTCCCCGCCGCAGCGCGTTCCATCGCCTGACCACCACGGACAGAACCCGTGAAGTTAACAAAGTTCACCTTGCGGCGCGCGATCAGCTCGGACGTGGTGTCGTGATTTAAGAATAGGTTCTGGAACACATCGTCGGGAATGCCAGCGGTGTGAAACGCCTCGGCCAGCCGTTCGCCAACTTGCAGCGTTTGCGCCGCGTGCTTCAGCAACACGGTATTGCCCGCGATCAGGGCCGGAGCCACGGTGTTGATCGCGGTCATGTAGGGGTAATTCCATGGCGCTACGACCAAAACCACACCATGGGCCTCGTGTTCGATCTTACGAAGGAACGCATCGCTGTCCTCGACCACAATAGGGGCAAGGGCGGTTTCGGCGATGTCAGCCATATGGGATGCGCGCTCGTTAAATCCACCAAACTCCCCCCCATAGCGAACAGGGCGACCCATCTGATGGGCCAATTCCAACGCCATGCGGTCTTGATCCTTGCCGATTTCGGCAACGGCGGCGCGCACTAAGGCAATACGTTCAGCCAATGGTCGCGCGGCCCAAGCAGGTTGCGCTGTCTTTGCACGGCTTGCCGCTGCCAGGGCTTCATCGCGGGTGGCAAGTGGACGTTCGATATAGACCGATCCATCGATCGGTGAGGTACATTTGACTGTATTCGTCATGTCTTAGGCCTTTTCAAAACCACGGGCGATTTCCCAATCGGTGACCACCCGGTCAAATTCTTCCTGTTCCCATTCGGCGCAGCGTGTGTAGTGATCGACCACCCAGTCGCCCATCGCAGCACGCAGCATGTCAGACCCACGCAGGGTTTCGACAGCATCGCGCAGGGTGCGTGGAATTTCGCGTGCATCGCTGTCCTCATAGAGGTCCCCGGCGGTGGGCGCAGCGAGCTCCAGTTTGTCTTCGATGCCTTTCAGACCTGCCGCCAGCAATGCGGCTTGTGCAAGGTATGGGTTCAGATCAGATCCGCCGATCCGGCACTCCATCCGCACGCCTTTGGTGTTTTCACCACACATACGGAACCCGGCTGTGCGGTTGTCCACTGACCAGACGGTTTTGGTGGGTGCAAATGTGCCCTTCATGAATCGTTTGTAGCTGTTCACGTAGGGCGCCAGAAAGAAGGTGTAGTCAGGTGCGTATTTGATCATGCCCGCGCAGAATTGGCGACCAAGTTCGGACAAGCCATGCGGTGCGTCTTTGTCATAGAATTCCGGGCTGCCATCGCGCCACAGTGACAAGTGCACATGGCTGGCTGATCCGACCCGGTCATGGTGCCATTTGGGTAGGAATGACGCCGCGTGCCCATGCATATGCGCGATTTCTTTGGTCGCATGCTTGGCGATCGTGTGATTGTCAGCACAGGCGAGCGCGTCGGCATAGCGAATGTTCAACTCTTCCTGACCGGCCTCGGCTTCGCCTTTGGTGTTTTCGACCGGGATACCCGCGGCAAAGAGGTGATTGCGGATTGGCCGCATCACGTGTTCTTCTTTGGTGGTTTGCAGGATGTGGTAGTCTTCGTTGTAGCCTGAAATTGGCTGCAGATCGCGAAACCCGGTCTTACGGATTTCATCAAAAGTCTGTTCGAACAGGAAAAACTCCAGTTCTGTCGCCATCATTGGCGTTAGGCCCATCGCCTCGGCCCGGGCAATTTGTGCCTGCAGGATTTGACGGGGGGAATGCAGGACTGGTTCATGTGTGTGGTGATCCAGCATGTCACACAGGACCATAACCGTGCCTTCTAACCATGGCACCGGGCGCAGGGTTTCCAGATCCGGTTTCATCACGTAATCGCCGTACCCGGCCTCCCAACTGGTGGCTTTGTAGCCATCAGGGGTGGCCATTTCCAGATCGGTGGCCAGCAGGTAGTTACAGCAATGGGTTTCTTCCCATGCTGTGTCGATAAAGTTCTGGACGTGGTAGCGTTTGCCCATCAGGCGGCCCTGCATGTCCACAAGGCAAACCAGAACTGTGTCAACGTCGCCGTTGGCTGCTTGCGCCTTGAGCGCCTCAAAAGACAGGGGAGCCGTCATGGTGTCTCTTTCCGTATCATACATAAAAGGAAGGGCAGGGTGCCGACATCCGGCACCCCACGAGTGTGTTGAATTTAGCCGTAACGGTAAGGACGGCCAGCTTTGACCATATCCGCGTTGTACTGCTTGATGATTTTGACGACCTTGGCTTTGGTCTCGGACTCGGCTGCGATCTCATCCCAGAATTTGACAGCCGCGTCTTCGACGGTTGCCCATTCTGCGTCTGGGATCGTTGTCAGTTCCATCTTGGGTCCGTTGACGCGCAGCGATGCTTCGCCGCCCCAGTACCACCACTGACGATAATAATGAGATTGGTCACAGCAGACACGGAACAGCGCCTGCAGGTCTTCGGGCAGTTCATTCCAACGATCTTGGTTGGCAAAGAACGATCCGGCCCATGCGCCCGAGATGTTATTGGTCAGGAAGTAGTTGGTCACGTCAGCCCAACCCACGGTGTAGTCTTCGGTGATGCCGGACCATGCAATGCCGTCCAACTCGCCAGTCTGCATCGCAACTTCGATGTCTTCCCATGGTAGGGAAACTGGTACGACGCCGAATTGGCTGAGGAAGCGGCCCGCAGTTGGGAAGGTAAAGACGCGTTTGCCTTTCAGGTCTTCCAAGGACCGGATTGGGTCTTTGGTTGCGAAATGGCATGGGTCCCAGGATCCGGCGCTGATGTGCTTGACGCCAACCTTGGAATATTCTTCGTCCCAGATTTCGTTCAGGCCATACTGGTTAAACAGGACTGGCACGTCGAGCGAGTAGCGTGACGCGAAGGGGAAGTAGCCCCCAAAAACGGTAACTTCGGTGGGCGAGGCCATCGAGTCATCATCAGACTGTACCGCATCAATCGTGCCACGCTGCATGGCGCGGAACAGCTCACCCGTTGGGACCAGCTGATCGGCGTAGAACAGTTCTATCTGCATCCGGTCGCCGGCGATTTTGTTGAACATGTTGATCGCAGGATCAATCACGTGTTCAGCCAATGCGGCGCCCGCATATGTTTGCATCCGCCACTTGATGGTCGATTGCGCGATGGCCGGAGTGGCCAGCGGTGCGGCCGCTGCGCCAACGGCGGCTGTGGTTAGAAACTTACGTCTTGTCGTCATCTTTCTTCTCCCGTTGAAATTGATTGGATTTGGTGCCCCGGTGGATCCAGGATCATTTGTTGTAAACATACTCCGGCAACCACAGTGCGATCTGCGGGAAGATCATGATGGTGGCCAGCGCCAGCGTCATCACCAGCACAAATGGCAGGATCGAGCCGTAGATATCACGCAGCGTCACCTCGGGCGGGGCCATGGCGCGCATCAGGAACAGGTTATAGCCAAAGGGCGGTGTCATATAGGCAATCTGAGTGGTGATTGTGTAAAGCACCCCGTACCAGATCAGATCGAACCCCAATTCGCCCACCAGCGGCACATAAAGCGGCGCAACGATGACCAGCATGGCGGTGTCATCCAAAAACGTGCCCATCAAGATAAAGCTTAGCTGCATCAGGATCAGGATCATCCATGGGCTGAGGCCCAGCTTTTCGGTAAACACACTTTCGATCGCTTTGACCGCGCCAAGACCGTCAAACACCGCGCCAAACGCAAGGGCGGCCAGAATGATCCACATGAACATGCAGGAAATACCCAATGTGTTGCGGACCGAGTTTTCAAACACTTCGCGCGTCATGCGCCCCTTTAGGATCGCAGCTGCAAACGCGGTCAGCGCCCCAATAGCCGAGCTTTCAACCAGTGAGGTCCAGCCATTCACAAACGGCACCATCATGGCTGCAAAAATGCCCAGAGGCAGCAAACCAGCGCGCAGCAGTCGCATCTTTTCTTCGCGCGGTACATTGCGTTCTTCAGGGCTGAGCGCAGGGCCAAGGGCGGGATTCATTTTGCACCGTACAACGATGTAAAGAATGAACATTCCGGCCATCATCAGACCCGGCACCACGCCAGCCAGCCACAGCTGACCGACAGGTTGGCGCGCGATCATCGCATAAAGCACCAGAACAACCGAGGGCGGCACAAGGATGCCCAGACTGGATCCAGCCTGAATGACCCCGGTCACCATTTTCTTGTCATAGCCACGTTTTAAGAGCTCAGGCAGCGCAATGGTCGACCCAATTGCCATGCCTGCGACTGACAGCCCGTTCATCGCTGAAATCAGCACCATCAGACCAATTGTACCGATGGCCAAGCCACCGTTTAGGCCGCCCATCCAGACGTGGAACATCTTGTACAAATCGTCAGCGATTTTGGACTCTGACAGCACGTAGCCCATGAAGATGAACATCGGCAGTGTCAGCAATGGATACCACTTCATCAGCTTCATGGCGGCGGAAAACCCAAGGTCATAACCGCCCCGGTCACCCCACAACAGCAGGGATGCCATGACGGCGACAAAGCCTATCGCGCCAAACACACGCTGACCGGTCAGCAGCATCAGCATCATGGTTGAAAACATGAGGATGGCGATCAATTCGTAGGACATCAGATGGTCTCCTTCGCGATGTCTTCACCGCGTAGTCGCAGGATGTCTTTGAGGAATTCGGATATCGCCTGTAGCAGCATCAGGAAGATGCCCAGACACATGATAGATTTGATTGGCCACAAGTAGGGACGCCAAGCGGTCGGGCTGCGCTCTCCGTATTGGAGCGAATAGCTGAGACTGTCGTACCCTCCATAGAGCAGCACACAGAGGTAGGTGATCAGGAAAAACACGGTGATCGCATCAGTCCATGCCTGCCGTTTCAGTGACCACTCGCCATAGAGCAGGTCCATCCGGACATTTGATCCCATCTGGATCGAATAAGGTCCGCCCAGAATGTAATAGGCGACCATGGCAAACTGCGCCATTTCCAACGTCCAGAGCGACGGCAGGAAGAACGTTTTTGAGATCGACGACCACAGCAGAATGCCCATCATCACAAAGATGCCGTACATGACAGTGCGCCCGATCACGCGGTTCATCCCATCGATGAAGATGATGTATTTACGCGCAAATATCATGGATGTGCCTCTCTTGGGGCCAGCAGTTCAATCACCTGTGCCAACATTGGGGCCAAAAGCCCGGCCATGCGGTTCACACCGGTGGGGGTGTCGATCAGATCATTGCGGACCTCGATCATGACGTTCGGCAATCCCCGATTGAGACCATGTTCACGTAACGTATGTGTGACACCATCTGTGACGGAATAGGGTTCGTTTAGCGCGGTATTGAGGCCGCTGTCCTGCGCGGCTGCCAACAGGGCCTGCGCGGCGCGATCATCGCTGTCATGCAAAATGCCCAGTTCGACCGCACGGGTTTGACCTTTGTAAACCGGGGTAAAGCTGTGCATCGTGATCAACACCGGGGGCGCTGGACGGGCATCTAGCGTCTGTTTCAGCATGTCGTGGAACGGAAAATATACATCGCTCACCCGTGCGGCGCGCTGATCGTCTGTAAGGTTGGCGTTTCCCGGAATAACAAAGCGTTCGCTTTGCGACGGGATTGCATCAGGGGCTTCTGGCGGGCGATTGCAGTCATAGACCAGTCGGCTGACGCGGGATTGAACCAAAGGTGCATCCAGCGCGCCCATCAGCTCAACCGACAGGTCCAACGCCCCAATATCCCACGCGGCGTGCGAATTGGCTGCCTCAGCCGTTAGGCCAAGCCCGCCCAACGCAGCAGGGATAAATCGACTGGCATGTTCGCACACCAAAAGGGCGGGCGTTTGGCCACGGGTGTTCAGTGCACGCGCTGCGGGCAGTTCTAAAGAATGTAGCAATGGTGACTCGGTAGTAGCAGACATATGTAGCAGTAGTTACAGAATGCTCGGCGCTGTCAAGAAAATTTCTGTAGACATAACTACAAACCTGACTACGCTGTAGCAAATGCTAAAGAAAAGGGCGTGCCGTGACCCCGACAACCAAGCTTGTGAAGCAATTGATACAAGACAACACCGAGGGTCTGACCCCGTCAGAACGCCAGTTGGCCTCGGTTTTGTTGCAGGACTACCCAATGGGCGGCTTGCAATCCATCACCAAGCTGGCCGCGGCCGCGACGGTCTCAACCCCCACTGTGATCCGAATGGCGCGCAAGTTGGGATTTGACGGATTTCCGGATCTACAGGACGCCCTGCGCGAAGAGGTGGCGGCACAAATCAAAAAGCCGATCTCGAAACGCGACGCATGGATGGTGGATGACAGCGCGGAACACCCGCTGATGCGGTTTGCGCAAGTGGTGTGGACAAACATGCGGCACACGCTTGAACGGGTCGATACCGGGATGTTTGATGCCGTGGCACAGTTGTTGGCCGATAAGGCACGGCCTTTGTACGTCGTTGGGGGGCGGATCACCCGGTCAAACGCGGATTACCTGTTCAATCATATGCAGATCATTAGGCCCAACGTGACAATGCTGGGCAATTCCGCAAACGTCTGGCCCCAATATCTGCTGGATATGGATGAGTCCTCGGTTCTGGTGATATTCGACATCCGCCGATACGAGGCGCATCTGGAAAAACTGGCTCAGATCGCCAGCGAACGTGGGGTGACGGTGGTTTTACTGACAGACCAATGGGGATCGCCAATTGCGCGGTGTGCTGACTATACCTTTAACGGACTGGTCGAGGCCCCGTCATCATGGGACAGCACCATGGCATTGCAGTTAATCATCGAAGCCTTGATTGCCGAAGTGCAAGGCGCACGGTGGGAGGAAAGCAAGGAACGGATCGAGGAGTTGGAGGCGATGTTTTCATCCACCCGGCTGTTCCGAAATCAAAGCTAAGGCTGACCTATCGTTCATCAGGGTTGAGCCAATTTCGACCGCTGCGGTGCTTTGCCCTTATGGCTGTAATCTAACTCTTGGCAGCTTTAAAACTGCGTTGTTCGTGCGCGTTCCAATCTGTAATTTCTCCATCTTGGTCGTTGCCATTAAAAAAGACCAATCCTGCCGCAGGCAGAGCTTGCGCGCTCGGCCCCTTTATTCTTGTAGGAACGGTGATTAGGCTGCTGAAATCATGACAGCTCTCCCCACGCACTTTACATTTTTGATCGAACCCGGCTTCACGATGCAGGCGTTTTCCTCTGCGATTGAAGTTTTGCGCGTCGCCCGAAAACTGGGTGCCGGTGACCTGTTTAGCTACTCCGTTCTTTCCTTGGATGGTGCCACCGTAGAAGCCTCCAATGGGTTGTCGATTGTGGCCAATATGGACGTGCAGAATCTGCCAAAGGATAGCATCGTTGTCGTGGTATCAGGGGCCGGTGTAGAGCAGACCCCTAATCCTGCGCTTCTTTCAAAGCTGCGCTTCTGGGCACGACAGAGCCATGAAATTTGGGCGATTTCGTCTGGGGTGGTCAGGCTTGCCCAAGCCGGGTTAGTCGACGATTGCAAGGTTGCGGCCCACTGGGAAGACGTGCCCTTATTGAAAGCACTCTTTCCGCGCGTCATTCTATCATCTGCAATTTTCATCGCCGACGAACCGCATCCGACCTGTGCTGGGGGCGGCGCTGCGGCTGATCTGTTTATGCATTATATCAAATCAAATGGCTCAGAAGGTCTGGTCGAAAACATTGCGTCCCGCCTGTTGATCGACGGTGTTAGGGATGGGCGGGTACGTCAGAATTTTCCATCAGAACTCAAATACAGCAGTACGAACCGAACGGTATTTGCCGCTATTCAGATCATGCTCAAGACGCGCTATGAGGCTGTTAAGCTCAGCACAATCTCTGAACGCCTGGACATCTCGCAACGCCAGTTAGAACGCCTGTTCAAAGAGGAATTTGGGCATACCCCCGGAGCAATATACTTGCGGTTACGGCTAGATGAAGCGCGGCAAGAGGTTTTGATGGGCCATCGTTCAGTGTTCGACATCGCCCTCGACTATGGGTTTCAACCTGGCAATTTCAGCAAGGTGTACAAGCGATTGTTTGACGTAACACCCAGTCAGGATCGCGCCAGCACAAAATAGGCGATCTGTCGATGTAAGGCCCCTTTGGTGTCGCATTCGGCCAAATTCGAAATACGACCTTCTGTGTTTATGGTCCTTGTAAGCTGGAGGATCACATGAAAGGACCAAGAGCGCGGCGCGGCACGCGTCAGCAAAGGACTGCGCCCCAGTCCACTGGGCCAATGCAGTCATTTCTGAAGCCGGTCGAAATCCTGTCAGATGATCAGGTCGAAAGCATTCATAGAGCTTCGCTGCGTGTGCTCAACGAGACGGGCATTGAGATTATGTCCCCGAAAGCCCGCGCATTTTTCAAGGCGGCAGGAGCAGATGTAGATCAGAGCAATGATCGCGTGCGACTCGCGCCAGAGTTGGTCGAAGGCAGCATCGCAACTTGCCCGTCTGAGTGGATTTTCCATGCGCGCAATCCTGCACGGAACGTGCCCATCGGAGGTTCATGGTTGACGTATTGTAATGCAACCACGCCCCCATATGTGAGCGGTCCGAACCTTCCTCGTCAGCCCGGCAGTTTTGAGACTTTCAAGCAATCGGTGCAATTGTGTCAGGCATTGGGGGAGGTACATTTCTTTTACGGATACCCGGTGGAACCTCAGGATCTGCCCGTCAGCTCGCGCCATCTAGATGCCTATCATACACTTGCGACCCAGACCGACAAAGTGTGGCGCGCCTACGCGATGTCGGACATGACTGACGCCTTGGTGATGGCCCAGATCGCACGCGGGGTCGATGCAGAGCAATTTGTACGCGAGCCGAGTCTCATGCTGAACTGCAATACCAATTCTCCGTTGAGAATTGATGAGGCCATGTGTGATGGCCTAATCGCCATGTCCGGCCTCGGGCAACCTGTGGTGATTTCGGCCTTCACGATGGCGGGGGCGATGGCCCCGGTCACAATGGCAGGGGCCTTGGTGGAACAAAACGCCGAATGCCTAGCGGGGATGATGTTGACCCAACTTGTCAAACCCGGCGCGCCTGTCGTCTACGGGGCTTTCACCTCGAACGTACATATGAAATCGGGTGCAGTGGCGCTTGGGACCCCTGAATACGCGCAGGCAGCCATTGCAGGCGGGCAACTCGCGCGGCGCTATGGCGTGCCGTACAAATCCTCGAATGTGAACAGCTCAAACGCACCAGATGCGCAAGGTGCCTATGAAAGCATGAACGCGCTTTGGGCCACGCATATGGGACATTGCAATATCATGGCGCATGGCATCGGTTGGCTGGAAAGCGGGCTGACGTTCAGCTTTGAGAAGGCAGTGATTGATGCGGAAATGCTGCGGATGATGCAGGCGTTTCTGAAGCCGATGGACCTGTCGGACGAGGCTCTTGGCGTTGAAGCGATAGCGCGCGTAGGTCCCGGCGGGCACTTCTTTGGCGATGAACTGACGCTTGATCGTTACGAGACAGCCTTTTGGGAACCCAGGCTGAGTGACTGGAAACCTTATGATGGCTGGGTTGAAGCCGGATCAAAAATCGCAAGCACCCGCGCCGGAGACATTGCCACGCAACTGATTGATGGTTTTGAAGCCCCCCCGATGGAGCCCAGCATACGAGAAGAACTTGACGCCTATGTCGCTAAACGTAAGGAAGAACTGGCATGACCACACAAGCCCGCATCATCATCATCGGCGGCGGGATCGTCGGTGTTTCCACACTTTATCATTTGGCCAAAGCGAGGGAGACAGACGCATTGCTGCTTGAGCGGCGCGAGTTAACGGCTGGTGCCACGTGGCACGCGGCGGGCAATGTTCACACCCAAAGCGCATATGCCAATCTGTCTGCCCTTCAGGCCTATTCACTGCGTCTTTATGACGGCCTGGCCAAAGAAGTGGGTCAAGAGGTTGGCAGCCATATCGTTGGGGGATTCTTTCTTGCGCAGACCAAAGAGCGGATGGAGGAATTCAAACATCTGGCGGGCAAGTTCCGCGGGCTTGGCCTGGAGTACGAATTGGTCACACCGGATGAAATCAAGGCGAAATACCCGCTGATGAATGTCTCTGACCTGATCGGTGGTGCATGGGACCCTGAGGAGGGCTATGTAGACCCTTATTCGGTCACAATGGGACTAGCGGCAGGCGCGCGTAAATATGGAGGCAAGATCAGACGCAACTGCCAAATCGACAGCATCAAACGGCTTCCGTCTGGCCATTGGCGGCTTACAGCGGGCGAAGAAGTGTTCGAGTGTGAGATCATCGTCAACGCTGCTGGGTTTTGGGCGGATGAGATTGCACGCATGGTCGGTACCCGATTGCCCATCACCAACATGGAACATCAGTACTTGGTTACCGAAGCGATGCCCTCGGTTGAGGCATTGGGCTATGAGCTGCCCATGATCCGCGACACCGACAGCCAGTATTATCTGCGTCAAGAGGGGCAAGGGTTGCTGCTGGGCCCGTGGGAGCAGGACGCGCGGCGAGCTTGGAACAAATCAGACGGGCGCGCGCCCTGGACCTTTGGACAAGAACTGTTCGAGGATGACTGGGATCGTCTGGAGGACGGGCTAAGCGCGATCTTCCATCGCATTCCAGAACTTGAGCAGACAGGCATTAAAAGAGGCGTTAACGGCGCAATCAGCTTTGCGCCCGATGGGCGGCCAATGATTGGCCCAATGCCAGGTGTGCCGGGGTTCTTTGTCGCCTGCGGATTTCTTGGCGGGATCGCTCAAGGTGGCGGTATCGGCCTTGCGATGAGCCAATGGATCCTTGAGGGTGAAAGCGAATTGGATTTGCATTTTATTGACGTTGCCCGTTTTGGCGACTGGACGACCCGCGAATTTGCCCGCGAGCGGACTCATGAAATACTGCCGATCCGCTATGAGCTGATCTATCCCGGGATCGAACGGAAATCCGGCCGACCTTTAAAAACCACTCCGATTTACAACGACCTGAAGTCTCATGGCGCTATTATGGGGCAGGCCTATGGGTGGGAACGTCCGCTGTGGTATGCGCCGGGCGGCGAAGTGGACGAACCCAGTTTTGACAGACCCAACTGGTGGGATCACGTCGGACGCGAAGCCAAGGCCATGGCAGAGGCTTGTGGCCTGTCCGAGATGTCGAGCTATGGTAAATTCCGCATTAGTGGCCCCGACGGCATGGCATTTCTCGATTATATCGGCAGCGCCAAAGTCCCTTCCAAATCCGGCAAGGTCGCATTGTCATTGATGCTAAACGACCGTGGTGGAATTGTTGGCGATATCACGATCGAAAATTCCGGAGACGGGACCTTCTATTGCGTGGGTGCAACGTTCGGTGTGGCGCTCTATCAGCGTTGGATGGAGGATCATATTTCTGATTTTGACGTCCGCATCGAAAACATCACCGACCACTACGCAGCAATTGGCATCGCGGGCCCAAAGTCTCGCGCCCTGCTGAATGCCTTGTCCGACGGGGCATTTGATGACTTCCCCTTCATGACTTCCAAGGAGGTCGAGATAGGCCGAGTGCGATGCAAAGCGATCCGTATTTCTTTTTCGGGTGAATTGGGATGGGAATTGCACTGTCCGATGCTGAACCAAAAAGCACTGTTTGATGCTTTGATGACCGAGGGTGAAAAACATGGTCTGATCCTGATGGGCACGCGCGCCATGGGCATGTTGCGGATTGAAAAAGGGTATCGGTCATGGGGGCACGAAATGACAACCGAAGTCACACCCCACGCGGCCTCGCTAGAGCGGTTTTGTTCGACAAAGAAGGATTACATCGGACGCGCTGTCGTGGACCGCGAACGCGAGGTGTCGCCGACAAAACGCTTTGTCACGCTGGAAATAGATGCCAAAGCCCCGCCCTGTTGGGGAACCGAACCGGTGCTGAAAGGGGGGACGCTACTGGGGTATGTCACCTCTGGTGGGATGGGATGGCGCAGCGGCAAGATGCTTGCCGTAGGCTGGATCGACAGCACTGACATCACAGCGGGCGATACGTTGCAAGTGCAGGTTCTGCTGGAAACATATGATGCGCAGATTGTCTCCGATCCGGTGTACGACCCCGACAACAAGCGGTTGCTAGGATAAGGTTGTGGGCCATGCCACGTTGCCCCCGACGTTCATTGTTACGAAATAACAGCTTGCAGGCGGGTTGAGCGGCTTGGAGACGCATTCGGCTCATATTGCGCTCGCAGTTTGTGAAAAATACCGCATTTCCTCAAAGCTCAAGACCTCAATTTTCGATCACTTGCGCAAAACGACACAACCAACTGTTGGCGCCGCCGCATTGAAAGTTCGTTTTGATCCGGTCAGTTGGCCTCAAGCCTTAAATCGTGCGGCAACTCTCTCCATTGACCGGGTCTCACGCGAAACCGCAGCGTCTTCTGGCTGAGATCCGCGGGTGAAAGGTAGACTTTAGAAAGGTCGCGTCTTGCGCAAAGTGGCCTTCGATGCAACGTGTCCGATATTTCATGATCAACACTCTACTTTCTCAATAAGATTAAGGTGTTGCGTCGAACTGTTGTATCCGCCGCACTAAGCGTAATTTACATGAATAGAAACTCCTTCGCGATTACGGCATGAGGCAAACAAACGTCGTGGCCGACAGCGACATCGTCATGCCGGTTGGCCCTAATGTCGCGTAGAGGCCGGACAGCATCTTTGAAATCACGTCTTACGCGGACACCCCACCACATTCCTTTATTTCGTCGATCAAGGGATTGCCAAAGACAAGTGCGGTTGCAAATGCTTCTAGGTTTTCGATGGTCTTGTTCAGTTGGATCGTTTCATGCTCCACATGGCCCGACCCTCCGGCAGCCAACTCGGTCCGAACCAGTTCAGGGTCCCCGAGATGAGCATCGGGAGGCAACGTATCGCGTAATTTTCGGCTTACGATGCCGGTCCCAGCCGCAAGTTCGATTGCGTTCTGAACCGGGCTGCTGCACTGGTTTGCCAGCGGGTTGGCGTAATCCATAAAAATGTTAGGAGCTAGGTCATTGTCATAGTGGCCCGGAATATCACCTACGAAACTGGAAGAGTTAGTCGACATTGGAGACCTCCTGCCTGTTTTGCTATCTGTTGGTGGCCAAGTTGATATCCGAAATTGCCAAATTCGACTGCCTCAAACTGGATCTCACTGAACCACCACGCGCCTGCAGAGCCGACCTTTGGCACGAAAAAATGGCGATTTGATCAACCAATCTGACAGGTGATAGGTCTGTGCCCAATTCTAACCTGTAATTTCCAAACTTACCCGCTATCGTTGGTGAATGAGTGACGACTACAATTTTGATGGATTGCATAGGTGTCGGCAAGCCCGAGCTACCAGTGCGCCAGACGTTTGTTCTCGCGATCCTTGAAGGCATTTTTGGTTTTGGTGCGAGGCTTACACGGCAGTAATGGCGAGAGCAGGTGCTGCTATTGATCCGTCAATACAACTTGGAGGCGCAGAACTGTTCGCAGGAAATGCATTGATGGTAATGGCTGCGATTGATCGAAAAATCACTAGGGCTCAACGTCTTCTAAGTTGGGTGATCGTCTATTTTGGTAACTTAATTGGTGCCGCAGAACTAGCAGTAACTATTGGGTCTTCTGGCTTGTTGAAGGGGCCAATGGCAACGACAGCAGCGGCCATTTCTCAGTCCAAAGCATCTTTGCTGCCTTTTGAGGCTTTCTATGTAATGCATAGGTGTGTCTTGCAATTTGGTTGACCTTTGCAGCCCGGACAGCTGCCGGGAAAATTTTGGCGATCCTATGGCCGATCAGCGCTTTCGTCCTGCTTGGTTTCGAACATTCCGTGGCAAACATGTATTTCTTCGCTCAGGGATAGATAATGGCATCCGATGTGAAGATGAGTGAAGCTTGAGCAATTTGACCCGGGTTACTTTGGGCAACATTGTAGGCGGCGCTGGTGGAGTTGCATTGGCGTATCGTTTTGCCTTTCTAAGCAAGCCCACTCGCTAAAAATGGCAGCTTTGTTCGCTTTGCCCACCTGGGCCATATGAATGCCGTGTGTCGCAATCCGATCAAAGAGCTTCTTTTCAGCTATCGCTTTCGCTGCGACCATTACCTTTTGGCTATGAGTCATGCTTCCACGACCAACAGTGAAATTTACGTTAAGCAAATGTTGCTTTTTTGAATTTCACGACCCCAAGATGTCGGTCTCTTCCAAAGCGTCCTCTTCGATGGGTTCATGTTCATCTTCGAAAGATGAAAACAGCGTAGCCATTAATTTTTCTGCAGAGGACTCAGGTGTCGCAGCGCCATTCTCATCGCCTCCACTGGCCTCGATCAAACTGTCTGTCCCTTCGGTACCGATGATCGCCTCGCCTTGGTGACTGCCTGAACCACCAGGTTCCTCGGATAGATGATTGTAGACCCAAATGTTATCCACGATTGCATCCGAAGCATCCGAATTCTGCGTGGAAATGTTCGTTATTCGAAGTGTTGTAGTATCATCGCTGGCTGTGAACTCGAAGTTTACGTGTTCCGTTGAATTGTCTTCCACTGCGTAGGCGCGGCTTTCGATCGGCTCATCGTCTGCATTCAGAACATCGATACGATATGAATGGCGAGATACGCCTTCTTGGCTTTCTGACAAGTCCATTGACACCGTGTTGATGGACCCGGCTTCGGTTGCGAAACTTTGTTGAATGTAGTCGCCGTAAGTTTCTTCGTTCTGGGTGTTAAAGCTGACATACCCATTTGCGCCGATCGGGCCGCTATGGCCGGATGGGTTTCCGGTTTCCCAACTGCTCAGATCGTCCGTCGCAAAGTCGCCATTGCTGATCAGGTTGACGGCACCTTCAGGGGGAGGTGCCCCATCCCCCTCACCACCATTTAATGTATTAACCAACTCTGTAGAGTATTGGCGGCTGGCCCAAGAAGAGTACGGGTCAATGCCGTCGTATTGAGCGTACACCTCAAGCACATCAATACTTTTCTGGATGGTCTCTTCATCTAGATTTACGGGCATGCTTGCGCTTGCGTATTCAACATATGACCGGACGACATGCGGTGAGTCATAACTTTCCTGCGCTTGCATCGTAAAATGCGCAGTATGGGAATGATCCGAATGATCCGATGCGACGGTGTCGGAGTCATAATCTTGAACCATCAACAGCTCTGGTTGATGAACATTCATTACCTCGGTCATGAGCCAGGTTAATTCTGATGCAGTGTAAGTGTTTTCACCGTCAATTGAATTGATCTCGGAAATTTCGCCTTCCCAAAGCTGCTCAACACTTTCGAATCCCGTTGAACCATGCCCATCCCCCAGGTTGCCATCAGGCAGCCGCAAGAAATAGAGCCGGATATCGGGTTGATCCTCCAAATAGGAAGACTGCACATTGAACGTTTTCTCCCCATCGTTAAAAATGACAGTTTCATCGGCCCACTCAGTGGAACCGGCCATGACAGAATATGCAGCCTTGATCCCTTCTTCCCGCGCCAGCCCATATGATAATCCCCCACCGGCATCACCTGCGGTGGATATCAGCGTCGTGTGGCCAAGGCCGTCTTCGATGCTGGTGCGTACGTCTGGGTTCATGAAATACAAGTCATCATCGGCGTGAGAGATAATTGAAAGCGTATTTGATGTCTCGTCTGTTGGTTCTGATCCCGTGTCGGGATCAGGATCGGGATCGGCGTCCGGTACGCCATCCGCATCAAAGATCGTTGCAGCATCTGGCTGGATATAGGCGTCGCCGTTGGATACGCCCGCAATGGTCACGGAATGCAGGCCATACCCGCCAGCATCTCCATCCGTTGCGATGACTTGCGGGTTACCTTCGTCGTCGAAATGATCTTGAACAGCTTCAAAATCGCCGTTGAGGCTGTCGTATACTTCATAGTCGTCGTATTTTGCGGCTGTGACACGAAGTGAAAAGTCGTCCCCTTCGAGGTCATGGATCTCGACCTGGATCGCTTTGGTAAAGCCGCCGTCCTGCACCATCACCCAGAACTGATCCCCATCCAGCAGATCATCGGGCAGCTCCATGCTCTGCAAGGTGGTGTCACCATCGATATAGGTACCGCCAAACATGAAAGTCATCGTGCCAGCGATATTCATGCCTGTTCCCGGCACGCCCGGATCGGGATCCACATCCGGGTCAGGATCTACGTCGGGATCGGGGTCGGGATCGACGTCCGGTACGCCATCCGCATCAAAGATCGTTGCAGCATCTGGTTGGATATAGGCATCGCCGCTGGATACGCCCGCAATGGTCACGGAATGCAGACCATACCCGCCGGCATCTCCATCCGTTGCGATGAATTGCGGGTTACCTTCGTCGTCGAAATGATCTTGAACAGCTTCAAAATCGCCGTTGAGGCTGTCGTATACTTCATAGTCGTCGTATTTTGCGGCTGTGACACGAAGTGAAAAGTCGTCCCCTTCGAGGTCATGGATCTCGACCTGGATCGCTTTGGTAAAGCCGCCGTCCTGCACCATCACCCAGAACTGATCCCCATCCAGCAGATCATCGGGCAGCTCCATGCTCTGCAAGGTGGTGTCACCATCGATATAGGTACCGCCAAACATGAAAGTCATCGTGCCAGCGATATTCATGCCTGTTCCCGGCACGCCCGGATCGGGATCCACATCCGGGTCAGGATCTACGTCGGGGTCGGGATCGACGTCCAGTACGCCATCCGCATCAAAGATCGTTGCAGCATCTGGTTGGATATAGGCATCGCCGCTGGATACGCCCGCAATGGTCACGGAATGCAGGCCATACCCGCCAGCATCTCCATCTGTTGCGATGACTTGCGGGTTACCTTCGTCGTCGAAATGATCCTGAACAGCTTCAAAATCGCCGTTGAGGCTGTCGTATACTTCATAGTCGTCGTATTTTGCGGCTGTGACACGCAGTGAAAAGTCGTCCCCTTCGAGGTCATGGATCTCGACCTGGATCGCTTTGGTAAAGCCGCCGTCCTGCACCATTACCCAGAACTGATCCCCATCCAGCAAATCATCGGGCAGCTCCATGCTTTGCAAGGTGGTGTCACCATCGATATAGGTGCCGCCAAACATGAAAGTCATCGTGCCAGCGATATTCATGCCTGTTCCCGGCACGCCCGGATCGGGATCCACATCCGGGTCAGGATCTACGTCGGGGTCGGGATCGACGTCCAGTACGCCATCCGCATCAAAGATCGTTGCAGCATCTGGTTGGATATAGGCATCGCCGCTGGATACGCCCGCAATGGTCACGGAATGCAGGCCATACCCGCCAGCATCTCCATCTGTTGCGATGACTTGCGGGTTACCTTCGTCGTCGAAATGATCCTGAACAGCTTCAAAATCGCCGTTGAGGCTGTCGTATACCTCATAGTCGTCGTATTTTGCGGCGGTGACACGCAGTGAAAAGTCATCCCCTTCAAGGTCATGGATCTCAACCTGGATCGCTTTGGTAAAGCCGCCGTCCTGCACCATCACCCAGAACTGATCCCCATCCAGCAAATCATCGGGCAGCTCCCTGCTTTGCAAGGTGGTGTCACCATCGATATAGGTGCCGCCAAACATGAAAGTCATCGTGCCAGCTGTGTTTACCAGGCTCATTTCCAAACCCCTTGTAAGAACAAAATCAAGCGCTCAGCATAAAAATTGTGCCGAACATTTATTTTAAAATACAATTTGCTAGTGTGCCAATAATTGGCTTAGTCGACCACTAATGCTGGTTTATAGCATTATCGCGGCTATCCGCATATAATAATCAGCAATTGGGTGTCCGCTTCAATTTGCCGGAGCACCCATCTGGCGCTCAAAGTCCCGTGCGATCAGACACTGTCCCATTGGTTTGAGGTAATCAATCTTTGTTTTGATGCCACCGCGGCGGTGTTAGAAGCGCAGTCATCGCCTGATTACTCGATCAGGGTATTTCGGGGGGGATTCACAGTTGTGCGAAAATGCGGATGCAGGCACTTGGGGCAGTGCGCTACAAAGCTATACCCATTACCGCGCTGCGAACCTTTCTGAACCATTGGCCTGTCTATTATTAGGCTTCCCGCATGTTTCGAGCTTGCATCAGGGTTTGGCGCATCCACTGAATGTCAGCGAAAGTCACCGAGCCCGCTTTGCGTACGATCATGATGTATTGGGTAACTTGGCCTAAATGACGGCTGCACAAAATGTTTGCGCAGCCGTTGTGCCTTTTAAGGGGATGCCCACCCATTCATGGGTGGGTGCATTGACAAATTTGAGCTCTGTGTTGAGGTCGGCGCCTCTATTGTTCAGAGCGAAGAGAACGCCTGATCCAAACCCTCGGCGACGCGGTCTACATCTTCGAGTGTCAGGCACATGGGGGGCACCATGCGCAGCGAACTTTGAAAGGGGCCAGATTTCGACAGGATCAACCGTTGGGCGCGGCAATGTTCAAACACGGCTGATGTCGTCTCGCGATCGGGTTCCTTGGTTTTGCGATCTTTGACCATCTCAATCGCCAGCATCAATCCGCGCCCGCGTACATCACCGATGGCAGCGTGCCGCGATTGCAGGTCTTTGAGCCGTTCCAGCAGGGCGGCCCCAACCACTTTGGCGGTGTTCTGTACGTTGTCTTCGCGGATAACCTGCAACACGGCGCGCCCCGCCGCACAGGAGGTTGGATTGGCCCCATAGGTGTGGAACATGAACTTTTCCGCCATGGGCGCGGCGATCTCTTTCTTTGCGACGACGGCCCCGATGGGAAACCCATTGCCCAAACCCTTGGCCATGACGATGATGTCGGGCACCACGCCATCGGCTTCAAACCCCCACATGTGATCACCGGTGCGGCCAAAGCCGGATTGCACCTCGTCCGCGATATACAACCCACCTGCTGCGCGCACCCGTTCAGCCGCGCCTGACATGTAGCCAGCAGGCATTTCGATGATCCCGCCATAGCCTTGGACACTTTCCACAAACATCCCGGCCAATTGTCCGTTGGTTGCTGTTGCAATGGTGCGGTCGATCTCATCCAGATAGGGCGCGGCCCCGGCGTTTTCGCCAAAGATACCGCGATACTGGTTGGGCTCGGCGACAAAGGCGACGTTGCCCGGCATACCCGGATGGCGCCACCCGGAAATACCGGTGATCGATTGCGCCGCTGCCGTTGGTCCATGATACGCGGTGCGCAAGGCCAACAGATCAAGGTTGCCGGTATAGGTCCGGGCCATTGTCATCGCCAGATCAACGGCCTCGGACCCTGAGTTGGTGAAATGCACAACCCATTCATGGCCTTTGGGCATGGTGGCCGCCAGATCCTCGGCAAGATGCGCGGGGGTGGGGTGGTAGAACATGGTGGTGCAATGGGTCAGCTCTTGGGCCTGTGCCATGGCTGCGGCAACTACAGTTGGGTGGGAATGACCGACAGAAATGCAGACGTTCATTCCCAACAGATCGGTGTATTTGTTACCTTCTGCGTCCCAGAGGTATTGCATCGATCCCTTTTGAAACACCAAAGGATCTTTGAAAGGTACAAACTTGCGCTGGCTGGCGGCATAAAAATTGTCGCGCCGGGCGGCTGTGGCCTCGGTGGACCAGTCGGTGTGGAGTGGTGCATGGGTCATGGGAGCCTCCTCTTTAGGATTTCAGGCGCGTGTTGTCGGGGTCAAACGGAGCTTTGGGGAGGATCGTGGCGGGGCATTTGCGCCCCAGGATCGAAACAGAAAGCCCCTCGGTGGCGTGGCGATCCCTCAGATAGGCAAGCGCCAGTGTTTTGTCGGTGCGATGTCCATAGGCGCCAGACGTCACAATCCCGACGACTTGATCGTCCTGCAGAACAGAGTGGGCATAGAACGGGTCAAATTCACTGTTGTGGATTTCAAGTAAGACCATATTCCACCGATCGTCCCGGTCCTCACGATCCAACATGGCGTCACGGCCGACAAAGTCACGACCCTTGGCGCGGGCAAACATGCCCAGCCCGGCTTCGTGCAGGCTCCGCTCGGTGGTGAGATCACTGCCCCAACCGTGATAACCCTTTTCCAATCGCATCGCGTTGGCGGCGTAGGCCCCATAGTAGCCCATGCCCTTCGGCTTGCCTGTGGCCTCTAAGGTAAGGAACACATGCTCTGCATGTACGCGATCCATGTGCAGCTCCCAGCCCAATTCGCCAAGATACGAAACGCGCAGTGCCCGGACAGGTCGCCCGGCAACGTCAAGTGTCTGAGCGGTGAGCCAAGGAAATCCGTTGTCCAGGTCCGCATCGGTATGGGCGCGCAGTATATCACGGGATAGGGGGCCCATCAGACCAATGACGGCGAAATCCTCGCATCGGTTGATGACAGAAACGTCCTTACCCTCTGCATGGGAAAGCAATTGATCCAGATCGATCTGTTCCGCAGCGGCTGCGGATGTCAGGTAGGCGTGTGTATCGCTGAGCATGGTTACTGTGAACTCAGACAGAACACCTCCTGCAGGGGTCAACACATGGGTTAATCCGATGCGCCCGTTTGCCGGGGCGCGATTGGCTCCAAGTGTTTCGACAAAGCTCCGCGCGTCTGGACCAATCACGTCAAATTTGGAAAACACCGAAAGATCGGCAATCGCAGCTTTGGTTGTGGCCGTCTCGACCTCTAGAGCGACACGAGGGAACCAGTTCGGGCGGCGAAAGCTTTCGTGGGCGATATCACCGGGCCTGTCTGAGAACCAATTGGGGCGCTCCCACCCATAGGCCGCGCCCATGACGGCCCCGCGATCCAGCATCAGTTGGTGTAGGGGGGACAGGCGCTTGTTACGTCCTGCGGGGCGCTCTTCGCCCGGGTAATGCACTCCGAACTGCAGGCCAAAGCATTCAATCGCCTTGTCTACGCGATAATCCCGATCCGCCCATGTGCCAAACCGTCGGCTATCAACGGCAAGGGCATCCATAGGGGGCGCGCCATGTGTCATCCAATGGGCAAAGAACCAGCCCGAGCCACCGCCCTCCATCACACCCATAGAGGAACCCGTGATAAGCCATGCGTTGTCCAACCCATGTGCAGGACCAATCAGGGGGTTGGCATCAGGGGTAAAGGTGATCGGACCGTTTACCACGGTTTTGACGCCACCATTCATCAGGGCAGGCACCCGATCCATGGCGGCTTCGATAATATGTTCAACCCGATCCAGATCAGGCGGCATCAGATCGGCACCAAATTCAGGAGGGACCCCGTCGATAGACCAAACTTGTGCGTCTTTCTCGTAGGGGCCCAATATTAGACCGTCCCGCTCTTGGCGTACATACCAGCTTTCCTCGGGGTCGCGGATCATGGGCAGTTCAGGTAGGCCCGCATTGATCCGATCAGTGACTTCGGGAATGGTGTCGGTCACCAGATACTGGTGCAACACCGGGACAGAAGGGATATTCAAGCCCATCATGTGCCCAATCTCCCACCCCCATGTGCCAGCGGCGTTGACAATGTGAGTGGCCCGAAAGGTGTCTTTGTCTGTTTCTACGATCCATTTGCCATCTTCGCGGTGAATGGAACGGACTGGATTGTATCGGCTGATCTTTGCCCCATTGCGCGTCGCGACTTGTGCCATTGCATTGGTCGCAAGCGTTGGATCCACATGGCCGTCATCGGGTTCATAAATCCCACCGATCAATCCATCCAATTTGGCAAGAGGGTGCAACTCAGCGATACGCTCGGGGGTCAGCACCTCTAAGGGATAGCCGGTAAAGTCCGATAGCCCGGCAACATGGCGAAACTCATCCATACGATCAGGGTTGGATGTTACACGCATTGCGCCCGAGCGATGAAAGCCACAGCTCTGACCGGTCTCTTCTGGCAGGATATCCCGGTATAGGCGTACAGACCGGGCGCGCAGTTCCTGAATCGTAGGATTATGGGCGAAATGTGTACAAAGTCCGGCAGCATGCCAGGTTGACCCATGAGTCAGGTCGTTCTTTTCGACCAACACCACATCACGCCATCCGGCTTTGGTCAGATGATACATGAGCGATACGCCCATTGCACCGCCACCAATGATTAGAACCTGAGCGTCGGTCATCCGCGCATCCTTTCGCCTTTGGGGTCATACGGGGGACGGGGCAAGACCCGTGCCGGATAGGTCTGTCCCGCAATGTCAAACTCAAACGTTCTGCTGCAGGTGTGTGAGAGCTTTTCACCGCGAGAGATGTTTATCATTCCAAGCGCAAGCGTCAGCCCCGTGCGCGCCCCTTTGGCACCCGAGGTGGTTAGGCCAACGACAGTTCCGTTTTCGAGAATGGGCTCGTCATGCAAGATGAGCGGATCACCCTCTACCTGAAACAGACAAAGACGCCGGGATAAACCAGCGGCGCGCTGGGCTTCTAAAGCGGGTTTTCCGTTGAAGTCCTTGCTCCAGTCGATCGTGAACCCAAGGCCCGCTTCCAAGGGGGTGATTTCTGGCCCCAGGTCATGGCCCCAATGGCGAAACGCCTTTTCGATCCGACATGCTTCTAGCGCGTACATGCCCATTGGCTGTGCACCCTGAAGGGTCAACGCATCAAAAACCGTTCGCGCTTGATCGGCGGGAATGTTCAATTCCCATCCCAATTCGCCGACAAAGCTCATTCGTGTTGCGCGGCAGGGGATACTGGCGACCATCAAGTCTCGTACCGTTGAGAATGGGAAATCGACCCAGTTGTCGTAACTGACTTCGCTCAGGATATTCCGCGCGGCTGCACCCATGACGCCAATAACGCACTCGGTTTCGGTGACATCCTGTAAGTCGACAGACCAGACCGCGCAGCGGCGGCGCAGCAGCGCCAGATCCCGCCAGCGCGTTGCGGCACCAGAGGTGATGCGAAAATGCTGGCTCCCCAATCGGGTCACAGTCAGGTCACCTTCAATGCCGCCTCGTTCATTCAACATCGGGGTATAGACAGCGCGCCCAATGGGGACATCCATCTGGGCGCAGACCAAAGTGTTCATTGCACACAAGGCGTCTGGCCCAGACACGTCAAACTTTCCAAAGGGGGAGAGGTCCAACAGAACCGCACCGTCGTTCATTTGCGCGGCTTCGCGCTGGGCGAGGGGGAACCAACTCTGTTCTCCAACCGAATAAGGCAGATCACGTTCTGTGTCGGACTGCGCATACCACAGCGCGCGTTCCCACCCGGCTGTCAGGCCAAAAACCGCGCCCTTCTGTTCCCAAGAACCATGAAGCGCAGAACATCTTATGCCACGCCCCGCTTTGGGTTGTTTGAAAGGCCAGTGCATCGCCATCAGATCTGCGACGCTTTCTTGCATGCGATCTGCCATATGCGTTGGCGTTGCGGTGCGGGGATCGGCGCGGGCGACATCGACTTCCCATAAATCCATGGGGGCTACGCCATCGACCATCCAATCGGCCAACACGCGCCCTATTCCAGCCGATGACATAATCCCGACCGAATTCATACCTGCCGCCACGTATAGCCCATTCACAAACGGGGCGGCCCCAACCAATGGGCGGGTATCGTTGGTGAAACTCTCTGGCCCGTTCATGAAATGTTGAATGCCAGTTTCTGCTAGTGCTGGGATCAATTCCAGCGCCGCTTCCATGAAGGGCATGAACTGATCCCAATCTTCGGGCATTTCCAGAAACGGACGATCCCCCTCGGGGCCAAACGCATCCCAGATCTTGGCATGTGGCTCGAAGCCCCCAATCACCAGTTTCCCAGCGTCACCTTTGATGTAAATGCCGGTGTCCATATCACGGATCACCGGAAATGGGTTCGGCAGCCCTGGCATGGGTTCTGTCACCACATACATGTGTTCCACAGCCTGTAGCGGGAGATCTAACCCCGCCGCCTGGGCCAAGGGTTTTGACCACGCTCCGGCACAGATTGCGACGCTTTCGGCTTCAAGGATTGTCCCATCGGCCAGCGCGACGCCCCGCGCGGTCCCGCCTTCTGTAACAATACGCTCCACCCGAATGTTTTCGCGGATGTCCACGCCTTTGGAACGGGCCGCGCGGGCATAGGCCATGCACAGATCAACCGGGTTTACGTTGGCGTCTTGTGCAACCCACATGGCACCGGCGTGGTCAGACACATCCAGCCCTGGCACGTTCACGTCGCCAGCGTCAATCACCTGCGCATCAAGCCCAAAATGCCGTCCCAACGCGGAAATCCGATGTAATTCATCCAGACGCTCCGGGCGTCGGGCCAGCCAATAGCCCCCGGTTTGGCGATAGCCGGTGGCCATGCCGGTTTCCGTCTCGAGCTTTGGGAACAACTCGAGGGCATAGCTCGCGAGTTTGGTCATGTTGGGGGTGGCGCGCAGCGGGCCAACTATGCCCGCCGCGTGCCAAGATGTGCCGGATGTCAGCTGGTTTCGCTCCAACACCACCACATCTTCAGCCCCGCGATGGGCCAGGTGATACGCCAGAGACAGACCAATCGCGCCACCACCAATGATAATTGTCCGCCCCATCAGAAGTAATCCATGTCAGGTGTTTCCGCTTTGCGTTTGGCTATATAGGCTTGCAGCTCTTCATCTATGGCCGGGTCCAGTCCGGGGTCCTCGTAGGTATCCAGATGGGACTTCCACAGCGCATTGGCGCGTTGGGCTGTATCCAGTGATCCTGCGGCCTCCCAATGTTCATAGGCGTTGTTGTCCGGCGTTTCTGGGCGGAACAGGGCGGACATGAAATTGGCTTGGGTATGTTCGGACCCTAGGAAATGCGCGCCCGGTCCGGTGGCCGCAATGGCAGACATGGCTTGTGCATTTTCGCTCAGGTCGATGCCGTCAAAGAAACGCGCCATCTTTCCGCATAAATCGGCATCGATCATGGTTTTCTCGTAACTGGTCACCAGTCCCCCTTCTAACCAGCCGGTGGCGTGGTTGATCAGGTTGGCCCCGGCAAACATCGACATCATCAGGCCCCAAGTGGCCTCTTGCTGGCTTTGGGCATCGGGGATTTTCGACGCACTTAAGGTGCCGACTGTGTGCAAGGGCACGCCCAGCCGGCGCGCCAGTTGACCGGCGGCAAGCACCATTTGACCGGCTTCGGGTGTTCCAAACGTCGGCGCGCCCGATTGCATCGACATGGTCGAGGCAAAGCTGCCCATCAGCGCTGGTGCGCCGGGTTTGACCAGCTGCACCAGTGTCAGGCAGGCCAAAGCCTCGGCCAGAACCTGTGCCATGGTGCCTGCTACGGTGCACGGACTCATAGCACCGGCCAGCACCCAGGGGGCGGTGGCCACCGGCTGTCCTGCGCGGGCGTATGTTTTCAAAGCGCCCGACATATGGGAATCCATAACCAACGGCGCATTGGTATTTGACACGCAGTAAAGCACCGGGTTTTCAGCGACATAATCCGAACCAAAGACGATCCTGGCCATGTCCAACGCGTGACCTGCGCGTTCGGCCCCGATAAAGGCGCCCATGAAGGGGCGGTCAGAGTATCGGATGTGGGTGTACAGCATATCCAGGTGGCGCTTGTTTGCTGGCAGGTCCACGGGTTCGCACACCACGCCGCCCGAGTGGTGGAGCCAGGGGATTGTGTGGTGCAGTTTCACCAGTGTTTCAAAGTCCTCAAAGGTGGCATAGCGGCGGCCGCGATCCAGATCGTGCACAAACGGCGGCCCCCATGACGGGCAGAGCACGGTTGCATCACCGCCCAGTTGCACCGAATTGGCGGGGTTTCGGGCATGTTGGATGAACTGCTTGGGGGCGGTTGCCTGAATTGTCTTGCGGCAATATCCGGGGGCAAATCGTACGCGGCTGGCCTGAACATCGCAGCCTGCGTTGGCAAAGATTTCCAGGATTTCAGGATCGTCGACGAAATCCATGCCGGTTTCGGCAAGGATTTTATCGGCGTTTTCCTCGATCAGGCTCAGCCCCTCTTCGCCAAGGATGTTGAAGGTGCCAAGTTTGCGCAGGATGAAGGGCGCGCGAGGCTGATCGCTGCCGGGACGTGGTGCGCCGCGCCCGCCTGATTTTTTGCGCCGCCGTTTGGGTTGGGGTTCGGTCATGGCCAGCCTCCTTGTGTTGGCGGGTACTGTGCAGAGGGGCGGGTGGGCGATCAATTGACAGTTACGAGTATTAGGATTTCTAATGCTAGCAATTCAAATGGGGTGATGATGGAACAGCGCAGCGCGATGAATTCGAACTTGATAAAGGCCATGGAAGTCTTTGTTGCTGTTGTGGAAACCGGTCAAGTGACGGCGGCAGCACGTCTGCTTGGCATGACGCAATCCGCTGCATCGCAGCATATTGCAGGGTTGGAAAAAACCTATGATGTAAAGCTGCTGGATCGGGGTGTGCGCCCTGTGCGCCCAACACAGGCGGGGGTGTTGATGCACCGTCATGCCACCCAAATCCTGACCGCTGTAGGCACGTTGAGCAGCGATATGCGCCACCAAGGACCCCGCCCAATCACGCGTCTGCGCCTTGGGTTGCAAGCGTCGATTGCCACCACGGTTTCACCGGGTTTGGTTCGCTTGGCGAAGGATGATTTTGGGGTGCAGGATATGATTCTGCATGCGGGGCAAAGTGGGGACCACGAGGCGCTTATTCGTACCAAGCAGGCGGACATCGTTGTCACCAGCAATCCGCTTTATGACCTAGACGGGTTAGAGCGGCATCCGGTGTTTACTGAGTCGTTTCTTTTGGTGCTGCCTGCTGGGTTTCAAGGGTCGGTTCGCAGTCTGGAAGAGGTGGTTCAACAACTGCCATTGGTTCGGTTTGGCGATACAACGGATGTGGGGCGTCGGATCTCCCAACATTTGCGGCGTCTGCGGGTACAGCCTCCCCGCGTGATTCAGGCAGATCGAAGTAGCATGGTGACAGCTTGCGTTGCGGAAGGGATGGGATTCACCATTTTGACGCCAACCTTATTGATTGATGGTCTGGTGGAACGAATGCCACTGAATGTACGCCCGTTGCCGGGCGCGGCAATGTCACGAACGATTACAGTTGTCGCGCGAGATCAGGAATTTGCGTCCATGCCAGCGGCTATTGCTAAATACGTCCGGTCTTCCTTGAGAGGGCAAATTGAGGGGCAAATGGGGCAAGTTGGGAAAGAGGTGGTGCACATTTTTGAGGCAATTGATGAGTGATATCGGCTGATTGTCGCTCAATTTATGTGCGGACAATAACTTTAGGCGGAAATCGAGAGAAACGGAAACATATTCAAATGAGTGCGAACTCGACCTCGCATGGAATCAAGTAATAGGATAATGTAGAACTGTTTGTTCTACTTAGAGGGAGTTATCTGATGATTAAATTTAAAACTGCGCTGTCTGTTTCTGCGATTGTTGTTGGTTTGGCAACGGGTGCAATGGCAGAAGGTGTGATTGCCCCTGGAAGCGATGGGTTCACGAAATACGGTGAAGTTGAAGGCTGGAACGTTTATGTCGATATCGAACGTAAATCTTGTTTGATTGAGAACGTGGATGCAGCAGCGAACGTTGTCCAAATGGGTCTGACCGCAGATCATTCGGTTGGATACTTGGGTGTGTTTTCCAAAAACGAAGCTGGCGTTAGAAAAGGCCAGAAGGAAGAAGTTATTATCAGCATTGATGGTAACGTATATTCTTCGAAAGCGACTGGTATGAAAGGCAATATCACTGAAGGGTATTCCGGCGGTTACATCTTAGCGAATAACCCAGCCTTTATTAGTGATCTGGCCAAAAAGTATACTATGACTGTTTTCCCCGAAACCGAGGCTGCTTTTGTTGTAGACTTGACCGGGACCTATAAGGCGATGGAAATGGGTCGGAAGTGCAACGCTGAGCAGATGTAACAGCAAAGGCACTGACTTTTTCAATGAAAGGGCGTGTAAGGGGAACCTTGCGCGCCTTTTTTATTCAAAGGCAGCAGGTGCCGGGCGCGTTCTTATGGATATGAAGGTGCGTGTATCGTCCGAGCGTGTGCAAGGTCTGCCGCGACCCGGCGGGCGCTTGGGGCTGACGGTCCGAAAACAGATGGACCTAGAGGGGGAACTGGAAGTTTGACTTGCCTAAGAAATAAGTTGGATCTGCGGGTTCTGTCTGATTTTGCGGTGCCAATATTCTTGTAAGCTGTTGCTTTTAAGTTAGTTTGTGGTTTTTTTGGGAGTCAGGGACGGGCGGCCTGAGGAAAGCTATCCACAAGTTTTTGCGATTGTTTGGAAAAAAGTGTGAATGGCCGCTTGACGATGCCGCGGAGTGGAAATAGTACACCCCAACGGTCAGCAAGACACGCTGAACGAAACAGCGGGCGGTTGTAGCTCAGATGGTTAGAGTACCGGCCTGTCACGCCGGGGGTCGCGGGTTCGAGCCCCGTCAACCGCGCCACGTTGTTTCCCTGTCCCGGGGTTAGGGATCTGACCCGGATAGGGTGCCGACACTTAGGTGTCACTGGAAAATGCGCGGTTGTAGCTCAGCTGGTTAGAGTGCCGGCCTGTCACGCCGGAGGTCGCGGGTTCGAGCCCCGTCAACCGCGCCATTTTTCTGTTCCCCAAAAAACGCTGAGTGACAAGTTTCGGGCCTAAGGCTCAGGCTTGGTCTTGCTGTTGTCTGTCGAACCCCGCTATCTGAAAGAAAAACGAGAGCAGGAGCATCTGGGCATGGATGAAGCGAATACGGCGATTCTGACGATTGTTCGGGATGACGCATTTCTGTTGCGCCGATTTGTACAGTATTATGGCGGGCTGTTCGGGCGCAAAAATCTGTACATCATCAGTCATGGGGATGAACCGCAGGTGCGCGAAATCGCGGAAGGGTGCAACATTTTCCCAGTTCCGGCGATCGAGACCAGCAAGTTTACGATGCTTCACTGGCGAACCAAGAACCATCTCAAGAACGCCCTGCGACAGTGGTACCGCCATGTTCTGGTTTGTGATGTTGATGAATTTGTCGTAGTGGATCCGGATTCGGGTAAAAATCTGCGAACATGGTTGGACGAGGCACCGGGGCGGACGGTTTACACGGCCATGGGGCTCGAGATTGTCCATTTGCGCGACAAAGAGCCGGACAGCATAGAGGACGGTATTCTGGGGCCGCGCAGGCACGTTCAGGTGGCGCTGCATTATGCGAAGCCTTGTATCGTGTCACGCCCTGCGAAATTGGGCCGGGGCGGGCATTATGCTGAATACGATAAGCTGAACATGCCAGACTTTCTGTATCTCTTTCATATGAAGTACTGCGATTACGATCTGTTTGTAGACACAGCAAACCGGCGCAATGCGTTTGTGGAAGAGCAGAAAAACGTAGGCGACGGGCAGGTTCGCACCAACCCCAAATGGTTTGCCGAAGGGCGCGACGATGACAGTACGTTTGCGGCTTTTGATCAGCGTCCAATTGCACCCAAGTTTGATTTGGCGCATGTCCGCAGGCGCATGCACCAAACTTGGAAACCCCGTAAAGACGGGCTGTGGCATTTCCAGCGTCCGGATTACGAAGAGCTGTATGTGTTGCCTGAACGGTTTGCCGGGGCAGATCGCGCCTAGGCGCGGTTCACCCCAGCACCGTTTTAGGAAGAGGGGCTTAGGGCGTGCAGGATTCGCGCCCACGACCGTGTGCCCTTGTGGAAGCTCTCCAGATCGTATTTTTCGTTAGGAGAGTGGATCTGGTCGTCATCCTTGCCGAAACCAACGAGCATGGCATCGGTGCCGATGATCTCTTTAAAGTAACCAGCGATTGGAATCGATCCACCGCAGCCAACATAAGCGGCTGGGATGCCCCATTCGTCGCTGAGAGCCACGCGGGCCTTTTCAAAGGCGGGGTCTTCCACAGACATTCGGGACGCACCCGAGGCTTTGTCGGTGCGATAATCGACAGTGAACCCTTCGGGCAGATTGGCTTCGAGGTAGGTGCGGAAGTTGGCGCGGATTGCCTCTGGGTCTTGATCCCCGACAAGGCGGAACGAAACCTTGGCGCTGGCTTGACTGGGCAAGACCGTTTTGAAGCCATCGCCAGTGTAGCCGCCCCAAATACCGTTTACATCGCAGGTTGGGCGCGACCAGATTTGTTCCAGGGGCGTGCGGTCCTGCTCTCCGGCAGGGGCCTTTAGGCCGACGTCTTCCAGAAACGCGGAGTGATCAAAGTTCAGCCCCTGCCATTGCGCGCGCATTTCATCGGAGAGCTCTGTCACGCCATCATAAAACCCGGGCAATGTGATGTGGCCTGTTTCGTCATGCAGGCCCGCAAGGATCTTGCTCAGCACCCGGATAGGGTTCATGCCGATGCCGCCGTACATGCCAGAATGAAGGTCGCGCGTGGGGCCAGTGATGGTGAAATCTTCGCCAAGAAGGCCACGCAACATTGTTGTGATTGCGGGAACTTTGCTTTCGAACATGCCGGTGTCGCAGATCAGTGCGATATCGCTTTTTAGCTCGTCCCGGTTTTCTTCCATGAAGGGGACCAAAGAGGGGGAACCTGATTCTTCTTCGCCTTCCAGAAAGAAGGTCAGTTTACAGGGCAGGGCGCCATGAACAGATTTCCATGCCCGGCAAGCCTCGATAAAGGTCATCAACTGGCCTTTGTCATCAGAAGCCCCGCGGCCACGAATGACCCGGCCTTTGGCGGTATCCTCGATTGCGGGATCAAACGGGTCACGGTCCCACAGATCCAGCGGATCAACGGGTTGGACATCGTAGTGTCCATAAAACAACAGATGCGGTCCTGGGCCATCGATGTGGCCGACAACCATTGGGTGGCCCGGTGTCACGCGTTTTTCGGTTTTGATACCAAGGCTTTGCAGGTCTTCGACCAGCCAGTCAGCAGCTTTGTCGCAATCGTCTTTGAACGCCGGGTCTGTCGAAATTGAGCGGATTCGCAACAGGTCGAGTAGCCGATCCGTAGCGGCAGGCATATCCGCATCAATGCGGGCAAGAACGTCATCGAGTGACATGGTTTGATCCTTTGGTCATGGGAACTTTGGGCGACCCTATCAGCGCGCGTGGCACTGTCCAGAGGTGTAGAATGTCTCCGATATGAAACGAATGTGCTTTGTCAGAGTGAAAAACGCCGTTTTCGCCACGTGATATGGCGCGGATTCTCTTGTGAAGGCAGAACTCGGTGTATATTTGATGCAGATCAAAGCTGCGACATCAGGCCCGACTGTAGGCAGTTGATTGAAAGATGCGCGAGATATATTCATTCACAAGTATGAATGTGGCGCGCGCCACGCAAGACCGGCACTGTTCCGGATGATCAATGGAGAGCCCGGTGGATTATACCTCGCAACTCGATGCAGCCATTCAGAAGCTACATGATGAAGGCCGTTACCGGACCTTTATCAACATTGAACGGCACAAGGGACATTTTCCGCACGCTGTCTGGACCAAGCCGGATGGATCCAAGCAGGACATAACCGTTTGGTGTGGCAACGATTATTTGGGCATGGGGCAACACCCTGTTGTCTTGGAGGCCATGCATGAAGCGGTGGATTCTGCCGGTGCCGGGTCGGGTGGGACGCGCAATATTTCGGGTACCACTGTCTATCACAAGCGGCTTGAGGCGGAATTGGCGGACCTGCACGGCAAGGAATCAGCACTGCTGTTTACCTCGGCCTATATTGCGAATGACGCGACTCTGAGCACTTTGCCTAAACTTTTCCCTGGATTGATCATCTACTCTGATGCGCTGAATCACGCTTCGATGATCGAAGGTGTACGCCGCAACGGCGGTCAGAAGCGCGTGTTCCGTCACAATGATGTAGCCCACCTGCGTGAGTTGCTCGAAGCTGACGATCCTGCCGCACCAAAATTGATCGCCTTTGAATCGATCTATTCGATGGATGGTGACTTTGGTCCTATCGAGGCTCTATGCGATCTTGCGGATGAATTCGGTGCACTAACGTACATTGATGAGGTCCACGCCGTCGGCTTGTATGGCCCCCGTGGCGCTGGCGTAGCAGAACGTGATCGTTTGATGCACCGTCTGGACATTATCAACGGAACGTTGGCCAAAGCCTATGGTGTCATGGGCGGGTACATAGCTGCATCTGATAAAATGTGTGATGCTATAAGATCTTACGCGCCGGGCTTCATCTTTACGACATCGCTTCCCCCAGCAGTTGCTGCTGGTGCGGCTGCTTCTGTCGCCTATCTTAAGCGGCACCCTGAATTGCGCGAACAGCATCAGGCACAGGCCAAAGTCTTGAAGATGCGTTTGAAGGGAATGGGCCTGCCATTGATCGACCACGGCAGCCATATCGTGCCGGTAATGGTAGGGAATCCTGTGCATACCAAAAAGTTGAGCGACATGTTGTTGGAGGAATATGGTATCTACGCGCAGCCGATCAATTTCCCAACGGTTCCGCGTGGCACAGAGCGCTTGCGCTTTACCCCGTCGCCCGTTCATGGCCCCGGCGAGATGAACAAGCTGATCAATGCAATGGACGCTTTGTGGTCTCATTGTGCGCTGAATCGCGCCGAACTGGCGGGTTGACCACTAGGGATAGTGTGCAAGGCCCTTGAATCGTGTTACTATCGTTCTAACAAAAAGCGCCGGACGAATCGTGATGGGACTCGATTATGGGGCGTGGCTGAAGGTTTACAGCGGTTAGTAATGAGGCAGCAGGCATGATTGGGCGCAGATTTCAGCGCAAATCAAAGGACGTAGAAGTCGAACAACCCAAGGGGTTTGACGACTTTGAGATGCGTCTCGGCGATATGATGCGCGGCGAGCGGGCGACTTTAGGAAAGTCGCTGCTTGATGTTCAACGAGAGCTTCGCATTAAGGCCAATTACATCGCCGCGATCGAAAATTCAGATCCAACTGCCTTTGACACACCCGGATTCATTGCCGGATACGTACGCTCGTATGCGCGGTATTTGGGTATGGACCCCGACGAAGCTTTTGGAATTTTCTGTCAGGAAAGCGGATTCGAAGTTGCGCACGGTATGTCGGCGCAGGCCTCTGTCGTTAAGAAGTCCGGTGGCGAAGTTGCGGCGAAGGGGCCGATGGGGCGGGATCCGTTCATGTCGCCGAGTACCCCTTTTGTCCCAAGCGGCGAATCTGTTTTTTCTCACATAGAACCACGTGCAATTGGATCCAGCCTGATCTTGGTCGCCTTGATTGGTGGCATTGGGTATGGTGGTTGGACTGTTCTGAAACAGGTTCAGCAGGTCCAGTTTGCTCCGGTTGAGCAAGCTCCTGTTGTTCTTTCGGATCTGGACCCATTGGATGCCGCGACCCGCGGTAAAGTGGCCGATAGCAATGCAGGATTGACCGCACCAACCGCAGAGGCTTTGGACCGGATGTACCGCCCGCAGGCTTTGGATGTGCCGGTGTTGGTTGCGCGTGATGCGCCGATTTCGACCCTTGATCCACGCGCTGGCGGAAGTTTCCGCGCGCCTGATCTGCCTGATGTTCAAATTGCGTCTCATCAACGGGTTGAAGATCCGGTACCGCAGGTTGTTGAAGAGGTTTCCGAAAACCTTGTTATGGTTGCGGTGCGGCCATCTTGGGTAAGGGTCAGTGCGGCAGATGGGTCTGTGATTTTCGAAGGGATCATGGAGCCAGGGCAGAATTACGAAGTGCCCCTCACGGAAGAGCCACCAACTCTGAGAGCCGGGGAATCAGGCGCCATCTATTTTGCCATGAGCGGTGAACATTATGGGCCTGTTGGAAACCGCGGTGTTGTGACCAAGAACTTACCGCTTTCAATAGACGAAGTGGGCGAGCGTTACGAAGTTGCTGATCTGGAACAAGATCGGGATCTGGCGCGTATGGTTGCCGAGGCGCAAGTGACTGTGGACGCCCCGATTGAATAATCGAACCATTGCGGCGCAGGGGTCAGGTGCTTATGTATCCGTAAAACGGATCAGATGCGGATTTAGTCATGTCTCTTAACCACGTGCGCCCTTGGCGGAATATCTACCGTCGCAAATCCCGGCAGATCATGGTGGGGAATGTCCCTGTTGGTGGGGATGCACCGATCTCTGTGCAGACCATGACGAACACACTGACCTCGGACGCTTCTGCGACAATCGCTCAGGTGCAAGCTGCTGCCGAAGCAGGGGCAGACATTGTACGCGTGTCGGTTCCGGATGTTGCGTCCTCTCAAGCGCTGAAAGAAATTGTTGCTGAAAGCCCGGTTCCGATCGTGGCGGATATTCATTTCCATTATAAACGAGGTATCGAAGCAGCTGAGGCTGGCGCTGCCTGTTTGCGGATTAACCCGGGTAATATTGGGGATGAGAAACGGGTCAAGGACGTCATCAAGGCCGCCAAAGATCACAATTGTTCAATCCGTATTGGTGTAAACGCGGGCAGCCTGGAAAAGCACCTGTTGGATAAATACGGCGAGCCTTGTCCTGATGCGATGGTCGAAAGCGGGTTGGAGCATATCCGGATCCTGCAAGATAACGATTTCCACAACTTCAAGATTTCGGTCAAAGCATCCGATGTGTTTATGTCCGCCGCTGCCTATCAGGGGTTGGCCGAAGCGACAGACGCCCCCATTCATTTGGGCATCACCGAGGCAGGTGGATTGGTGAGTGGCACCATCAAATCCGCGATCGGTTTGGGAAATCTGCTGTGGATGGGGATCGGGGATACCATTCGGGTGTCTCTGTCCGCTGACCCGGTTGAAGAAGTCAAAGTCGGCTATGAAATCCTCAAGTCACTAGGGCTGAGGCATCGGGGCGTGAACATCATTTCTTGCCCATCTTGTGCGCGGCAAGGGTTTGATGTGATCAAAACCGTTGAGGCGCTTGAGAAGCGCCTTGAGCATATCAAAACGCCGATGAGCCTGAGTATTATCGGATGCGTGGTGAATGGCCCGGGTGAGGCGCTCATGACGGATGTTGGCTTTACCGGTGGTGGTGCTGGGTCGGGGATGGTTTATTTGGCTGGCGCGCAAAGCCACAAGCTGAACAATGATCAAATGGTGGATCACATCGTCGAACAGGTGGAGCGTAAAGCGGCCGAGTTGGACGCCCTGCAAGACGCGGCAGAATAGTAAAAAGACCGCTATAGCAATTGCTTGGCGGCCTTTTTTCATCTTTTTTGAGCGACTTTAGCTTTGGTCGCGAACCTGTGCCGCAATCTGTTGCATCTGATCTGCAGGCAAGAACCCTCGCAGCAATTCGGTGCCCAACACAAAGGTTGGTGTGCCCGAGATGTTGAGTTTTTGGGCGAGTTCTCTCGTGCGGGCGATTTCTTCGGTGACCGCGTCACTATTCATGGATTCAAAGATCGCATCCGTTTCCAACCCAAGGCCATCTGACAGGCGGCGCAATGTGACTTCGGTCGCGTCGCCGCCAAACTCGAGCAAGGCGTCGTGCACTTGTTTGTAAGCCTCATCGCCACCAACCTGTTTGGCGGCGACCGCAAAGCGGGATGAAATGACGGAAGCTTCGCCCAAGATTGGTAGCTCTTTGATCACCAGACGGATGTTGCCATCCGCTTGAAGCAGTTTAGCGACCTCAGGGACAGCACGGCGGCAGTATCCACAACGGTAGTCCATGAATTCGACCAGTGTGATGTCGCCCTCTGGATTGCCTCCAACCCAACTGTAGCCATCGTTGAACAGCTCATCTGCATTGTTTTGAACCAGTTGCAGATCGGCCTGAGATTCTGCAGCAGCTTGCTGTTGCTCTAGCAAGTTGATTGCTTCGAGGATGACCTGAGGGTTTTCCAGCAAGTATTCGCGGACCTGTACGCCAAAGGCGTCGCGTTCGTCAGCACTCATCGCGCTGAGATCCAACGCCTGAACCGGGCCAGATATGAGGGTCAGGGCCGTAAGGGCCGGGGCGGCAAAACGGAGCATTATCGTTTCCTTCTTTCAGCACGTTCAGAAGCAATGAGCACATCCTGTGCCCGTTGCCAACCGGTTGATCCGGTAGGGAGGGTTCCGATGGCACGTTTGGCGTGAATGCCTGCGTCTGCCATGCGGCCTTGTAAAGCGTAGCGTTCAGCGGTCACCACCGAGGCCATGCCGTTGTTTCCAGTTTTCGAATAAGCCATCGCAAGATCGCGCAGCATGCGAATATCGCGGTAATCTCTTGCGCGTGCTTTTTGCAGTTGTGCCAGGGCTTCTTTTGGCTTGCCGGCGTGAAGCAGGGCGCGTCCGAGCCCCGCAAGAACCAAAGGCTCGCGCGGGGCAAGCTCTACAGCCGTTTCATAAGCGCGAACAGATGCATCCCATTTCCGGTTTTCTACCAGAATTTGTCCTTTGAGTTCGTAGTAATAGGGATCTTCGGGGCGTATCTCCAACGCCGCGTTGACGGAGCTGAGTGCTTGGGAATAATTGTTTAGCCTGTGGTACGCGATGGCTTGGCGCATCAGCGCTACATCTCGACTTTTTTCATGTTTAACAGAGCTTTGTGTCCACTTAGGGGAGCGGGTGAAAGCAGTGATTTTGCCTTTGACCCTGTTAAACCAATATTCCGCATTGGCATTGGCATTGGGTTTGGCTTGGCTCGTATAGGACGCGACATAGTTTTCTGCTGCACGTATCCGATCTCGGGTTAGCGGATGGGATTGCATGTAGGGATCTTGGCGCCCGACGCTCAGCAACTCTTGCCCGGCAAAGGTGCGGTGCAAATCAACCAAGCCCTGTGGCGAAATGTCAGACAGGCGCATATAGCTGGCCGCCGACCGGTCTGCGGCGGCTTCTTCGGCGCGGGTATGACTTAGAAAACCGCGGATTGCCGAACTTTGCGTACCCGCAGCGATTCCTGCAGCTGCGTCGCCGCCGCCAGCGGCTGCGGCCAATAGAGCGAGGGCAATGCCCAAGCTTGACAGGTTCCTGGCATTTTCCAAATTACCGATGCGTCGCGCGAGGTGGCCATTTGCGATATGGGCCGCTTCATGCGCGATCACCGCCTGAATCACATCGGCGCGTTTGACTTTTACGATCAAGCCATAGTTCAGAAAAATCGTATTGTGATCAACGACAAAGGCGTTGAGGCTGCTGTCGTTCACGACCAAAACCTTGACCCGATTGGGGCTGAGGCCGGCGGCGCGCAACACTGGAAAGGCCAGTTCTTTCAGACCATATTCAATATCTGGGTCGCGCAACAATTGGATCGCAACAGAGGGTGTTGCTGAAACAAGAAACAGGACTGCGGCCAAACAAAATGCTGGGATTGACGCCAGTCGGGATACGCGTTCAAAAGTCATGGCCGCAACATGGGAGAAGCACATGCGAAACTCAACCCGCTCAAAAGTTGATCCCTTTATTGTGATGGATGTGATGGAGGCTGCTCGCCGCGCCGAAGAGGGCGGTCGCCGGATTATTCATATGGAGGTTGGGCAACCCGGGACCGGTGCCCCCAAGGGGGCAGTTGATGCTCTGACGCGGTCTTTGCAGCAAGATTCACTCGGCTATACCGTGGCGCTGGGTTTACCAGAATTACGCCAACGGATCGCACGACTGTACGGCGAGTGGTATAACGTTGATCTGAGCCCAGATCGGGTGGTTGTAACGCCCGGATCAAGCGGCGGATTTTTGCTGGCGTTTACCTCTTTGTTCGATACGGGGGATCGTGTGGGCATTGGCGCTCCGGGGTATCCGTCGTATCGCCAGATTCTGAGCGCGCTTGATCTGGTTCCCGTGGACATACAAACAGCGCCCGAGAACCGGTTGCAGCCCGTGCCGGCTGATTTTGCCAATCTAGATTTAGCTGGTTTGATGGTTGCCTCGCCTGCGAACCCGACCGGGACCATGCTGGATCACAAGGCGATGGGTGCGCTGATTGATGCAACACAGGCGCAGAATGCAGCCTTTATCAGTGATGAAATTTATCATGGCATTGAATACGAGGCCAAAGCCGTAACCGCGCTGGAATTGACGGATGAATGTTATGTCATCAACTCGTTTTCCAAATATTTCTCGATGACCGGGTGGCGAGTGGGCTGGATGGTGGTTCCCGAAGACCACGTCCGAGTGATCGAACGCATCGCGCAGAACATGTTCATCTGCGCCCCTCACGCGAGTCAGGTTGCGGCTTTGGCTGCGATGGAGTGTGAAGAGGAGCTGCAGGGCAATCTGGACGTCTATAAAACGAACCGGGCCTTGATGCTTGAAGGGTTGCCAAAAGCAGGGTTCACAAAAATAGCCCCCCCTGATGGCGCGTTTTACATTTATGCAGATGTGACTGACCTGACCAATGACAGCCGGGCGTTTGCTGCTGAGATATTGGAGAAAGCGGGTGTTGCGGTGACACCGGGGTTAGATTTTGACGCCGTGCGCGGGGCAGGGACGTTGCGCTTTTCTTATGCGCGCGCGACCGAAGATATCGAAGAAGGTTTGGTCCGGCTTGCAGCCTTTATGGCGGCGCGCGACTAGGACGTTTCCAAAGGGATACGCAGGCGTTAAAACGTTTGAAAATGACAAGGGCCAAGGGTTCATGAACAGATTTCTTTCGGCATTGTTGGTGGGATGTGTCCTGTCGGTCCCGGCTTGGGCGCAGGAATTCAGCGGATTGGCTCGTATTGATCCGACGCAAAGTCAGATCACCGATGCGCGTGCTGATAAGGTGCAGATTAATCTGTCGCTGAGCCAAGGGGTGCCTTTCAGGTTGTTCACTTTGGCTGGTCCGCCGCGCTTGGTTCTCGACTTTCAAGAGGTTGACTGGACTGGGTTGAAATCCAGTGATTTGGTGCAAACTAAGGCTATTGAGCAGGCGCAATTTGGGACTTATGTGCCGGGATGGTCCCGCTTGGTACTGGATTTGGCTGGACCAATGGCAGTAGAGCAGGCCGAGCTATCGGTTGACGATGTAACTGGCGGCGCACGTCTTTTGGTGCAGCTCAAGCCTGTCAGTCAAAAGGTTTTTGAGTCGCAGGCAGGGCCCCCAAATGATCCGCGTTGGGATTTGCCAGTTCCTGAAGATATCGCGAAGTTAGAACCCAAGAAGCCTGATGCGCCGCTCAGGGTTGTCTTGGACCCGGGCCACGGTGGGATTGACCCCGGTGCCGAAGCAGGGGACATCGATGAAAAGCACCTCATGCTCGCCTTTGCGCGCGAGTTGCGCGAGCTGTTGCTCAGGTCGGAAGGGTTCGAAGTTATTTTGACTCGGGATACCGATTATTTTGTATCGCTTGAACGCCGCATTTCATTGGCACATCAAGCAGGTGCTGATGTCTTTCTCTCTCTTCATGCGGATTCACTGGCCGAAGGATTGGCGCATGGTGCAACGGTTCATGTGTTGTCAGATGAGGCGTCTGATATTGCGAGCGCCAAGTTGGCGGAGCGCCATGACCGTAGTGATTTGTTGTCCGGTGTGGATCTGAGCAAGGCGGATGATCAGGTCACCGATATCTTGTTGGATCTGGCGCGTCAGGAAACGCAGCCACGCACCTATAGCTTGGCACAGGCTTTGGTGGATGGGATGACACAACAAGGAGGGCCGATGAACCGCCGGCCCCTAAGATCTGCTGCGTTTTCAGTGCTGAAAGCCGCAGACATTCCATCGGTGTTGATCGAGATTGGATTTATGTCCAGCCCGCGCGATTTGAAGAACCTTCAAAACCCCAATTGGCGGGCAAGCATGGCGCAGGGCATTCGGAATGGGTTGCAGAACTGGCGTCGAACGGATCTGGAGCAGAAATCTTTGATCCGACAATAGTGCGCGTTCTGTCGAGGGTTAAACCATCCTGAGTAGGCAACAAGCGCAAAAATCACGTCACGTAGTGGAAGAATTGTGCGATTTGAGCGCGCATTCGCCACCTGACATTTTGACCCTTGCGGGTTGGATGCCTATATAGACGGCACCGCGGAAAAAAGGCAGCAACGTGATCCGGTTCATCCTCTCCTTCTTTGGGGCAATTTTCAGCCTCGTGACCTTGGGTATTTTCATGGTCGCGCTGACACTTGGTGGCGTCTTTTGGATGTATGGGCGCGACCTGCCCAGCCACGAATCCTTGGCCCAGTATAAGCCGCCGACGATCAGCCGAATATATTCCGGCGAGGGGAATTTGATTGATGAATTCGCCAAGGAACGCCGGCTCTTTACGCCAGCGGATGAAATTCCGGATTTGGTAAAGCAGGCCTTCATCTCTGCCGAAGACAAGAATTTCTATACGCACAAAGGCTATGATATGCGCGGCATCGCCGCCGCCGGGTTCGAAGCGGTGCGTTCGCGGGGGCAAAACGTGCGCGGGGCTTCGACGATCACGCAGCAGGTGATGAAAAACTTTTTGCTGTCGGGGGATCGCAAGGCCGAACGCAAGATCAAAGAGATCATACTGGCCGCCCGTCTGGAAGAGACGCTAAACAAAGAACAGATCCTTGAACTCTATATGAACGAGATCTTTCTAGGCCAGAACTCGTATGGGGTGACTGCTGCAGCTCAGACGTATTTCAACAAAACATTGAGCGAACTGGAACCACACGAGGCCGCATTCCTCGCGTCGTTGCCCAAGGCGCCTTCAGATTATCACCCTGTCAGACGCAAAGAGCGGCTTTTGTCGCGACGCGATTTCGTGCTGAAGGAGATGATGGAAAACGGCTATATCTCAACGGCTGAGTATGAAGATGAAGTGAGCCAACCGCTACGATCCGTTCAGAATGGCGATTTCCAGAGTTTTCGGACGGCTTTGCCACCGCGTGACTATTTCACTGACGAAATCCGCCGCCAGCTGAGTGAAGATTTTGGTGAAGGTGAGTTTTTCACTGGTGGCTTTACCGTGCGCGCCAGCATCGACGAAGAGATGCAAGTGGAAGCAGCCAAGTCTCTGCGTGTTGCGTTGCAGAAATATGACCGGTCTCGTGGCAAGTGGCGTGGAACGGGTGAAACACTCCCTGCCGAAGTGTTGGGGGACGAGGTCAAATGGCGCGAGGCTCTGCGCAATGCAGATGTATCGCGCGATGTCACGCTTGGTGGAAAGTGGCTGCCAGCGGTTGTTCTGTCCATTGCGGACAAGAGCCTGCGGGTTGGCGTGGAAAATGCCGAAGCAGATGGTGTTGTACCGCGATCTGACATCAAATGGATGAAGGGAAACTTCCAAGAAAACTTCAAGATTGGGGATGTAGTTCTAGTCCGGGCCGTCGAAGATACCGGGCAGTGGTCCTTGCGGCAGGTTCCCGAAGTGCAGGGCGGGTTCATGGCGATGGACGTGAACTCTGGCCGTGTTCTGGCGATGCAGGGTGGGTTTTCTTATCAGGATACGGTTTTCAACCGTGCGACGCAGGCACAACGCCAACCTGGATCATCGTTTAAACCGTTTGTGTATGCTGCGGCTTTGGACAGTGGATACAGCCCGGCAACAATCGTTGTTGATGCGCCGATCGAGGTAAACACACCGCAAGGTTTGTGGCGTCCGAAAAACGCGTCTCGCAAATTCTATGGCCCGACACCTTTGCGGACTGGAATCGAACGGTCCAGAAACCTGATGACCATTCGTTTGGCGCAAGAGGTTTCGATGCCTGTTGTTGCGGGATACGCCGAACGTTTCGGGGTATATGATCACATGGGCCCATATCTGGCCAACGCGCTGGGGTCCGAAGAAACAACATTGTTCAAGATGGTTGCCGCCTATGCGATGTTTGCCAACGGCGGCGAACGTGTCGAACCAACATTGGTTGACCGTATTCAGGATCGGTACGGGAAAACGATCTACCGTCACGACGATCGCGATTGTGTGGATTGTACGTCTTCGGCAATTGCGCCAGATGCTTCCCCACGGATCTTGACCAATCGTGAGCAGGTCATGGATGCGGTGACCGCCTATCAGCTGACTTCGATGATGCGGGGTGTGGTTGAGCGGGGCACCGCGAGCCGAACTGTAAAGCTGCCCGTTCCAACGGCAGGTAAAACAGGAACCACCAACGAAGCCCGCGATGTATGGTTCGTCGGGTTCACTTCGAACATCGTGGCTGGCTGTTATATCGGGTATGATCGCCCGCGTCCTCTTGGACGTGGTGCGTCTGGCGGTGGCATGTGTGGCCCCGTTTTCCAGAGCTTTATGACCAAAGCCACTGAAAAATATGGCGGTGGACCGTTTGATGTTCCCCCTGGTGGGCACTTCATCAAAATTGACCGTTTTACCGGTGGTCGATTGCCTGACAACGCGAGTGGTGCGCATGTGGTCGCTGAGTATTTCCGCGATGGCGAAGAGCCTATTTTCGGTCGTACCTATGATGGTGGCTTTGCCATGGGATCCGATTTGCCTCTGTTCGAAGAAGCACAGCAAGCCGGGCACCAAGTCACAACATCCACAGGTCAGAAGACTACAGTGGGGCCAAAAGCCAACTTTGGTACGGTCAGTTCAGGCGGGCTATACTGATCTATTTTGCTCCAGCGCCCTCTAACTGGTTGTGTTAGGTACGATAAGCACGCCGGTTGCCTTGTAGAGGGCAGCCGGTCTTGGTATCAGGCAAGCCAGATTGAGATAGTTGGGATCGCAGCATGCGCGCCGAGACACAGAACTTTGTGGCCGAGATTGAGAAGTCGTTAGAGCTGTTGGCTCAGCGGATGGACCGGGAAACTGCGCCGCACCGACTGGAAGAATTCAATGCCCGTGTTGAGGATCCCAATTTGTGGGATGACCCAACTGCGGCTCAGAAACTGATGCGTGAACGCCAGATGTTGGTGGACGCAATGGAAACGTACGAGTCGATCAAGACCGATCTCAACGACAATCTTGAACTTATTGAACTTGGCGAGATGGAAGACGACGCCGAAGTTGTCACAGACGCCGAAGAGGCGCTGAAAGCGCTGGGTGAAAAGGCGGCTGAAAAAGAGCTTGAGGCCTTGCTAGACGGCGAAGCCGATAGCAACGACACTTTCCTTGAAATCAACTCGGGCGCGGGAGGCACAGAAAGCTGTGACTGGGCGTCGATGCTGGCGCGTATGTATGTGCGTTGGGCCGAGAAAAAGGGATACAAGGTCGAGCTGCAATCCGAGAGCGCGGGCGAAGAAGCCGGGATCAAATCGGCAGCATACAAGATCACGGGTCACAACGCTTATGGATGGCTTAAATCCGAATCTGGTGTGCACCGTCTTGTGCGGATTTCACCTTTTGATTCAGCGGCCAAGCGGCATACGTCGTTTAGCTCGGTCTGGGTCTATCCCGTTGTGGACGACAATATCGAAATTGACGTGAACCCCGCAGATATTCGCATCGACACCTATCGTTCGTCTGGTGCCGGTGGTCAGCACGTGAACACAACTGACTCAGCGGTGCGGATTACGCACCATCCCACAGGGATTGTGGTAACAAGCTCTGAAAAATCCCAACACCAGAACCGCGACATTGCGATGAAGGCGTTGAAATCGCGCTTGTACCAGATGGAACTTGACCGTCGAAATGCAGCGATCAACGAAGCCCATGAAAGCAAGGGCGACGCTGGATGGGGCAATCAGATCCGGTCGTATGTCTTGCAGCCCTATCAGATGGTGAAGGACCTGCGCACCAGCCACGAGACGTCCGACACCAAGGGTGTACTGGACGGCGATCTGGACGGGTTCATGGCGGCAACGCTGGCGTTGGATGTGGCTGGAAAAAGCCGCGCCGAGGCGCAGGGCGAAGGGTAACCCTACCGCTTTTTTGGTAAGCAGAATTGGGGCCGCGCACAGGAAACTGTGTGCGGCCTAAACATGTATTGAAACAGTGGGTTTAAAACGAACAATGGCCCCGCTAGGCTGAAGAAAACCACCATAGGCGGATCTCTCTTCATGGACCTTACTCAAGCCACTGCCGCGCAAATTCTAGGCGACCTGTCTACCGGGCGGACAAGCGCAGTCGAAGTCATGAGCGCCACGCTAGATCGAATTGCCAAGGTAAACGGCGATGTGAATGCAATCGTCGGGTTGCGGGACAGTGATGATTTGATGGCCGAGGCGCGTGCGGCAGATGCCAATCCGCACCGGGGCCCCCTGCATGGGTTGCCCATTGCTGTAAAAGATCTGGTGAACGTCAAAGGGATCGTATCAACGCAAGGTTCGCCGTTGTACAAAGATTTCGTTCCTGCCCAAGATGATATGATCGCGGCGCGGATGCGCGCGGCTGGGGCGATCTTGATTGGCAAGACAAACACACCTGAATTCGGTCTGGGATCGCACACGTTCAATCCTGTCTATGGGGCGACGCGGAATGCCTATGATGCGCGGTTTAGCTGTGGGGGATCATCGGGCGGGGCGGCGGTTGCTTTGGCTACGGGTATGGTCGCGTTAGCTGACGGGTCTGACATGATGGGATCGCTGCGCAATCCGGCGGCGTGGAACAATGTGTATGGGTTTCGACCAACGTGGGGGCGTGTCCCGTCTGAACCAAATGGCGATACTTTTCTGCATCAACTGTCAACGCTGGGTCCGATGGCGCGCACGCCACAGGACTTGGGGCTGTTGCTTGATGTGATCTCGGCTCAAGATCCGCGCCAGCCTCATTCCGCTGTGTCAGCGCCTGTCTCTCCGGTTACGCCCGGAGCAACAAAGGATCTGAAAATCGGCTGGCTTGGGGATTGGGGCGGAGCGTTCCCAATGGAAGACGGCATTCTAGAGCTGTGTGAGAGCAGTTTGCGGGTGTTTGAAACGCTTGGGTGTCAGGTTGAGGCTGTCGCGCGCCCCTTTGCGGCTGAGCGAATTTGGGACAGTTGGATCACGCTGCGCTCTTGGGCAGTGGCTGCGGGATTGGGGCCGCTCGCTGATCAGCGAGAGCACCTTAAAGACACCGCGATTTGGGAGCTGGACAGAGGGTTGGCGATGTCGGCCATGGATGTCCATCGTGCAAGTGTTGTTCGGTCTGAATGGTACAAAACAGCGTCGATTTTGTACGAAGATTATGATGCGCTGATCTTACCTGCTGCGCAGGTTTGGCCATTTGATGTTAATTTGGCGTATCCAAAATCTATCGCGGGTCAAGAAATGGACACCTATCACCGCTGGATGCAAACCGTTGTGCCTGCTGGGCTGCTTGGGTTGCCATGTTTGGCGGCACCTGCCGGTTTTGGTGCGCAAGGATTGCCAATGGGGATCCAGATTATTGGGCGACGTGGCAGTGATGCCGCCCTGCTGAAACTTGGGGCGGCGTATCATGCCGCGACAGAGTGGCCACAGAAAAGAAGGCCCGCATAACGGGTACAGATTTAGGGAGATAGGAAAAGCATGGAAAAGCCGTTTGGCGTTCCTTCGATGGGGCCGGTCACGTCTGCGATGTTGCGCACAGCGCTGAAAAAAGGATGGAATGATCTAAAACAGGCCCCGTTGATCGGATTTCTGTTTGCCGCGATTTATGTGATTGGCGGCTGGCTAATGGCATGGATCACCTTTGAAACCGGAACCACTTTTTGGTTGGTGCTCGCGGCGATTGGTTTTCCTTTGATCGGTCCCTTTGCGGCGGTTGGTCTTTATGAGACGTCTCATCGACTGGAGCTGGGGGAGCCCTTGGATTTGGCCGCGATTTTTGGTGTTGTGATCCATCAGAGCCGCAGGCAATTGCCCTCGATATGTGCAATTATTGTCGTGGTTTTTTTGTTCTGGTTCTTCCTTGGCCACATGATTTTTGCACTGTTTCTCGGCTTGTCAACGATGACGAATGTCTCGTCCTCGCTTGATGTTTTTTTAACGATGAATGGCATAATGATGCTGGCTGTCGGGACTGTGGTTGGCGCATTTTTTGCGTTCTTGCTGTTTGCCATAACAGTTCTATCCATCCCAATGTTGTTGGACCGGGAGTTGGATTTCGTAACCGCAATGATATCAAGTTACGCTTATGTCACCGTGAATCCGGTGATCATGTTGTTCTGGGCTGGGTGCATTGCTGTGATCACGTTTGTTTCCATGATCCCGATGTTTTTAGGCTTGTTTATTGTCTTACCTTGGTTCGGGCATACAAGCTGGCACCTGTATCGCGAGATTACCAAGGCTGAACCGCAGACTGAATGACCAAGCGCCGGCGTGGCCTTGGGTCATTCGTCTTTCATCTCGTCACAGCCCAATGCGACCAATTGCAGGTGGATATCCTGCGCAGCCGCCAGTCCAGATTCCAAAGCAAAAACGTAGGCATGCGTTAGGAAAAACGCACGTGCAGTTGGATCAGCTGTTTGTTCCGCTGCTTGGCGGTAGAGGGCAACCAGAGAGATCTGGTCGCCCTTTTCATGTGCCTTGAGAAGGTCAGTCTCTAGCGTACTCATTCCGCAGCGAGTTTGGTGCGATGCGTATCTAGGCGACCTGCAACCCAATCATGGAACAAATGGGTGGGGCCATCCATTGCTGGGGAAAAGCGACCGCCATCAAAGCCGGGGGCTGCGCGTCCACTTTGCATACCTTCGACAACGAAAATGTCCTCTTCGAACACACCCTTCCATTGTTCGGTGTTGGCCGCACGCAATGCGCCGTCTGTTTCAGGAGAGGCGTAGAACAAGTGAACTTTTTCCGTTGTGCGATCAACGGCTTCGGGGACAAGGATAATTGCAAACGCGTGATCACGCTGAGCGCCGAGCAACACATTTGGAAAGGCTGCAATGTATTCGGCAGCTGTATCCCATTTCGGATCGAGCCCCTCAAAATCGGAGAATACTGCACCATTTTCGCCGGTCAATTGACGATACACATAGGTGCCCTGACCTGAGTACGCGCTTGGTTCTTCAATATGATAGTGATCTTCTAAGCGCGAATAGCTGTTTAGACCAGGATGAACCCAAGGCAGGTGGTAACTTTCACAGTAGTTTTCGACGGCCAGTTTCCAGTTGCAGTTTACCGTCAGCTCAAATGCGCTGTCTGCGCCGCCATGATACAGCGGCTTTTCGAATTCCGCCCATCTTTCCAACAACGGAGCTTGGGCTTCTTCAAAACTGGGAGCTGTGCCTGAAATATTGATCCACACGACTTCGCGCCAGATATGGCTGCGAACTTCAATCAACCCAAGATCATTTCTTTCAATGCTGTCGTGTTTGTTCTGGCCGGGTCCCCCGACATGGGGCGTGGTGACAAGTCGACCTTCGGTCGAGTAACACCAACTGTGGTAGGGGCAGCGAATGACGCCTTCGATCTTTCGCGGGGCGTCCACTAGGATCATACCTCGGTGGCGACAAATATTCTGATAAACACGAACTTGATCTGATTTGTCCCGGATCAAAAGCAGTGGAATGCCAAGAAATGTCAGCGGGACAGCATCCCCGATTTCGGGGACATCAGCGGTCACAGCCAAACCGGCCCATCCGTCAATCAGCAGGGCCTGATTTTCTTCGGCAAAGGTATTTGGGTCCGTATAGTGCGCATTTGGCAGGCCGTTGGCGCGATCAATTGGTTGGCGAACGTCGTTTAACGTCGTATGGGCTGTGGTCATGGCGTCCTCCTAGAGCTTGGAAAGCGATGCCATGATCCTGATATGATCGCCTCTCTGGGAGCGACCTGCGTGAACGAGTTACGACATGTCGTTGCAGATTTTTCTAGTCTAAACCATAGGGGCTTGAGGGCGGAGCAAAGTCCGGTGAAATGGTGGGAGGTCTGCTTCAGGAAGCAAGCCACAAGCCCGTGCGGCAGGGAACACAAGGGATGGGGTCGCGCCTAGGTGTTCATAAACCAGACGCGCAACCCGTGGCGTAGCGACATTCTCCGAAACGGTTCGTGTCACGTATCCAACCCAAAAGTTGTTTTCAAGTGAGGCCACGCGACTGAGAAAGTTGAAGCTTCCTGTCATTGCGTTTTTACGAGAAATAACAAGTGAAATGCCGGCTTCTTGCCATGTGACATAGCCGCGAAACTCTCGCGAACTGGCGTCGGCGCGTTGACCTTGCGCGCGCATTGCTTCTTTGGCTTCGTACCCGCGCACAAAGGTATATTGCCCCTCGCGGTAAACATAAACCAATCCTACTACAAAGCGGTCTGGATCCACAAAGCTGGCGCGTGAGAACCTGTAGAATCCACTGGGAAAGGCCGTTTCGTCCAGCTCTGACACCCCAGATTGGAAAAAGTCTGTGAGTTCCGGGCCGGTTAACAGATCTTGGGTTGAGCCAATGGTACTAACCTTTTCCAGAAGAATACGCGCATCAACTTCGAAAAAGTTGCATATTCGGTCAAGGACATCCGGTCTGGGAAAACTTTCGCCAGAAAGGTAGCGATTGAATTGGGTGCGGTTGATGCCAAGTTGTCGCGACAACTCAGAGATCGATGCATGAGGTCGAGACAGTATGCGTAGGTTTTCCCCAAACATATTGCGCAACTCCGCAGGGGAGCGTGTTGGTTTCTTCATCGGTGCCCCGGCACTGTGAGATTTGGTAAGGAGAAAACAACATCGTTCAGAGGAGTGAGTGCCCCTCGATGTGACCAAAGACCAAACGCGAGTATCAACCGGTTCCGAAGAGGGTCGATAATACGAAGCGAACCCTAAAGCTCTAAGGCGGTGAGTTCAAGCAAACTGCTGCAGTTCTTTTGTAGAAGTGCCGTGAATTCTTCTTGGGCTACGGCCCAGCTAGGTACAGAGTAGGGGGTGTCAGAGGCGATATTCTGCCTCTGACAGGATCAGTTATTCGCCGCGCAGTAGAGCTGCGACGCCGGTCCGGGCCACTTCGCTCAGACCCAGCGGGCGCATCAGGTCGGCAAATGCGTCGATTTTGTCGGGGGCGCCTGTGATTTCAAACACAAAGGAATGCAATGTGCTGTCTACAACGTTGGCCCGGAAAATGTCAGCCAACCGCAAAGCTTCGACACGCTTGTCGCCCGAGGCAACAACCTTGAGCATGGCGAGTTCGCGTTCGACCGAGGGGCCTTCGACCGTCAGGTCGTGTACCTCGTGAACGGGAACGATCCGGCCAAGTTGAGCTTTGATCTGCTCGATAACTTGCGGTGTTCCTGTTGTGACGATGGTGATGCGGCTTAGGTGGCCAGTGTGATCCACTTCAGCGACGGTCAGGCTTTCGATGTTGTAGCCACGTCCGGAAAACAGGCCAATGACGCGGGCCAGAACACCCGGTTCGTTCTCGACCAGCAACGCGATGGTGTGACGCTCGGATACATCCGAGAACGTCGGCCGTAGGTTGTAGGCAGAGTGGCGGGTGGAGCCTTTTTTGATATGTAGGGCAGACATTTACGTCCCTTTCCTCAAGTCGTTGGTTCGACCGCGCGAGGCCGAACCGAATTCTGTTTGAAACGTCGGAGCTGGATCAGACCAGCACCGAGCCCTTAGCATCGATCACACCTTGCGTGTCGGCTTCGCCGAGCAGCATGTCATTGTGCGCTTTGCCCGATGGGATCATTGGAAAGCAGTTTTCGTGCTTTTCGACCAGACAATCAAAAATCACCGGACCATCGTGGTTGATCATTTCCATGATCGCGTCATCCAGATCAGCAGGATCCGAACAGATAATACCCTTGGCCCCGAAGGCTTCGGCGAGTTTCACGAAATCAGGCAGGGCTTCGGACCAGCTCTGCGAATACCGTTCACCATGCAGCAGTTCCTGCCACTGGCGGACCATGCCGAGGCGTTCGTTATTCAGAATGAACTGTTTTACCGGCAGACGGTACTGAACGGCGGTGCCCATTTCCTGCATGTTCATCAGCCAAGACGCTTCGCCTGCAACGTTGATCACCAAGGCATCGGGGTGCGCCATCTGCGCTCCGATCGACGCTGGGAAGCCATAACCCATCGTTCCCAAACCGCCAGAAGTCATCCACCGATTGGGGTCTTCGAATTTGAGATATTGTGCCGCCCACATTTGGTGCTGGCCGACTTCGGTCGTAATGTAGCGGTCGTGATCTTTGGTCAGTGCCTCGAGCCGCGTAAGCGCGTGCTGAGGTTTGATTGTTTTGCCTTCCTGCGTATAGGCAAGGCAGTTGACCTTGCGCCACTCATTCACCTGACTCTGCCATTCAGCAACTGCAGCGGCATTGGTTTTGCGCCCGCGCGATTTCCAAACTTTCAGGGTGTCTTCGAGCACATGCCCAACATCGCCAACAATCGGGATGTCGACGCGAATGATCTTGTTGATCGAGCTGGGGTCAATGTCGATATGAACCTTGGTCGAGTTGGGGCTGAATTTTTCCAGAACACCGGTGATGCGGTCGTCAAAGCGCGCGCCAACGTTGATCAAAAGATCGCAATCGTGCATCGCCATGTTGGCCTCGTAGAGACCATGCATACCCAGCATCCCCATCCAGTTCTTGCCAGACGCAGGATAAGCGCCCAGGCCCATCAGGGTCGAAGTGATTGGGAACCCGGTGGCATCTACCAATTCACGCAACAACTGGCTCGCGGCCGGACCGGAGTTGATCACACCGCCACCCGTATAAAACACTGGTTTCTTGGCAGTTTCGATGGCTGCTACGAGTTCGGTGATCTCTTCCATGTCACCTTTGAGGTTTGGCTGGTAACGCGAAGTCGACGGTTTCGGTGACGTGTAGGTGCCGCTGGCAAACTGAACATCCTTGGGGATGTCGATCAGTACTGGGCCGGGACGACCGGCAGTGGCCACGTGAAATGCCTCGTGAAGAGTGCCCGACAGGTCATCGGTATCTTTTACAAGCCAATTGTGCTTGGTGCAGGGGCGGGTGATGCCAACGGTATCAGCCTCTTGAAAGGCGTCTGAGCCGATCATAAAGGTCGGAACCTGCCCGGTGAGGACGACAATCGGAATCGAGTCGAGCAGGGCATCGGTCAAACCAGTCACAGCATTGGTCGCGCCCGGTCCCGATGTTACCAAGGCAACACCCGGCTTTCCGGTTGAACGTGCATACGCTTCGGCAGCGTGCACCGCGCCCTGTTCGTGACGGACCAGAATGTGGCGAATGTCGTTCTGCAGGAAAATCTCATCATAAATCGGCAGGACGGCGCCGCCTGGATATCCGAATACTGTGTCCACACCCTGATCTTTGAGGGCCTGAACTACCATCTTTGCGCCGGTCATTTCACGTGTCATCTGATTAGCTCCATACGCGACATCGTCTTTAAGCAAAAAAAAAGCCCCCGATTTTTCGGAGGCGCATGGGTTCGATTGTGGTCTACCGTTACCGGCCCATGCGCTTGGTTCCTACGACTACGACTAGTGCGGTCATTGCTTACCGGCTCCTTTTGCTTGTTGCGGACATTATTGGTGGGGCTACGGGGCGTCAACAGGCAATTGAATGAAAAATGTAACCACAACTGCGAAAAATGCGACATTTTCTTGCGTGGAGGTGGGGTGCGGCGAAATATCCGCGAAATTAAGGCTTGGTTTCATGCTCTGGGGGCGACTGGGGTGTAAGAGTCGCGTTAAAATTTCCTGAATCCGTCATGTGAATGTCTGAAAAAGAGCAGATCGTCCAAATGCGCGCTGCCACGTTTGAGGGAGTTCTGTGTGATCGGAGGTGACTGGTGGAACTGCATGACCTTTTGGATTTAGGGCGGTATCCAATAGATCGCCCGGATGCCCCGCTTTACAAACGTTTGATCCAGGACCTCAGACGCGAGCTCGAGGATGAGGGCTGTGCAATCTTGCGAGGTTTTGCCCATGCTGCAGGCGTTCAGCATTTGGTTGCCGAAGCCGAAGCGACGGCCCCCAATGCGCACCGATCGTTTGGTCGCACGAACGCCTATTTCACCAAAGACGATCCGCGGTTGCCACTGGATCACCCAATCCGGCAATTTTATGATCGGTCCAATGCCTTTGTTCCGGCAGACAATTTCCCCGTTTCAGGGGCGTTGCGCCGGATCTATGCAGATCCTGGGTTTATGCCGTTTGTGCGCGACGCGCTTGATGTCCCCGAGCAAGCCTTTTTCAGATATGATGATCCTTTGGCAGATGTCATCATTAATGTAGTGGAGCAGGGGCAGGGGTTCCCTTGGCATTTTGACACGAACAATTACACGGTGACGCTCGCCATTCAGAACGGCGAGGCGGGCGGGGATTTTGAGTATGTCCCCAATTTGCGAAGTGCGACGCATGAGAATTTCGAAGGGGTTGCCCGTGTTCTCAAAGGCAACCATCCCAGCGTGCGCCGTGTGCCATTACAGCCCGGTGATTTGCAGATTTTCAAAGGGCGTCATGCGTTGCATCGTGTGGCACCGGTCCAAGGTGCGCGACAACGCTATGTTGGAATATTTTCGTTTGTTGAGGTCGAAGGCATGTGTGGGGGGGTGGAACGCACCAAGCAGCTTTATGGGCGGGTTCTGCCGCATCATTACGAACGAGCCGGACTGCGAAATGATCAACTGACGGATTGATGTGCCCGTCCAGCGTTTTCAGAACCCGGCACCGGTCCCCTGCAACATACCATGTTCCATCGCATAGCGTGTCAAACCTGCCGTGGATGAAATGCCGAGCTTGCGCTTGATGTTTTTGCGATGAGTTTCCACAGTCCGCACCGAGATATCCAAAGATTGGGCCACTTCTTTGTTGGATTTTCCTTTGGCCAGTTGCAACAGAATGGTCTGTTCTCGCCCGGTCAGAGATTCGCGCGCATTGTCCCCTTTCGGCTCCAAGGACCCACGTGCGCCTGTGCACAGATACCTTTCGTTGCGCATGACGGAATCGATTGCCAGCTTGATCTCTTCGGTTGGCACATCTTTTAATAGGTAGCCCATGGCACCATGGTTCAATGCCGAGGCGATGTATTCTGGGCTGTCATGCATGGTTAGGATCAGAATGCGTGTGCCGGGCGTTTGTTCCAACAGGATTTCAGTGGCGCTGAGCCCCCCAAGGTTGGGCATGTTCAGGTCCATCAGAATGACATCCGGCTTTAGGTCCGACACTTGATCGACAGCATCTTGCCCATTGTTCAGGGTGCCAACCACGACCACGTCATCGTAGCTTTCTAGGATGGATTGGATGCCTTCGGCAACCATCGGGTGATCGTCCACAATCAGGACCCGGATCAGAGCGTCGCTCATGAATTGACCTTTCGTTTGGTCTGCAATTCTTCCTCGGGCGGCAACAGATGGCTCAGAGGCAGCCGGGCTTCGATTACAGTTCCACTTTGCGGTCCGCGTGATGACAGAATGCGCAGCCCCCCGTCAAGCTGTTCGATGCGTTCTTGCATATTGCGTAGCCCCAACCCCGACCCGGAGTGACCCGAGTCTGTCCGAATGCCACGCCCGTTGTCCTCTATGCGCATGGTGGCGCCATTCTTGTGCCCCCGCAGATCCATGCTGACATGGGTAGCTTCGGCGTGGCGTTCGATATTGGTCAGCGCCTCTTGGGCGATCCGATAGAGGGCGATCTTGCTGTTTTGATCCAATCTATTGCGAAACACCACAGTCGTGAACTCAGTTTCGATCCCGGTGCGTTCGCAGAAATCATCCGTCAACGCCTTGAGCGCGGGACCAAGACCCAGATCATCCAGGACAGCAGGGCGCAGATCCCGGCTGATGCGACGCACCTCGGAGATCGCGGTACCCAAATTGTCGATCCCTTTGTCTAGCGGATCTTGAGCGCCCTTATCATCACCGCGTGCCAGTCTCCTGCGGGCATTGTCCAAAGCATAACGCACGCCGACTAGAATTTGACTGATGCCGTCGTGCAGTTCACGCGCCACGCGGCCACGCTCTTCTTCTTGGGCATCAAAGACCCGCTGGGTCAGCTCTTTGAGTTTTGCGTCTGCAAGGCGACGTTCACGGATGTTCAGCATCATGCCCGACAGGAAAACGACCAAAAGCGCCCCAAGGGCAATCGCGCCGATGTAGATGAATGTGCGCTGAACGCGGGCTTCAACCTCGGCGCGGGCCGCAGCAACAGAGGCCAATACGTCATCGATGAACACGCCTGTTCCAACCGCCCAACGCCAGCTTTGAAACCCAGTGACATAGGCGACCATTTGAGCCTCTTCCCCGGTGGAGGGCTTAGGCCACATGAAGGTATGCCAGCCAGCCCCTTGGCGCGCCAGCCGGATAAACTCGTCGACAACGGGTGTTCCTGCGCTGTCGGAAAGGCCTGCCCAGTTGCGGTTAATCATGTCGGTCTGGCGCGGGCTGACCAAATTGGTGCCGTCATAGTCGTAGACAAAAAAGAAACCATCCGTGCCATAGATCATGGCAGACAGAATTTGCGAGACTTGATCCTTGGCCAGCTGATCATCGGGCTGGGCTGAGCCATAGATGAAATAAAATCCATTCCGGGCTTGGGTCACATAGTTGCGCAGCTCTGCTTTCTTGGCTTCAAGCAGCTGCGTTTCGAGTGCGTCAATTTCGCGTTCAGCCAAAGCGCGGGATTGGTATGCAACAAGCACGGCGATTGCAGTGACTGCCACAACTAGTGGCAGCGTCGCCAGAATGGAAATTTTCTGGGCATAGTTGGGCCGGAAAAGAGAAGTCAGCAAGCGCATGCGCGAATCGATACGCAAGATTGCACCAGAAATCAAAGGCGATGACGGTGATTCGGGTCACATCAGGTGAATGAGATACGTGTTCAATGGGGAAAATGTTCAAAGGAACGCAAGGTCTTGGTGAAAAAAGCAGGGGTTCTACGCAGTACTAGGTATTCACAATCGACTCACCCTCGCTAGGCTGTCGCCACTGCACGTAAACCGTCCATGCACAAAGCATGGGCACAGAAATAATTGGGAGGAGTGACGCATGGATCGTCGTTCATTTTTGAAAACATCGGCACTGGGTGGGAGCGCTGCCGCTGCAACGACATTGGCCGCGCCAGCTTATGCGACGGGTAAAAAGACCCTGACCATGGTGCAGTCTTGGCCACGTGGCTTTGCTGTTCTGGATGATGCATCCAGCTACATGGTTGAAATGGTCGGTGCGATGTCTGACGGTCAGCTGACCATCGACAAGAAAGCACCAGGCGAGCTGGTTGGCGCGCTTGAAGTGTTTGACGCTGTGTCTTCGGGCCAAGCTGATATGTATCACTCGGCTGACTATTACTATATTGGTCAGCATCCGGGTTATGCTTATTTCACCGCTGTACCTTTTGGTGGCACCGCACAGGAACTGACCAACTGGTACTACCACGGTGGCGGCGAAGAGCTGCACGATGAGCTGGGTCAGATTTTCAACCTCAAAGGCCTGCTGGCCGGTAACTCGGGTTCGCAGTCTGGTGGTTGGTTCCGCAAGGAAATCACATCTGCTGCTGACTTCAACGGTCTGAAATTCCGTATGCCCGGTCTGGGCGGCAAAGTTCTGGGTAAACTGGGCGCCTCCGTACAGAACATTCCAGGTGGCGAACTGTATCAGGCGCTGTCTTCGGGTGCTCTGGATGGTCTCGAGTGGGTTGGTCCGTTCGCGGATGAACGCGCCGGCTTCCAAGAAGTTGCTAAAGTTTACTACACAGCTGGTTTCCACGAGCCAGGCTCGGGTCTGTCTTCGTCTGTAAACCTGGACGTTTGGAATGACCTGTCGCCTGCACACCAGGCCATCATGCGCAACGCATCCATGGCTGTGACCCACTATCAGCTGGCCGAAACTCTGGCCAACAACGGTGCGGCACTTGCACGTCTGCAGGCTCAGGGCGTTAAAACTCTGCAGTTTACCGACGACGTATGGGATGCCTTTGGTAAGGCATCTGCCGAAGTCATGGACGAAAACATGGGCGACGAACTGTTTGCGAAAATCCGCGGCAGCTTTGAAGAGAGCCTCAAGACATCGTCCTCATGGATCGAAAAGTCGGACGGTTACTACACGCAGCAGCGTAACCGCGTTCTGGGTAACTAAGCCTGAATTGACTAAGAAAGGGGCCCCCATTGCGGGGCCTCTTTTGCAGTGCCAAGGCACTGTATGAGAACGACCCGGAAACGGGCGATTGGGGGACTTTATGCAGGAAGTGAATTCTGCCAGCCTGGGCTCAGCCTTGAATGCTGTTTGGAGCGGGTTGCTCTGGACACTTCAAAATCTGGCCGAGGCATTCTTGAATATCGGATATGCCGTTGCAAATCCGTCGATGTGGTTGGACTGGTCTGACAAGCAAGCCGTTATGCGGTTTGTTTATTACGGCGGTTCGGTCGAGCTTTTCTTTGCCTTTGCAGCGATCGTTTTGGTGATAACGATCATTGGCTTTATCCACCGTCCCTTTATGTGGGGATGTGTGCGCGGGCTTGAAACATTTGCAAACACGACCGGTCGGTTCTTTGCCTGGGCAGGTTTGCTGATGGTTCTGCAACAGATCATCATTGTCTTTATGCAGCGCATTTTCACCCGTCCCGATATTGTATTCGGTTTTGGTGTTCCGCTGCAGTTTGACATCAGCTGGTATGCTGAAGAATTGAAACTTTACAACGCCTTGGTCGTCGCTCTTTGTGTGACATATACCTTTGTCCAGGGTGGGCATGTACGGGTTGACCTGATCTATTCCGCCGTCAGTTTCCGCACCAAAAAAGTAATCGATATGTGTGGGTCCGTCCTGTTCATGATTCCGGTTGCAACTTTGGTCTGGATGTATGGATGGTACTTTATGTGGCGTCACCTGATCGTACCAAAGCCATCCGCCAGTGACACGCTGGAACGCTTGTTGCTCAAATCGCGCGCCATGCGCTGGAATGTTGAAACCATAGGTTTCTCGCCAAACGGTTTCACCGCTTATTTCCTGTTCAAGATCCTGCTCGTGGCGTTTGCCGGCATGGTGTTCTTGCAGGCGATTGCTTTCTTCTACCGCTCGTACCTCGAGTTTGTCGAAGGCGAAGGCAGTGAAAACAAATACCTCGACAAGGATACCCTTGGTGAGGGCGAAGAAGCCTATGAAGGCGTTCATTAAGTATAGGGACTACGGATATGCTATTCGGTCTTGATGGCGTCGAAATCGGCCTCATTATTGTTTTCTTCTGTCTCTTCGGAGGCATCTTGTCGGGCTTTCCGGTGGCGTTTGCCATCGGTGGCGCAGGCATCATCTCATTCGGTATTATCGCCGCGATGGACAGCGCAGGGCTGTTGATTCATCAGGCGATTGATACCTCATCTCAACTCTATCGCGATTTGGTTCATTCAGGTGTGAATCCTGATACCATTTCGCTGTTTCGATATCCGGATCTTCCGAGTTTAGGGGAACCTGTGTTCCCCAAGGGTTGGGAAGTTGCGATGGATCGCAATCTGTCGTTCATCGTAAATCGTATGAACGAGCGGGTTCTGGCGGGGCAGTCGATTGAAACCCTGTTGGCGGTTTTGATGTTCGTTCTGATGGGCATCACGTTGGAGCGGTCCAAAATTGCAGACGACTTGTTGACCACAATGGCGCGGGTCTTTGGCCCATTGCCCGGTGGTCTGGCCGTTTCGATTGTTGTTGTTGGCGCCTTCCTTGCGGCCTCAACCGGGATCGTTGGGGCGACTGTTGTCACTATGGGTCTGTTGGCGTTGCCAACGATGTTGCGCAATGGGTATTCGCCAGAACTGGCGACGGGTGTCATTGCGGCGTCCGGCACCTTGGGGCAGATCATTCCACCTTCGATCGTTATCGTTTTGCTCGGGACCCTTGCGGGTGACTTGTATTCCGCAGCGCAAGAAAGTCGTGCGGTTGTTGCTGGGTGTACAGATGCGCTAACCTATCTGGGTGAGCCTGCAGTTGTGTCTGTTGGGACATTGTTCCAGGCGGCGCTGTTGCCGGGGATCATGCTGGCCTTGTTGTACGCGCTTTATGCCTTTGGCTATGCGATGCTAAACCCAGACAAAGCGCCTGCTGTTGAAATGGGCTCGTCGAACAATGAACCCATTACCCGCAACGAAGCTTTGTTGTGGTTCCTGGGTGCGCCAATCGGTTTGATTGCCGGTGCATTCCTTCTGGGCAGCGCAGGTTTGATCGGATCGCAGGACACGACGGTTTCATCGTTCTCTGACATTGGCGAGAGCGCAAGCCTGCGTACCAATGTGGGCGAGCAATGCCAAACATCTATGATCGAACTTCATGGTCAAGAAGCTTGGGATACGGCTGTTGCCGAAGAAGAGGCCATTGCAGCCTCTGGCGCTGCGACTGAAAGCACGCGTTTGACAGACGAGGAAATCGCAGCGGCTAAGGCTGCCAAGGTCGCGGCAGCAGCTCCGATCGGGACTGGTTTGTCTGTTCTGATGGTTCTGATGGGGCTGACCCTGATCTTAGGACGGGGTATTTCCCCATCGGGTGATGCGAAGCCGCTGATTGTCGGGGCCGTTGGTCTGCTGTTGATGACTTTGGTTGATATCGTATTCATCATGCCAACTACGTCTTCGGGTGTCGCATTCCTAATGTTGGCCTTGCCTTTGGCATTGACGCTCTACGGCTGCAAAGAGGCCGCGATACGGGCTACCAAAAATGAACTGATCCGCGTGGTTTTCCCTCCGCTGGTTTTGATCATTGCGGTTCTTGGATCGATCTTGGGTGGTATCACCAACCCGACGCCCGCAGCGGCGCTTGGGGCAGGGGGTGCGATCATGCTGGCTGCCTATCGTCGTCTACAGGACGAAGGTCGTTCGGGTCATGTGATCATCTGGTCAACCTTTGCGATCCTGATCTGTATCATCGTTGGCGTGAACTTTGATCTACGGATCAACCAGGGCGACGTGAGTGTCGAAACTTGGTTGGCCTTTATCGTCGCCTATGGTGCCTATCTATACGCTTTGTTTGGTCTGCTGTTCGGCTGCTGGGTGCTGTTCAAGGGCGGGGTGCTAAGCCCCATCGTTCGGGAAACAGCCAAGGTTACTTCGATGGTCTTTACCATCCTGATTGGGTCTCAGTTGCTCAATCTGGTGGTGATTTCCTTTGGCGGAGAGCACTATATCCAACAGTTCCTAAAGAGCTTTGATAACGAACTGACGGTCTTCCTGATCGTAATGCTTGTGCTCTTTGTGTTGGGGTTTGTGCTCGATTTCCTTGAGATCATCTACATCGTGATCCCGATCGTGGGGCCTGTGATTTATGGCGGATCTTTCGATCCTAAATGGGTCACCATCATGGTTGCGGTGAACTTGCAGACGTCGTTCCTGACACCACCTTTTGGCTTTGCACTGTTCTACTTGCGTGGGGTTGCACCAAAAGAGGTCACGACAGGTCACATCTATCGCGGGATCTTGCCGTTTGTTCTGATCCAAGTCGCTGGCCTCGCAATTCTTTGGTCCTTCCCAAGTATTGTGACTATCGTTCCGGATCTAATTCCGAACTGATCGTGGTGAACTGAAGGCCCTTTGAGGCGTCCTTAACGAAACAGAAGAAGCCGCGACCTTTCATAGGTCGCGGCTTTTTCAACTTGAAAAGGCTTGGGCACACATACAGGTGGTGCCTGACACATCGGTTTATTGTGAAACCGGCAAGTAGAGGCACGGAGGATTGTGCACGGAAGTGCTAGTTTTGCTTCGGTCTAAATGTCCGTCAAGGACGCAAGACACGACGATCAGGAAGCTGGATGTTTGCCACTTGCTCTGCGATAGGGTCACTCGACAATGGGTCACTTGAGGCTTCAAACGCGGCGGGGTCTTTCATCGGTTTCCACGCACCGCATTGATAGACTTCCAACCCCGAAAATTTGGCCTTGTACCCCATCTTAGGACTGCCCGGCACCCAATAGCCTAAATAGATATAAGGAAGGCCCGCCTCGCGCGCGATTTCGATATGGTCAGAAATCATATAGGTGCCGAGACTGTTTTTCTGCAGTATTGGATCGTAAAACGAATACACCATGCTGAGCCCATCTTCGAGCACATCCGTCAAACTGACCGCAGCGAGATTTCCGGTATCGCGGTCCGTATATTCTATTACACGGCTGCGAATGGGGGTTTCTTCGATCATGGCTGCGAATTCGAAAATGTCCATATCTGCCATGCCACCGTCTGCGTGACGCGAATCCAGATATGTGCGGAACAATTCGTATTGTTGATCCGTCGCCCAAGGCGAGGTGGCTCGCCGTGTCAAATGTGCATTGCGACGGGTCGTGCGCTTTTGGCTTTTGCTACTGACAAAGTCGGACACATTAATGCGGGCAGACAGGCAAGAGGCGCAATCTGCACAGCTGGGACGGTAGAGAACGTTCTGGGACCTGCGAAACCCCTGCTGTGACAGGGCGTCATTTAATTGCTCGGCCCCATCTCCTTGCAGCGCAGTAAACAGCTTCCGCTCCATCCTGTTTTCAAGATAGGGGCAGGGCTGTGGAGCAGTCACATAAAACTGTGGCGCAATGGGCAGCGTGTGGCGCATCAGGATCTCGTGTAGGAAACGCAAGGTGTTCCCAAGATGATAGCAACGGATCCGTGATGCGCCAAGGGTCGATTGACGCGGTTAAGCAACGGCGCGTTTGTTCAGTGCGACTGTCCCAAGCAGAGCATCTGTCAGGCCCTGAGCACGCGCACTGGTCAGCATCATGATCGCAGAGACAGCTTGGATGACAGGCAAGGCCATTGAGAAGGTGTACCCAGCCGTGTGCGCCAAAGCGAGTCCCGCGTCCAAGCGCGCGCCATAGGCGTCTCGGATCTCGATCCCTACAAAACGCATACCCCAGGTTGCCGATCCGCTTGCAAGAGTGCTGACGCGATAGATAAACCCGATCACGAGGTAGAGCAGGGGCCAGATGAACACGCCAACAAAAGCGGTCAACATCACAATTATCACACTGAGCATTAGAATTACGATCGTATCAAGAACCCAGGCAAATAGCCGTTTCATCGCGACGGAGTCGTAGAACTCTGGCTGATGATCAGGATGAGGAAGGTGGGTCATGTCTAGGTGTCCAGTGCAAAATAAAAGGGATGGCCCCTGAGTTTCAAAAACAGGGGCCAGAGACAGGTGTTTTGAAATTAGGCCGCGTCGTCTTTGGACGGGCGTTGATCGCCGGCCGTTGCACGATCATCCATGAACTGGTCAAACTCGGATTTGTCCTTGGCTTCACGAAGCCGTTCCAAAAACGCTTCAAAGTCGATCTGTTCTTGTTCCAAACGGGCCAATGTGTCCGCTTTATAGGTGTCGAACGCGGAATTCCCGGTTGTAGACATCGCGCGCATGCCGTGACGGCTCCAGGATTTTTGGTGGCTACAGGATTTACTGAACATGCGTTTGCTCCAGATCATATAAAACAGAAGGGCGAGGCCGACGGGCCAGAAGAAAATAAAGCCGAGGACCATGGCGGCGATCCATGCGCCTTTGCCTTTGTCATCTAGCCACCTTTCAGCTCGGGTCAGCCAACCAGGATTGGACGGGGCTGCAATAGGGTCTGACATCATGGTCATTGTCTCTCTCTCCAGGTTTGTGTCTCGATGTGAATGCTTTTCACATTGAATAGGTGGGGACGTTTTTGATGATTGCAAGGCTACAATGTAAAAAAGATTTACATTTGCATGGAAGATGGTGCGACCTCCCAAAAGTAGACCCTCTTTGAAGCGCGACAGGGATTTTTGCACAGGTGAGCAGAGATGTTTGCAGTAAACCGTTTTTAGGCGGTTTCTTTCTGAAAGGTTTAATCGTGAGCATCGCCAAGGACTGGTGTGGCCTTGGATTCACGGGGATGTGGTAAAAGAGTTTTGCTCTGTGACCACCTATTTGAGTTCAACCTTGAGAAATGCCGGTAGAGGAACTCGCAATATTTTTCCCTCATCTGTGTTGAACTCTATCCGCCAAAGCGGCATCCACCGGAGGGTTTTATTCAATTCGCGAATGTCGCTAGCGAGGCAGTCCAAGCAGTCTATTGGTAAGGTAAAGGCTGTACTTTCGCTTCGGATTTATTGTCGAGTTCAGGCAAAACTCTTCGATTACTGCGGTTCTCTGTTCCACAAAACGCAGCTAAGGTCTAATAGTCCCCAACCCGTGGCCATCTAGGTTCTGTTTGCTAGATAGCTTTACGCGGCCATCTTTGGAAGCGATCCATAACCCCGTTTTTGAAGCTAAGAAAAGTGGTGAAGTCAGCAAGTTCAGACACAGAAAACAGCTTAACCAAAATAGAATCTTCCCGCGATTTTCTTGGATGATTGAAGGGCTAGTAACAGAAATGGAGTGTCCATTTTTGCATATCCTTGCCTGTTGTTGTCGGCTCAATTTTGCACTAATTGGGTGAAACGCTGATTTCTTAGCCCAAAGGACTGTAGGTGTCTGAAAGTAAAAGATACAATTTGCATCGCAGTGCACGTTTAAGCGTGGCGCCCATGATGGATTGGACTGATCGGCATTGCAGGGTCTTTCATCGGCTGTTGAGTTCAGAAAGTTTGCTTTACACAGAAATGGTTACAGCGCCCGCACTTGTGCGGGGAGGAGCTGTTCATCTGTTGGAGCACAGCCCTCAGGAACACCCGCTTGCCTTGCAGTTGGGGGGATCTGACCCAGAAGAGTTGGCAAAGGCTGCCTTGATAGGAGCCGACGCGGGCTATGACGAGATTAACCTAAATTGTGGGTGTCCTTCGGATCGTGTGCAATCTGGCACTTTCGGCGCTGTGCTCATGAAACATCCCAGCCGGGTGGCGGATTGCGTGGCTGCCATGCGAGAGGTGGTCGATGTTGAAGTGACGGTTAAGTGTCGGATTGGTGTGGATGATCAAGAGCCGCAAGATGTCTTGCCTGATTTTCTGAACCAAATTGTGAGCGCAGGGTGCCAACGTGTGACCATTCATGCCCGCAAAGCTTGGCTCAAGGGACTTAGCCCAAAGGAAAACAGGGATATACCGCCGCTCGACTATGCGTTGGTTTTGAGGATGAAAGAGCAGTTTCCGCAGCTTCACATTTCGATAAATGGCGGGATTGATAGCTTGGCGCAGGCGCGTGAATTCCTGGATGCCGGGCTGGATGGTGTTATGATCGGCCGTGCCGCCTATCATCAGCCAGCAGACATTCTGAGTACAGCTGATAGCGAGATTTTCGGTGTGGGAGCACCGCGCGATCCTGTTGCAGTCGTTCACGAGATGTTGCCCTACATCGAGGCCCACCTCGTAAACGGGGGGCGCTTACACCAGATCACCCGTCATATGCTGGGCACGTTTGCCGGGCGTCCCGGTGCGCGCGCGTGGCGCAGAATTTTGTCTGAGGGCGCAACAAAGACCGGGGCAGGGACCGAACTGGTCTTGCAGGCCTTGGCGCAGGTAGAGCCTCTGGCGATGGACACTGTTTTGGTATAGCCGAGAGTTCAAACAAAGAGGGATCCGCTTATGCCTGACACGATGTTAGTGCTGCAAATGCTCGCTGTATTGATGGTGCTGGGCGCTTTTGCAGGCGTTCTGGCTGGGCTTTTGGGCGTTGGCGGTGGGATCGTCCTTGTGCCAGCATTCTTTTATACGTTCCAGACTTTAGGGTACGGCGGGGACCAGTTGATGCAACTGTGTCTTGCAACATCCCTTGCCACGATCATCGTCACCTCGGTGCGATCAGTTCTAAGCCACAACAAAAAGGGCGCCGTGGATTGGTCAATCCTACGGGGTTGGGGCCCAGGTATTGCATTTGGTGCGATCATTGGCGTCTTTGTGGCCTCGTCCTTGCGGTCTGAAGCGTTGCAGGCCCTGTTTGGCGTCCTGGGCATTGTGATCGGACTATATTTGGGCTTTGGAAAGCCCGAGTGGCGATTGGGTCAAGCGATGCCATCCGGTATTCGGCGAATGGCGGTTTCACCCTTTGTAGGCTTTTTGTCTGTTCTTATGGGGATTGGTGGTGGTAGCTTTGGCGTGCCTTTGATGACGCTCTATAATACGCCAATTCACCGGGCGGTGGCCACCGCTGCGGGGTTCGGTGTGATTATCGCAGTGCCATCTGTGCTTGGCTTTCTCTTTGTTCCGATGGATCCTGCAACCCGTCCGCCCCTGACAATTGGAACGGTCAATCTGGTCGCATTTGGTGTTGTGATCTGTATGACCTTGATAACGGCCCCATTGGGGGTGCGTTTGGCCCATGCGATGGACCCTAAACCGTTGCGCCGGGTTTTTGCTGTTTTCCTGACGCTTGTGGCGCTCAACATGTTACGCAAAGCGGTCGGATGGTAACGGGGTTCTGGCAGCGCGGCTGGGTCCAGTTCGGGTTCGACCCGCTGCTGGCGGACTGGGCAACGCATGCCTTAGTTGGTGCGCGCGGATCACTTGATGACCCTGCGCATGCCCAGTGGCTGGATTGTGAAGGCACTTGGTTTATCGGCGTTGATGCACTTGATAACGATGCTGTTGGCGCAGTGAGGGACTCGGGGCCGCTGCAAGGAGATGCCATCGATTTCATTCAAGATCAGCTGACGTTCCATGCGCTACACAAAGCCCAAGTTTCAGTCATGCACCCGGGTTATCCACGCCCCAGACGGGGTGAGGGAAAGGCGGCGTTTGGATATCGTTTGCGGCGCGATGCGGCACATGTAGATGGATTAAAGCCAATCGGCCCCAATCGTGAACGCTGTGTTGATGAACCTCATGCGTGGATCTTGGGGATACCCTTGAGCCAAGCCAGCCCAAACGCGGCCCCTTTGGTTGTGTGGGACGGGAGCCACAAGATTATGCAGGCAGCGCTAAAGCGTGCGCTATCAAGCTATCCTCCCGCAGAAATGTCACGGATTGATGTGACTGCTATCTACCAAGCGGCCAGACGTAAGGTGTTTGACACTTGTCCCCGCATCGAACTTCCGGTTCGCCCGGGCGAGGCTTATGTGTTGCACCGGCATACGCTGCACGGAGTTGCGCCTTGGGCGGAAACAGCGACGGCAGGACCGGATGGTCGGATGATCGCCTATTTTCGCCCCGAACTCCCGGGGGGAGTAGCTGAGTGGATCGAAACACCGTAGGCTCCTGTTCAGGTTGTTTCTGAAAAGGTGGTTATATGATTGTTGTTGAAACACAAATGGATGGTGCCCTGCTCGAAGTCGAGATGTCGGGCCATATAAATCAGGACGATTACACCAATACACTGGTTCCTGCGATTGAAACGGCTTTAGGCAAAGTTGATGCACTGCGTATGGTCGTTGTTCTAGGCGAAGAATTTCGTGGGTTCGACATGGGCGCGGTTTGGGCCGATACGCAACTTGGCTTGACCCATTGGAGTGGGTTTGATCGGCTGGCCATCGTTTCGGATGTGGGATGGATTACAACGTCGATCCGGCTCACCGCAGCATTCCTGCCTTGTCCTGTTCAAGTGTTTGAAGTGGCTGAGATTGAAACAGCACGACGTTGGATCCGTGAATCCTTGGGCGCTGTGCATTTTCAGGATCTCGGTGGCACAGGTCTGCATGTTAGTCTGATGGGAAAGCTGGATCCTACAGTGATAAAAGGGGCCGAAGACGATTTGAATGCGGAAATCCGCGCGCGAGACGGTTTGCGGTTGCTGTTGGATCTGTCTGAGTTTGATGGCTGGCAAGGACTCTCAGCCTTGGGCGCGCATTTCAACCTTATCAGGGATCATTCAGCAATTCCTGATCGGGTTGCGGTGCTCGGCGACAAGACCTGGCAACACATGGGGCAGCGGGTCATGCGTCACTTTTTGAACGCTGATACCAAGTTTTTTGAAACCGCTGACATTGAACAAGCCAAGGCTTGGTTGGCCGAAGTCTAAAGCCTGAGTATTCATTCTTGGTGACTAGAGCATTTACGCAAAGCCACGAAATTCATTTGTGGTTTTGCGTAGCTAGGGACGAGGCTTATCTTTTCATACGCGCGGCACGGCCACCGCGTCGTTTGGCAAGGCGAGGGGCGCGATTGGGTAGGTCTTCCATGATCTCCGCCCGCTCTGAGCTGTCCATTTTCGACCATTTGGTTATCTCGTCGATGGAACGATAACAGCCGGTGCAAATACGTTCCGTCGGGTGAACAACGCAAATCTGAATGCAAGGGGATTCGATTTCATCCCGTTTCCAAACCATGTTTGTCATCTTGTGATCTGGCTCCTAGAGAAAGCGCATCCTGTCGAGTGCTCCTTGCAAGATATACCCGGCGGCCACGTGATCAATGACCTCGCTGCGACGTTTTCGTGTCGTATCCGCCTCTAACAATGCTTTTTCGGCGGCAACCGTGCTGAGACGTTCATCCCAAAACCCAATGGGTAAATCTGTCAGGCGCGTAAGATTGCGGGCGAACGCGCGGGTCTTCTGGCACCGCGGACCTTCTGTGCCGTCCATGTTGCGCGGCAAACCCAAGAGGATTCCGTTGATGTCGCGCTCTTTGATGATTTCCATCAGACGTTCGGCATCCAGCGTGAATTTTTTACGTCTGATGGTCTCTAGCGGTGTTGCAACGGTACCCATACGATCCGAGACGGAAATGCCAATCGTTTTGTCCCCTAAGTCCAATCCAACCAAAGCAGACATCGGAGGCAACGATCCCGCAAAATCCTCAAACACATCGTGGATCATGGGGCTACTCCTGCCTGTTCAGCGGCTTGTTGAATAATGTTCAGGGCTTCGGGGCTGTTCGCGAATACCGATTGCGCCTCGCCATAAATTGCTGCGGCCTGTTCAGTGTTTCCCAGCACCGCAAGCGCGCCAATCAACCGGGCCCATTCCGGTGGCGTGCCCCCTTCGGTTGCCAATCTGTCGGACAGGCGGTTTACCATGCCCTGTATCATCTCTTGGCGTTCGCTGTCGGTCATCTCACCAGCGGCTTCGATATCGTCCCGGCTTGGTCCGACGTCAGGTGCAGTTTGGTGTGGTGTTTCTGGTGGAAGCTCGTACTCGACGCCGGCGCGATGGGCGAGTTCTTCGATTTGTGCGCGAATGGCGGCAATCCAAGGCGCCCCAGCCGGACCTTGTTGTAAAGTTTGGTTCCAAAGACGGAAAGCAAGGTCGGGTCGATCAATTTGGCTAAGCATCCGACCCCAGTAGAACCGGGCAGGGCCATTATACGGATCAATTTCAAGCGCGCGCGCAAGTGCCTGTTCTGCCTCCGCAGACACATAGCCACCGGCGGCGACAATCATCATTTCGCCGAATTCTGAAAAATCCTGACTTGTGGCTTTGGGGCCAAGCAGGGTGATGACGCGCGCTTTGGCCTCATATGCACCTTTTGGGTTGCCCACATTTGCTTCGTGCTGCGCCAAAAGAACATGCCCTTGCAAATCATCTGGCCGCTCGGCGACTGTTTGGCGCAACTGCTTGACCAGATTGGCATAGTCTTCAGGCAACTTTGGCACAGGGGCTGCGGGCATACGGGCTTCGGCGGTTGATTGGTCCAAGCGGTTGGCCCGCAAATCTTTGGACCGTTCAAGCCGCAATGACAGGGGAAGATCGCCATATCCCGGCGCACCTAAGGATTGATATAAGCTAAGCGCGCCCCCAATCACACCCGCCACCAACACAAGGGAGACACCAATATTGACCGCGCGCGCTTGTGTTTTACCCTTAGAATCGGACTGAATTTGTGCGTCGGCGGCCAAAATCCGGCGTGAAATCTCGGTTCGAATACGCGATGCGTCAGCTTCTGCAATGACACCGCGCGCAAGATCGCGATCTACACCTTGTAGTTGTTCACGGTAAACACGCAGGTCAGAGGCCGCAGCGGGCTCCAATTGAGGGCGCCCGCGCAGCAGAGCCAAAAGCAAAAACGCAGCGACAAGCAGCGCCATGAGGGAGATCAGGATCCAGAAGGTCATCCAAAGTCTTTCTTTGTGTCGTCCCCATGTATCGGTGCAGGCGGTCTTAAAAAAGGGGCAAATGGCCGCGAGGTGATACCATGTCGCAATTATGAGATATTGTGACGGAACACGGCGCGGCTATTGTAGAGGCGCACGGCATACCTGCTCCCAACCACGGACGGATCGGATTCGCTCATGAAACATTACTCAGCCTTTGCTGTGGCGCGTGAAGCACTGCGCTATCACACCGGATGGGAGCGCGCTTGGCGCTCGCCCCAGCCCAAGAAACGCTACGATGTGATCATCGTTGGCGCCGGGGGGCATGGTCTTGCGACTGCCTATTACCTGGGCAAAAACTACGGCATTCAGAACGTTGCCGTGATCGAAAAAGGATGGCTTGGCGGTGGTAACACCGGTCGGAACACCACCATCATCCGTTCGAATTATCTGCAGGACCCATCGGCCGCGATCTATGAAAAAGCGCGCAGCCTGTATGAAGGTCTGAGCCAAGATCTGAACTACAACGTCATGTTCAGCCCACGTGGCGTGATGATGCTGGCGCAAACCCAAAGCGAAATTCGCGGGTATCAGCGTACGGCACATGCCAACAACCTGCAGGGCGTCACGACTGAATGGATTTCACCTCAGCGCGTAAAAGAGCTGGTGCCAATCATCAATCTGGACGGACCGCGTTACCCGGTTCTTGGTGCACTCTGGCAGGCTCGCGGTGGCACAGCCCGTCACGACGCGGTTGCTTGGGGCTATGCGCGGGCATGTTCGGCCATGGGCATGGACATCATCCAGCAATGCGAAGTCAACGGTGTGCGCACCGAAGGCGGCAATGTTGTCGGCGTTGATACCACCAAAGGTTCGATCGATTGTGACAAACTGGGCGTCGTTGTTGCCGGGCACACGGGTCAGTTGGCTGAAATGGCCGGCTTCCGTTTGCCGCTGGAATCAATCGCGTTGCAGGCACTGGTGTCTGAGCCGATCAAACCCTGCATGGACGTGGTCGTGATGGCCAACACAGTGCACGGCTATATGTCCCAATCCGATAAGGGCGAGATGGTGATTGGCGGCGGCACAGACGCCTTTAACAACTACACCCAGCGCGGTTCGTTCCACCATATCGAGGAAACCGTACGGGCGCTGGTCGAAACCTTCCCTATGGTGTCGCGTCTGAAAATGCTGCGTCAGTGGGGTGGCATCGTGGATATGACTGGGGACCGCTCGCCGATCCTGTCGAAAACCCCGGTAGGCGGCTGTTTCGTCAACTGTGGTTGGGGCACCGGCGGATTTAAATCTATCCCGGGCTCGGGTTGGGGTATGGCACAACTGATGGCCACTGGTCATTCACCACTGACCGAGGCCTTCTCGCTGGATCGCTTCAAAGAAGGCCGGTTCATCGACGAAAGCGTTGCGGCCGGGGTTGCGCACTAATGTGGCTCCAGCCCGAATATATCAGAGCCAGCGCTGACCGGTTCGGTCGTGCGGATGACTTTGGTCTCTCGGGGTGGGGATTGGAGCAGCACTGATGGCCTATTCCGAGGACATGGCTGAAATCATGCGCTCGGATCTTGGAATGGAGCCAGGGCTAACCGAAAAGAAAATGTTCGGAGGCCTTTGTTTTTTGTTCCACGGCAACATGGTCTGCGGAGTAACCAAAGACGGGGCGATGTATCGGCCCGGTAAGGATCGCGAAGCGGAGGCCCTTGCTGCCGGGGCACAGCCGCTGTCATTTACAGGCCGCCCCATGGGGGGAATGGTCGAATTAGATGCAGGCAGTTTCGAAGACGCGAATTTGCGCGCCACACTAACCGAATTCTCGCTGGTCAATGCGGCCAGCTTGCCACCGAAATGAAGTCGTAAGGATGATCACATGCTGACCCTTCAATGTCCCTACTGCGGCGTCGACGCCGATGAAACTGAACTGGCCAATGGTGGCGAAGCGCATCTCAAGCGCTTTGGCCCTGGCTCGGACGACGATCAGTTCCATGATTACCTGTTCATGCGCGAAAACCCCAAGGGTGTGCATTTGGAACGCTGGCGTCACGCCGCCGGTTGCGGCAAGTGGTTCCATGCGGCCCGATGCACCATGACCTTGGAAGTGTTTGGAACCTATTCCGCACAGGTCTACGCGCCTCCCCAAGAGATCAAGGATGCCATCACCGCCAAACGCCCGGGCTGGTCATGGAGAGAGTTCCAGTGATCTTTCCTCGTTTTCTAAATACTTCCGTCGGGGGCTTCGATGCCTCCTCTTGTGAAAGGGTCTGACCCATGAGCACCCGTCTCGAAAAACAAGGCCGCCTGATTGATCGTTCCAAGCAGGTCAGCTTTACCTTTAACGGCACCACCATGCGTGGGTACGCGGGCGATACGCTTGCCTCGGCTCTGCTGGCCAATGACCAGATGATGATGGGCCGGTCGTTTAAGTATCACCGTCCACGTGGGGTTGTCGCCAGTGGCGCCGAGGAACCCAACGCATTGGTCGGTCTGGGCGAAGGTAGCCGGTACGAACCCAACCAGCGCGCTACCACAACCGAGCTGTTTGAAGGTCTCACATCGAGTTCACAGAACCACTGGCCAAGTCTGGAATTTGACGTGGGCGCGATCAACTCGTCGCTGTCACGGTTTCTGCCGGCCGGGTTCTACTACAAGATGTTCATTCATCCGCAGCCGTTCTGGAAACATGTCTATGAGCCGATTATCCGGAAATCGGCGGGACTGGGCAAAGCTCCCGACAAAGAGCTGAAAGACGCCGACACCTACGAGCATTTCTATGCCTTTGCAGATGTGCTGGTCGTTGGTGGTGGTATCGCTGGTTTGCAGGCGGCCAAAGCGGCGGCCAAATCCGGTGCCAAGGTTCTTCTGTTGGAACAGAACGCCTATTGGGGTGGCCGTGCGCCGGTTGATGGTGGCACTGTGGGCGAGCAGTCTACAGATGCTTACATTGATCAGCTGGTTGCTGAGTTGGATGCGATGGACAACGTCACGCTGCGCACCCGCTGCATGGGCGCAGGTGTATATGATCATGGCTATGCGCTTGGATACGAGCGTGTAAGTGATCACGTGCCGGGTGCTCAGGGACCGCGCCACCGTTTGTGGCGGATCCGCGCGAAACAGATTGTGACCGCAACGGGCGCAATCGAACGCCCGCTATCGTTTGCTGGAAATGATGTGCCCGGTGTCATGCTGGCCTCGGCGATGCGTGATTATTTGGTGAACTGGGGGATTTCCTCGGGCCAGCGGGTGATTGTTGCAACCAACAACGACGATGCCTATCGCACCGCGATCACATTGAAAAAGGCCGGTGTGGATGTACTGCGGGTTGTGGATGCACGCCCCAATGCGGGCGGTGCATTGGCTGACGAAGCGCGAGCTTTGGGCATTCGCGTCGATCCCGGCAAAGCAATCGCCAAAGTCAAAGGCGGCAAGCGGGTTAAGAAGGTTGCGATCTGTAATCAAGAGGGCGTCGGTGGCGCGCGTGAGGAAGTTTCATGCGATGCAGTTGCGATGTCTGGTGGCTGGTCTCCGGTTGTGCATCTGTGGTCGCACTGCGGCGGCAAGCTAATCTGGGATGAGACGCAGGCGCATTTCCGTCCTGATGCAGCGCGCCCACCGCTGGGTTCAGATGGCAATGGGTTTGTCATTGCTGCTGGATCCGCGAATGGTCCGTTGGAGTTGGGTTTGGTCTTGCAAGATGCACAGACTGCAGGCGAAGCAGCGGCGAATGCAGCCGGGTTCACGCCCGTGACTGAAAACGCGCCAGAGTGCGAAACAGCCGCTGAAAACGCGATGAAGGCTGTCTGGCTGATGCCAGAGAACGCTGAAATTGATCTGCGGATGAAATCCTGGCTGGATTATCAGAACGATGTCAAAGTTTCTGATGTGCAGTTGGCTGCACGCGAGGGCTATGAAAGCGTCGAGCATACCAAGCGATACACCACGTTGGGTATGGCAACGGATCAGGGAAAATTGAGTAATATTAACGGTTTAGCGACTCTTGCGAATGCTTTGGGTGAGGAAATCCCGCAAGTGGGAACCACAACATTTCGCCCACCATACCATCCGATTTCTATGGGTGCGATTGGCGGCGAAGCACGTGGCGAGGTATTCCAGCCTGTGCGCCAGACACCGATCCACGGGTGGAGCGATGATAACGGCGCCGATTGGGAGCCCGTTGGCCAATGGCGTCGTCCGTTTGCTTATGTCCGCTCCGGCGAAACCGTGCATGATGCGGTCAACCGCGAGGTCAAGAACACGCGCGAACATCTGGGTTTGCTCGATGCTTCGACCCTTGGCAAACTGATCGTTAAGGGCCCTGATGCGGGCAAGTTCCTTGACATGATGTACACCAACATGATGTCGACTCTAAAGATTGGCAAATGCCGCTATGGCCTGATGTGTTCTGAAAACGGCTTCCTTATGGACGATGGCGTAGTTGCGCGCATCGATGAGGATACCTTCCTCTGCCATACCACAACCGGCGGTGCTGAGCGGATCCATGGTCACATGGAAGAGTGGCTGCAGACCGAATGGTGGGACTGGAAAGTCTACGTCGCCAATGTGACTGAGCAATTCGCTCAGGTTGCTGTGGTTGGCCCCAACGCCCGCAAGGTGTTGGAAAAATTGGGCGGCATGGATTTGTCGAAGGAGGCGCTGCCGTTTATGGAATGGCGTGATGGTAAGATTGGCGCATTCGACGCGCGCGCTTATCGTATTTCCTTCTCGGGGGAGCTGTCTTACGAAATCGCGGTTCCAGCAAGTCAGGGTCTGGCGTTCTGGAACGCGCTGCTGGAGGCGGGGCAGGAATTCGGTGTGATGCCATATGGCACAGAAACACTGCACATTCTGCGGGCCGAAAAAGGCTTTATCATGATCGGGGACGAAACCGACGGTACCGTGATCCCACAAGATCTGGGGCTGAACTGGGCGATCTCGAAAAAGAAAGAAGATTTCCTGGGCAAGCGCGCCATGGAGCGCACCCATATGACCGACCGCAACCGGTGGAAACTGGTGGGTCTGGAAACCGTGGACGGATCTGTGCTGCCGGATGGGGCTTATGCTGTAGGCGAGGGCGTCAACGCCAACGGTCAGCGCAACATGATCGGACGGGTCACATCGACCTACTTCTCGGCAAACCTGAACCGTGGCATCGCCATGGGGCTGGTGTTGCATGGGCCGGACCGCATGGACGAAGTCATCGAATTCCCCGGTACTGATGGAAAAATCTACAAAGCAAAAATCGTTGATCCGGTGATCTACGATCAGGAAGGGAAAAAGCAAAATGTCTAATCCCGTAAGCGCATTGAATCACGCATCATACGACGGCATCGCCCATATTGACGAAATTGGTCTTCAGGGCATGATTACCCTGCGGGGGGATCTGTCTTCGGACACCTTAGCGAAAGCTGTCTCAGGCCTCATAGGACAAGAGATTCCAGCAGTGAACCGCGCCAATGTTGTTGGGGACGCAGGTCTTTGCTGGATGTCCCCCGATGAATTGCTTGTGCTTGTGCCTTATACACAGGTCGAAGCAAAGCTGGCGGAGTTAAATTCTGACCTTGGTGGCGAGCACGCATTGGCGGTCAATGTTTCAGACGCGCGGGCGGTATTTCGGGTGTCTGGCGATAGTGCACGTGACGTGATGGCTAAATTGGCTCCTGTGGATCTGTCCCCAGGCGCATTTGAGCCAGGTCATTTCCGTCGGACGCGTCTGGCACAGGTCGCAGGTGCGTTCTGGATGGAAACCGATGGCAGTTTTCGCATCATCTGTTTCCGCTCTGCCGCTGACTATGTGTTTAACCTGCTCAAGGTTGCTGCGCAGCCGGGTAGTAAAGTTGATGCATTTTGATCGATCAACTCTTGTTTGAGTTGTATATCTAAAACGTGCAAGTTAGGGTCTTTCTAACTAATGAGGGACCCTATTTTTTTACGTAAAGCACTGATATCAAGTCTTTTGATTGCGTTCGGAACGCCGCTGTATGCGGATGTTCTGTATGAATGCACATTTACAAAGTATGGCAAAAACAATCTTCAGAGTTTTATGTCGGATAAAGTGGAACTCATCGAGAAAGACGATGGATCTGCTGCGGTTTTAGATAAAATTTCAAAGGCTATGTTTAAAAAGCCAAAAGCTGCAACTTTGGTGACGCGTAAAAACAAGAAGAAGCTTTCGTGGGCTATAAGAAATGTGCCCACAACAGGAACGAGCACTGTTAATCTCAGTTCGACTATCCGCTTTGACACAAACTCGGGTAAAGCCACCTACCGTTTGTGCTTCGGTGGGTATGATTCAGACGTCAACGCTAGCGGGACGTGCTCAAAGAAAAAATAGGTGTGCGTGAATATTCTAGTTCGTGAACAAAAAGCTTGGGAAACGGGTCAGATATTCAGTGTTTCCAAAGTCATCCGGTGTCACGCTCTTGCCTGTCTCATCGCTGATTTCCCCATAAAAGGAAAGCGATTTAGAAAGCTCTTTCATGCGCAACTCTCGTTCCTTTGGGGTAAGAAAAGGGGCGTGAGTCGACAAGTACAGAGCCGGTCGATGTTCCTTGAGCCAAGGCAGGAGGGTCGGCAAAACCGAAAATTCCGCGCCTTCTATGTCCATTTTGACAAGTGATACGCCTGACAGATCCACAGATTTGGAAAATTGGTCCCAGGAAATGGTCAAGGCATCTGTTCCGTGGCCCTCGCGGTCGCTGGCTTCGCTATTTAGCAAGGACGACATGGAATCCCCAGCCTCTCCACCAAAGCTGGCCATGCGAGCGGTGCCAAAGCTGTCGGACAAAGCCACACCAAACGCCGAGACATTGCGCAGGTTGTTCAACTCAAGGTTCCAAAGCAAATGGCGCAACGCGACGGGGTCGGGTTCAAAACACATAACATTGCGCGCTTTGCGGGCTCCGAACAGAACGGTTGGGCCGATCCATGCTCCAATATCCAGATAATCGCTGTTTGAATTCAAATGCTTGTCCAACACAGCGAATGTTTCGGGTTCCCATGCGCCGGACCCGGCTTTGCGCCAGAATTTCGAATGGTAAGGGTCCAATCGAAAGGCCTCTCCGTTCAAGGAACCGGCATAATAGCCACGCGCGCGGTAGAACATTTTACGAACTTGTGTCAGCATCGCCCCGTCTCCTGAGGATTGTTTTGCGTCTCGGCCCTTGACCTGCGCGCGTGGTCAAAGCATGTAACCATGGGAACCGCAACATTTATTCAACAGGGGGCCGCCATGGCTTTTGAACTTCCTGATCTTCCTTATGCACATGACGCTCTGGCATCCAAGGGCATGTCAGCAGAAACGCTGGAATTCCACCACGATCTGCACCACAACGCTTATGTGACCAACGGTAACGCGGCAATCGCCGGAACCGAGTGGGAAAACAAGTCGTTGGAAGAGATCATCACTGGCACCTACGACGCCGGTTCGGTCGCTCAGAACGGTATCTTTAACAACATCAGCCAGCTCTGGAACCACAACCAGTTCTGGGAAATGATGGGTCCCAACGGCAATGCCATGCCGGGTGAGCTGGAAAAAGCGCTGGTCGAGAATTTCGGCTCGGTTGACGACTTCAAATCGCAGTTTTCTGCTGCGGGTGCTGGCCAGTTCGGTTCCGGCTGGTGCTGGTTGGTGAAAAATGCCGACGGTTCGCTGGCTGTGACCAAAACTGAAAACGGCGTGAACCCTCTATGTTTTGGTCAGACCGCGCTGTTGGGCTGTGATGTTTGGGAACACTCCTACTACATCGATTTCCGCAATAAGCGTCCTGTTTACCTGACCAACTTCTTGGACAACCTGGTTAACTGGGAAAACGTCGCGTCGCGCATGTAAGCGTTTCGACGACAGCTAACTTTTTGGGGCCTGCCAGTTATCAGACTGGCAGGCCCTTTTGTTTGCAAACGACTTTGGTTGAATATTCGACCGGGGATTCAGAAAAGTGGCTGGGATTTATGGAAGGGTCTTGCACCTGATAACGGACAAGCGCACAGCTTTCGTCGGAGGATCGCAATGTCAGAAACCGCTAAGGGTGTGTTGGCCATGGTCGGGGCCTGTGTGGTCTGGGGCCTGTCGCCGCTGTTCTACAAATTACTGGCTGATGTACCCCCTCCAGAGGTGCTGGCGCATAGGACGCTCTGGTCCATTGTGTTTTTCGGAATGGTTCTGGCGGCACAGGGGCGGTTGCGCGAAATTCAAATCGCGCTGGGAAACCGCCGCCAACTGCTGATCATCTTTATCGCCTCGGTGCTGATTTCCATAAATTGGTTTACGTTCATCTTGTCGGTCCAAATTGGAAAGGCCACGGAATCCTCGCTTGGGTACTATATATTTCCCCTAATTGCGGTTGTCATAGGTGCCGTTTGGTTTGGTGAAAAACTGTCGCGTGTGCAGTGGTTTGCCGTTGGGGCTGCAGCCTTTGCTGTTGCAAGCCTGACATGGGGACTTGGGGTAGCACCTTGGATTTCGCTGATCGTATCCATCAGTTTTGCGCTCTATGGGGTGATCAAAAAGGGGATGGCCTTGGGGCCGGTTGTGTCGGTCACCTGCGAAATTCTGGTTCTGCTACCAATTTGGGTGCTCGTTCTATTCTGGTACCACGTACAGGGGCAGGGGCATTTCGCAACGGATTGGACGACAAGCTTATTGCTTGTGCTCTCAGGGCCACTGACGGCCATCCCGCTGATTATGTTCAGCTATGCAGCCCGACGTGTCGCTTTAGGAACTGTGGGGTTGCTGCAATACGTCAATCCCACACTACAGTTTATCTGCGCAGTCGCGGTGTTTGGTGAGCCTTTCGGGTGGTGGCACAAGATGGCGTTCACAGTAATTTGGATCGCGTTGGCCTTGTTTTCACTCTCATCCCTGCGTCAAGACAGAGAGGCCCGCAGGGCATCCAAAGCCTCTTCAGGGGTATCGACCCAAGTCAGGAAGGAAGCCAGCGAAGAGTCTGCAAACCCCTGAGACACGGTGTGATCAATCAGAGTGCGAAGCGGGTTCCAGTATCCGCTTGCGTTCAGGACAATGATTGGTTTGCGATGCAACCCCAACTGACGCCAGGTCAATGCCTCGAACATTTCGTCGAGTGATCCCGGACCGCCGGGGAGGATGACAACAGCATCAGAGTTGACGAGCATGACCTTTTTCCGCTCGTGCATTGTTTCCGTTATCACATAGGTAGACAGGTCCGATTTGCCGACTTCGCGGTCGACTAGGTGCTGTGGAATGACGCCGAATGTCTCTCCACCCGCAGCTTGGGTGGCGCGTGCTACCTCTCCCATCAGGCCAACATCACCTGCTCCGTAAACCAGCCTCCAGCGTTCATTTGCAAGCAGTGTACCAAAGGCTTTGGCGGCTTGTGCATACGCGGGCATTGCTCCGGCGCGGGATCCGCAATACACACAGACGGATTTTACGGTCATGAGGAAGCCTTTCCAAGATACGACTGAGGGAAAACAACTCTGTTTTGACCCCTGATAACGAGATTGATAGGTTTGCTCAACTGCGCGGAATTCGCATCGAACATTGGGGGTTCGATGATTGAACTGCGGATGGGGAAGGAAGAACATGGCGGCAGAAGCCGGAAGCGGGGCGCTTGGTGCCTATGGTTGGGTGGTTGTAGCTGCCGGAGTCGCAGCTGCAGGGGTCGGTGGCCTTTACTATGCTGGCCTGATTGGATCTCGGTCTGAAGTTGAGACAGCGACCACTGAGCAAAAGGTTGTAGCTGAACCGTCTGCTGTCGACGTGGAACGCGAGCAGCCAAAGACCGTCGGCCCTGTCGTCGATGAAGACCTTGCAATCGATGAGCCTGATCCAGAGGTGAAGGACACTGTCGAGATTGCGGCTCTGTTGGCGCCATCCTTGGATCAAATTCGAATCGAATCCGATGGGCAGGCCCTTTTGGCTGGTCGCGCCGCGGCAGGCAGCACCTTGTCTGTTCTCTTGGATGGAACCGAAGTGGCCTCGGCCACGATTGATGCAAGTGGGCAGTTTGCTCAATTCCTGACCATACCTTTCAGTGATGGGCAGCGGGCACTCACCCTGCGGTCTGAGAAAGACGGCGCAGTAGTTCTGTCAGATGACTATTTCATCGCCGCTTTGCCGCGACAGGTTGCCGAACAAGATCCCGCTCAGGCCGAGGTCGCACTTGCTGAGCAACCGATTGCGGATGAACAGACCACTCAAGACGACACGGTGGTTGTGGCCCAAGCAGAAACTGCCCTTGCGATTGAAGAGGCACCAGTTACTGAACAGGGAAACACGGTATCTGGTGAAGGTGAAGGTGAGGCACCTGAAGTGTCCGAGGCGACACAGCCAGCGAAAGAGGCGGTAGCGGTAGAAACGCCCACGGCACAGGCCGTTGTGGATCAAGTGCCAGAAGATGCGGGATCAGAAACGCCCGTTCAGGACGCGCAGACAACCGCGCAGGTAGAGGATACCCCGACGCCTGAAAGTACAGCAACGCCCGTTCAGGATGCGCACACAACCGCGCAGATAGAGGTCATCCCCACACCTGAGAGTACAGCAACGGCTTCATCCTCGCCGCAACAAGTTTCGAAAACCGTCTCGGAAGAAACTGTGGCACAGCTGACCCAAGAGGTTGTGGTTGCTGAGATCTCATCTAACACGAAATCTGTGACGTCTGATCCAGTTCGGCCCAATGATGACACAACACCGTCGCAGGCCGAAGACGCACCTTTACAAGTTGGTGTAGCAAAAGATCACGCCGTTGAGACTGACGTTGCAAAAGCTCCGGAGCCTGAAGCAGAGCCAGCAGAGGTTGTCGAAGCTTCGGCCCCAGAGGTTGTTGAACCCGAGCCGGCCCAGACGCCCCCTGCAATTTTGCAATCAAACGCCGAAGGTGTGAAACTGGTCCAAGCTCCGAGCCCAGAGCCTGAACCATCGTTGGCACAACTGGTTCTGGATACGATTGGATATTCTGAACTGGGGGACGTGCAGTTGACGGGGCGGGCCAAGATTGGCTCTGTTATTCGAATCTATCTGGATAACAATTCGGTTTCAGATCTGCTCGCCGATGGCGAAGGGCACTGGCGGGGTGAATTGCTGGGCATCGATCCAGGGATTTATACGTTGCGCTTGGATGAGCTCGACACCGAGGGTGTTGTGCTCAGTCGGCTAGAAACCCCATTCAAACGCGAAGCCCCCGAAGTTCTGAAACCTGTTGTAGTTGCATCTGGACCCGATCAGGTTCAGGCACCCGCCATTCGGGCGGTTACCGTGCAAAAGGGCGACACTTTGTGGGCGATTTCGCGCCAACGCTACGGGGATGGGGTGCTGTATGTGAAGGTGTTCGAGGCAAATCGCAGCAGCATTCGCGATCCTCATCTCATCTACCCAGGTCAGATTTTTACAATTCCAGAATGATACCAACACCGCGCGCTAACAGAGCGCGCGGTCTTTTTGTGTTTGCAGGCAAGGCAGGCGATGAGACATTTGGCCAACCCAACCCAACCGGATGAAAATCAAGAACAGAACGGTGATCGCCAATCAGGGTGGCGGACCCTGCGCAAGGTTGCACCTTACCTTTGGCCAGATGATCAACCCTGGGTCAAACGCAGGGTTGTTTTCGCGATGACCATGTTGGTTTTGGCCAAACTGATCGCAGTTTATACGCCCGTTTTATACAAAGGTGCGGTTGACGGTCTCGCGGGCGAGGGGGTGCCTCCGCTGGCTCTGGGGGCTGTGGGGCTAACCGTTGCCTATGGCGTTGCCCGGATGATGACAGTCGGGTTCCAGCAGTTGCGTGATGTTCTTTTCGCGCCGGTGGGTCAGCGCGCATTGCGATCCCTCGCGTTGGAAACCTTTCGCCATATTCACCGCCTTTCGATGCGATATCACATCACACGAAAAACCGGTGGGCTGAGCCGAATTATCGAGCGTGGGGTCAAAGGTGTCGATTTTCTTCTGCGCTTTATGCTGTTTTCGATTGGGCCGCTTATTCTGGAGCTGATCCTAGTTTCAGTCATCCTGATGTGGCTGTTCGATGTTTGGTATTTGGTCGTCGTGGTTGTCACGATTGGGATTTACATTTGGTTCACATTTGCAGTGACCGAATGGCGGGTAAAACTGCGTCGCGAGATGAATGATCAGGACACAGATGCAAATCAAAAAGCGATTGATAGCCTGCTCAACTTTGAAACGGTTAAATACTTTGGTGCCGAGGAACGCGAAGCGCAACGCTATGATGTATCGATGCGGGCCTACGCGCAGGCGGCCCTCAAAACATCGTATTCTTTGGCGTTTTTGAATTTCGGGCAATCGTTCTTGATAACCATCGGGCTTGTCGGAGTCATGGTGTTGGCGGCTATGGGAGTTCAGTCAGGCAAAATGACGGTTGGCGATTTTGTCATGGTCAACGCCTACATGATTCAAATCACCGTTCCGCTGAATTTTCTAGGCACAGTGTACCGTGAAATTCGCCAATCTCTGGTGGATATGGGCGAAATGTTTGATCTTCTTGAACAACCCTCAGAGGTGAGTGACAAAGAAGGTGCCTTGCCCCTGGCGGTCACCAAAGGTGAAATTACGCTCGAGAACCTTCGGTTTGGATATGACGCTGACCGCGAAATTCTACGCGGGGTATCTTTGACGGCTGCGGGAGGGCAGACCGTGGCAATTGTTGGCGCGACAGGCTCGGGTAAATCTACGATCGGCCGCCTGTTGTTCCGGTTCTATGATGCGACGGGCGGGGCGTTGAAAATCGACGGCCAAGACGTGCGCGATGTTACATTGAGCAGCCTTCATGATGCGATTGGTGTGGTCCCACAGGACACCGTTCTGTTTAACGACACCATCCGATACAATATTGCTTATGGTCGAGCTGGGGCCACACAAGACGATGTCGAAAGCGCTGCACGCGCTGCGCAGATCCATGAGTTCATCATAGGGTTGCCCGATGGGTATGACACCACTGTCGGCGAACGGGGCCTCAAGCTGTCAGGTGGGGAAAAGCAACGGGTTGGCATTGCGCGGACACTACTCAAGAACCCGCCAATCTTGTTACTGGATGAGGCCACTTCGGCATTGGACACCGATACGGAACAAGAGATCAAGGATGCGCTAGCACGCGCAGGCGAAGGGCGCACTGTGATTACGATTGCCCACAGGCTGAGCACGATTGCGGAGGCCGATCAAATCGTCGTTCTTGAAAAAGGTGAGATTGCCGAGCTTGGGACCCATGAAGAACTGCTCAGCAAAAGCGGGCGCTATGCCCATCTATGGAATCGCCAGCAATCAGATATGGATGCGGCTTGATCATTCTTTAGATTGATCCGGTCGACATCTGCATGGCGCGGCTTATTGGCGTTCCTGTATGTTGAAGAAAACCAAAAAGGCCGGCCGTCCCATCTGGAACGGCCGGCCTTTTCTTTGTGTTGATGTTCTGTTTAACTATTCGGCTGCTTTCAGCGTGCCATCCGCAGGAAGGATTGCGACATCAGTCGGGCCTCTTTCTTGCGGTTCATCCCAGATAATCTCGGTTGCTTTTAGCTTTTTGGCCGATTTGTTCAGGCGCATGTCCTTTGCAATCCGACTAGACCGCCCCGATGTGAGGCGTGCTAGCAACCGGCCAATCCAGATCAGGTAAGTCGACACCCAAACGCGCAAGGCTAGGAAAGATGGCGTGACAATCAATGTCAGGATCGTCGCAATTCCCAAACCAAACACAACAGCCGTGGCAAGTTGTTTCCACCACAGAGCAGTGGGGCTGTCGATGGAGTACCCACCTCCCAAGAAATCCAGAGACAAGCCAAACATCATCGGCGTCAAACCAGCCATTGTTGTGATCGTTGTCAACAAAACTGGACGGATACGTTGTTCTGCAGTGCGAATGATGGCCTCGATCCGAGGCATATATTTGCTGAATTCCTGATAGGTATCGATCAGAACAATGTTGTTGTTCACCACAATTCCAGCCAAGGCAACAATCCCCGTCCCGGTCATAATGATCGAGAACGGTTGCTGCATCACCATCATGCCGATCAGAACCCCTGTCGTCGACAGAACCACCGCCAACAAAACAAGCACCGAGTTGTAGAAGCTGTTGAATTGGGTCAGCAGGATAATGAACATCAATCCCAAGGCCCCGGCAAAGGCGCGGACCAAGAAGGCTCCAGATTCTTCTTGCTCCTCCTGATCACCGGTCCACTCCCAGCTGAGAGAACTTGGAAACGGATCCGTTTCCAGCCATTCGGTCAAGACAGCGATCCGTTCAGTGGCATTGATTGGAATAACGCGCGCGCCTTGGTCTGCCAGAGCCTCTCGAAGCGCCTCAATGCTGTCGGAGTTGGTCAGCGTTACCAATTCAAACGGGACCCCATTTTCGCTTTCGATTGTAGGTCCGGTGGGGCTTTGGCCTTCGGGGATGGATTTGACCACGGCCAAGCGGGTCTCTGATCCGTCTTCGCCTTTGATCGCAACTTTACTCAGCCCGCTCAAGACATCGGCTTTGATATCGAAAAAGCGTTCTTGGTCCACGCGGCTGATTTTGGCCAGTTGCTCAACAGGCTTGCGCGTGATGAAATTTGAAAGCGGGATCAGCCCGTCAGGGGTCCGCACCTTGAGTGTGTCCAAAGTGCTGAGAACCCGATCTTCGTCAGGTAGACGGACACGGATTTCAATCTCGTCATCAGACGTGTCGACGCGCATCGTGTCCAGCAGGATCCCGCGTGTCACCAGCTGCACCATGGCGCCAACGGTGGCCACATCCGCACCAAAGCGACCCGCTTTGGCGACGTCTACGTCAATTTGCCAATCAATGCCGGGCAGGGGCAGGCTGTCTTCGATTGTGAACAGGCCAGGCGTATCTTCGAATGTAGTCCGCGCAAGGTCTGTCGCTGCTTTGAGGTCATCCCAATTTTGCCCCTTCAGGCGCAAATGTACAGGTTTACCCGAACCGGGACCTTGCTCAAGAGCCACGATTTCAGCCTCGAAACCGGGCAATTTTACCAATTCAGCGTTCAACTGATCGATCACAAAGTTTCCGTCAAACGCGGGGGCGGTGATGTCGCGCTCCAACTTTCCAAAGAACCAGCTTTCGCGGGCTGTTGGGCGGTCTTCCCAAGGGATGATTTCGAACTGAACTTGGCCCACTGTATCACCGGGGGCCCGCTGACCGGGGCCGCCGGTATCCAATCCCCCTTCGCCAGCAAAGGCAAAGACGTTGATGACCGCAGGGTGGGCGCTGATGACTTCTTCGACCTGCTGAACCATTTGATCGGTTTCTGTCAGCGAGACGTTCCCGCGTGAACGGACATAGACGGTTGCCTGTTCCGGCTCGCTCTCAACAAAGAATTCAACCCCGCGAGAATTCGCGGGAAACAAGACGGTGACCACATAGAACACAGCAGCGAAAACAGCAGCAATCGACACGATGGGCATGATCGGGTTGCCCACGATGAACTTGATAATGTGCCCAAAGGATGAATGCCCTTGCGATGTTTCAACCTGCTTTTCTTTCCGCTGATACTGCGCTGCCCCCAAAGTGACCGATGCGGCAAACGCCCCGATCAGGAAGATGAATGCTCCTACGATTGTGCCCCCGCTAGCTTCGGCGGGCATGATGTATGTGGGGTTGAGCAATTGCATGGCCCCTACAAACATTGTGAACAGCGCCACGGGAACCAGAGCAGCACGCACGACCCAAGGTGTGCTCGCTCGCAACCATTCGGACATGTTGTTGAAAAAACGGCTCATACGGCCTGATACACCGCCCATAACAGGAAGATAGATCAGAGCCACAACAAGAGAGGCAGATAGAACAAAGATCAAGGTGACAGGCAGCATTCCCATGAACTCTCCGGGAACGCCGGGCCAGAACAGCATGGGCAGGAACGCACAGAGCGTTGTCGCTGTAGAACTGACAATAGGCCAAAACATGCGCTGTGCCGCTTCGACATAGGCGTGCATCGGGCCAACGCCTTGTTTGATGCGTTTGTCGGCGTATTCAACGACCACAATCGCGCCATCTACCAACATGCCAACCGCAAGGATCAAACCAAACATCACAATGTTTGAGATGGAGATCCCCATCAAAGCGAGCAGGGCAAAACACAATAGGAACGAGGTTGGGATTGCAAAACCAACCAACAGGGCAGCACGGCTCCCGAGCGAGGCAAGTACAACAATCATAACCAATGCAATTGCGGTCAATACAGACCCTTCAAGTTGGCTCACCATCGAACCGACAACGCGGCTCTGATCGTTCGAAGTGCCGACGTCTACAGCGGCCTGCAACTCTGGAGGCCATTCACTCTGGGCCTTCGCTAGGGCGACCTTTACCGCATCGACGGTATCAATCAGGTTGAAACCTTTGCGCTTGACCACTTGCAAGGCGACTGTGGCCTCTCCGTTAAAGCGGGCGGTGCCTTTGCGATCCTCAAATGTGTAGTTGATCTCGGCCAGTTCGCCCAACGTCACGACACGATCGCCATTGGTCTTGATTGGCAACCCGTACACATCCTGTGCCGTTTTGAACGAGGCTGGGATTTTGACCGAGAACGTGCCCTGATCTGACTCGATCTCACCCGCTGCGATCAGCTGGTTGTTGTTTTTGACGACATTGATCAGCTCAACCGCGGTGACGTTGTACGCTTCGAGCCGTAAGGGGTCGATCACCACTTCGAGCATTTCATCCCGGTTGCCCGCAATGCCCGCCTCAAGGACGGAATCTAAGGCTTCCAGGTCATCCTGCAGGTTCTTGGCGATACGCGCCATTGTGCGCTCAGGAACCGCACCTGTCAGGTTGACGATAACGATCGGGAATTCGGAAAAGTTAAGCTCTTCAAGGCTATATTGTTCAGAGCCGTCTGGGAACTCGGCCTGAGCTGAGTTCATCGCATCCCGCACATCAGCGGTAATGGCGGTCTTATTCCATCCAAATTCGAATTCCAAAGCGACCCCAGCGTACCCTTCGGCAGCAGTCGAGGTCATTTTTTTCAGCCCATCGAGATCGGCAAGTTCCGTCTCCATCGGCTTGACCAGCAAGCTTTCACTGTCTTCTGCCGAAATGCCCGGGAATTGCACCGAAACAAACAAAGCAGGGATCTCAATGTCTGGCTCACCTTCTTTGGGCAGGTTCACATAAGCAAACCCACCAATCAGAAGAGACAGCAAGATAAAGGCAAGGACCATCCGCGCACGCGCGGCGGCCCAATCCACCATTCCAATCATTGGGCGGCCTCCCGGTAGGTTGGCGTAACAGTCACCCCTTTGGTGACGAAATCTTGTCCCATCACGATGACGTCTACAGTTTCTGGCAACCCATCCAGCCAGACCCCCTTAGTGTCATCACGCAGCAGTTTAACGGGCATGAAATCCACGACATTGTCGGTGCCGACGGTGCGTACCCCCAATTGACCATCGTTGTTGAGGGTCAGGGCGGATTGCGGCACTTGGTGCGCTTTGGCGCCGGCAGCTGAAATCGCGATCGTGGCTGTCTGGCCATCCCGAATAAGCAATTCGGGATTCGGAACGGTTACTTCAACTTCGAAGGTCCGCGTTGTTTCATCGGCAGACCGGCTCAGGAAGGTCACGCGCCCTTGAACCTGCAGACCGGAAATAAGCTGGGCACCGGCCATTGATCCGACAACAACACGGTTCACCGAAGTTTCCGGCACAAACCCAACGACCTTGATGGGGTTGAGTTGGATGATGGTCCCGCAGAGGGATCCGGGCTGCATCAAGCTGCCGAGTTCAGCCGTATCACTTTCCAACAAGCCTCGGAATGGCGCAGTGATCGTCATGCGGTCTATTTCACGCTGTGCGGCCGCGACAGCAGCAGTGGCAGCCTCGATGCCGGCCTTGGTGGCTTCCAAACCGGATTCCGCCGTTGCAATGCCTGCCTCTGCAGAACGAACCGCGGCTTCGCTGGCGATCCGGCGCGTTTCAGAGCCATACCCACCTTCTGACAGCTTCTTTGCAGCGTTGTTGTTTATCAGGGCTTCGTCCAACCGCGCCTTGGCTTCGTCAAGGCGGGCTTCGGATTCTGGGACGCGGCTCATGGCTTCGATTTTGCGGGCCTTTGCTTCAGCAAGGCTTGCAAACCGAGTCCCAGGATCAAGTTCACACATAAGATCGCCGGCTTCGACAAACGCACCTTTGCGTTTGGGTTCAGAAATGACGGTCGAGGTTGTTTCCGCGCGAACTTCGACTTGGCGCACAGCCTTGGTTTGACCGCGCAATATAACGGCATTGTCGACCTCTCGGGCTGTGGAACGCAGAACCACCACACGAATGGCGTCACTCTGAGCGATCTCAGGTGCGATGCTGCCCTCGGCGTTAGAAGGGGCGTCAGTGTCAGTGTCAGTTACAGTCGCATCGGCTTTGGCAAAGGCAAGTAGAGTTTCCCGATCAAAAACGAGAAAATACAAACCTACAGAGACCAAAATGGCTGTAAGGAGTGGGATCAATCGCATGACGCGCCTTTCTAGAGTGTCTTATTCAAACGGCATTTGCAGAAAATTTCAGTGCCATATGGGACTGTGACATGGGGTTTGATCTGCGAGATGTCTATACTAAACCAACCAGTTCAGAAATATTTTTTTAAGCTGTAACGCCTCAGCTGCCAAATTGAACGTTCAGCAGCCCTTGGCTTGCGGCATGGGGCGCGGTATGAGAGGCCAACAAACTGTATCGAACCGAGGGCGGCTATGAGCGACACCGACAGCTTCATTGATGAGGTGACCGAAGAAGTACGGCGTGACCGTATGTTCCTAATGCTACGTCGGTATGGGTGGATCGGCGCCCTTGCTGTGGTCGCTATTGTGGGCGGGGCCGCTTATAATGAATACAGTAAATCACAGGCGACAGCGCAATCTCAAAAGTTGGGTGACGATATCATTGCCGCCTTGGCTGAAAATGACGCCGAGGGCCGGGCCTCCACTTTGTCAAAGGTTCAGGCCGGAACCCCTGGTGGGGCCGCAGTTGTTGAGATGCTTGTTGCAACAGCAAAATCAAATTCAGAACAGGTAGAGGCCGCGATCGCGGGGCTGAACAAAGTCGCCTCGGACGGGGATCTTCCTGTGATCTACCGTCAAATCGCCAGCTTTAAGGCGCTGACGTTGCAAGGTGATAGTTTGTCGGTCAATGACCGCCGCCAACAGTTCGAAGCCCTGGCCCAGCCGGGTGCGCCTTTGCGTCTGCTTGCAGAAGAGCAGCTTGCTCTGATTGATATCTCCGAAGGGGACATTGCAGCGGGCGAAGAACGCTTGCAAAACATTTTGCAGGACTCCGAGGTGACCGCAGACTTGCAACAACGCGCAAGCCAGTTGATTGTGGCTCTGGGTGGAAAGCCCGAAGCGCTTCCAGGTCAACAAGGGTGATCCAGTAAGTATCGCTGCTTGGAGCTAGCAGAACGGTTCGAATAAAAAGACAGGCGACTTGAATATGGCATATTTTTCTCTGACACGTGGCGGCCTCGCCTTGATGGGGACGACTTTGTTGATGCTTGGCGCTTGTGGCGAGCCCGAAATCATCCTGCCAGGACAAAGAGAGAATATTCGAGGCTCGGGTGAGCCGGCAACTTTGGGTTTGCCGTCTGAGTCCAAGCCAATTCGATTGGCTGCGCCAACTTCCAACAAAAGCTGGCCACAGAGTTTCGGGACTGAAGCCTTTCGTGTTGCACACCCTGCCTTACGACCCTCACCACAGTTGGTTTGGTCCGCAGATATTGGGGAGGGGAATTCACGTCGGCAGCGCATCACCGCAAGCCCTGTTGTTGCGGGCGGTTTGATTTATACATTGGACTCCGCCGGACGTGTCAGCGCGGTTTCATCTGGCGGCGGTGCAGTGTGGTCAACTGATCTTGTGCCAGCCGGAGAAAAAGAAGGGCAGGCGACTGGCGGTGGCATGGCCTACGCTGACGGTGTGCTTTATGTGTCCTCTGGGTATGGCCTTCTCACCGCATTGGATGCCAAATCCGGCCAACAGCGGTGGCAGCAGAAACTGAATGCTACAGGCAGTGGAACCCCGACTATTCGTGATGGGCTAATCTATCTGGTCGCCGGGGATGACACCGGTTGGGCGATCCGCACCAAAGATGGCCGTATTGCCTGGCAAATTCAGGGAACCCCGAGTGTCGGTAATGTTTTGGGGGCTCCGGCTCCGGCTTTGACTTCTGATCTGGCCATTTTTGCGTTTGGATCCGGAGATATCTCGGCCAGTTTCAAAAAGGGTGGCCTTGGACGATGGACATCCTCGGTGTCCGGTCAGCGCAAAGGACGTGCATCGGCTTTGATCGGGGATGTGACCGGCAGCCCGGTCGTCTCTGGAAAACGTGTATTTGTGGGCAACCATTCTGGACGAACCGTTGCGTTGAATGCAGTGTCGGGTGAACGGTTTTGGACCGCTGATGAAGGGGCTTTGGGGCCAATTTGGCCCGCAGGAGATAGTATTTTCCTAGTGAGCGATCGCAACCAGCTGGTTCGGATGAATGCCTCTGACGGGACTGTGATTTGGGCCAAGGAATTGCCCGGCTTTGTCAAGGACAAGCCCGGTAAACGGGGCGCAAGCTATGCGAATTATGGTCCTATCCTGGCAGGTGGTCGGGTGATCGTTGCCTCGGGTGATGGCAATATCCGGTTCTTCAATCCGGAAAATGGTACCATGACGGCACAGGTCCCTGTGCCAAACGGGGCGACGAGTGGACCGGTCGTTGCAGGCAACACTTTGTACGTTGTCGGTGCAAAAGGCCAACTGTACGCTTTCCGTTGACGCCAAGATGCGCTACACGGCGCGTCTGAGTCTTACAAAGATAGTGCCATGTCCCTGACCCTCGCCATTGTGGGGCGCCCTAATGTGGGCAAATCCACGTTGTTTAACCGCCTTGTAGGTAAGCGCCTTGCTCTGGTCGACGACCAACCTGGCGTGACGCGCGATTTGCGCGAGGGAGAGGCGCGTCTTGGCGATCTCCGGTTTACCGTGATTGATACCGCCGGATTGGAAGATGCGAACGACGACAGTTTGCAGGGGCGTATGCGGCGATTGACCGAACGCGCTGTGGATATGGCTGACATCTGCCTGTTCATGATCGATGCCCGGACTGGGGTAACCCCCACGGATCAGATCTTCGCCGAAATCCTGCGCAAGCGGTCTGCGCATGTCATCCTTGCTGCGAATAAGGGCGAAGGCTCTGCCGCAGATGCAGGGGTGATCGAAGCGTATTCTCTGGGGTTAGGGGAACCGATTCGTCTTTCTGCTGAACACGGCGAAGGGATGAATGATCTCTACAGCCATTTGATGCCCATCATCGATACGTTGAGCGAAACCAAAGTTGATGATGCCCCCGAAACGGACGTGGATCTGGACGAAGAAGAACTGGATGAAAACGGGTTCTTTCAAGCCCCGCCAATTACCAACGCCAAGCCTTTGCAAGTTGCCGTTGTGGGGCGTCCAAACGCAGGTAAATCGACTCTGATCAACAAAATTGTTGGCGAGGACCGCCTGCTTACCGGCCCCGAGGCCGGCATTACACGGGATGCAATCAGCCTGCGTACGACGTGGGGTGAAACCCCCATGCGGATCTTTGATACTGCCGGTATGCGCAAAAAGGCCAAGGTTCAGGAAAAGCTCGAAAAGCTCTCCGTTTCCGATGGTTTGCGCGCCGTCAAATTCGCCGAAGTTGTGGTTGTTCTGCTTGACGCAGCGATCCCCTTTGAACAGCAAGACCTGCGGATCGCAGATCTGGCAGAGCGCGAAGGTCGATCCGTTGTTATCGCTGTGAACAAGTGGGACATCGAAGACGAAAAGCAGGAAAAGTTGAAGGATTTGAAAGAATCTTTCGAACGTTTGCTACCGCAATTGCGTGGCGCTCCGCTGATCACTGTATCTGCCAAGACGGGTCGAGGTCTCGATCGATTGCATGACGCCATCTTGCGATCCTATGACGTCTGGAACCGGCGTGTGCCAACAGCTGCGTTGAACCGGTGGTTGATCGGGATGCTTGAGCAGCACCCACCACCAGCCCCACAAGGCAAGCGTATCAAGCTGCGCTACATGACGCAGGCCAAGACGCGCCCGCCCGGATTTGTTGTAATGTGTTCCCACCCAGACAAGATGCCGGAAAGCTATAACCGGTATCTGGTGAATGGGTTGCGTCAGGACTTTGATATGCCAGGGTCACCCATCCGGCTGACGCTGCGGTCCCAAAACGACAAAAACCCGTACAAGGGCCGTAAGAAGAACGCACCGAGCAAATTGCGAAAACATACAGACGGACGCAGACGCTAAGATTTGCACTTTGGAAAACTAAAAACAGCTCTCGGTTCGGGGGCTGTTTTTCTTTTTTAGGGGGCGCATGCATTAAGTTTGCCCTGAAAAACTTGCATAACCTTTGAACCTTGCTAGTTTTTTAGAGATCACACCTTTTGGCGCAGGCCAACCGGGGAGGGTAGGCGTGGACCTAAGAGAATATACACGGCAATATTGTATTAAAGATAACAGGCTGGCAGCTATCAGTTTTTTGGGAACCTTCGCGGTTTACTTTGCAGCGCTTGCTTTGGCGATCTGGTTTTCAGATTATTGGTTCATTCTGTTGCCGGCTGGGGTGATGTTTGCAATTGCGGCGGTGCGTTTATACGTGTTGCAGCACGATTGCGGCCATCATTCGCTGTTTGAAACACGGCAGCAAAACGAGATTGCGGGGCACATTCTGTCCCCCTTCACGTTCGCCCCTTTTGAAGTCATGAAACAGAACCATAACCTGCATCATGCGGGCATTGGGAACTTGGATCATCGAGAGTCGGGCGAAGTCCACACGATGACGGTCAAGGAATGGTATGCCGCCAAGGCCCGGACACGTCTGTGGTATCGGCTTTATCGAAACCCCTTCATACTTGTGCCAGTTGGGGCGTTGTTCACATACTTCGTCCGCTACCGTTGGCCTAAGAATACGCTTCGCTTTGGTGTTGCTGGGGTGCTCATGCATAATGCGGTGATTGTTTGTGGGCTGATCGCCCTCTATGCGATTGCCGGATGGACAGGGCTTGTGATTTGGCTCGCATTTTCTTTGCTAGGGGGGATGCTTGGCGTCTTTCTTGTCTACTTGCAGCATAATTTTGAAGATACCTATTGGGATCGGCGCCCCGATCTGGACCCACAAATAGCAGCATTGCAGGGGTCTTCAGCACTTGATTTTGGGTGGGCTTTCGATCTGGCAGTTGCCTGTATCACTTTGCACGACATGCACCATTTCAACGCGCGCATTCCGTCCTATCGGCTGCGGGCTTGCCACTATGGGCTCCCTCCAGAATATGCTCCGCGGAGGATTAAATTCCCCGAGGCGGTGGCCGCGCTGAACCTCAAGCTTTGGGATGAAGACAAAATGAGATTGGTTCCGTTTCCGTCGCTCTAAAATTGGGGTTTTGGCACGTTTGCGTGCTGAAGCTTGCCTATGGTATATCTTTTGTATATACAAAATGAGTAACGGGTCAGCATGTTATGAAAGGATGAGAGATGAGCTCAGTTAAAGATGTACGTGGAGTTGGGCCAACACTCGCCGCTTCTCTGATCTCCCATGGGATCAAGACGGCGCAGGCATTGGCCAACACCGCACAAGAGACTTTGCTAAAAGTGCCTGGAATTGGCGCGGCGCGCGCCCCCGCTTTGATTGCTGCTGCTGTTGAGGTTTCATCTGAGGTCACCGCTGCACCAAAACCGGCCACTCCTGCGAAGCGCAGGAGACCTGCCGTCCGTAAGTCCCCACGCGTCCGCCCCAGCCCTTCCGCAAAGCAAGAGGCTGCTGCGGCACCTAAAACCGCTGCAAAGGCAACGCCTGCTCCGAATGATACGACGCCCCAGAAAGCCCAAGAAAAACCGGTCGCAATGAAGGCTTCTCAGAAAGAGGCTGAAGCCGATAAAGCCAAAGCTAAGAAAAAAGCCAAAGCAAAGTCCAAAGCAGATAAAGCTGCAAAACAAGCAGCAAAGTTGGAACGGAAATTTTCTAAGGCAAAAGAGAAAGTGAAGGCGAAAGCCAAGGCCAAAAAGGAAAAATCCAAAAAAGATAAGGCCGACAAGGACAAAAAGACTGACAAGAAAACCAAGTCAGACAAAGCTACCAAATCAGATGGCAAGGCGAAGAAGGGTAAGTGTGGTCAGTCTAAAGGTAAGAAAAAAAAATCTGCTAAAAGCAAAAAGTAGAGCGTACCTGCTCAGGTACAGGATTTTCTCATGCCTTGAAAACGCCAAGCTCCGCAAAAGAGCTTGGCGCATGCGTTCAAACGAGATTACCTTCTAAGGTCATCGTCTGCTTTCCACCAAGATAGGGTGCCAGAACGTCTGGCAAGGTCACTGTTCCATCCGCGTTCTGACCGTTCTCTAGAACGGCAATCAAGCAGCGGCCAACCGCAAGACCAGATCCATTCAGGCTGTGCACGAATTCAGGTTTTGCACCTTCTTCGGGGCGGAACCGGGCATTCATGCGACGGGCCTGAAAATCTCCAGTAGTCGAAACCGAAGAGATTTCGCGATAGGCGTTCTGGCCGGGTAACCAAGCCTCGATATCAAAGGTGCGGCGCGCGCCAAATCCCATATCGCCTGTACACAGGATCACTGTGCGATAGGGGACGCCCAATTGCTCCAACAGATCTTCGGCGCAACGCAACATGCGTTTTTGTTCTGCATCGGACTCATTTGGGTGGGTGATAGAGACCATCTCGACTTTTTCGAACTGGTGCTGGCGCAGCATGCCGGATGTATCACGTCCTGCGGATCCGGCCTCGGACCGAAAGCAGAGTGTGTGTGCGGTCATGCGGATCGGCAATTGGCTGGCTTCCAGCACATCACCGGCAACCGAATAGGTCAACGGAACTTCGGATGTCGGCACCAACCACCAACCGTTCGTGGTCTGATAGCTGTCTTCGCCGAATTTAGGCAGCTTGTCGGTTCCGTACATCGCCTCATCGCGCACCAAAACGGGCGTCTGGACTTCGGTCAGGCCATTTTGGTCCACGTGCGTGTCGATCATGAACTGAGCCAGTGCCCGATGAACCCGAGCCACCGCGCCCTTGAGCAGCACAAAACGGCTGCCTGAAATTTTGGCAGCGGTTTCGAAATCCATTAATGCGGACACTGCAGGAATATCGAAATGTTCCTTGGCTTCAAAATCAAGCTCTGCCGGAGTTCCCCAGCGGTTGACCTCGACGTTGTCGTTTTCGTCAGCCCCTTCGGGTACATCTTGGGCGGGGGCATTGGCTATACGCGCAAGCTTGTCAGTCAGCTGGGCGTCCAAATCCTTGGCGTCGGACTGCATGGCTGCAATCTCGGCCTTTTTCTCGGCAACGAGCGCACGCAACCGTTGGAACTCATCCTCGTCGCCACGCCCTTTGGCGGCACCGACTTCTTTTGATGCTTTGTTCTGTTCTGCCTGTGCCGTTTCCGCAGCTTGAATTTTGGTGCGGCGCTCCGAGTCCAACGCCAAAAGCTCTTCTGACATTGCCGCATCCCCACGCCGCGCCAGGGCAGCGTCAAAGGCGGCAGGGTTTTCGCGAATGGCGCGGATGTCATGCATGTCTTGGGTCCTTGAATGTGTGATTCACTGAGCCCGGTTATGCCTTATCTCTTTGGCGGGGGGTAGCGCCTGATTGCGCCATCAGTCGGCTTTCTCTACTGTAGCCAACTGTTCTTCGTGTGCAAGTTGCCCATTCCATTTGTGATCCGGGATTTTGGGTTCTGCCGGATCGGCGATGTACGAGGGTGTCATGATCTGGACATGGTTTTCGGTGAAAACTGCAACAATGTTACGATGCAAATCCGATTTGATGCGCGGAATAGATGCGCCACGCGTGGTGTAGGCGTTGATCTGGTAATTCGTCGCGTAATCCGCCAAAGCCGACCACAACACAAAAGGCTCGGGCCGGTTTTTGAGGCCTTTGGTTCGATGAGCAGCTTCGATGAGCATTGCATCTACCTTTTCCGGGGGCTCTTCGTATCCAATGCCCACAGTTGTGTGGACAAGCAGACCACTTCCATCGACCTTTTTGGTGTAGTTGATAACTTCGGAATTCAACAATTGGGCGTTGGGGATCGATATGAGCTCATTCTTGATCGATTTTAGATGTGTTTCCATCAGTTTGATTTGCACAACATCTCCAACATGTTCGCCGATCTGGATGCGATCGCCGATGCTGGTCGAGCGTCGATAGATTACAAAGAGTCCTGATAGAATGTTACCAACAACCGAATTGGACCCAAGAGAGAGCATTGCCCCAATGAGCAGGGTCAAGCCTTGGAAGGCGGCGCTGTCCGATCCGGGGATGTAGGGGAAAGAGAAAACAAGCGCGATCAAGATGACCACTGCGCGTATGATGTTAAACGTTGGATTGATCCAATGGCGTTCGAAATCGCCCAGATCGAAGCTACCGGCTTCTACTGCATCGAAAAAGACCCGAAAGCCCTTAATAATGTACTGGGTCATCAATGCGATGACAGCCAAAGTGATCATGTCAGGGATGTATCTAAAAAACCCAAGAATGATGTTCAGGACCGGAACGGTCACATAGGTCAACAAGATTTGCGCGATATAACGTGTTTCAGCAAACGCGAGCAGCACAAAGGACAAGAAGTAATAGGTGCCGAGAAAGAATATCGCCAGCAGAACAAAGTTCACACCAAACCGGATTAGGGCCGCAATGGCTTCGGCCTGTACCTGAGCATTTGTTGCGGTTTCCACATCCGCAAAATGGCGGTGAACCACCTTGGTGATCCTATGTTTCAGCTTTCGCCGCAACCAGATCAGAATAAACGAAAACAAAGAAAATCCGGCGATCCACAATATCGCGTCAATTGCACCCGATACGCGCGCTTCGTCGGACCTGTCAGTTCGGTAACTTAAAATCGCTTTGCGGATTGCCTCGCCTTGAAGTTGTGCCAACACCGCGATGTCCATTTGCTCCAGCTCGGCATCCGATGAGGTTACAACAGTGATTTCCTGTCCATTAGCAAACAGGACAATTCCCAGGTCTGTTATATTTTCTGTGATAACAACCGTGTCTGTGTTGGATGTTTCGGCCAATGCAATGATGCGGTCCTGAACAAATGCGACCCGGGTAGAAGCGGGAAGGGCGCTTGACCCGCGAAGATAGAAAAGCTGATTGCCATCAACGATGACTGGGGATTTAAAGATACCTTCGGTATCTTCGGTTTGTTCGGCTTGTGTCGCAGGAGCAGTTGGCGAGGCTTCTTGAGCCAGCAAAGGCCCATTAGAAAAGACCGCAACCGCCGCCAGCACGGTCAGCAAAAAACGAAGCAGTTGGATCATGGGAGGCCTCCTGTAATGAGTGGACTATACCCCGGCCGGAAGACGGGCCAATGGCTATCTTTCAGAACTTTTTGCGATTGTGGGACTTCTGTCGTGCAATGAGTTTATCCGGGAGCACGGGTTCTCTTGCAAACCCCCGGATCAGCGCATAGGTTCCCGGCAAATTTGCGGGGGGAATGCCCCTTGCCTCTGAACAAAGGAATATCCCATGGACGTTGGCGCACTCGGTCAGTTTCTTCCGCTCATTCTTATTTTTGCGATCATGTATTTCTTGCTGATCCGCCCGCAGCAGAAAAAAGTAAAAGAGCATCAGGCGATGGTTGATGCCGTACGTCGTGGAGATCAGGTTGTCACCCAGGGTGGTTTGATCGGTAAGGTTGCCAAGGTCAAAGAAGATGGCGAAATCGAAGTAGAAATCGCCGAGGGCGTCAAAGTGCGTGTGGTCAAAGCCACGCTTGCTCAGGTTGTCAGCAAGACCGAACCTGCCAAGTAACTCTGACCTCTAACACATTCAAAAGGCAGGGTAATGCTGCAAATCGACACCTGGAAGCGGGTTCTCATCTGGCTGGTCTGTTTGGCCGGTTTAGCGATGGCCCTGCCGAATGCGTTCTACACGCGTGTAGAACAGAGCAACGACGCCGTCTCAGCGATTGAGCTGGGCGGTGCTACGTCTGAGTTGACGCTACAAGCTGGGCAATGGCCCAGTTGGATGCCCTCATCATTGGTGAATTTGGGTTTGGATCTGCGCGGTGGTGCGCATTTGCTTGCCGAGGTTCAGGTCGACGATGTCTACGCCAGCCGGATGGAGGCCATGTGGCCAGAAGTGCGTGATGCACTGCGCCCTGAGCGCGGGACCGTTGGTTCGATCCGCAAACAACCTTCCGAAGCGGATGAGATTCGGATCAAGATCACCAAACCTGAGGGTATGTCTCGGGCCTTGGAAGTTGTACGTGGCTTGGCCCGTCCGATCCAATCCCTGTCCGGGGTGGGGTCTTACGACATCGAAGTGCGCAGCGAAGGGTCCATCATCGTGGTCCAACTGTCCGAGGCAGAAAAGCTGGCATCGGATGACCGAACTGTACGACAAGCACTGGAAATCGTACGACGCCGGATTGATGAGGTTGGTACACGCGAGCCTACGATCCAACGTCAAGGTGCTGATCGCATCCTGATTCAGGTACCTGGCATCGGTAGCGCCTCGGAGTTGAAAGAGATTATCGGGACAACAGCACAGCTTTCGTTCAATCCCGTTGTATCGCGCGGAACCGACGAAGATGCTGCTGCCGGCGTTGGCAACAAGGTGATCCCATCGCTGGATGATGAAGGGATCTTTTATACTGTCGAAGCGGCCCCAGTGGTGACCGGCGAAGAATTGGTTGATGCGCAACCCGCGTTTGACCAAAACGGCCGACCCGCGGTGAATTTCCGTTTTAACACCTCTGGTGCGCGCAAATTCGGTGACTATACGCTTGAAAACATCGGCAGCCCGTTTGCGATTGTTCTGGATGATGAGGTGGTTTCCGCCCCGGTCATCCAATCGCATATCCCGGGTGGTTCTGGGATCATCACCGGAAACTTTACCGTCGAAGAAAGCACCAACTTGGCCGTTTTGCTTCGGGCAGGGGCCTTGCCAGCAGGCTTGAATTTCCTCGAAGAACGAACCATCGGCCCAGAATTGGGACAAGACAGCATTGATGCAGGTAAAGTCGCAACGATTATCGCATTTGCGGCGGTGCTTGTGTTTATGGCGCTCAGCTACGGTTTGTTCGGCTTGTTTGCCAATGTGGCATTGATCCTGAACGTCGCGCTGATCTTTGGCTTGCTGTCTGCAATTGGGGCAACGCTCACGTTGCCGGGGATTGCGGGTATTGTTTTGACGGTTGGTATGGCTGTTGATGCGAATGTGCTGATCTTTGAACGTATTCGCGAAGAATTGAAGACGGCCAAAGGACCTAGCCGCGCCATTGAGTTGGGGTATGAAAAGGCTCTGTCTGCCATTCTGGATGCCAACATCACGACCTTCATTACTGCGGTGATCTTGTTCGCTATGGGCTCTGGCCCGGTGCGCGGATTTGCGATCACTTTGGGTCTGGGTATCCTGACCTCGGTCTTTACAGCGATCTTCGTCACGCGGCTGATGATTGTGATCTGGTTTGAACGCCGCCGTCCAAAAACGATCGAGGTGTGATATGCGTCTGAGACTTGTTCCCAAGGAAACGAATTTCGATTTCTTTAGTGGCTGGAAAATCTGGCTTGGGCTTTCTGCACTGATGATGGTTCTGGGGTTTGCTTCGTTCATGTATCAGGGTTTGAATTTTGGTATCGACTTTCGGGGCGGGACCACGATCCGGACCGAAAGCCCGCAGGTGGTTGATGTCTCCGTGTATCGCGGCGCCATTGAACCGTTGGGTTTGGGCGATGTGACGATCACCGAAGTGTTTGATCCAACATTCGACGAAGACGAAAACGTTGCGATGATCCGGATCCAGGCCCAGGCAGACACCGAGTCCGTGAGTGCGGATATGGTGCGTGACGTTCAGGCTGCTTTGAAGGCTGTCGCGCCTGACATCAAGTTCATCTCGGTCGAGTCAGTTGGGCCAAAGGTATCCGGGGAATTGATTCAGACTGCAGTTTTGGCTGTCGCTCTCGCGATTGGGGCCGTTCTGATTTACATCTGGCTGCGTTTTGAGTGGCAGTTTGCCTTGGGAGCGGTTGCGGCGCTGGTACATGATGTTGTCCTGACGATTGGCGTGTTCTCTGAACTTCAGATCCGCTTTGATTTGGCCATTATTGCGGCGCTTCTGACAATTGTTGGTTACTCGCTCAACGATACTGTGGTTGTGTTTGACCGAGTGCGGGAAAACTTGCGCAAATACAAAAAGAAAGAGCTGAAAGAAGTTTTGAATATCTCGATCAACGAAACCCTCAGCCGGACGGTTATGACCTCGGTTACAACGTTGTTGGCGTTGATTTCGCTTTATGTTCTGGGCGGCGACGTGATCCGTGGCTTTGTATTTGCGATGATCTGGGGCGTGATAGTTGGGACGTATTCGTCGGTTTTTGTCGCTTCGACAATCCTGCTGAAATTGGGTGTTAAGCGCGATTGGTCCAAGCCATCGAATACTTCTGGCAATCAGTTTGCCAACATTGATGCCTGAGGCGTTAACTGTAGCGCTCTCAACTCCGGGACTCACGTGGATGGCTGCGACCTTCTTGGTCGCAGGCTTGGTGCGGGGGTTTACCGGGTTTGGCTCGGCCCTGATTTTCGTGCCTGTGGCTACGCAGTTCATCCCCATGGTGGATGTCATCACCATCATCGTCTTCACCGGCATTGCTTCTGCTGCGGCTCTGTTGCCACGCGCATGGAGCAAGGCAGATCATAGCGAAGTTTCAATTCTTGTGTTGGCAACACTGTTAACGGTCCCCATAGGATATTGGATCATTGGGCAGCTTGACCCCGTTACATTGCGTTGGGTCGTCGCTGGGATAGTTACAGTAACACTTGCCGCTGTAATAACTGGCTGGCGTTACGAAGGTCGACTTGGCTTGCCCGGTCGTTTGGCGATTGGTGGCGGAGCAGGAATCGTTGGCGGCCTTAGTGGAATGACGGGCCCAGTTGTCATTATTTTCTACCTCGCGAATGCACGTCGCAGTGTTGAGTCTGTCCGCGCCAATACGATCCTGTTTTTGGCCGCAACCGATGTCATCATCCTGTGCAATCTTCTTTGGAATGGTGAGGTTCGAATGGATATGATCTGGGTCTCGGCCATCCTGTGCGTTCCCTATTTGACGACTGCGATGGTGGGGCAGGCACTGTTTCGCCCCAGCTTTGAGGGGATCTATCGTATGGCGGCCTATTCTGTGATAGGGATAGCGGTGATTTCTGGATTGCCAGTTCTGGATTAAGGAATGAAAAATGCGCTTGAATGAGGTCACGTATACCGATGCCCAGCCCATCGATGGGTACGGGCCAGGTTTCTTTCGTATCGGTGGGCAGGTTCAGCAGGGTGCCATTCTGACAGGGCCGTCTGGTACGCAATCATGGAACGGATACGAGGATGTCGATGTTTTGCTGACCTTGGTCGGTCAGGTTGATGTTCTCTTTGTCGGAACCGGGGCCGAAGTTGCCCATCTGCCAGCGCAGATGCGCCAAACGCTGGAAGAGGCGGGATTAGGTGTCGAACCCATGAGCACACCTGCCGCTTGTCGCACCTATAATGTTTTGCTGTCTGAGGGCAGGCGGATCGCTTTGGCGATATTGCCGGTTTAAAGGGCTTAGGTATTTCGGTTGTTTTGCAGCGGACCGATACCGACCTGCGGCAAATCCCACCTTTTGCCCTTACCACCAATGGGATAAGCGAGTGTCATGACACTGACTGTTTCTGATCTTGCTATCGCCCGTGGCGGTGTTCCCGTGCTCGAAGGGGTTGGGTTTGAATTGCAACCGGGTAAAGCGTTGATTGTGAGAGGCCCCAATGGCGTTGGTAAAACAACTTTGTTGCGAACCTTGGCGGGGCTGCAACCACCGCTTTCGGGAACGATCACAGGCGGTGACGAAACGATTGCCTATGCCGGGCATTCCGATGGCATTAAGCCAACACTCAGCGTGTCAGAGAACCTGAAGTTTTGGGCGAGTGTGTTTGGTGCCAGCGGCATTGATGCGGCGTTGAATGCCTTTGCCCTAACAGATTTGGTAGATCGCCATGCGGGCAATTTGTCTGCAGGGCAAAAGCGGCGATTGGGGTTGTCACGATTGCTTGTCACCGAACGCCCAATCTGGATTTTGGATGAGCCTACCGTGTCACTGGATGTGTCTGCGGTTCAGATGTTTGCAGATACGGTACGCTCGCATCTCTCTACGGGCGGTTCAGCGTTGATTGCGACGCATATTGATCTGGGGCTTGATGGGGATGTGCTGGATGTCGGGCCCTATAAGGCCAAACCCAAATCGTTAGATGACTTCGATGAGGGGTTTTTATGATCGCTTTGTTATTGAGAGATCTGAAACTGGCGCTGCGGGCCGGTGGCGGATTTGGCCTTGGATTGGCCTTTTTCCTTATCGTAACAGTCATGGTGCCATTTTCTGTTGGGCCGGAATCCAGTTTGCTCTCAACAATTGCGCCGGGGGTTTTGTGGCTTGGGGCGCTGCTGGCGTGTCTTCTGTCCTTGGATCGATTGCTCGCTTTGGATTGGGAAGACGGATCGCTTGATTTGCTGGCCACAGCCCCGCTGCCGCTGGAGGCGGTTGTGACGATCAAAGCTTTGGCGCATTGGATCACGACGGGGTTGCCGTTGGTGTTGGCCGCACCGGTTCTGGGGGTTCTTTTGAATCTGTCGCCATCAGGATACGCGGCCTTGGTGACTTCGTTGTTGTTGGGGACGCCGGCCCTGTCCGTGATTGGCACTTTCGGGGCCGCATTGACCGTGGGATTGAAACGGGGCGGGCTTTTGCTGTCTTTGCTTGTGTTGCCTCTATACGTGCCGACCCTAATTTTTGGATCCGAAGCCGCGCGCCGTGGGGCATTGGGGATGGATATTTCCACACCCTTGTTGATGTTAGCAGGAATTACGGCTGCTTGCGTGGCCTTGTTACCATTTGCCAGCGCTGCAGTGTTGCGCGTCAATCTGCGCTAATGATGTGAATTGTAGACCCCAGCCAGACGGGCTAGAAACCAAATATGTCGATCTCATCCAAGCTCAATTCCTTCTGGGAATACGCCAACCCGAAAAAATTCCTGGCTACGACAGAGCGCGTGTTGCCAGTGTTTTGGATTCTGTCTGCAGCATTTCTTGCTGTGGGGTTAATCTGGGGGTTCTTCTTTACGCCCGATGACTACCGTCAGGGGTCTACGGTCAAGATTATCTATCTGCATGTGCCAGCCGCATTGATGGCCATTAATGCGTGGTTGATGATGTTGCTGACCTCATTGATTTGGCTGGTGCGTCGTCATCATGTAAGCGCGCTTGCAGCTCGCGCAGCGGCACCGGTTGGCGCTGTCATGACGATTATCGCTTTGGTTACCGGCGCCATCTGGGGGCAGCCCATGTGGGGAACATGGTGGGAATGGGATCCGCGTCTTACGTCTTTCCTAATCTTGTTTCTGTTTTATTTGGGATACATGGCGCTTTGGGAAGCGATTGATAACCCGGATACCGCCGCTGATTTGACCTCTGTTCTATGTTTGGTGGGCAGTGTTTTTGCACTGCTGAGCCGATATGCGGTCAATTTCTGGAACCAAGGTTTGCATCAGGGCGCTTCGGTCATGCGAGCCGGGGCCATCACGGGGTCTGATACAACTGAAAAGGTCAGCAATGTCTTTTTCTTTCCGTTGCTGGTTTGCATGATTGGCTTTGTTTTATTGTTCATTGCATTGGTGCTGTACCGTACTGGAACCGAAATTCGGGCCCGTCGGGTTAATGCTTTGTTGGCGCGCGAAAGGGTTGGCTCATGATGCCGAATCTTGGGAAATATGGGGATACGGTTCTTTCTGCTTATGCAGCGTCTATCGTATTGCTGGTCGTTTTGGTTGCTTTCAGTCTGTGGCGTGGGCGCAGAGTGCGTGCTGAATTAGCCAAGGTAGAACAAAGGATGTCACGGCATGGCTAAGGTTTCGCCTTTGATGTTGGCGCCCCCGTTGATCTTTGGGGCCTTTGTCGCGCTGGCTGCAGTGGGCATGTTTCGTGAGGATCCAGAAGCTTTGCCATCCGCTCGTGAAGGGCAGTTGGCTCCGCCGGTTGTTTTGACGGCTTTTCCGGGCAAGGCGGGATTTACTGACGAAACGCTTCGTGATGGCACGGTTAAGCTTGTGAATTACTGGGCCAGTTGGTGCGCGCCGTGCCGGGTCGAACATCCAAATCTAGACCTTTTGTCGGAAGAGGGCATTCCGATTTATGGAGTGAACTATAAAGATACACTGGCGCAGGCCGATGGGTTCCTGAAGGACTTAGGAGACCCCTATACCGCCATCGGGCGGGACGAGAAGGGCCGCATGGCGTTGGATTGGGGGGTGTATGGCGTCCCTGAGACATACGTTATCGACGGTGAAGGAACGATTGTTTTACGATTTGCCGGGCCGATCACCCAACGGGTCATTGAAAAGACAATCCGCCCTGCGTTGAAAAAAGCGGCTGGCCAATAGTATCGCCAGCCCTTAACGCAACAAGATCCAAACCATTGCACCGATGAAGGCAAAAGTTGTCAGGTTCATGAGTGTATCTGTCAGATCACCGATCAGCATGTGGCATTCCTTCTTCTCGCAGGCCACGTATCAGGCACACCAACAGTAGAACTGAAATAAAGACGAAGGGTAAGGCACCGAGTGAAATCAGGATTTTCACCGATTCTACCGAGCCGGATAGGATCATCGCCACACTCAGAACGCCAAGCAAAACACCCCAGATGAGCCGAATTCGGGGTGGTGGGTTCGGGTCGCCGCCGGTTGAAAAAGTACCAAGCACAAAGGCGGCGCTGACAACGCTGGTCACAATAAACAAAAACGCGGCAATAACGGTGGCAAGCGTTGTGAGACCTGAAAATGGCAATCGATCGAGCAAACCAAAGGTGACGCGTTCGACATTGGTTTGTGTCATTTGAAGCAGCTCGCCAGCTCCGTTGATGGTTTCAAACAGGCCAATGCCGCCAAATGCCCCGAACCAGACAATCGAGAACAAAGTGGGCGCGAAAAGAACGCCGATGACAAATTCTCGAATGGTACGACCCTTGGAAATACGGGCAACAAAAACCCCCACAAATGGACCCCAAGCAATCCACCAGACCATATAGGTGAGAGTCCAATCGCTGAACCATTGATGCATGCTGGTGCCGTAAAATGGGAATGTTTGAAAACCGCGTGGCAACACGTTGGCGACGTAATCCCCAAAGCTTTGCACGACTGTGTTTAACAAGAACTCTGTCGGGCCTAGTATGATTGTATAGGCGACCAACGCAATCGCGATGGCCATCGCAGCGTTTGAGAGTCGCGCCATGCCTTGCCCGAGGTCGATTAACAAAGCCGGGATATAGCAGGCGACCATGACCAAAAGAATGCCCCAGATCAAAATGTTCCCTACTTGGATATCTGCTAATGCAGAAACCCCGTCGGCCACTTGAAAAATACCCATCGCCATTGATCCACCAACCCCGATGGCGATCGCAATGATAGCCATGAAATCAGAAAACCAGCCGACGATCCGTGCCCACTTTTCGCCTGGAAATAAGGAAACCAGGGGCGCTCCGACCATCATTCCGGTTCCCCGTCGAAAACTGAAAAAGGCAATGGTCAGAGCAGTTGACCCATAGATTGCCCAAGCGTGCAATCCCCAGTGAAAGTTGGTGGCAAGCATCGCTTGCTGTGCTGAGTTGGGCGTAGAAACTTTACTATGCAGGAAATTGTAATGTGTCAGGGGTTCGGCCACGGCCCAGAACAACAGACCAACACCCATACCTGCCGAGAACAACATCGCAATCCAAGAGGCCGTGGAGAATTCAGGGCGGTCGTCGTCTTTGCCCAAGCGGATTCGGCCGTAGGGGGAAAATGCAAGCGCCAGACAGGTGATAAGCATGGTTGATGCAGCCAACATCACAAACCACCCCCGGCTATGGAAGGTTTGTTGAACAATTGCACTAGCCCAGGTCACTAACCCATCAATATCGGCGATGCCCCAGACCCCAATTACGGTTATGACGCTGAGCGAGCACAGTAGAAGCGCATTGGCTTTGGGCATTGAACACTCCATCGTCATGATTTGGGTAGAGCTTGCCCAAGTCCAGCCCAAAGGTCCAGAACGGACAAAACCCCAGAAGTGATCTGGGGCTTTGAAAGTTGTCACAAAGTGTCGCGCTTATGATTTCGCAAGGTTGCGCAGGACATAGTGCAGAACCCCGCCATGTTCGACGTATTCGATTTCGGGGGCCGTATCGATCCGACATTTCAGCGTAATCTCTTTTACCGAACCATCCGGGAAAGTGATCGAACAAGGCACGTCTTGCAGGGGTTGGATGGTGTCCAAACCGCTTATCGAGACCGTTTCCGCCCCGGTCAAACCCAATGTTTTGCGCGAGTCCCCATTTGTGAATTCAAATGGAATAACGCCCATGCCCACCAGATTCGAGCGGTGAATACGCTCAAAGCTCTCGGCAATCACGGCTTTGACACCCAGCAGGGCTGTCCCTTTGGCGGCCCAGTCCCGTGAAGACCCGGCGCCGTATTGAACCCCTCCAAAGATCACCAAGGGTGTACCTGCCTCCTGATAGGCCATTGAAGCATCGTAAATTGAGGTCTGATTGCCATCTGGACCTTTGGTATATCCACCTTCGACACCATCCAGCATTTCGTTCTTGATACGGATGTTGGCAAAGGTGCCGCGCATCATGACTTCGTGATTGCCGCGACGGGACCCATACGAGTTAAACTCGCGCGGCTGCACCTGACGCTCCAGCAGATATTGGCCCGCAGGGGTCGTGCTGGCAAAGCTGCCAGCGGGTGAGATGTGATCGGTGGTAACCATATCGCCCAGCACCGCAAGCACCTTGGCATCATGAATATTGCTGATGGTGCCAGGCTGGTCGCTCATCCCTTGAAAGTATGGAGGGTTTTGTATGTAGGTGGAAGCAGGGGGCCAGTCATAGGTTTCGGCGTTGGTTGTTTCAACGCTTCGCCACTTTTCATCGCCTTTGAAGACGTCGGCATATTTCGATAAAAAGGCCTCACGGGTCACGGTCTTTTCGACCAGTTCTGCGATTTCGTGGGTCGAGGGCCAAATATCTTTCAGGTAAACGTCATTGCCATTTTTGTCCTGAGCGATCGGATCGTTGGACAGATCAATGTCCATTGTGCCCGCCAAGGCATAGGCCACGACCAACGGAGGCGACGCCAAATAGTTGGCCCGCACATCTGGTGAAATACGCCCTTCAAAGTTGCGGTTTCCGGACAGAACAGCGGTCGCAACCAAATCCCCTTCGGCAATGGCTTCGGACAGTTCGGGTTGTATCGGGCCGGAATTTCCGATGCAGGTGGTGCATCCATAACCGACGAGATTAAAGCCGATTGCATCCAGATCGTCCTGCAAATCAGCCGCTTCCAGATAGGCGGAGACAACTTGCGACCCCGGTGCCAAAGAGGTTTTAACCCAAGGTTTGCGATTCAAACCCAGTGCCGCAGCTTTGCGAGCCACCAGACCGGCACCGATCATCACATAGGGGTTGGAGGTGTTGGTGCATGATGTAATCGATGCAATCACAACCTTACCGCTTTCCAGCGTGTAATTTTCACCTTTAACAGCGATCTCTTTGCCCATTGGACGCTTGAAGGTCTGTTCCATCTCATTACGGAATGCAGATTTGGCATCCGTTAAGGCGACGTAATCCTGAGGCCTTTTGGGGCCGGAAATTGCGGGTACGATAGACCCCATATCCAGCTCCATAGTGTCGGTATAGATAGGGGCGTAATCCGCCCCGCGCCAGAACCCGTTTTCTTTAGCGTAGGCTTCGATCAATGCCAGGCGGTCTTCGTCCCGTCCGGTGTTGCGCATATAGCGGAGGGTTTCACCATCGATCGGGAAGAACCCACAAGTTGCACCATATTCCGGTGCCATGTTGGCAATGGTGGCACGGTCAGCGAGCGGTAGGCGGTCTAGCCCGTCGCCATAAAATTCAACAAACTTTCCGACAACGCCCTTTTCGCGTAGCATTTCCACGACTTTTAGAACCAGATCTGTGCCGGTTGTGCCTTCGACCATCGCGCCGGTTAGCTTGAAACCGACAACTTCGGGGATTAGCATTGAAATCGGTTGACCCAGCATAGCGGCCTCGGCTTCTATCCCGCCGACACCCCAACCCAGAACGGCCATGCCATTCACCATTGTGGTATGACTGTCAGTGCCGACCAAGGTATCAGGATAGGCGACTTCGACGCCGTTTTGATCCGTGTCGGTCCAAACGGTTTGGGCCAGATATTCAACGTTCACCTGATGGCAAATACCAGTCCCAGGGGGCACAACGCGGAAATTGTTAAAGGCGCTCTGGCCCCATTTCAGGAACTGATAGCGTTCCATATTGCGTTCGTATTCGCGATCCACATTCATCTGGAATGCACGTGGGTTGCCAAATTCATCAATCATGACGGAGTGGTCAATAACCAGGTCAACAGGGACCAGCGGGTTGATTTTTGAGGCACTGCCTTTCAAGCTGACGATGCCATCGCGCATCGCGGCTAGATCCACAACAGCAGGAACCCCGGTAAAATCCTGCATCAGCACACGGGCCGGACGATAGGCGATTTCGCGAGGGTTCTTGCCGCCACTGGCACCCCATTCAGCGAAGGCTTTGATGTCATCAACCGAGACCGAAAAGCCACCGTCTTCGAAACGTAGCATGTTTTCTAGAACGACTTTGAGCGCTGCGGGAAGGGCAGAGAAATCGCCCAATCCAGCTTCGGTCGCGGCTGGGATTGAAAAATAAGAAATGGTCTTTCCGTTGACGCTCAAATCCTTGCGCGTCTTGGCTGTATCCAGTCCAACGGTGATGGGCATTAGATGGCCTCCCTCTGGAAAATCATGAAAATGGGGATTTGCTAACGAAATGTTGCCCCACGCGGTGTGATGTTTCAAGAGACAAACATGGGGTGGTTGCTTCTGAATTAAACCATACATCAGGGCGTTGAGTACAAGATCACCTTTGCTTCAAGAAACGTTGATTGGCCAAGGAGGGTGAGGTGGGGGTAAACCCGAAGAAACCCCAACAGAAAGCCGTGTTATGAAATTCGTTCTCGCCCCGCTCGCCCTCTTGTGGATTTCGGCGTCTGTCGCCGTTGCGGAAGAGAGCAATCCAGTGGTGGTCGAGCTCTATACCTCTCAGGGGTGTTCATCCTGTCCGCCTGCAGATGCGTTGATGCACAAGTTGGCAGAGCAGGAGGATGTCATCGGATTAGCGCTGCATGTCAATTATTGGGACTACATCGGCTGGAAAGATGAGTTTGCGGATCCTGCGCATACCATCCGACAGCAGGGGTTTGCGCAGGCAGGTGGGCGCAGCATGATTTACACGCCTCAGATGATCATCAATGGCCAAGAGGATGTTGTTGGCGCGCGCGGTATGGAATTGATGGAACACATCGGGAAACACCGGGCTGCGACACCGGTCGCAAAAGCCAAGGCAGAGCTATCCGACGGGCAGGTGGTTATTTCAGTCAACACGACAGGGCGCGCTTTGACCGGGGAATATGATGTGTTCCTAGTGAACTATACACCGGCCCGTCGTGTGTCTATCAAACGTGGCGAGTTGGCGGGCGAAACGCTTGACTATGCTAACGTTGTCGAATCCTGGACCCAAGTCGGTTCTTGGGACGGGCAGGGGCAAAATACACTGACAACGCCAATGATCAGAGACGAACCCGCCGTGGTCTTGGTTCAACAGGTCAATCACGGATCGATTGTCGCGGCTGCGCGTGTGCGCTGACGCTTGATTAGTCCTGCCAAGGCTTCCAGCGGCGATGGATCCAAAACCACTGACCCATATTCTGACGCACGACCGCCTCTAGATCATCGTTGATTTGTTGCGTCATGGTATCTGGGTCACTGTGTTCCACTGGCTCATGAAGAATGATTTCAAAATCCAAACCGTTTGGTTGACGTATCGCGTAAACAGGGATCATCACGGCGTTGTACTTGATGGCCAATTCAGCGTTTAAGGTGGATGTGGCCGCAGGCTTGCCAAAGAAACTCATGGCTTTCCCACCATGAGCATGCAGATCTGAAACAATTGCGATAATGCCGCCTTTTTTCAGCGAACGCACCATTTCCATCATGCCGCGCCGACCTTGTTCAAACATCGGTTCGCCGGTTTGACAGAAAGCATCAACATAGCGGTCGTTGAAATAGGGGTTGGCCATTCGACGAAAGAGACATCCGATTGGCTTGGTTGATCGGTTTTGCAACGCCACGCGTGCAGCTAGATAGTGACCGAAATGCGCGGTGATCATCATCATCGGGCGGCCTTCTTTGACCATCGCGTCAAAGGTTTCAACACCGGGGCCGCTGACCTTGGCCCCTTTCTGACGCTCCACGAACTCTTCTGGAGAAAAATGCTCCATGATTGCACGACCCGCATTGTCGGGGACTTCCTTACACAGGCGGCCCACGTCTGCTTCTGGCAATTCAGGGCAGGTTAGTGCCAGGTTATCTCGGATTCGTTTAGTGTATCCGACGACAGGTGCGAGCGTTTTGATAATTTGCCCCATCGTTGCGATGCGCCTTTCGTAAGGCAGCAGGCGCATCCCTCCGATGAAGCCCGATAGGAATGTATTGGCGATGTAATACTTGATCCGTTCAGAGCGGGTCAGTTCGGATTTTTCAACGGGCATCAATAGATCTCAGCGGCTGTGTGTCTCACGATGCCAGACATATAGGCCCGCCCCCGCGATAACAAGCGCACCAACCACAGTCCAGAAATCTGGCAGCTCTCCGAAAAATAGCGCGCCCCAAATCGCAGCAAAGGCTAGGCCACAATAGGCATAAGGCGCCAATACTGCGGCTTCGCCTGCGCTAAAGGCCCGAATGAGCAGCATTTGAGCTAACGTTCCAAATCCTGAAACCAACAGAATAAGGCCCCAAGCGGTGAGGTCCGGGGTTTGCCAATAGGCCGGGACGATACAGCTCAGCAGGATTGTTCCCACGAGACCCGTATAAAAAAGGGAGGTCCAGACGTTTTCGTTGGCCCCCACTTTTCGCGTCAACAAAGCATAACCTGAATAGCAAACGGCGGCTGCAATTGGGTAAAATGAGGCCAGCGAAAACACATTGGATCCGGGCCGAATGATAATTGCGGCCCCCAACAAAGCAAAAGCGATCCCAACGATCCGACGTGGTCCTAAGGCTTCACCTAACAAAAGGGCAGCCCCCAAAGTGATCAGGACAGGGTTAACGGACATCAGCGCAGCAGCATCCGTCAGCGGGATGAGGGTGAGACCCATAAAGAAAAAGCCCGTGGCCCCCATAAGCAGCAAAGAGCGCAAAAATTGCAGAATTGGATGGTGTGTCCGGACAACCTGATGGAGGCGCGGCAAAACGAGGATGAGTACAAAGGCCATCTGACCTGCATAACGCGCCCAAAGTGCTGTCATCACACCGACACGCGGGGATAGGGCTTTGACAGAGGCATCCATCAGTGAAAAGCACAAAACTGCAAAGATCATCAAGATGATAGCGCGATTTGCATTCATCTCTGAGAGGACCAAAAATTGGGCGTCAACGTCGTGCACACGAAAACTGGTGGGGAGTGTTTCATATCACTCTGATATGAGCCATCTCTTCGACTGTCCATTGCGGTGGAGAAGAATTACGCTCTAAGGCTGCCGATTAGTCTTCTTCTTCGATGATCAAGTCGAGTATGCCGTCCGTCTCAAGCTGACGGATGGCTGTGATGCACCGATTCATCGCGTCTTCGCCATCTGCTTGTTTGATTGATCCTGCTTCCGTAATTTCGTCTCTCAGGTTGTCCGCCATTCGGGTGGACATATTGGCCAACAGGAACTCTTTGCTGTCCGCATCGGCCCCCTCGGTCGCTGCCGCCATGGCGGTAACAAGATCAGCCTGATCTACTTGGCGAATAACTGCAGGAACATCCCGTGGGCTGAGACGGCGAGGGATGTGGGCAAAGGTAAAGATCTCTTTGCGAACGGAGGTTGCAAAAACAGCATCTTCTTGATCCAGCGCTTCGAGCACATCTTCGCGAGTGGCGGCTGTTGATTGGTTCAATATGGCTCCAACACGCTTGTCCGGCCCATCCTCAAAGGCTGAAATTGGCTTGTCGTCCAATTGTTTGGCAAGGGACCATCCGATCCGCTCAACGGCCTCTGGCGTGACGCTGCCGGTTTGTGAGACGGCAAATGTAATTTTACGTGCCAGGGGGCCCGGGAGCTTGCTGAGCAGTTCAGCCGCTTTTGCGGTTTCGATTTTGGACAAGAGAACCGCGGCGACCTCTGTACTTTCGGCTTGAGCAATTTCGGCCAATTCCATCGCGTCGAGATCGCGTAAACGTTGCCATGGGTTGCCAATCTGACGAACTCCGGCTTCTTTCCGCAGGCGGGCGGCCGTTGTTGGCGCAATTTTGCCGTCCATTGCAGATAAGGCACCAGCCAAGCCGTGAGGAAAAGCCAATCCGATCCCCTCAAGCGCGTCGGCAAATTCAGCGGCGACCGCATCCAAGGTGATCCGATCGACCAATCCCATTTGGCCCATTTGTTGGGTCAGCTTTTCTTGCAGATCCTCTGGCAGATCCTCTAACGGGATATCGGCGCCTTCACTGATCACAAGACGCACAACAATTGCGGCTTTTTCCCGGGCGGTTAGAGACCGAGGGACCCGTACCTCAGTCTCTGTCATCATTTGACCATTAACCAGGTCGTTTACGGGTGCGCCCAGTTGCATCAATGCTCTGTCTTCCTGCATGTTCCTGCGTGTTCCAGTGTTTTGGAGTTGCAGTCACATTAGTGCAGACGGGGTAAACAAAGGCTGAAGGTCAGTAGTTGTAAGTGAGCCCCGTTTTGATCGCCTTGCGGAGGGAGACTTCGGCCCAGCTGCCTTCGCCGCCACGCGCCTTGATCTCTTTCCATTGATGGATCGCTAGCTCTGTTTTTCCTTCTGCCACATACCCTTGACCCATATAGCTTCGCGCGAGTATATTGTCTGGGTTCACCGCTAGCGCCTTTTGGTAATAGGCGTTTGCCAAGGCGGTCTGTCCTAACTTTCGGTGGGTAAATCCCCAGTAGGTAAGGACACGATCATCGTTTTGGTCTGACATTGCGCGCAGAACCCCCTGCGCGTCCTGATATCGCCCGTCATAAGCGAGCTCGCGCACAGCCCCATACAGAGTATCGGTGTCGAGTGAGGACTGTTTGGGTTTGACACAACGCTTTTTCTTTTCATCCCAAACCTTGATGCCTTTGCATGTCTTCGTTGTTTGGGTTGGCTTTGGGGGGTTGGTCCAGGTGGTCCCCCCATCACCGCTGCCGCCGCCTGCAGCAAAGGCAAAAGTTGGAGCAGCAAGAATAAGGGCAAGAGCGAGACGCATGAGAAACTCCGAGTTATAAAACAACAAAAAGAATGTAGAGTGTTTTTTGAGAATATCAGCTAGCCACCTGCGCAAGTGGATGTCAAACCTGCGTGATGTGACCCGACAGAGCGGGCTACCCTTCTATTGGTGTGCGAAAGGCGAGTGTCAGTCTGTTGTGCAAATTGCGATATTTGGTGCGCTGAAACTCATCCGCCTTATACATGTTTTGGGTGATGTGAAGGCAGTCAATCAACATACGGGCGCGAATGCAGTAATCGAGGATCGCCATGTTTATGCGATGCTTGTACCGCTTGAAAAACATTTCTTTGTTTGATCGTAAGATGCCACTGCGATCTACGTCCAGTGGATCCCCGCTGCGGTAAACATCGCCCTTGAGGAAATCCACGATGTCGTATTCACCCAGTTTTACGCGATGTTCCGTGAAATCCAGCCCAAACGCAGTCCCACGGCCCATAATCAGGTTTTCGCCGTGAAAATCTCCATGACAGTACCGTTTGAACGCTTTGAATTGCTTGATACATTCCACATCGCGTTTCATTTGTTCGATCATTGGGCGATAGTCTGAGGCAGGCATCATGGGGAGGCCCGCAGAGAGCTTTTCTTCGATCGCTTCGAACATCCAGTCAAACCAGAATCGTGTCTTGGATGGCGGGTCAATGTCGTGAAGCTCATGGAGCCAATGGCCAGCACGTCGATACATCTGCCCGGCTTGGGCGTCCTTTTTCGAATTAAAAATATGATGAGTGGCCGTTTTGTGGTCCACGAATTCTGTTACCAGAAATCGGGCGCTTGGCGAAAGGTACAGCGGTTTGACCACATCCACTTCGGCGCGATGTTCAAAATGCGGGACAAGTCGCGTAAGAACTTTGAATTCGTCTGATAAACGGGGGTTTGGCGCTGGTGCGACATCGATCTTGAGCGCGTATTCAGTGTCATGTGACGTAGTCACGCGGTAAACGAGACGTTCGTCTGAAAAGTCGGCAGATCGGTAAATACAGGTCATCGACATGTCACTGTCAATGTTGCGAGCATCTCGAAACTCTGAGAGGAATTGTTGGGCGATTTGCAATTCTGCCGGGCTTGGTTTGATCATTGTTTCACTGATTTGTTCAACCGTTCGCATAGGTTGTACCAAATCGCGTCGATCAGCAATAAGAAGAGGCCCCGGAAATCCAGGGCCTCGACAATTTAGTCTTTGAATACGCGCGCGAAAATCGTGTCGACGTGTTTTGTGTGGTAGCCGAGATCGAATTTGGCTTCGATTTCTTCGACACCCAACGCCGCAACAACTTCTTTGTCAGCCAGCAGTTCGCCTTTGAAGTCACAGCCGGTTTCCCAAACTTTCAGAGCGTTACGCTGTACGAAACGGTACGCATCTTCTCGCGAAACACCTGCTTGGGTCAGCGCCAATAGCACGCGCTGGCTCATCACCAGACCTGGGAATTTGTTCATGTTGTCGAGCATGTTCTGCGGGTAAACCAACAGATTTTCGATAACAGAAGTCAGGCGCGACAGGGCGAAATCCAAAGTGATGGTGCTGTCTGGGCCGATGTTGCGTTCAACGGAAGAGTGCGAGATGTCCCGCTCGTGCCACAGCGCGACATTTTCCATTGCAGGAACAACGGCCATACGTACCAGACGTGCCAAACCGGTCAGGTTTTCCGTTAGAACTGGGTTTTTCTTGTGCGGCATTGCCGAGGAGCCTTTTTGACCCATCGAAAAGAATTCCGCAGCTTCCAGAACCTCGGTCCGCTGCATGTGGCGGATTTCAGTGGCGACGTTTTCAATCGAGCTCGCAACAACGCCCAGTGCGGCGAAAAACGCGGCGTGACGGTCACGCGGGATCACCTGTGTGCTGATTGGTTCGGCCTCAAGACCCAACTGCTCGCAGACGTGCTCTTCGACGCGGGGGTCGATATTGGCAAATGTCCCAACTGCGCCGCTGATTGCGCCGGTTGCGATTTCCATACGCGCCTTTTTCAGGCGGTTCATGTTGCGATCCATTTCCGCATAGAAACGCGCAAACGTAAGACCCATGGTTGTGGGTTCGGCATGGATACCGTGGCTGCGGCCAATGCGAATGGTGTCTTTGTGTTCAATCGCGCGCTTCTTGAGTGCTGCGAGCAGCCCTTCCATGTCCTTGATCAGGATATCTGAGGCGCGAACCAACTGCACGTTAAAGCAGGTGTCCAGCACGTCTGAGCTGGTCATGCCTTGGTGTACAAAGCGGGCCTCTTCCGAGCCGACATGTTCTGCTAGGTGGGTCAGGAACGCGATGACATCGTGCTTTGTGACGGCTTCGATTTCGTCAATGCGCGCGACGTCGAATTTCACGTCTTTGGCTTTCCAGACGGCTTCGGCGTTTTCTTTCGGGATCACACCCAGATCAGCCATCGCGTCACAGGCGTGGGCTTCAATCTCGTACCAGATGCGAAACTTGGTCTCGGGCGACCAGATGGCAACCATTTCGGGGCGGGAGTAGCGAGGGATCATTGGCAGCGGCACCTTTTTGTGACTAGCGCAGGGGATGTCGCGCGTCTTAAACTCGTGCAGCGGTATCGACAAGGTGGGAGCGCTGATATGAGACGGTTTGCCCTGATTTTAGCCTTTCTGACCGGATCAACGGCAACTCATGCGGCTGAAATGCTGGATGAGGAGGGTATTCTGGCGGCTTTGATGGATCGTGAAGTTCTGTACGAGAGCGGTGCGCGGCAAGATTTTCGCCCATCCATGAGAACTCTTTACACGTCTGGTCGCCCCAGTTGGGGATATTGGGCCATACGCGACGACCAATACTGTTCCAAGTGGCCGCCATCGGATATTTGGGCCTGCTACGATATTGAACGTTTGGAAAACGGTATCCGTTTCATCGGATTCGGCGGTGACATTATCGATGGTACATATTCGAACTGAACGGGTGCTTCGGGGGTCTCCGATAGAAGGAGCCGGAAAACCCGGCACCTCGTGGTCAAGGGTTTACCCTTTGTGCGCTTCGCGTTCCAAAGCTTGCTTGTTCATGCAGTAGTCAGGTGCGTGATCCAAATGAGTCGTATTGGCCTGAAGCTCTGCGCACCCTTTTTGGTCTGAGCAGGACGAACACAGGATAACTCTTTGGCGTAGCTTTTTGGCCGCCGCGTCAGGGGAGTTTGCGATGTCAGTCGCAACGTCAACGCCAAGGCGTTGCGCCATTCCGTTTACCAAATCCGTGCTGTCGGCAACTTTTGAAAAGATACTCATGAGAGCCAAGTCCTTTGCTTTTTCATCGGACCCAAAGCCGATCCTTCGCTCTATGGGTGTCACAAGTGAAAATTCCTGCCCTTGATATATATCAAGAACTCGCATGAGGCGGGGCAATGGCAAGAGGGTGATGGACGGAGCGGAATTTCTGTTTTGACTTTACTTACAGTCGGGTAGCCGGGATGATTATGCAGTATTTGGTGAAAGTGAGAGACATGATTGCAAAAATTTCAAGGCAGGTTCGCGCCATTTTGGGGCTTACTGTGCTCGGATTGACGCCGGGTCTGGCCGTTGCTGAAATGCCGGTCATATACAAAAACGGTGGTCAATCGTTGTTCGAAGTAAGCGCGCCCGACTATTGGCAGGTGCGTGCGGGTGGGCCACGTGTAATTTCTCCTCCTGATCTAGAGGAAGAGCGACTAATCAATCGTGTGATCGGTTTTTCCCCGGTCAGCGACCAGGGCGCTTGGGTTGGTTTTATGTCGCCAAACGGCGTTCGGACCTTTGATCAAGCTGTTGAATACCTGCGTAATGTTGGAAAATCCATTGTTGAGGATCCGGTATTGGTCAGTGAAAAGAAAACCCGGATCGGGGGGCTTTCTGCTGCCAAGTACGCAGGTCATGGACGACGCGGGCGTAAGACTGTGAACTTCACTGCCGTGTTGATTGATCTTCCGCAGGATCGTGTGGCTATTTCAATTGCTATTCTCGAGGCTGGTGTCGATCCGGAGATGATCAACGATATCAACGCCATTTACAGCTCGTTCCGGTCGTTGCGCTGAACAGAGGGAAACGGATCATTATGATGAAAAAACTTACCCTTGCCGTTGGCTTGAGCGCATCAGTCTTGGCGTTGTCAGCATGCGACCCGTCGGCGGTCAGTGTCGGTGGTGGCGTCTATTACGATTCCATGATGTGGAACGATTATTATTATGGGTATCCAAATCGCCCTAATCGACCAGATCGTCCAGACCGGCCAAAACCAGAGCACCCAATCGCGCGTCCCCCTGTAGCGAAACCCCCAATTGCGCGCCCTCCGATTCACCGTCCACCTGTGGCGCGACCCATGCCAGGACGCCGGCGTTAAGTGCAATTTCCTCTGCCCCATTCAAGGAGCAGAGGGTCAAGGGCTTTAAGCTGTCAACAGCGTGTCTTCGAGCAAGGTCTCGACCTGAGAGCTTGCTTCAAGCGTCCGGTGTACGGGGCACTTGTCAGCAATTTCGAGCAGCTTTTGTTTTTGCTCCTCAGTCAGGCGCCCCTCGAGACGAATTTTTCGAGTGAACTGATCAATCTTGCCGCGTGCTGCGGAATCCGCGTCTTGGGCGTGGACCTTGTTGTGACTGACATCGACGCTGACGCCGACCAAGGGCCATCCTTTTCTGCGCGCATACATGCGAATGGTCATCGAGGTGCAAGCGCCCAGACCCGACGACACAAACCCGTAAGGCGACATGCCGCGATTTGTGCCGCCATACGACACGGGTTCATCCGCGACGGCGTGGTGGTCTGGACCAGATTGAATGTCCTGCAGGAAACCGCCGGGGTCGGCTTCGGTTACACGCACGATGCCTTCGGGAGTTCCAATGGGCGGCGCTGGTGGCTTGAGTTGGATGTAGCGTGTTGCCCAGGCCGCGATGACGTCTGCGGCATACTCGGCGTCTTGTTGGCGGGTGATCAGGTGATCGGCATCATCCAAGGTGACAAAGCTTTTGGGATGCTTTGCAGCCAGGAAGATTTGACTGGCGTTGTCGATATTGACCGTCTCATCCCTTGGGGCATGCAAAACCAACAAGGCCGCTTTGAGGTCGGCAATCGCTGGACCCAGAGCAACGTCGGATATGTCGTCAACAAAGGCTTTGCCAATGCGGAACGGTCGACCACCCAAACAGACCTCTGCAGCGCCCTTGGACTGTATTTCCGGTAGGGCATCATCAAAGTGGTGCGATACGTGCCCAGGATCAAAAGGGGCCCCGAGTGTTACCACCCCTTTGATTGTGGGGATGTCAGCGCGCGCACGCAGAACAGCAGCACCGCCCAGCGAATGCCCAATCAGCAATTCGGGGGCCAGACCGCGGGTGTTCAGATATTGGGCTGCCGCCACTAAATCCTGAACGTTTGAGGTAAACGTGGTGTTTGCAAATTCCCCTTCGGAGTGGCCAAGCCCCGTGAAATCGAACCGCATAACCGCGATCCCCATTGCCGCCAAACGTGCAGCGATGCGGCGCGCGGCTGGAATGTCCTTGGAACAGGTAAAACAGTGAGCAAACAGGGCAGTTGCCAATACCGGGCCATCCGGTAAATCCAGACGCGCCGCCAGTTGGCTTCCGGCGTGACCGGGAAATGTGATGCGTTCGGTCGGCATGGGGGGCTCCTTTTCGTTCCCCCGAGAGTGGGGTGTTGGGAGCATTGCCTCAACCCATGTGTCACGTAGGTCACGCCAAGGTGACCAAAACGGAGCCGGGGTGTATTGTAGGGCAGGTGGTGTAAGCATGGCCAGTGCTCGGAAACAAATCCGGCCATGCTTTAAAAGCTGAGATTATTCGCCCATCAAATCGGCATCGAAGGGGTAGGTGGTCAGGTTTTCATAGCCATCTTCGGTGATCAAAACCTGATCTTCCAGCTTGATCGAAAAATCACCGCCTTCAGGGCTGACCAAAGCCTCGACACACAAAACCATGCCTGGCTCCAAGGGATAGTCAAATGCGCCGGGCACCGCATGGTCTGGATAGGCCACCAACGGCCATTCATCACACAGGCCAACACCATGCATGAGGCATCCGTATTTCCCACTCTGATATTGCGCATCTAAAACGTGGGTGTTGGCGCTTAGTTCCGGGATGGTGACGCCGGGTTTGAGCATATCCATGTTTGACATGATATGCTCGTGGGCGTGTTGCATTGCATAGACCATATCCGGGCGTGGCTTTTCATCGCCAATCCACCAGGTTCTCGAGATATCGATGCAAATTCCATAAGATCCAACTAGATCAGTATCAAACGCGATGATCTCATTGTTCTGGGTTATGCGCGGCCCGCATTCCTGAAACCAAGGGTTGGTGCGCTGCCCTGAGGTCAATAGACGGGTTTCGATCCATTCCCCGCCACGCCGGATGTTTTCGGCATGCAGCACGGCCCAAATGTCATCTTCCGACGTCTGGCCTGCTGGGACATTGGCTCTGGCGAACCGCTCCATCTCTGCGACGGCTGTTTCGCAGGCATGATGGGCACATCGCATTGCGAGGATTTCATCTGGCCCCTTTATGGATCGACTTTTCTCGGTGACTTCTTCGCCTTCTTTGATATCAAACCCTTGCGCCTCAAGCGCCCGGAGCCCGTGCAACATGATTTTATCGACCGCGAGGCGTGTGTTGCCGGGGGCGTGTTCTTCCATCAAACGACGCACCTCATTTGAGAAAACATCGGCGGCCACGTCCACCTTGTCGCCGCGGTCGAAGTAAAACAGATCTGCGCCGGAACGCTGTTCCCGCACGAGCGGATTGAATTCGGACAAAAACGGAGAGTTCTTGTAATCCCAAATGACCAAATACCCATCCGCACAAAGCAGGACGGCCCGGAACGGGTTATGCGTGTTCCAAAGCTGCATATTGGTACTATCGGTGGCATAGCGAATGTTCAGCGGATCAAACATCAATAGGCCGCCAAGGCCCCGATCCACGATGTGCTGGGTCAGCCGCTTCCACCGGTATTCCCGCATCTTTTCGAGGTTTGGTAGGGTCAGTCCAGCACTGGCCCATTCATCGAAGGCCAACTGTGTGGGGCCAATTTCGATGCGGTTGTTGTCATTGGGAGTTCCATCCCCAAGGTCGGTTCCGCGCGACGGGTCAATTTTTCGAGTATCTCGGTAATGATGGTTCACTTGCTCACCTCCCTGGATTTTGGGGACAGTTTGAAACCTGTTGATGGGGCTGTCGCACAGAAAACGACCGGGAAGCAGGTCGTTTTTTACCGACTTCGCCTAGAGGCAATGATATGAGCAAACTCATGACCGATATATTGCAAACTGAACTTCCATACGATCCTTTGACACCACGAGCCTTGCCGGGGATTTCGGCAATGTCGATGCAGGACTGGCTACATCAAGACGAGGCGTTTGAGAGTCAAATGGCGCGGCGTGATCAGCTGTTGAGCAACGCGTATGATGACGTCGTCGCGATGGATGGGCAGGCCAAAGAGCCGGCACAGGAATTGCTGGATTTGGTTGTGTCATTAGCCTACCCGAACTGCGGTTCACACGTGGTTCGGGCAGATGGGGTTAGTGTCGCGGTAGATCGTGACAATCCATTGCTGACTTTGGGGCGGCTGGTGCAGGAAGATTTTTGTATTTTGCAAAAACAGGGTGACGAACACGTTTTGACGGGGGCTGTTTTGTGCTTTCCCGCGAGCTGGACGTTGTCTGAAAAGTTTATGCGGCCCTTAATCGCGATCCATGATGGCGTTGAAGGCTATGAGGACGGTATTGCTCGCCGGGTTCAGCGACTATTTGATGGGGTAAAAGCGGGCAAACCCATGTGGCGGTTCAACGCGCTTTGGTACCGGGATTCTGAACTCCATCAGCCGCGCAGTTTTTTGCAACGGCGTGTTCAACCGGACCAGAAGGCCGCAGAATTTCTACGTAGCGAGCGGCAATGTATCCTTCGATTGCCGCAAAGCGGGGCGGTGGTTTTCTCTATTCATACCTATGTTTTAGCTAGACAGGATGTGCCGGGCGCCTGACCCGTCCAAGGACGGGCAGGGCAGTCGGACCCGGCGCAAACTTACATAGGAATGTATGTTGCCACACTTGCCATCGCACCTGAACCTTGCAAAATCATAAGGGCGCTTGTCAGGGTCAGAACCTGAGTTGACAGTCGGAAGTCCTCACCTCGGATTAGGTTTACCGCTGCCAGAGAAAGTGCAACTGGTCCTGATACGAAGGCCAATACACCTGTCATCCCCCAGCTTGTAAGCCGTCGAATATCATTTTCTGCATGAAGCAGAGCCTCGTTCGCATCCAGCTCGTCTGGATGGGGGTCGCTTCGGAAAGCGAGCGCGAGTGCTTCCTCATCGGTGAGTTCAACCAAGCCCAGCTTGCCACAATGTGGGGTCTGGCCTGAAATTTTGTCGTATTGAACTGCCAATCCGGGGGCAGTATCCTCTACTGGTGCAAAGCGTTTTCCACGTGCATGGAAAACCTTTTGTCGGCTTTGTACCCGTTGCGGCGACACATTCGCAAAGGCACCCAGAAATTGTTCTACAGTCAGCAAGACACTTGGATCGAGCCATTCGATATGTTCGCTGCTATATAGATCAACCATCCGATAGAGCATGACGACCAAGATCAGTTCGGATACATCCCGGTCATCGGTCTTGTCTGAAACCGGTGTTAGAGAGATCGTCAATCGTTTGCGAACCTGATCTCGCCTCTTCTTGCGTCTGGGGTTCAACCCTGCAGCTGCATCCATTCGATGGCTGCGCGACGCGCAGAGCGGATTTGAATCAAGACCCAGATGCACCGCATATTGATGGGTTACAACTGTTGCTTCATTGCGATCCGAGATCGACTGTCGTTCGACCGAATGGCCGTAATCTTCGAGTGTTGCCGATACAATTCGGGCAAATCGATCTAAAGACCCCTGATCCTCTTGCAAGAATACTAGTCCACCATGATACTCTCTAGCCTGTGTCACAGTTCTAATCCTCCTGTGCGTGTGCTCTCATCAAACAGACTACTTGGCGATGTGGGAGAAAGTTTGACCGAATCTGTCAAATCACAGGGCAGTGAGGAGGTATGTAGAATCTCTGTAAAGCGAGAAAATAACTTATTTTTAGGGAATTTTTAGAAAAGATGACGCAACCAAGGCGCGAGCGTGGCGACAGGTAGGCATACAGTAGACATTTAGCCGTCGATACGTTTGGCCATGATTGCGATGGCTTGCTGATAAACACTTGCAGCGTTCCATTGCTTGATAACCGAGAAATTGGGTTCGCCTGGTTGATAGCCTTTGCCAGGTTTCCACCCCTTCTGACGCAAGAAATTTGCGGTAGAGGCAAGGGCGTCTGTCACGTTATAGAAATCGACCCGACCATCTCCGGTTGCATCGACGCCATAAGTAAGGGCATTCCCTGGTAGGAATTGTGTATGCCCCAACTCGCCATGTTTGGCGCCTTTGGTCTGGGTGGTTATCGCACCTTGGTCCACGAGTTTTAGCGCCCCAATTGCGTGGGGGACGAAAAAATCTGATCTTCTACAGTCATATGCAAGAGTTGTAATGGCCGAGACCACCTGACTGTCGCCCATAAAGCCACCAAAAGCCGTTTCCATTCCGTGCAGAGAAATCAACACCCCAGCCGGAACACCGTACTGACGCTCTAAGGTTGCATAAAAGTTTGGGTTACGGGCTTTGCGTTTGCGCCCTTGGGCAACGATTGTGTCAGCTCCACGTACACTCATGAACTTCTTGAGCGAGTATTTGAAGCTCTTTTGGTTGCGATCTGCTGCTATTGTCCGGTTTGCGTAAGAGGCTTGGGAAAGCGCATTGAGGCCTTTTTTGCGGACACCTGCGCGTTTAGCTGTTGTCGCAAAATCACGTTTCCATGCGTCAAACCCGGAACTTGTGTTTCCGCAAGGTGCGGCGTCAACTGGAGATGCCGATAGGCCGACACCAAAACACAGGGAAAAGATCAAAGCACGCATGGGAAACCTTTCACAAGAAATGGGTGGCTTGGCTTGAATCAGTAAAACAAGGTTTGCCTTGAAAAGAAAGCCGGGACTATGAAAGCCCCGGCGGAATACGTTTAGGGAAGCGTGGGGGCGATGACATACATAGCCTGCAAACCTGCACCCGGAGTGGCCCCAGGTAAGACGGCTTGGAACAATTTTTGCATGGTACCTGCTGCATAAAGTTCAGAGAGCGCTGAATCGATCAAGAGCCGGAAATCGCTATCGCCTTTGGCCAAGGCAAAGCCATGTTTTTCAATAGTTAGGATTTCATCCATTAGTTTGAAGTCGTTAACCATGTCGCGTTCGAAATAGTTTACCAGAAGGATTGACTGGTCCGCAAAATAGGCGTCGATTTCACCGTTTTGCAGGGCCTTGAACCCGTCAGGATGTGTATTGAAACGAACCATGTCCGCTTCGACGCTTGCAGCCCCGAAAGAGTTCAACACCGCTTGTTCCGTTGTAGTCGCGCTGCGCATGCCGATTTTCTTGCCAGCCAAATCTGAAAGATGACCTGTTGCAGATTTGGGTAACAGAACAGAGGTGCCATCAACATAAGTCGGGATTGAGAAATCAACCTTTTCGCGTCGTGAAAGCGTGATGGTGGCGGCCCCGCACAATAGGTCGATCTCGCCGTTGGCGACTTTGTCGAAGCGATCTTTTGAATCCACTGCCACGAAATCTACGTCGAGGTTTTTCATCTCAAACGTGTTGGCAATATATTGTGCGATTTCATTGCAGATCGCAGGCGAATACCCGGCAGGGTTGCCGTCTGTGGTTTGGTAGGACAACGGGGCGGCGTCAGTACGATATCCAAACGTAAGATGATTAGTCTCTTTGAGACGTTCAATCGTTTGAGCCGAAACTGCGCTGCCTATGAGGGCGGTGGCGGCGAAAGCCAGAGTGAAAAGACGCATAAAAACTCCTTGAGTATAGATGGGTTGCCTAAACCCTATGCGCTTATGTGGAGGTTGCATATGGGGAATTGGCAATAGGGGCAGTCACCTTGGAGGTTAGCTGCACCACGAAAAAAGGCGCCCACAAAGGGGCGCCTTTTCGAATTTCGTGACCACTGGGATCAGCAGCTGTAGTACATGCCATACTCAACTGGGTGGGGTGTGTGCTCGTACTGCTCGACTTCTTCCATCTTCAGCGCGATGTAGCCGTCGATCTGGTCTTTGGTAAACACGTCGCCCTGCAACAGGAAGTCATGGTCAGCCGCAAGGCATTCCATCGCTTCGCGTAGCGATCCACAAACTGTTGGGATATCAGCCAGCTCTTCTGCAGGCAGATCATACAGGTTCTTGTCCATGGCTTCGCCGGGATCAATTTTGTTCTTGATGCCGTCAAGGCCAGCCATCAGCAGGGCTGCGAAGCACAGGTATGGGTTTGCGGCAGGATCGGGGAAACGGGCCTCGACGCGCTTGGCTTTTGGCGATTCAGTCCATGGGATACGAACACAACCTGACCGGTTACGTGCCGAATAGGCGCGCAGAACAGGAGCTTCGAAACCTGGGATCAAGCGCTTGTAGCTGTTGGTCGCCGGGTTGGTGAAAGCGTTCAGCGTCTTGGCGTGCTTCAGGATACCACCGATGAAGTACAGAGCTTCATCTGACAGGTCCGCATACTTGTCGCCTGCAAAGAGCGGCTTGCCGTCTTTCCAGATCGACATGTTTACGTGCATGCCTGTGCCGTTGTCACCATAGATTGGCTTGGGCATGAAGGTTGCCGATTTGCCATAAGCATGTGCAACGTTGTGGATCACATACTTATATTTCTGCAGCTCGTCCGCCTGTTTGGTCAGCGTGCCAAAGATCAGACCCAGTTCGTGCTGGCAGGACGCGACTTCGTGGTGGTGCTTGTCCACTTTCATGCCGAGACGCTTCATGGTCGACAGCATTTCAGCGCGCAGATCATGGGCTTCGTCGGTTGGGTTTACTGGGAAGTAACCACCTTTGAGGCCCGGGCGGTGACCCATGTTGCCCATTTCGTACTCGGTGTCGGTGTTCCAGGACGCGTCAGTTGCGTCGACTTCATAGGAAACCTTGTTGATCGAGTTCGAGAAACGCACGTCATCAAACAGGAAGAATTCCGCTTCGGGACCCATGTATGCAACATCGCCGATACCCGAAGATTTCAGGTAAGCTTCGGCTTTTTCTGCTGTGCCGCGTGGGTCACGAGCATAGGCTTCGCCAGTGTCGGGTTCAACAACCGAGCAGTGCACGCAGATTGTTTTTTCCGCATAGAACGGGTCAACATAGGCGCTGGTTGTATCGAGCATCAGTTTCATGTCTGAGGCTTCGATGGATTTCCAGCCAGCGATCGACGAGCCGTCGAACATAAAGCCTTCTTCGATGAAGTCTTCGTCGACCAGATCAGAAACGATGGTCACGTGCTGGAGTTTGCCGCGTGGGTCGGTAAAACGAACGTCGACGTACTCGGCGCCCTCGTCCTTGATCAGCTGAAGAAACGCGTCTTTGCTCATTCTCTTGCTTCCTCTGTTAGAGATTTCGTGTGTTCAGTTACAGTGCGTCCGAGCCGGTTTCACCGGTGCGGATACGAATTGTTTGTTCAACGGGGCTGACGAAAATTTTGCCATCGCCGATTTTGTCCGTTTTGGCTGCATCTACAATTGCGTCGATAGCCGCGTCTACCTGGTCGTCATCCAATACGACTTCGACTTTGACCTTGGGTAGGAAATCGACCACATATTCTGCGCCACGATACAGTTCAGTATGGCCTTTTTGGCGACCAAAACCTTTAACTTCGATAACGCTCAGGCCTTGCACACCTACATCTTGCAACGCTTCCTTCACCTCGTCCAATTTGAACGGCTTGATGATGGCTTCGATCTTTTTCATGGCAGAGTCCTCGCATCCTTGTCACCGCGGTTCAGATCACGTCTAAGATGGAGCGACAATCTGATAGCGAATTTGTCTGGGCTGCAGTGCAGCGAAAAATGGCGTGTGATTATTTTTTGAGCAATTTGCACAATTTTCGTGCGAAATTGAATCGGTGAGGGCCTGGGGATGACGGAATTGCTGACTGCGGCGCAGATGCGGGCCATCGAGCATGCGGCAATTGAGTCCGGTGAAGTGACCGGTTTGGAGCTGATGGAGCGTGCAGGGCAGGGGGTTGTTGATGCGATCCTTGAGGAATGGCCAGACTATGAAGCAACACCTCAAGGTGTGATGGTTCTGTGTGGTCCGGGAAACAACGGGGGCGATGGGTTTGTCGTTGCCCGACTGTTGCAGGCGATGGGCTGGACTGTTCGGGTATTGTTATACGGAAATCCAGAGAAGTTACCGCCTGATGCCAAAACAAATTACGACCTCTGGTGCGCCCTGGGGCAGGTGGACGTACTTTCTGAGCGTGCTTTGCGCGATCTGTCGATTACACTCTATATTGATGCGCTGTTTGGGACCGGGCTCACACGGCCACTTGAAGGGGAGGCGCTCAAGGTTGTTCGCCATCTCTCAGAACTCAACGGAGATATTCTTTCAGGAAAATTGGTCGCCATCGATGCCCCCTCGGGGCTGTGTTTGGACAGTGGGCGCGTATTAGTTTCTGATCCAAACCTTGAGTTGGGTTTGCCTGAAGGCGCAAAACCCACCATTTCTAAGCCTGTGGCATCATTGCGAGACAGATATGCGACTTTAACTGTTGCTTTTGATGCGCCGAAGGTGGGGCATTTTATCGGAGATGGTCCCGCAGTTTGCGGAAAACTTGTAGTTAAGGATATCGGCCTCAAGAACTGGCGGTGTTTTGAGGAAGCGTCATCGGATCGTCCGACATTCACCGAGGCTGAATATGGTCTCAAAGGGGCGTTGCGCCCAGCACAAACATCTCTTGTGTTGGATGTCCCAATGATCAGCGATCACAGAGACTATTTGAAACATTCACCGGCCCAGATTTTGGCCAAAAGTAGCTCTGGAACGCATAAGTATTCCCATGGTCATGCACTTGTGCTGACCGGGGGCAGTGGCCGAACCGGTGCCGCAAGGCTGGCCGCACGTGGTGCATTACGGATTGGGGCAGGGTTGGTGACTCTTGGCACACCTCCGTCGGCGCAGATGGAGGTCGCAAGTCAGATCTCAGCGCTTATGCTTCGACGTGTCGGGGGGCAGGATCAATTGGCCGCCGTGTTGGTGGATCAGCGTATCAACGCCTTGTGCCTCGGGCCGGGTCTGGGGTTGGATCGAGCGCGGGAACTGGTCCCTGTTGCTTTGGCTACCAATCGACCCTGTGTTCTGGACGCTGATGGCTTGTCTGCATTTACGAAGGCACCCGAAGCGTTGTTCAAAGATTTACACGAAAGCTGTGTACTGACACCTCATGAGGGCGAATTCGCACGCCTTTTTCCCGATATCGCGGCACGGTTGCATGCTTCGCCAACCCGTGGACCTGCTTATTCCAAAGTGACGGCCACGCGTGAAGCCGCCGAACGAGCGGGGTGTACAGTTCTGTTCAAGGGACCGGATACAGTTATTGCGGGACCAGATGGGCAGTGTTCGATTCACGCTGCTTTCTATGATCTCGCGGCACCATGGTTGGCCACGGCTGGGTCAGGGGATGTTCTAGCGGGTTTTATTACAGGGTTATTGGCACGCGGATTAATGCCTCAGCAGGCCTGTGAAACAGCTGTCTGGTTGCATGTAAAATGCGCAAGGAATTTCGGGCCGGGACTGATTGCCGAGGACCTGCCTGAACAGGTCCCCGCTGTTTTGCGAAATTTGGAAGGTTAAGCGGCCGGGCGGAGTTCTTGTTGTGCGCAATGGCTTGCAAGCTCCAACCCGCCAGCAAAGAGAATGTGGGGTGCATCAAAATGGAGTTGATGCAGATCCATCGGGCGTAAACCAAGGTCTCGGATGAATTCACCGTCTATGAGAGCATCAGCTCTGACCAACGCTTGATCGGTTCCAAACATCGCTTTGGCACGCCAGTCGCGTATCAACACGTTTTGACCGGCAGGTAATGTCAGATCTTGATCAGGGCGTGTGTCACCAAGCGAACCAGCCGCAAAAGAGATTGCGCGCACTAGTTGACGAGATTGCGTGACCTTGGTGACCCGAACAAAACCGGCATCACGCGTGATGATCTTGTCGCCGTCTGAGATGAATTCGACTGGCATTTCACCATCCTGCGTCAGCAAAATGGTTCCAGGCAGAAATCCAACCTCAGGAGTAGGATGGGAATAGGGGTGCGAATGCAGGATGTCCCTGCCTTCACGCCCGACCGTATTCGGTTTCATGGCGCTCTCGCTCTGTTGCCTCGTTATTTTGCCACTGAGAATATGGCAAAATCGTGCAACTGTCGTGTTCTTTTTTGTCATAGCTATAAAACTTTGAAGAAAAACCGAACTTTGGTGGGTGAAAAGTAAGTGCAGAATTCGTGATTTTCCTCTCGCACTCCGTTTCAAGCTTTGCTATTGAGCCGCCTGTGACGCGGTACTTGCCGCATGTTGCAAAGTGCGGGTGTGGCGGAATTGGTAGACGCACCAGATTTAGGTTCTGGCGCCGCGAGGCGTGGGGGTTCGAGTCCCTTCACCCGCACCACTTTGAAAAATAACGATAATTTTTCATCTCCTGCGCGATCACCTGACCGGTCGCCTAGAGAGTTTCACACAAAGTTTCATCGTTTCTCGTTTCGTTTTTGTTCTGTTCTCTTGGCCTGCGCTGACTTACTCAACCGCTTTTGATTTGCTTGTGCTCGATACTTCTGCACCATCGCTAAAGTCTTGTGCCCTGTAACCGCTTGAATTTCGGTGTCGCTGCAACCAGCCTCGGCCAGCTCAACCGCAGCATTGTATCGCCAGCCGTGAATCACAAACTCGGTTGCGCCGATCTGTTTCCTTACATCCATCACGAGTTTTTGCACTCGACGCTTTGAGAGCGGTTGCGTCAGGTTCTTGGCAAGGATGTGCTTGCCCGATCTGGGTAGGGTGGCAAGGTAGTCTTTCAGTTTCGCGGGACATGCGACCCAGATGTGCGACCCTGTCTTTTCCTGTACGACTTCCATAAAATCGCCGTCAAAATTTCCCCATTTCATCCCAACGACGTCGCCGATCCGCTGGCCTGTTCCTATGCAGAGATTATAGGCTGTTAATGCCTCTTTATGTGGTTCACATGCGCGCTCGTAAGCCTTGAGTAAGTTTTCAGGCCAAGGCTGGTACTCACCACCTGTCAGCTTTTCGACGCCGCTGGCCGGGTTCGAGGTGATCCATTCCAGATCTATCGCGTGGGTTGCCAGAATCGAGATTTGCTCGACCATCGCGTTTGCCTTGCGCCACGTGTCTGCATAGGCGTCTCGGGCGGCAATCACATCTCGACGCCGGAGTTTGGTAAAATCCCGCTTCCCATTCTTGTCACGAATTAATTCAAGCGTCCGTCGGTACTCTGCGCGCGTGCTGTCTTTCAGGCGCTTGAATCTCGGTGTTTGATAGTAGCTTGTTATCAGAGCGTCGAAGTTGGTTTTGCTCGCTTGAGCTTTCCCGCTACGGATTTCCCAATACGCTCGATCAAACTCTTGGCTGTCTGGGTCATCGGGCAGGCGAATGTATTTCCCGCCACGGCGAAAGTAATAGTAGGTGTGCCCCTTTCGTTTGACCGGCACCACATAAGGCTTGCAGGATTTTGTCACCATTCAAAGGCCCCATCCATAGCTGCACCAGTGCGGATCGCTTCCAGATCCTGAACAAACCAACGCTCAAATTCATTACCGATTTTGACAGGCTTTGGCAGCGCACCGCAATCCACAAGTCGCCGAAACTCGACTGGCTTCATGTCCAGGAGCTTTGCGGCTGTCCGTTCTCTGGCAAACAGGGGCGCACGTTGTGTCACTACTAGTCCTCCCATTGCTCTGCTAGGGCGCTTTCGATTGCGGCGATGGTTTTCGCGATGCGACCTGTTCCGTTGCAATTGTTGCAGTCGATTTTGACTGACCCAAACGTGGTGCGTTCCAGATCGGTTTCACGTTGCAAAGCACAAGCGGGGCAAGTGAATCCGTTTCCGTGCAGTGATGGATCTGGCATTGATCGGACCTCATTCTCAGTTTTTGCCGCTATCGCGGCGCATTCGGCGCATTCGGCGGATGCAGCGGTTCATGATCTTTTGGCGTTCGGCCACTAGGTCATCCAAGCTGCGCTGGCGGCGTTTGATCCGCCCGTGCAGCTTTGCCAAACGGCGCAATTCCCTTTGATTTGCGAAGTGCAGCCATTTTGCGCGAAGGCCAAAAAGCTTAATTCTTTCAGCCGGTTGCTGGCTGTTGTGTTCGATGCCGTGCGGCTGTTGTGTAGTGGGTGTCGCTGTACAGTTGGGGGCATGTTTCACCTCGGCGCGGCTTGCTTGCCGGTCCAGACGTCGAATTCGGTTCGTAGCGCTTGGAGTTTGTCTTGAGCGGTGGGGTCGGTTGCCAATTCCCGGCGGCTGTCTATGCCGCAGCATTGGCGCAGGTATTCGGCAGCAGCTGTGGTGCTGAACGATTGTTTTGGGAACCCGCAGCGCGTTGCCGCGAAGTTTTGAAACCGTTCATCATTGCAAAGAATTCCGGCCTGTTTAGGGGCGGGCATATTATCAAAGCATTGCTTGGGCATGGTTCGCTCCTGCGAAGTGGATTGATTGTGTGTTGACATGCGTCAGGCCGGGAAAGTCCTTGGCCCAATCGCTAAGATCGGACAGGGCCAGCCAAATGGCGGCGGTTGCAGCGATGAGCGTTAAGGCTGTGATTGTGATCAGGGCTTTGGTCATTTGGGATTCCCCAGAAAATGACAGGGCGCGCGGGTCTGTTTTTTGTGAGTGGTGGCCACGCGCCCCGGAACCGCGTTAGCGGCTCTGTTGGATCGTCAGGCGGTTGCGCAGGCGTTGCCGATTTCCTCGGCGTCGTTGCGCGGGATGCCGTAGGGCAGGTGCCACGAGATAAATCCGTCGGCTTCGACCTCGGGGCGGTACAGCTTGTTGGCGCGGCGGATCCAGTTCTGAATCATTTCCATCTGTGTGAACCCGCTTGCGGTGATGCCATGTGCCGTGATGCGCCAGCTGGGGCGGAGGCCTTTGGGGGTGTCGGGGTTTGGAAAGATGATTTCGCCGCCCTGTGTGTTTCCGGCCTCGTGGGTGATGGCACTGGCCTGTGCAGTGGGCGTGAATTCGGTGATGGTTTCGAGAAACTCGCGCAGCTGGGCTGTATCGGTCATTGGAAAACTCGCACTATTGGAAAAAGAGGGCCGGGGTTCAGGTTCTGGCAACGCCCCGGCCAGTTACACGACACGGACAGAGGGGCCGCATCGTGGGGAGTGTTCGTTAAGCGATCAGGGGTGTTGGTCCCGCAATCCCGATTTCGGCGCGGCGTGCGTGAATGCGCTCGATCAGCGTCGGTTGCTGAATCAGGTGATGGGGGGTGCCGATGCGGTGCAGATTTACGGTCTGACCGCGCGCCTCTTTCAGTTCGATCCACTCACTGGCTGCTAGGGCCGGGTGAAACGTGGCCGGGTTGGCGATTGCTGAGTTGGTTGGGGTAGGTGTGTCCACTTGTGCCTCCATCGGGTTGATGGAGGTCTTGTTAGCTCACAGCGAATGATTTGGTCAAGAAAAATGTTCGCCTCTAGAGAATCTTGGATTCTCCTGATGTGGGGGATGTTCGTCTTTCAGGCTAGTTTTCGATGGAGTTTCGAATGGTTCCGCAGATGATTCCCACAAGTGCTGTGCTGGGGTTCGTGTCGTCGATGTGGTTGATGCTGTTTGTGGCGTGGTTGGAGATTAACCAGCCATCGATCCACTTGCGTAGAACCGTTTTGGCTTCCCCTGTGTCGGTATCGACCAGAGTCGCCAAGCACAGGTCGCCCCTTTGGGGAGAGGCGTTTAAATCCAGAACGAGTAGATCCCCTGCGGCAACCATGAATCCCATTGCTGGTCCTGAAATTTGATAAACCGACGGGTGCTTGATTGATGGGTAAAGAATTGAAATAGCGTCACTAAGTTTGGAATTTGGCTTAGGTGTGAAGGCGGATGCCTCTGGTTCGGCGAAGCCCGGAACTACGTTTTCCTGAGCTGGGGTCTCGATCGGCCTTCTTTCTTCAAAGTCGCCGTAAAGTTCCGAAGGGGTTAGCTCGAGGACTTCCATAATCTTGTGGAGCGTTTCAAGCGATGGGTCTTTCTTGCCAGAGACGATCTCACTCATGTAGCCACGACTGATGTCTATTTCTTCGGCTAATTTGGATTGAGAGTATTTGGTGCGCGCCAGCGCTGATTTAATATCCAGTTTCATGTCTGCATTATCTCAGAATGCCGCGTTGTTCGCGATACGCTGAGAGCGAACAATTAGCTGAAGGCGAACATTTTGGATTGACTGCAAATGTTCTCTGTGGGAGAGCTTGGCAATGTTCGCAACAGAAGTAGATCAATCTGGGGAAACCCGTGCTGCCTGGGCCAAGCGTCTGGGGGTTAGTCGTTCGTATATGTCGGATCTCTTGAATGGGAACCGAATACCGTCTCTGGAGTTGGCTGCTAAAATTGAGCGTTTGACGGCGGGAAAAGTGACTGCGGTCAGCTGGGTCGAAGAGGGCGGGGAATAATGTCCGTGTCCTGCATCCGTCTTGGGGGGCTTTGAATGTCTCTGGCATCGCTTCCTCGTGTGTTTGTTTCTGGGATCAAGTTTCTCCTGAATGGGCGCGAAAAGTCTTTCGTGGTGAATCGGGTTGAGGCGCGGGAGCTGGCGCGGGGGCGGTTTGCTGTGGCTCTGCGCGCGGCGTTTCCGGGCAAGACCGATAGCGAGGTGGCCCGATTGGCCGCTCCGGTGCTGGATCGGTCAGAGCGGCAAATTCAAAACTGGTTGGCCGGGGTGAGCAGTCCGGTGATCGAGGACGTGTATACCGTCTGCGCCATTTTGGGGGTGTTTCAGACGATGGAAATTCTGACGCAAGATCAGACACGTAACGACATTTTGGGGCAGATCGGGCAGGGGTGATGAATATCAGTCAGGAATTCAACGCCCTTTTGCAGAGCGATCTGTCCTGCGCCGGGGCCGAGGCCTCGGCGGGGGTGGTCACGTGGTTCGCGACCGTCAGTCTGGCGCATTTCGGGATCGGGATCGCGGTCAGCGCGTTTGTGCTGTTTCGAGGCTATTCGGTGGCGTGGCTATGGGCCGGGATGGCCGGAATTTTGGTGAAAGAAGTTGCCGGCGACATTCCGAACAGTGGTTTTTCGGGCTTGGTCATCGTGGACAGTGTTTGGGATCTGTTCTGCTATTTGGCCGGGTTTTTCGTCCAGTGGGGGCTGATGGCCTCGAGTGGGGAGGATGTGAAATGACCGCCTTTGCTCCTACCACATCCCCAGACTGGCTTGCGCTTTGGTTGCAAGATCGCGGGGCGCAGGTGTGTGTGGTGCCTGACATTGACGCGGTAGCAAACGCGCATTCGGGTGGCCTTCTCTTCTTATCCGCACCGATGGGGGCACCTGTTGAGGTGTTGCGCCATTTGGTTCGGTGGTTGGCGGTGCAGGGCGTTGCGGTCGTGTCGCCTGATCTGATTGATCAATTTGGCGATGCTGCTTTTCGGTTCCAGCGGGTTCTGTTTGATGCGGCCAGCGCGGTTTTGGTGGCCCCGGCGGCGGGGTGGCATACATCCAGCCGGGTTTGGTCTGATGTGCTGTGTGCCTTGGATTGCAATATTCCGATTTGGATTTTGGGGGCGGGTGAATGAGCGCGCATAGTCCGAAATCAAAGGGGCGTCATCCCAAGCCTAAAACGTTTGAACGGGTGTCGTTTCGCGTCGGGCATGTTCTGTTTGAGGTGTGTGATCATCCACAGAACGGAGCGACTTTTGCGTTGATCGCGGGTGAAGCAACAGAGGCCAAGTTCAAGCGCCCGTTGTTCACCGGCTTTGTGCAACGAGGGATGGGGACCCAACTGCGGCGGCTGGCCCATCACTTTGATGATCTGGAGGCAAGACTGCCGTTGGATCCAGACATATCCAAGGAAGGGTGAGTATGGGACGCACAGACCATCTGTCGCCAGTATCCGTGGACGATTTACCAATCTATCCGCTGAGAGTCGAAGATCGACTGGACAGCCATTTCTTTATGGTTTGGGAGCGGCGGCGTTGGTTGAACTCTGACATGCGGCTCAAGGGGACACCGGAATGTCGGGCGCTGTTCTTTGATCTGATCAACATCGCCTATGACAATTCGCCAGTGGGCACGTTGCCTGATGATTTGGATGTGTTGGCCAAGCTGGTGTTTGTGGAACCGGGTCACTTCAAGGCCTTGTGTGGCCTGACTTATGGGCCGCTGCACAAATGGACCCGGTGTCTTTGTGATGGGGATGAAGTGCGATTGATGCACCCCATGGTGCTGCGGTCCTTGACTGAGGCGGTTTCCCGTAAAGAGGACAATCGCGCCAGGATGGAAGCGGCGAATATCGTGAAGCGGTTGCAGAGGCTGCGGGCGACGGTTGCGGGTCTGCATCTGGATTTGAGCAAGAACGATGCGGCGATCAAGTGGATGGATGAATGGTTGAACGACCAGGGCTGCGGGTATCGCAATACGTCCTGGGTGGAGCGGTCGATTTTGGCGTGGTCGGATCATCGTTTGGATCTTGGTCGGCGCAGCGTTCGGGGGGCTCAAGCATGAGTGTCCAAAGTGTCCAGAGGACAGTTTCAAGACAGTCTGAGGACAGTTTCAGGACAGTGTTTGGGAATATTTGTTTGATTTCAAATGGTTGTCGAAACTGTCCTGAAGTGTCCGGCACGACAGGGACATAGACAGAGACAAAACAAGACATCAGGACGGTTGCGCGACAATTGAGGTCGGGTTGCTGGGGAAAAAGACGATTGCTGAGAAACGAAGGGGCTAAGAAATGGATGCAGGACAGCAGGCGGCAGGCGAAAAACGGGTACGGGAACATCTGATTGATCCGTTGTTGGGGTTGGGCTTGGCGCGGCCCTCGACGTTGAAGGTGGCGGCGTTTGAAAAGATGTTGAAAACTTTGGCCCAGATGCTGGCCCATGCGAGTGAGGCGGATCTGGTGGATTTGCGGGAACGGGCGCTGCAAAATCCCGGTGGCAAGGATCGGGATCGGTTTCCGTTGGCTGCGCGGTTTCTGGACTGGGGCAGGGATCTGGCTCCGCCGGGTCAAAACGGCACTGAGGGAGATGTTTCGCCGCTCATCGGTCGTGTCATGGCGCATCCAGATTTCGGTGGGAAGGCATTGGACAAGGGGTTTGCGCCTGAATTACTGGCTTGGTTGCGGGTTGAACGTAAGTGGCCGGGTGGTTGGACGATGACCAAGCGGGCAGAAGCGGCGGATGACGCACGGCGGCGATTTGATGATTTGCAGATGAAAGGCCACCGTGGGGATCCATTGTGCCAAGAGGATCGCCAGTTCATCGCCAAGCGTTCGGCTGCGATTGCTGAGTGCCGGCGGATTGCTGAGATCGGCGCCAAGCGTGAGGCGCGGGAATGAAGCATATGGCACGGATGGCGGGTCGACAGGTTGGCAGCGGAAAACGCGAGATTGGCATTCGAGGGTTGCTGGAATGGGCGTTTCAGCGCGAATTGGCCAGTCTCGACTTTGATGAGGTGGCGCGGGAAACGGGCGCAAGGCCCGGTGTCGGCATGGAATGGATCATGATGGAGCGCGCGCGGCTTGGGTGTCGGGTTGATGGTGGCGGCAAGTCGGAGCCGCATCACGACGCGGATATGGTTGCAGGCGCGTTGGCCGTATTGCCCGAGGTGTATGGCGGGCGGCGCATGGCGGTGCAGATTGCAGAGTTGGCGCGATCTGGATTGTGCCCGGATTGGATGGCAGGGGCGCGGGCCCGGTGTGAGCCGGTTGAGTGGAAACGGTCAAAGCACGGGCGTTTTGCTTATCGAGAGCAATGCAGAGATATGCGATCGCGTTGGCCAGCTGATCAGGTAGGTGGGCGCGACGATGGGTATTGGTGCCCGGTTCGGTATTCGGACACGGCGCGGGATGTGGCGGCTGCGCGACGGAGATACCTTGGATGGTACGGGGCTTTGATGGCGTTGCGATCGACGTTTCAGGCCGGTGGTCATTTGACCTCGTTCGTGGTGACGGATGGGATGCCGCCTCAGCAACCTTGGAAAGGGGCTTGACGGAAATGTCAGTCTGTTGACATATTGCACTCGATCTAAATGCGCCCGAAGCGGAGACCCCGCCTCGGGCGCTTTGCGTTTGGAGGGTGTGTTATGGGGCGATTGAAGGGTCGTGGCATGCCATCCCGGTTGGGGCGTGAACCGTCCCGGTTTGGTGGCGCGCCGCGCGACGAGCGGGAACGGTCACAGCAACGGGATGCAACTCAGCCTTGGCGCGCCTGGTACAAGACTGCGCGGTGGCGGGCGTTGCGTTTGGAAATCCTGAACAGGGATGGGTGGCTGTGTCAGAAGACGGGCGTTGCCCTGGTTGGAAAGTATCCGGCCCCGAACAGTCCAGTGGTTAACCACAAACAGGCACATCGCGGGGATGAGGTGTTGTTCTGGGATCCTGACAACCTTGAAGCGATGTCCAAAGAATACCACGACTCGGTGCAGCAAAGCCTAGAGCGGCGCGGACTGGCGTAAGTCGTGCGCAACCTTGAAGGGGGGGGCGGTCGAAAGTTCAGACCGGCCAAATGTGGGAGACCCGCACCCCCAACATTCGGAGATTTTTTTCTTGTCTGATGAAGATTTTGACCTGTTTGGAGATCCTGTTCGGTTGCCAAGTGGCAAGCGTGGTCGCCCTGCTCATCAACCGACACAGAAAAATCGCAACAAAATCATAACGTTACTTGCTTTGGGTTGGTCGAATGAGCGGATCTCGAATGCGCTGCACTGCTCGGTTCCAACACTAAAAAGGTATTATTTTTCAGAGCTTAAGCTTCGAGACATGCAAAGAGATCGCTTAGATGCATGGCGCTTTGAAAAGGTCATCGAGCAAGCGGACAACGGAAACATCGGGGCCCACCGGCTTCTCGATCGAATGATCGAAAAAAGTGATCTGATGTTGGCGGCTGCACGCCTGCGGGATGCGCAGGGTAAGCCTGCAAAGGGTAAGGTTCTGGGGAAAAAGGAACAAGCCAACCAATCGGCTCGGGATGTCGCTGAAGGTGGCTCGGGCTCTTCTTGGGGGAATGATTTGAAGCCGGGTCTGCACTGATGTTGGATTTCGTATCAGACGATTTCGGCCTTGATCCTGAATGGGACACTGCAGTTCTCGATTGGGAAGATCGAATCCTGAACGGATTATCGCTGATACCTGATCTGCCTCTCTTCGATGAAGTGGCAGACAAGGCGCTGCGGATCTTTAAACGTTTGATGGTGCCTGATCTGCCGGGCACACCAACGTTCGGCGAAATCTGCGAGGAGTGGGTTTTTGACTTCGTTCGGGTGATCTTTGGCAGCTATGACCCGGAAACCAAGCGGCGGATGCTGCGGGAATTTTTCCTGTTGGTTCCCAAGAAGAACGGAAAGTCGGCGATTTCTGCTGGGATTATTTTGGTTGCTGCGATCATGAATGAGCGACCTCAGGCGGAATTGTATTTGATTGCGCCGACTCAGAAAATTGCCGGCATCGCCTTTAAGACCGCCAGCGGCATGATTGCTTTGGATGACGAATTGAAGAAGTTATTCAAAGTTCAGACCCACCAGAAACAAATCACACATCTGGTGACTGAGGCCGTGATCATGATCCTGTCGGCAGATGGTGACGTGGTTACGGGATCCAAGGGCTGTTACATCCTCGTTGATGAGACCCATGTTTTGGGCAGTAAATACAAGGCTCCGGATGTCTTTCTAGAGCTGCGCGGCGGTCTGAAATCGCGACCCGAGGGGTTCTTTCTCCAAATCACGACGCAATCCAAGGACCGGCCAACAGGCCAGTACGAAAAGGAACTGCAAACCGCGCGGGCCGTGCGCGATGGTGAATTACGCCTGCCGATGTTGGCAGTGATGTATGAGCTGCCACGCGACATGGTGGAAAAGAAATTGTGGCGCGATCCAAAGACCTGGGGCTTGGTGAATCCCAACCTCGGGCGATCGGTGTTTCTTGAAGACCTGGTGAACGACCTTCGAAAAGCCGATCGGGAAGGACCTGAGGCGTTGGCCTTGTTCGCGTCTCAACATCTGAATGTTGAGGTGGGGATTGGGACCAACACCGGGCGCTGGATTGGGGCCGTGTATTGGCTTCCTGCGGCCAAACCAATCACTTTGGAAAGCATCATGGAAACCTCTGATGTCTGCGTTGTTGGCGTGGATGGCGGGGGGTTGGATGATCTTTTGGGTGTTGGTGTCTTGGGACGTCATGCCGAGACCCGGAGTTGGCAGCACTGGGGCAAAGCGTGGGCGGATCGCGATGTCCTGGAGCTGCGAAAGTCGATCGCACCGGAGTTGCAAAAACTGGCAGATGAAGATGATTTGACGCTGGTCGATAATATCGAAGAGGATGCAATCCCCGAGATTGTCGAGATCTGCCTGAAACTGCGACGGGCGGGCCTTATGCCAGAAGAAGACGGCATCGGCATGGATCCCGAAGGCGTGGCTAAGATCGTGGACGCTTTGATCGAGGCCGGGTTCTCGATCGAAGATATCCGGGCGATCAGCCAGGGCTATAAGTTGAATGCTGCAATCAAAGCGGCTCCAGTCAAACTGAAAAACGGATCTCTTGTCCATTGTGGGCAGCGGATGATGACGTGGTGTGTTGGGAACGCAAAAACCGAAGCGCGGGGCAATGCAGTCATCGTGACTAAGGCCCAAAGCGGGACAGCAAAGATCGATCCTTTGATGTCCTTGTTCAACTGCATCCAGTTGATGAGCTGGAACCCGGTGGCCTCGGGGAAATCGGTCTACCAGACGCGCGGCGCGCTGGTGATATGAGGTGGACGATATGAAACTTTGGAACCTCATGCGCCGGCCATTTGCGTCGGTTCAATCGAAGACCAGTGAAAGCGCGACATCACCTGAAGAACTGGAGCGGGCTCTGCGGGCGGCAGGCTCAACCAGTAACGCGGGCGTTTCAGTCACCCCGCATTCAGCATTACGCGCCTCAGCGGTTTTTGCCTGTGTTCGGATCATTTCCGGCGCGGTTGCCAATCTGCCAATTCATGTCAATCGCAGGGTTGATGAAAAGGTTCGCGAGGATGCCAATGATCATCCGCTGTGGCGGGTGCTCAGACGTAAGCCGAACCGCTGGCAGACACCTTCGCAGTTTCGCCGGATGTTGCAGGCGCATTTGCTTTTGCGCGGGAATGCCTATGCCATGATTGTCCGATCAAGGGGGCGGGTGCTTGAGCTGGTGCCGCTCAATCCCGATCGGATGGAATGCAAACAGGCGGATGATCTGAGCCTGAACTACACCTACACGACAAAATCAGGGAAAAAGACGCGGTTCACTCAGTCCGAGATCTTTCATCTGGTTGGCTTGTCGCTGGATGGTGTGAACGGTGTTTCGGTGATTTCTTATGCCCGCGAAACCATCGGGTTGAGCCTTGCGCAGGAAGCGCATGGGGCCAAAACGTTTAAGAACGCGGCGCGACCTAGTCTTGTGCTGAAACACCCCAAGGCCTTGGGCAATGAGGGGCGCGAGTTTCTGCAAGCCAGCCTCGATAGCTACCGATCGGGCGGGGACAGCGAAGGCAAAACTCTGATCCTTGAAGAAGGAATGGAGGCCTCGCCCCTTTCAATGACCGCTCAGGATGCCCAGTGGCTTGAATCGCGTAAGTTTTCCCGCACGGATATTGCAATGTTCTTTGGCGTTCCGCCCCACATGATCGGGGAAACTGAGAAAAGCACCTCCTGGGGGTCTGGCATCGAGCAACAGTCGATCGGTTTTGTGACCTACACTTTGGAGGATCATCTGACGACTTGGGAAGAGTCGGCAAACCGAGATTTGATTGAGGATGACGATCTGTATGTCCGTTTCAACCGCAAAGCCCTTGTGCGCGGTGACATCAAAACCCGCACAGGACACTACACCTCGATGATGCAGTGGGGCGTCTACAGCCCGAATGACGTGCGCGCCTATGAGGACGAAAACCCCCGCGAAGGCGGTGACGTTTATTACGACCCGCCCAATACAGCGGGCACCCCCAACGGACAGAAAGAGGACAGCAATGACACTGCGTGACCTTCCCCAGGCTAAAACGTTTCAGCGCCCGCAAAACTATCAGTGGGATGCGCCATCTGATGTTCTGACCCAGTGGGCGGAAATTCCAATGGCTGCAGCCAATGAGGATGATCAGACCATCACCATGTTCGAGGTGATTGGCGAAGACTTTTGGACCGGCGGCGGTGTCACTGCCAAACGGGTGTCAGCGGCGCTGCGCTCAATCGGCAACAAGGATGTGACTGTCAAAATCAATTCCCCTGGTGGCGATATGTTCGAGGGCATCGCTATCTATAACCTGCTGTGCAAACACCCTGCTAAGGTGACGGTCGAGGTGATGGGTTGGGCGGCTTCTGCGGCGTCGATCATTGCGATGGCGGCAGACGAAATCCGCATGGGTCTTGGCACCTTCATTATGGTTCATAACGCTTGGGGCGTTGTTGTGGGCAACAAACACGATATGCGCGACACAGCGGACCTGTTTGATGGGTTCGATAGTGCGATTGCGGATATCTATGAGGCGCGGACTGGTCTTGATCGCGCGGAAATCGTTGCCTTGATGGACGCTGAGAGCTTTCTCGATCCAACAAAAGCGGTCGAAAAAGGGTTTGCTGATGCCGTCGATAAGGGCATTACCTCTGGTGACAATGACGTAAACAACAAGGATCGCGGGCTGATGGCCCGTCGACAAACTGAGGCCGCGCTTGCAAGAGCCGGTCACACTCGGGATGCCCGTGCGCAAATGCTTGCGGAAATGGGCGTTCCCGGCGCGGCCCCGCGTGATGCAAGCCGCTCTGACGCGCGTGATGCAGTCAATTTCAATGCCGCTGCTCAGCGGCTTCTCTCAACTCTGACAAGCTAGAACAGGAGATCGCCATGAATATGGCTGTGAATCCGGACCGCTTTCGCGGCCCGGCCAAAGTGCGTTCCGATGGGTCAACCCCAACTGCAATTCTGGAACAAATGAACAAGGCTTTTGAATCCTTCAAAGCCAACACAAACAAGGAGCTGGAAGACCTGAAAGCTGGAAAGGCAGATGTCGTCCAGACTGAAAAGGTCGATCGGATCAACTCCGAGGTGACGGATCTGCAAAAGGCACTGGATGAAACCAATGCGACGCTTGCGGCCCTACGGGTTGGCGGCGGTGGCACTGATACGGTGGCGGCAGAAGTGGCGGAACATTCCAAGGTGTTCAATTCCTGGTTCCGCAAAGGGGATCGGGCCATCGATGCGGACCTGAACGAATTGGAGGTCAATGCGGGGCTGACGACTGTTTCAGATCCGGATGGTGGTTTTCTTGTGCCTGAGCAGGTTTCAGGGGAGATTGATCGCGTTGTTGGCACCGTTTCGGTCATGCGTGATGTATCCAACGTGATGCAGATCGAAGGCAATGCTTACGAAAAGCTGATCAACATGGGCGGCACGAAATCCGGCTGGGTTGATGAGAAGGATGAGCGTCCTGAGACCGGGGGGCCAACCTTGCAAAAGATCGTGGTCAACCTGATGGAACTTTACGCCAATCCAGCGGCAACTCAACGGATGTTGGATGATGCCCGTTTGGATATTGCGGCGTGGCTGGCGGATGAGGTGTCGGTGGAGTTCGCCGAGCAAGAAGGGGCCGCATACATTAAAGGGAATGGGGTTAACAAGCCGCGCGGGATCCTTGGGTATGACACGGTTGCCAATGCGGATTACAAATGGGGCAAAGTTGGTTTCATCAAGTCTGGTAAGGCAAACGGATTCCTTGCACCGACCGCAGAAGACAGCCCCGCAGATGCTCTGATCAGCACTTACTTTGGCCTGAAACAGGCCTACCGGAACGGGGCAAGCTGGTTGATGTCTGATGCCACGATGGAAGCGGCGCGCAAGTTCAAAAATGCCGAGGGTGATTTCATCTTTGCGTTGCCAACGGCAGCCGCAGAGTTGCCCACCATTCTGAACAAGCCAGTGCGCACAGATGACAACATGGATGCGGTTGGGGCCGGGAAGTTCCCGATTGCCTTTGGTAATTTCCAGCGTGGCTACCTGATCGTGGACAAGTTCGGCGTCCGTGTTCTACGCGATCCCTTCTCGAAAAAGCCGTATGTGCATTTCTACACCACCAAGCGCACGGGCGGCGGGATCGTGAATTTCGAAGCCATCAAGCTGCTGAAAATCGCAGCCTGATTGGCATCTATTGACCCGTAGGGGTTCACTTGGACGCGGGGCAGAGATTGCTCCGCGTCCTTTTCTTTTTGTTGAGGACACCATCATGAAAGACCTTCATTCAAACATCGGCGTGGTTCTGGCGCTGGCTCCGGTGGTATTGACTGCAAGTGCCGCGAGCGCTGCAGTGGATCTGCAGGGCTTTGCCAGCTCTGAGTTTATCATCACAACTGGGGTTGTTGCTGGCGCGGGTGATTTCACCGCAACGGTTCAACATTCTGACACTACAACCGGGGGTGATTTTGAGGATGTAGAGGCCGAGGATTTGCTGGGTGAGCTGCCCGCAACCCTGTTGGCCGATGGCGTGTATAAAATCGGTTACACCGGCTCAAAACGTTACCTGCGGATCAATCTGACCAAGAACGGGGGCACATCCATTTCAACAAGTGTGGCGATGGTCAAAGGGCATCCTGAGAGCGCACCGGTTGACTAAGTGAATGGGCAAAGTGCGGGGCGGCATCTTAGTGCCGTCCTTTCTATAAGGATCGGGGGATAGATGAAAAAGTCAGCACCTCAGTTGCACACGGCTCCTATGGGCGAACTCATTTCGCTTGATGTGGTGAAGGATGCCGTTTCGTTTCCTTCAGATGAGCCCGACACTTTGCTGCAGGGCGTCGTCACGGGGGCGATCGAGTATCTGGATGGCTACAGCGGGGTTTTGGGCCGGTGTCTGATGACGCAGACGTGGGAACAGCGGTTTACCGGGTTTGAACGTCAGATCCGCTTACCGTTCATCACAGTTTCAAGTGCCGAGATCAGCTATGTGGACAGCTCTGGTCTGTCTCAAAATGTAGAGACAAACCTCTATGAGGTCGCGCAGGATGCGCGTGGTTCATACGTGAGGTTTCGTTCGGGGTTTAAGTTTCCAAGTCTTGATGATCAAGATTTTCCGGTGCAGATCCGGATGGTTTCGGGTTACGGCACGGCGGCGGATGTTCCTTGGCTCATCAAAGTGGCGGTGCTGGCAATCGTGAATGCCTGCTTTGACGATGAACCTGGTGAATGGTGTGACTTGCCCCCGGTACGCAGCGCTATGACCCAATTCCGAAGGGTGGTCTTGTGAGGTTTCGGCGTCTTCGTGATCATGTGGCCTTTGATCGCCCCGCCCAAAACCCCGATGGATCCGGTGGGGCTGTGGATGGTTGGGCAGAGCAATACACCTGCAAAGCTGAATTCATCTATTCACGCGGATCCGAAACGGTGGATGCAGCGCGATTGCAGGGGCGATCGATCTACAAGGTGAAAATCCGCCAAAGCCCCAGTGCGCGCTCAATCACCTCGGACTTTCGAATGCGTGATCTCAATCGGGACACGGAATACAATCTGCGCGAGGTGGACGCGATCACAGATAAGGATTGGGTCTATATCGTAGCCGAAAGCGGGGTCGCGGTATGAGCGTAGCTGTAGAGCTGCAGACGCTGATCTTTGAAACTCTTGTCGCAGATGCCGATGTGGGGGTCTTGATCGGGGACCGAATTTACGATGGCCCGCCTGTGGATCGCGAATTCCCCTGTGTCACCTTTGGTCCGGATGACAGCACATTTGATGAGTTGCGCGAGATCAGTACCCGGACAGAAACAGTGCAGTTGGACGTCTGGTCGCGCGATGGCGCGCGCCTGCGGCCTTGCAAGCAGATCTGTGACGCCATCAAAGCCGCGCTGCATCATGCGGACTTGTCGTTGATTACGCATGCTCTGGTCACGATTGAGATTGAAGGCATGCGGGCGTTTATGGATCGTGATGGGCGAACAGCTCATGGTGTCGTTACTGTTCAGGCGCAGATTGAAGAACGCTGATGGTTCAAGGTCTAGACAGGTTCAACCGGCGCTGGCAGGCGATTCCCAAGAATGCGCGGATTAATGTGCGCGCGGCTATGGAAGACGCTGCGACTGATATTGTCGAGGAAATGGCAAGCCGTGCACCCTATCTGGAGGGCGAGCTGCAAGCCTCGATCGGCTGGACCTGGGGCGAAGCCCCAAAGGGGTCATTGACGATCGGATCTGTTGGCGGGACCAATTACGGAGCCTTGCGTATCACGATTTACGTGGGAGGTGGTGATGCGTTTCACGCCCGGTTTCAAGAGTTTGGAACGGCAAACATGCCCGCTAATCCGTTCTTCTTTCCCGTTTGGCGCGCGCGGCGAAAGCGCGTGAAGGGCCAGATTTCGCGCGCTCTTAGTAAATCAATTAGGGATGGGTAGTGGGAAGACCGTTTTGGGAGAAAATTTCACCACATGCGGGGGTGGTTAATGCCCTAAAGCGGTCTTGGCCATATTCTTGATTACAAACTTCGATGAGGGCCAGTAGATAATCTCTTCTGCGGCTTGCTTTCTTGCGCGCGATTTCAGCGGCACTGTTTTTTCGTTTTGCGTCCATCTCAGCAGAAACAAAGCGGTTTCCAATAAACTCAAACTTGCTTCCATAAACTGAACTCAAGCAAAGCGCCCCTTTGGTTTGGTTTTCTTGTCCCAGATGAAACTGGGATCTCGATAAAAGTTCTGAAGCGTGCCTTTTTCCATCTTTCCCTTCGTCGAGCTCACGGACGCAATCCCTGATTAGATCGCCGTGCCTTAGTTGAGAAATGTTGAGATCTTGAGCGAGGCCGGATGTCGCGAGGACGGATATAGAGGCGGCGAAAACTAAACGCATGGAAAACTCCAAAAATACTAACTGTCCCGCATCATTGCGGGTTCAACAAACTGCCGCAAGAGCGGGCGTCTTTCCACCGACTATAGGAGAATAAATGATGGCGGAACCTAAACTGACAACACGGCTTGTCATCCAACTGGGCAACGGTGAAGACCCGGAGATTTTTGGGCACACCTGCGGGGCCAATAGTTGGGGTGTCACGCTGACGAACAACCTGGGTGATAACGTCGTGCTTGATTGCGCGAATCCGCTGGATACGGCTGCAGCCATTGTGCGTCATCTTGAAAGCCAAGACACCAGCGCCACGATCAGCGGCACGGTCGCCAAGGGCGCATCCTTTGAAACATGGCGTATGTGGGCGGATGGGGGCACTCAGAAGACCATCAAATTATTCATCGATGAACCTGCAGAAGACAAAGGCGGCTTCTGGACCCTTCCTGCATTTCTGCAGCAATATGAACTGACCAAACAAAACACCAAGACCGTCGAATTCTCGGCGACGATTTCCGGCGCCGGTCGCCGGATCTGGACGGACGCGGCCTAATGGTCGAGGTGGTTGCAGAGTGGGCTGGAACGGATCGTCTGTTCCAGCTTGTTTTCGGGGGCGTGCTGGATCTTGAGGAAGCGACCGGGGATGGCATCGGTTCGATTTTCATTCAAGTGACTGGCGGTCAGTTCAAAGCCAAACATGTTTTCCACACCATTCGGCTAGGATTGATCGGTGGTGGGATGTCGATTCTCGATACCAAGCGCTTGATGGATACTCACTTTGACACGCGGCCCTATATGGAAAACGCCGCGCTTGCTGGGCGCATTCTGGCGGATCTGATGGTGGGGGTTGAGGACACCAAAGCCTCTGAGGGGGACGTCGATCAGGGCGCGCTTGAACCTCATAAGTTCTCGGAGGTGTCGCAGATCTGTCGGGTGTTCAATCTGTCGCCGCTGGATCTGCGCAAGCTGCGCTATGCCGATTTTGTCAACATGGTGCGGGGGTTCAACGCCGCGTCCGACAAGAAAGCGCCACACCTGAGCGAAGATGAGTTCATCGACATTCTGAACCGCTATGAGCCGGAGGTGACGCAATAATGGCGCAATCCGTTGAAGACACGCTGTTGGTCCGTATGGAGGCCAGTTTGCGCAAATTCGAGCGGCAAATGGAAGGGGGGCGAAAGGCGGCGGTGCGTTCGGCTGTCGGATCCGAAAAGGCGTGGGCAAAGGCTGGGAATCAGATCTCGGCCAACGCCAACCGCGCGGCCACTGGTCTTGGACGTATGACCCAAGTCAGTGGGCGCGGTACTTTCGTGATCCAAAACACCGCCAACCAGATCGGCGATATGGCAGTGCAGATTGGCGGCGGAACAACTGCCATGAAGGCAATGGGTCAACAGTTTCCGCAATTGCTTGGAGGCTTCGGGGCCTTGGGTGGCACCTTGGGGATCCTTGGCCCGATTCTGGGCACTGTCGCGGCACTTGGGTTCCCTCTGGCCGCAACACTGCTGAACATAGGCGGTGCTGCAGATACGTTGGACGACAAGTTGAAAGCGCTGGCCGAGAGTGTTGTTGCGCTGAAATCTGCGGATGGCTTGGCGTCGACATCTGCGATTGATCTGGTGCGCGATTATGGCGATCTGGCGGAAGAAGCGCAGGCGGTTTTTGAGATCAATCGCGAGATTGCGGCCTTCAAAGCCGGGGGCGCGTTGGACAAGGCCGCGCGGGGCATCGCCGGGGAATTGGGTGTTGAGGGTGTTTTCGGATTTGGCCCGGAAGAAATCCGAGAGCTTGAGGTCTCAATCGCTCAAGTTGAGGGGAAACTGGCAGAGCTGAACGCCTCAAGCCCTTCGCAAATGTCAGATCAAGAGTTCGCCGGTATCCTCGCGGAGATTGATAGTCTGGAGAGCAATCTGGACAAGCTGAAGAGCGTTAGCAGAAATGTGGACGATCTAGCTGAGAGTTTTGGTATCACCAAAGACGCAGCGCGCGAAGTGGTCGCGCAATTCGCCGCGATTGGGCAGGCAGAAGGCCCAAGGGAACAGGCGCAGGCCATGAGCGATCTCGTGGACTATATTCATGGGGCATCCGGTGGGCTTTCTGAGGCAGAAGAGGAAGGATCGAACCTTTATGATCGCCTGCGCGAAGCGACGATTAAGGCGTTGGAGCTGGCAAAGGTCGACGTTGCCAGCAATATCGGTGCCGGTGCAGATCAGGCAGAGCGGTTAAAGGCTGAACTGGCTGCGGCACTCGCTTTGCAAAACAGAATTAATGAACAAGGCAGCAAAGTTTACAGTGGGCGGGGTGGCGATCCGCGCAAGGTCGGCACTGATGATTACACGCGAGAGCAAGGTTATGAAGACGTTGATGCGCTGATCAAGCGCTACACTGTCAAAACCAAGACCCGAGGCGGATCTGGCGGACGTTCAAGCGCAAATAAGGGTCTTCAACAGGCGCAACGCCTCTTTGATGGCACCCGAACAGAGGCGGAAAAATACGCCATCGAATTGGAGCGCATCGAAGAGCTGCATCGCCGGTTCCCGCAGGTGGTCACCTCTGAGGTGCGCGATCGCGCGGTAGAGGCCCTGAGCGATATCGGCAGCGCTGCTGAACGTCTTGAGCAGGGGTTCGAAGATGCTTTTGTGGCCTTGGTGACGGGGGCAGGGAGTGGACAAGATGCGGTCAAGGCTCTGATGGCGGATCTTGCCCGCATGGCCGCGCAATCCGCGTTCAAAGGCCTGTTCAAAGGCGTGTTGGGTGGTGGCTCTGGCGGCGGGATTCTGGGTGATCTGTTTGCAGGCTTTTTTGATGATGGCGGCATGATCCCAGCGGGGAAAGTCGGGATTGCCGGTGAACGCGGGCCTGAACTGGTGCGCGGGCCTGCTGTTGTGACCTCGCGCGTAGACACGGCCAAAATCCTTGGCAGCGGTGGCGGTGGGGTTGGCCAATCCCAAGGGGCACAGGTCCATGTGTCAGTGAGCGTTGATGAGAGCGGCAACCTGGTGCCTGTGATCCAACAGGTGAGCGGACAGGTTGCGGCGCGGGCAGTGGCGGTGGGCGCGGTGCAACAGGATCGCAAAACTGCAGGCAATATTCAGAACTACTCGGCGCGCAGGGGTTAACATGATCCGGCCAATAATCACCATTCCGCAGAGCTTTCTGCGACACTTGAAAGTGAACTGGGAAATCGATTGGCGCGGGCAATCTCTGGGCGCCAATACGGCGGGATACACACAGACCGTTTACAATCAGTTTCCGCGCTGGTTCGGGGCGTCCGAGATCTTGCTGAAAGGGCAAGAAATTGCGCAATGGCGCGCGATCCGTGCCAAGGCGCAGGGGCGTGTCGGGATGTATCAGGTGCCCTTGTGTGACCCTGTTGGCTATACCGGATCGCGGTTTGGTGGGGGCTTGAAGTTCTCGACCGGGTTCAAGTTCTCGACTGGCAAAGGGTTCGCCTATGAGCCGTTCTGCAAAGCTGCGCGCGCGGCCAAAGCTGGCGCGACGGAGCTGCGGGTGTCTTCGAGCGTGACGCCAAATGTGGGTCAAATCATGAGCCATAATTATTGGCCCTTTGTGGTGACGGAGGTTATCGAAATCACCCCCGGCATTTTTGATCTCGGGGTGCAGATGCCTTTGCGGGAAGCGATCAGCGCAGAGAGGGAAATCAACCTGCAAGCCACCGGGCTGTTTGAAGCGGTGGAGGATGGGATGGGGCAGATCACCTATGATGCCTCGCGCGTTGTGTCCGTGCGCCTGTCGCTGCGGGAAGTGTTGAACCGATGAGCTTTTTCCCGTCTGGATATGGCCCGTCTGGGGATGTTTTTGCCGCGCTTGACCTTTGTGAGATTGATACACCGGATGGCCGGATGCGTTTCATTATTGGAACGGACGGGGTGTTCAGGGATACCGAAGGCCGGGTCTGGTATGGGACGCAACTGGCGAGTGTTTCCAGCCTCGCCAGCGCGTTGGATGGTCAGGCCCCTGAAGGTTCTTTGAACCTTGCATATTTCCAAGATCCCAATGCGCCCGATCTGATCGCACAAATCAAAGAGCTGGGTCTGGACTATATCAAAGGGCGCTCGATCACCTTCTATGTCCAGCCGCTCAACTCTTTCTCGGAATTCTATGCGCCGCAAACACCCCCGATACGTTGGATGGAACGGGTGATGCGGACTTTGGTTTTTACCGCAAACGGGGCGCAGGACCGATCGGCATCATTGGGGTTTGAAGCTTGGAGCGAGAATCGGCGCGGGGCAGGGCGTGTGGTTCTGAACACGCGCGGTCATGCCAAGATGATCGGCGCAGACAACCCATCGCTGGAATTCATGCCCACCAGTGATTTTGAAGAGCAAAAGCTGTTCGGATGACCCCGCTTTATCAAGAGCTGCACCGATGGTCGGCGCTGCCGTTCATCTGGGGCGAAAGTGATTGCATGTTGTGCCTCGCGGATTGGGTGCAGCGGGTGCGCGGTGTCGATCCTGCGGCACATATCCGGGGCACCTATGACAGTCGGGGCGGGTGCCAGCGCGAAACCGGGTTCCTGCGGGATCCTGTGGCTGCAGTTGAGGGATGTCTCGGCACGATTGGCGGTCTGGAGCGGGTCGGAGATCCCCGGACAGGCGATGTTGCCGTGATCATGGTGCGTGATGCTGAGGGGCGGGTGTCGCCCTGTGGTGCGGTCTGGTTGGGAACAGCGTGGGGCTTCAAAGGACCGCATAGCACAACGACGCTGCATCCTCGCGCCGTTCAAGAGGTTCTCGCAATTTGGAGCGTTGACTATGAGACGTAGTTTGCTGGCCTTGGCCTTCCTGGGAACAACGGCTTTGACGCCAGCTCCGGTTAGTGCTGCGCCTGTTGTGGCTTTTGTGGCAGGATCGATCGGGGTTGCTTCGGGAACAGCTCTGGCGGCGTCAGCGGCCTATGCCTCGGGCGCGGCTTTTGCTGCGACTGCGGTGGGCAGTTTTGTGGTCAAAACGATTGTTGCGGTTGGGCTTTCGGCGCTGGCTTCGTCTTTGGCTCCAAAGCCGTCTTTGCCGCCGCCAGCGGCCCGCATGGTAAATTTTGCGCAGCCGGTCAGCTACGCGGAATTTGTCTATGGCCGTACCCGCAAGGGCGGTCCGTTGGGCTTTACCGGGTTCCAGAATGGGCGGCGTTATTATGTGCCGATCTTGGCCGCGCATCCGATCGAGGGGGTTTTCGAGCATTGGCTCGATGAGCGCACAGTGACCCTAAGCGGAGAAGCGGATCCGGATGTGAGCAACGTGGCAACCGCGCCGATCGCGGGCTACGGGCGGGTGGATCTTTTCGAAGGAGGATCCGACCAGTCAGCCAACACGGGACTTGTGTCTGCCTTTGAAGAGATCACCAACGCGCATGACTTTAGGGGGTTGTCGGGTGCCGTGATTTGGGCAGCGCGCCCGCCCCAGAATGCCTTTACTGAAATCTATCCGGGTGGTCGCCAATGGGCCTATGCCCCGGTGATCGATGGCAAGAACAACATCTTTGACCCGCGCAGTGGTGCGCGCGGTTACACGAACAACGCGGCGCTGGTGATTGCTGATTGGGTGGTGAGCATCCTAGGGCGTGGTGTCGATTGGGATGAGGTCGCCGATGAGGCCGATGTGTGTGATCAGGTGGTCACAAACGCGGATGGCGGCACACAAAAGCGTTGGACGTTGAACGGAACCCTGTCTGACGATCAAACCTATGAAGATCAGCGCGCGCAGCTTGCCGCGGCTTGTGATGCATTCATTTATGAACGGACGGACGGCAAGGTTGGCTTCACGGTTGGGCGGTGGATCGAGCCTGATCTTATCCTGGACGATGCTGATTTCTTTGCGTTGGAACTGTCGCAGGGTCAGTGGGGCGCAGACGCGCCGGATGAGATTTCCGCCGTCTATTCAGAACCTGAAAACAGTTGGCGCGAAACGCCCTCGGGCACATGGGTCGAAGAAGAAAAACCCCTGCCGGTGCGCGATGAGCCGCAGCTCTACATGATCAATTCCCACAACCAAGCGGCGCGGGTGATCAAGCGGATCGTCAAAACCAAGCGGGCGCAATATCAGATCCGGGCCACCATCGGCATCAAAGGCTATGAGATCCTTGGTGGTCGCGGCAAGGGGCGGGCAAATCGGTTTGTGCGGGTTGTGCACAAGGGTCTTGGCATCGATCAGTTTTTTGAGATTGGCGAGTTGGTGCGCGAGGATGCAATGACGTTCACCTTGGTTGCCAACAGCGTGAAAAAGCTGGATTTTGGGTTTGATGCCGCAAGCGAGGAACCTAAGCGACCCTCTTTTGAGAGCGTGACAAGCGATGGCAGCGTGAATGTGCCGGCTAACTTTACCGGGGCGGCTCAGGATGGCGGATCGCTGCTGTTTATCTGGGCCGATCAGGACGCTGCTTTTCGTCAGGAAGTCAGGTATCGCGAGACGGGAACCCCGTATTGGGTCGGCGTATCCACGACGCAAAGCACGGATCGGATATTGGTGGGGGGCCTCAAGGATGGGGTCGCGTATCAGGCACAGATCCGCAATGTGTCGGCTGCGGGCACGGCCTCGGCCTGGAGCCCAGATCCGCCGATCGAGGTAGGTGTTATCACAGACTCTGTTGCACCGGGGGATCTGAGTGGATTCAACTTGGTGGAACAGTCCGGCAATGTGGTGCTGAGTTGGCTTGCTGCAAATGACGGCCATTACTTTGGCGCGCGCATTTATCGGGCCTCGGGCAGCACCGCGTTTGCGGATGCGATTTTGATACATACCGAATACGGCGTTCCCGGTGATGGCGATGATCATGTGGATCCGCAGCCGGGTTACGCGATCTTTTCTTATTGGGCAGAGCCGATCAACGGCAGTGGTGTGGCTGGCACCCGTATCGGCCCGATCTCTGTCGAACTTTCAATTCCCGGTCCATAAATAATCGAGGCAGTCATGGCACCAAGATCAACGCTCGCCACGTGGCGCGGCTCTCCCCCATCGGATTCACATGAGCCAATCCCAACGGAAATCGTGAAGCACATTGAAGGGATTGAATCCCGCAACCCCAACGCGGTGGGCCTTTATGAATTCGAGCCGGAGGCGGACCTGACCTATGCGCTTGGAGCGCAAGGTTACATTCGCACCGGGGGCACAAATGATTATGCCACCCTGCGCGCGGCTGACGCCTATGCGGCGGCTGAGGGAAAGGCTCTTCGGATCACAGGCAAGATCTTTGTGAAGACATTCAGCATGCATCGCGGTGACGGGGCATCCAAGAGTTTTGTGGTGGAAACGGATACCTCAACACCAAGCGAGGTATTGCTCTACCTTGTCGATCGCGCAACCGGCTTGCTGAGTAAGATCACCAGCGATTACAGCATCGAAAGCGGCACAGTGACTTATCCGGTTTCTGCACCCGCGATGGCGTCCACACATGAGCTTTATGTCTTTGTGCAGTTTCGACCAAAGGCGGAATGGATTTGCGACGAAAACACGTTTCTCTGGTTTGAACACGGCGCGCTTGAAAGTGCGATCTGGTATCGATCGTCTAAGCGGGGGATCTGGGGCTATCCAAAGATTGTGAACCAATACAATCGGGCCTTTTCAGATAATGCGCCCAAAATCGAATTGCCCGCAAACATGGGTCACATCGGTAATACGCTGATGATTGGCTATGACTATCTGACAACCGAAAAGCATGAGCCGGTGCGCAACAATAGGTTCGAGGTGCTGGTTGCGCGCGCTGACAATACGCCGTCACAGCCCAGTTATAGTAGCTATACATGCAACCTGTTCGGCTGGACTGAAAACAATGACGTCAAGATCGGTGTGCATGGCACCGGAACCGTGGATATGGGGGCCTTTGTGCAAGAGCACTGGGCGGGCATGATCGAAGATGACGGGCTTGTGTTTGGCGTGGATGATTTGGTGGTTGCCGAGCCGTTGGAAACCTACCGGCCTTGGCGCAACGACATCAAATATGTCTCCAAGCTGACCGGGCATGACATCAAATACAGTTACATCGGATCTGCCATGAACGGCGGTTCGCTTGATGGTGTTGATGCCGAAGGTGTCGATGGCATGATCCTGTTTGTGGGCGATGAAGTGGGCAATAAACTGGTTGCAGAACAGGCGGGCGTGACCGGAGAACGCAAGAAATTTGGGTTTGTTCGGATGTTGGCGGCCGCACCAGAGGGCACCGATCCAGTTGTTCTGATCACCGGGCGCGGGACGGACAAGCAGCAAGATTTTCCGGGCACGTCCAGTGATTTGATCCGGCAGGCAGAAAACGCGATCGACTTTGCCGGGTTCCACATTGAAAGCGACGGGGCAGAGCGCACGGGCATCCAACTCTTTGGGGTCGTGGGGCGTATCGATCTGGGGGATCTGCACGTAACGGGGTGCCGCAAAGGGGCCGTTGAAAACGAATATAGCAATGCCGAGGTGATCTATCGCATGCGGGGCGGTGATAGCATTCTACGTCAGGAGTTCGGCAAGGGGGTGCGCATCCTTGAGGCCAACGTGGATCTCGGCACCGTGAAACAACCGAATGGCGATGGGATCGCCAAGCTGGGGTGGGATGCCAACAACGCGCTGATCTATGTGTTTGGGGAGGTATTCCAAACCACCACTGCTGCGCTGGTCAGTGATGGGGCGGAACAGACAACGATCGTTGCTGTTGCCAAGGAGATCAAGGTGGGGGATCCGGTCGAAATCGGGGGGGCCAAAGTGATCGCAACGGCGTTTTTGGACAATGGCGCGACGGAGCTGCACCACACGCCAATATCACTTGATGGGGATCTCGCCCCAGGCGCACAGGTGAAGGTTGACCAGCGCGCGCGGGTTGATGAATGCCGGGTCACGGGGGCGTCCTCGGAATATGGCGTGTATGTCGATGGCGGGGATGTGTTCAAGCTCGACTTAAGCGATTTAAAGTGGACAGGACGATATGCCTTGTGGCTGACGGATGATGCCACCGCGCATATGGTTGGCACCATGCCTTTAGGGGCTGGTCGGGTTGATAGCGACGATTGTTACACCGCGCGGGTTGATCCTGGGTGTCATGTGAATTGCCAAGGCATGATCATTCCCAAACCGGACACAAACAGGGTGTCTCATCATTTTCTCTTGTCACGTGAGAATGCAAATGGCCCTTGGGGAACGCTGACCTGTGTCGGGTGCATGATCGAGGATGTCACCACGCTTGCATTGGCCGTCAATCTGCATGAGCAGGTGACCTTGTTTGGGTGTTATGATTTTGACGGAAACCCCCTGCCAAACCGAATTGTTCCCGGTTCCTGGACCCCGGTTTTGAAATTTGCAGGCGACGAAGACGCAACACTCACAATCAACGACGCCACTTATAGTTTGGTGGATCCGGATTTGGTGCGGGTCACTGGGGATATTACCATTCTGGACAAGGACGCCAACGGGACGCCGGGATCAACCGCGGCGCTGAGTATCACAGGTTTGCCCTATGGGGATTCCGCGGAATACTCGATCGGGTGGGGGGCCATTATCAGCGGCGGGGTATCTGTGCCGGATGAGTTCATGGCGCGCCTGACCGGCGGCGATACAATCTATCTGAGTTATCAGGGCGCGGCTGGCACGGAAAAGATCGAGGCGTCGAATGTGGCGGACGGAACGCGAATTGCGTTTCAGATCACCTATCGCCGGGGATAACCGGAACGTCCGTTTTAGGGTTTGGCCGGTATGGCCGCAGACCGTTTGATCTAGGGAAACCATTCATGAAATTCGAAATCATTGGCTCCGCTGCAGCGGGGTTTTTTAGCGTGGCAGGGGCTTGGTTGGTCGGCTACGGATCGTCGTGGGAGGCCGTGGTTGTTGCTCTGATCGGAGCCACTTTGGCCGTGATCGAGGGCGAGGGCAGGCGGGTTGGAGCAGTTGTTGGGATATTCCTCTTTAACTTGATGATTGGGGCGCTTGGGGGGCCTGTGGTCGCGCAGCGCATTCGCCTTGCCTATGAAATTGAGCATCCCGCCTTGGTGCTGCTGCTGGCGTTTCTGGTGGCCTATGTCGCCCATGATCTGTTCCGGTCCAGTCGTGAAATCCTGATGAACAGGTGGCGCAAGATGTTGGGGGGATCCACGAAATGAGACGTCGATTGCGCAAATTCCTGCGCTCAACGACCTGGCGGCGCACACGCGTTGCTCTGTCGATCGTCGTTTGGCTGGCCATCTTTTGGGCAATCAAGCGCCCCTGATTGCCACACCACCACAAACCAAAGTCACCACACAGCCCCGCATGCGGGGCTTTTTGCATTGGAGAAACATCATGCGAACCAACTATCCCCAGATTCAAGCGTGGGTCGGGCTGTCAGAGGGGGGCTATGTGAATCATCCCCGCGACCCCGGCGGGGCAACCGACCGGGGCATCACGCAACGCACCTTTGATGCGTGGAACCGTAAACAAGGGAAACCCAAGCGCCCGGTGCGTGGGATCACCAAGCACGTGGCCGAACAGATTATCGAGTTTCAATATCTCGATGCGGTGCGCGCGGCGGATCTGCCTAGCGGTCTGGATTACGCAATGGCCGATTACGCGGTGAACTCCGGGCCGGGACGGGCCGCGAAAGATTTGCAGCGCACCTTGGGTGTTGCGGCTGATGGTGTGATTGGGGTTCAGACTTTGGCCGCAGTGGCAAAGGTCGACACCGCAGATGTAATCCAGCGCCTGTGTCAACGCCGCATGCGGTTCCTGCGCGGCCTGAAACACTGGACCACCTTTAAAGGCGGCTGGACCCGGCGCGTCATGGGCGATCAACCGGGCGTCCAGATCCGCGATATCGGGGTGATTGATCGCGCCGTGCGGTTGGCGCGCGATGCAGCGGCCATTCCATCCCCCGTCGCAGTGACGCCCGGCAAAGCGTTGGAGCCAAACCCCTCAAATTCTCAACCCACGGACCCAGAACCAACGGTCCAAATTTCCACGAAAGGAAAACCTATGAACGAAGTGAAAAGCTTTCTGGCGTCAAAGACGATCTGGGGCGCGGTGATTGCCGTTGCGCCAACAGTGCTTGGCCTGCTGGGCTTGAACGTGACCGGGGCGGATGCCGCAGAGGCCGTGCAGCATGTGAATGCGATCATCACGGCAGCGGGTGGCCTGCTGGTTGTCTATGGGCGTGTAAAGGCGACCAAAGCTATCGGCAAATAAGCTGTGCGGAAGTTTGCACCTCAGCCTTTCGGGTGAGGTGTAGGTTGTTTTGGGCAGGGATCGGAGAATGTTGAAATGCAGCTTTGCGCAGGTAGCGATCTTTGCAAAGTTGTGTCGCTCGCACGCTACAGGTGCAAATCACTCTGCACCGCCGCATGAAAAGCGGACATTCTCCGAACATTGCGCCGCGATTTCGACTTGGAGGTCGCCTATGCGGGACAAAACGGCACTTACAAGTTCAGGGCGTGATCAATACTTCGCCTTCAATTTCCATAGCGAACCCAAGCGGCAATCCGGACACGCCGATTGCAGAGCGTGCGTGACGACCAACGTCTTTGCCGAACACGTCAATTACAAGGTCGCTAAATCCATTCACTACAACATGTTGCTCCGAATAGCTTGGCGCAGACGTCACCATTCCAAAGACGCGGACCCATCCCACTATTCGCGACAATTCTCCAATTTCTGCCTTAAGGTTCGCTAACACGCTCAGCGCCACTTCGCGGGCTTCCACATATCCTTGATCTGTGGTGATGTCGGCTCCGACAACTCCAAAGGGACCAGCAATACTACCATCCATCGCACTTTTAGGGTGTCCCGAAAAAAGCACCCGGTCACCTCTGATGTTCACGAACTCGAAGGGTAAGCGTAAGCCCTCCGGCAGCTTAGTCGGTTGCGGCAATTTCAGGCCCAATTGTTCCAATCTGCTTTCAGGTGTCGGCATACATTGTCCTCAGTTCAATGGTTACTCCGATAGGCTAAACCACATGAGGATGATTGTCTTCATTGGGCTCTAAGCGGCCAGCCGACAAGTTCAGTCAGGCAAAAGGATACTTTCTTGGCTTGGATGTCGGGTGTGCGGGACAAATCGGCTATTCATCTACGCGCGTTAAGTGACCGCTTCGCGGAAGCCACCAGCAGAAACCGTTCTGGAAATGCTGCGTGGAATACCACGGGCTACGCCTCCCATGACATTGACTGACACAAAGGGTTTGGCACCATCACATCAGAGAACCAACCCAATCGATGAATTGGTCGGCAAGGTGGTGCCGTGGCCCTTTGGGCAATACGGCATAATACGTCAGCATGGCTTTTCTTGGTGTTTCAATTTCAACGAGATTATCACCTTTTAAGACCTCCTGCGCGATCTGCGCGTTGAACAACGTCGCACCGAGACCCTGCCGTGTGGCCTCAAGAAGCAGGTTCGGACTGCCGATCCTGACGCGCTCGATCTTGTCTACCTGTATACCACAATCCCGCATCATTTCGAATTTGACGCTCATCCCATCATGCCAAAGCCACGGAATTTTGTGGAGGTCATTCCCTGCTATTTCAGCGACTTCAGGAGCGCAAACAGCAGTGATTGGCACATCAGCGATGCGCAAAATATCGGTTCCGGGCCAATCTGGAGTGTCCTTCTGCGGAAAGGCGCGGATGGCGAGATCATATCCGTCTTGTACAACATCAACGAAATCCCGACTGGGCGATAGGGATATTTCGGCGCCGGGGTTCTTTCGCCAGAACTCGGATAACCTTGGAACAATTAGTTTGTCCGCCAAATAAGGAGAGGTCGTCACGCGAAGACCTTTCCGAAGGGTCGCTTCGCGCAAAGCTGCGATCTCATCGCCGATTGTCTGGAATGCGGATGACAGGCCATTGGCCAGGCCTTTGCCTTGTTCGGTTAGTCTGATGTGTCGGCCTTGGCGGATGGTCAACCGAACACCAAGCTCTGCCTCCAAGGCGCGCACTTGCTGGGCGATTGCAGCATCAGTCACATTCAGCGCACGCGCAGCTTTGGCAAAACCGCCATGTGTAGCCGTTGCATCGAATGCTTTTAGTGCAGTCAGCGAAGGCAGCGTTTTCCAATCATAAGACATGATAGTAAATCTAATGTCTTGAAAAGCTATTTGTCTATTCCGAACCAGCGACTTGCCTATATTCGTTGTCGTGCAGCAACCTAACGGCATTCGGATATGGCACCATGAACCTGCTACTTACTGAAACAGAAAAGACCACGAGCGTGACAGAGCGATCAACACCCCAAGAATACCAATATGCATTTCAGAGCTTTGACATGCTTTCTGAGGTTCCCATGGATGAGGTGAAGGCTATCGTTCTGGAGCATTCGGAAGTCATGCATGGCCGATTGATGCAAATCGGTCAGTTCGATAACGACCCCAAGGCACATGTTGCGGCGTTCATGGAAAAGATAGAAGGTATCATTCCTCCCAATGGTCGTTTTTACATGGTTCGCGATGAGCTGGGAGCGGGCATTGGCTTTGGGGCCATACGTAAACTCGACGACACAAGTGTCGAAATGAAGCACCTTTATGTCCGCGATGATCATCGCGGCAGCGGCTTAGGCCGTCGTTTGGTTGAACGTCGGTTAGAGGACGCGCGCGCAATGGGGGCAAAAACCGTTTTTGCCGACACAATCGGCGCGTTTCCCGAGATGCCGACGCTTTACCAGAGCCTGGGGTTCGAACGAATGGACCCGCCAGTGACGAGCGGAACCCTTAACGCATCACCAGGTATCGCCGAGTGCCTTATCTTCTTTCGAAAAGACCTATAACTGAGAACCGAAGTTATCTCCCCAGACGGAGAGCCGCCGTTCACGCAGCATGCAGCATCGGTTGTTCTGGGCTCACTGCCGACATTGTGTACAAAAAGCTTCGTTTGAAAGCTTGAATGTCCGTTTTCGGGAAATCGAGGCGCAATTTTTGCAAGAGCAGCGACTAGAGCCGAACTCGCTTCACACTGGTCACTTCGGGCTGTCCAGGCACACTTGTCAAAGCTCATGAAACAGGCGGGTGTACTTGGTAGCCGTACTGGACCAATCGGCGTCGCGCGCGCTTCAGCTCATCCTCAGTGAAAAGATCGTGCCACTCGGGCGTTTCGAGCACCATTGCTTCGACTGTCAAATCAAGGCGCCCGAGCTCATAAAGCGCTGTGTAGCCATCGCTAGGTTTAGCTGAGTTGATCAGCGCTTTGGCGGTCGGTAAACCGCCACGATCAGAGATCATCCCTAGAAAGACTGTGGCGGTGTATCCCACTTCGTTCTTCGCGCGTTGGTAAATGTTGAACATCGCTTGATCAAATGTCATGCAGCATCTTTCTGCTTATGAAATGTCTTCATGGGTTAATACCGCAAGTACTGATCAAATTAAGTAGAAAGCTTGAGTATTGACGTTGCGTTGTGCCCAGCACCAACGGCAGCTTCAGTCAGTTCAAGGATCTGCTTTTTCGCGGATTGCTTTTGCCAATTGGTCTGCTTCCACCATAAGGCTGAAGATCTGGTCACGTACTTGTAGAAACTTGCCCAGTTCCTCGGGCGCGTTACTCTGTATGACTTCGTAGTCATCCGGAACTGGATTGGCATGAAGGAACCTTTCCATTCGACAAACGCGTTGATCTTTGTCTTCGGCATTGAGGGTTTGCAAAAAGGCCCTCCAGTGCTTCTTCCCCTTACGCTCATTACAAGTTCTACAGCATGGAACCAGGTTGCGAATGCGATGCCCGTGGCCAGAGAATTCACCGTTCACAACCCGGTTGAAAACATGATCCCATGTTGCAGCTGCTTTCCCGCAATAGACGCAGTCGAGATCCTGAGTCGGATCTTGATCGAGGTCACTAATTGCCCTTGCGACTTCGGCTTCCGAGTATTTATCGTGAGGCGCAAGAGCTGATGCGAAGGCGTTGGAAAATGTGCTCTTTCGACTTTGAATTGTGTTCGGCTTCAAATACTTCTTAATGCTGGACGTTTTCATCTCAACCTCCCAAGCTATTTACAGAGCCCGTATCGAGCGATGCTTCTTCGTGCAGCAGCACCATGTTCCCATCAAGGTTGAAACGTGCGCCAAAAGCAACCGAAGACGCGCCTCTGCTGGTACACAAGAACTCTACCTAGACTGAAGGTCTGCTTTGGGCTGCGAGCGGACGCCTGACAGTTCCGCCAGCCAACTCACACTGGCGGGGCGGATCGAGCGGCAGCAATGCGCAATAGCGACCTTTGCAAAGTCTGACCAACTTCCCCAGAGCCGCCATTCAGGCGGCCTCCTGAGTTGATCGCTTCGAACCCAAAGGCGTTCATGTTGCAATGGGAATGAAGAGCAGCAACAAATCAGGGTGCAAACATCAAGGTTGCGAGGATCGGTACGTTTTGACCACGCGACATTCTGATGTCACGCAGCGCCTGTCGCTCTACCGCTACCGGGAAAACCAGTACTTTTCTTGGCCTTTTTTGTTTGCAAATTCAGGCGATGGTCAACGCCCTGAATTGTTTTTAGCGATGTTGCAAAGTAGATCAACGTGCCGATCCAACCAATCTGCGTCCAGCACCTCGTGGCGTATGAGTTTTCGGAAATATGGTGCTGCGATTGCCACCTCTATCAGCTGTTCAACCGGAACTTCATCGTTGATCTCACCGCGGTCGATTGCAGCTAAGAAGACAGTTTCAACACTTGCGAACCTGTCTTTCATGAATTCCGTGATCACCAGTCGCGCTTCTTCATCGGTGGACGCAGCTGCGACCACCTGAGGCGCGATTTGGCCCCATGGCGTGTCATTCAACGCGCCCATCAGTACACCGAGCAACCAGCGCAAGTCAGAGCGAAGCGGGCCATCGGTTTTGGGAGGAATGTTCGGTGGGGTCGCGATGCGCCTGAACGCGGCGTCTCGCAAGCTTCGGGCATCGGGCCAGTGCCTGTAGAGCGTGCTGCGCGAAATGCCTGTCGCTTTTGAAACTGCGTTGTGCGTCACGTGCAACACGCCTTCATCCACCAAGATTTTTTGCGCAGCATCAAGTGCAGTCTGCCGTGTAGCGATCAGTCTTGGATCTTCCTTCAAGCGCCCCTCCTATAGAACACATTGTTGCGCTACAGAACATTCTGTTCTATAAATATGATCGGGCACAAGAGCTAATGCCCAAACCATTCTACCAACACATCTTATCTGAATTGGGAGGGTATCAATGTTTAAAACAGCGGCAACCGGACTGGTGGTTTTTTTGTCGATGGGTGCCTCTGCGGCATTGGCCGACAGTGGCACCTACGAACTGGACCCCGGACATAGCCAGGTGATGTTTAGCTATAATCACATCGGGTATTCAGAGACATTTGGTATGTTCTCGGGCTTTAACGGAGAGATTGAGTTCAACGAAGATGACCCCTCGGCGTCGTCAGTCACAGTTTCAATGCCGGTCAGATCCATGATCACGGGCTGGGACGCTCGCATGCAACACTTTATGTCCGACGACTTTTTTGGCGCGAACGACGGTGATGTGGTCACATTTGCCTCAACAAGCATCGAAGTGACCGGGACTAATACTGCAAAAATTTCCGGCGACCTGACCATGAATGACATCACCAAGCCTGTCATTCTGGAAACGACACTCAACAAATCAGCAACATACCCGTTTGGCCCCAAGGAGGGCACGCCGACTTTGGGGCTTTCAGCCAGGGCGACCATCGTGCGCTCAGACTTCGGGCTTGGGGCGTTTGCACCCGCCGTGAGCGACGAAATCAAGCTGTTAATCAATATCGAAGCTTTGAAGGTTGATTGACATATTGCGAGGGCGTCGGCGTAGCGCCGAGCGCCCTTTCCCAGCTTCTGAAAGGCTGCCAACGAAATGAATTCTTTCCTTAAAACACTGATGATCACTGCGGTGGCAGCACTGATGTGCCCTGTGGCTTTTGCCCAAGAGCACAGCCTGCCGGAACGCAAATCTCCTCGTCCCGAAACAACAACCGGAGTGCCCCATATCCAGATAGGCGTAGAAATTGACGCCGATCTGGCCGATTTGTTGCTGGAGCGTGTTGCACAATTCCCTAGGGTCAAGCTTGGCCCGACGCGTGTATCACTGCCTGGCGCGATTGGCTTTCAGCTTGACCGTGACATGGCGTTATCTCAACCGGGCTCTGTTGTCGGTGGCTTTGAGTTTGCGCATATGCATCCCGATGGCAGCCTGCATGCTTCGCTGGCCCCCTCTTTGGCGCAAAAGGCGATTGAGGCCGGATGGGCCGTGGCACATCCTTGGGCCAATCAGCGTCCCGGGTGGGGTGGCTTTGTCATGATCTATACACCGACCACACCAGAAGAACTGAGTGTCGTCATCAATCTGGTCGAAAGTTCGTACATTTTCATAACCGGCAACACCTTGGGCTAAACGCGTATTTCTACGTAAGCGCAGGGTGATCCCTGCTTCCTGTCAGAGGGCTGTTTCAGCCACTTTGCATTTACGCGGTCCATTTTTTTCCTACATTCTTTCCGTTGCAAAGCGCTCGGAGCGTGCGTTCAAGCCGTTAGCAGCAATTGTAGCTCCCGAACCGCGCAATTGAATCTACAAAACGTAGTGGTGAATGTCCGGTTCGGGCTGCGAGCGAACGCCTGACAGTTTCCACCAGCCAACTCACTCTGGCGGGACGGATCGAGCGGCCGCAATGCGCAGAAAGCGGAGTTTGCAAAGTTCAGCGAAGGGCCCATTCCTGCCGTTCACCAACCGGTCAAGATGCTGCAGTTGCAGCCCGCGAAGCAGACGTTCACAGCTTTGCCTTCGTCAAGCCGATCTCACCTTTCCCCGGACCCACGTTATGAACAAGCCAGCATCGGGGAGCAGGTCGTCTGGTAGACAAATCTAATCTGTACCGTGCTCAGAATTTAGAACACTAAGCCTTGGTCCAAGTTTGGGGGACTGGCCTGTGGGTAGCGGAGATGTCAATGCATCTTCTTTGGCGGCACTGCTTGATGTCGTCGACATTTTTTTGATTTTTTCGATCTCATTCAGAATGTAGCGACAGGCGCCTTCGACCGTTTCAAGCTCCGATATCAGTTCAATGACGACCGCTTTGTTCTTGCTGCCATTTAGAGCGCTGTGTGCGTCATCCAATACAAATGACAGCAAGTTGCCATTAAACTCTATGTTGGAGACACCGTTGAAATAAACTCTGCTCATTGCGCTTTTCGCTTCACCAGTTTTTCAGGGCGTCTTTCTAGCGCCGTTTCAAACAACGAGAAGGTGTTCGACATGTATTTTGGGGTTGAGGTGATCCCCTTCCTGAACTCGTCCAGTTCTTTGGTGTACTCAAGCTCATGCAGACTGATTTTGCTCCGAAGGGCATTTGTTTCAAAGTAAAGATAGCACAAATCATTGCCTCTTCGCAGCTTCAAGTCTGTGTCCAGATCTGTCCACTCGAAGGCCCAATTCAAGGTGCGGGGCCAGATGCTGATCGGCAATCGACCACCAATAAAGAGACCGGGCCAAGACGCTGAACTCGCACTCATATATGGTGCCAGCATCGTCATGTAGCATGGTTCATCACACAGGAAGAAATAGGGTACACGGATCTGAATGACGGGTGATGACGGAGACCGCCATAGCTTTGGCTCCATCAGATACACAAACCGAGAAACTAGATCGTAATCGATACGTGTCCCCTCATCAACAACATGAAGGTCGTAGCCATCACCATTTTTCAGGCATCTTAGGCGAATATCAAACGGATTCTTGATTGCGAAATAATCCCGTTCTAATTCATTAATTGCAGGACAGGCTTGAACAGCACGCCCCGAAAGTGGTTTATGTCTCTGTCGAAATAGAGGGGTTGGCTCTGCAAAGACAAACTTTGCTTGAGGTTCGTCGACATACCACCCTACATCGACTTTACTGGGTCTAAAGTCCTCAATTTTCAATTGCAGTAGACCGTATTGCCATAAGAGGTGCACGATGTTCCATCACTGCCGTATGCGGTGTTACCCCATTGCGTAACGCTGAAACCATCGTTGCCGTATGCGGTGTTACCCCATTGTGTGGCGCTAGACCCATCATTACCGTAGGCGGTATTACCCCACTGTGTTGAGCTGAAGCCATCATTACCGTAGGTGGTATTACCCCATTGTGTGGAGCTGAAGCCATCACTGCCATAGGTGCTGTTACCCCAGGTGGTGTATGATTGTGCACTCACAGCGCTGACGGATGCTACAGAAGCGACAGCCACGAGTGACACAGACATCAGTAATTTGGTGGACATGTTGTTTCTCGCGTAAATATAGGAAGGGTTATGCTATTTCGGCGCACCGCGAAACGCAAGCCGAAACACTCTAAGTAGAAGACCCTCTTCAATATAAACTAGCCGCAATACATGTATATATGCTGCGTTGTCACGCTAACCAGCAAGCCAACTTTACGGTTTCCAAGCATCTTGGCGCCACTGTACATGAGCACTAGATTGCCCTAGCTTCAAGCTTGGAAGCTCGGCGCAGCCGAGCGCGTTGATCAGACGTTCCTTGATTGTTCGGGCGAACTGGTGGGCAGGCTCGGCCTCAAGCTGCACGAAAGACGCTTGGTATCGCGCAAAATGCTGGTTAGGTTTTTTCTTACACGCTCACGGAGCAGACCGAAACGGCTTACGTCGAAGGTCTTGCCTTGCGAGACCTCAACCTTGATGAATGAGGGTTTTGTGTTCTGAGCTGTGTGGTAGACTTTGCAAAGCCAGCTTTCTGCACAAAGCGCCATTGTTGCGCAGCGCAGCATGTAGGTTTAGGGCAACCAAAGTTTGAATGGCCGCTTTTTCCAACTCGAAGCACCATCTGCGCAGATGCAGCGAATTCACACTTTCCGCCCAGAGTGTCGAAGCGCCATGTCCGCTTTGGGCTGTCAGCGGACAAGCAGGTTTTCTATGTTTTGGATGAATTCGCCTCAACGGATTTTTTAGTTGCAATATTTGGGTATCTTTCCCCTAAAAGGGCCAGCATTTGTCTGTGCCCTGACATAGGTGCCTTGCTTGTCATACCGCTCACAGCGTCCGCACACCCCTTGCGAAATCAGTTCCTCCCCGAGATCTTGCCCAGTGGCTAACTGGCACCGGCCAATCTTCCTATCGTAAGATTTTTGACCGGATAGGGAGCATGATACCCGTTGACCCGCTACTAGCGTACGCATGGTGGCGGTTGCCTGTTTCCCCATTGGCGTGCCGAGCTCATCACAGGTTACGCCGTTCAGACGGATAGGAACGTCTGCCACCTCGATAGTATCTCCGTCGCGCACGTGGGTTACTGGGCCGATGACCTGACTATCTGTAATAGTTGGGGTAGGTGCATTGGGTTGGCAACCAGCTCCTATGAGACAGGTCAGGACGGTTAGGGAAAATTGGCGCATTCGAATCTCCGGATAGGGGAGGGGTGGCGGGGAAAGTCAGCTGTGTTATACCGCAGATCAATTATAGAACAATTGTGGAACATTTGATGGAGCAACGCGGTGCAACCGCCCTTGCGCAGGTATCCACGCATTTGATCTGGGCTTACTGTGGCTGCGGCTATGCCGCCCCGATAGAGGTCGCACGTTTGCTTGAGTTGCCCAATCCCCCTGAGACGGTTGGGGATGTAGTCAGGCGCGCAAAGTGTCGCCAATGCGGAGTCGTTGGAGTGAGCGATTTCCGACTCGTTTGGCGGTGTGCTTCTGACAAAGTGGGTAATCAGTGACGATGTAGCACGGATTGCGAGTTATCAGGTGTTCGATGCTTGGAGGGCAGGGGTTTTGAAAGCTATGAAAAGCTCTTGAATGATACTTTGTATTTTTACTAATTGGCGGTCACGGGACATGTTCAAGCCTTTACTGACAGGGCAGTTTTGAATCCCCATATTATTTCCAGAATCGAACACCTATCGAAGAATTATAATTCTTGATGATGACCATCCAAGCCCTTGCTTTTTCTTTAAGAAAACTCGATCAGTGGGGTTGATATTAATTCAATTGGAGACCAAATTTTGCCGACAATTATTTCGACCAATACAACATGGACGACCGGACAAACGATCACTTTAACAGATGACGTCCAAATCGCAGCAGGGGCAACTCTCACCGTAGAAGCCGGTGCTGTGATAGAGGGAAACGGGTATTCGATCGTTTCTTTCGGGACATTAAGTGCTTCCGGGATAGGGGCAGCACAAACGGTATTCAATCAAGTTCGCTTCGAATTCGGCTACTACTCTGCCACACCCAGTCGTATCGAGATCAGCAATGCAGTGCTGAATGGCGGGGCTTTTTTACCAGTCGGTGACGCGGGATATGGCAACACGGGATCCTTTTCGCTGACCGACAATCTGATCAGTGGCGGTGGGGGATCCAATATATGGTTCCCGACGTCCGATAGCGTGATTTCAGGCAACATATTTTTCAACTCAGCGGGGCTGAGCCTCGCCACTAGTTCATCGGCAGTAACTATTGAAAACAATGCGTTTATTGGAGCTAGCAGCGCTTTACTTGGTTCAGCTATAATCGTAGCGTATTCTGGCGATAGATTAGAAGTTTCTGGGAACACCTTCTGGAACGATATCCCGGCACTTGAAGTTACCTCCCGGTATGGTGGCAACGCGACAATTACGGCAAACGGGAATTATTTTGGAACCACCGACTTAGCTGCTGTTGATGACTTGATCCTTGATCAGAACGACGATTTATCTCGCCCAAGCGTGATCGATTATGGCAAACCGGCTACTGGCCCCAATAAAGTAGTCATCCAGGCGTTGATAGCAGCGGGTGGAGACGTTGCGACGGCACTTGCGTCTCGAGGTATCGTTCTGGGCACATCGGTAGACGATACGCTCGTTGGCACCTCAGAAGCCGATATGATTATTGGTTCAGAGGGCAACGACACGCTAGATGGCGGGCTCGGTGCGGATACTTTGCTGGGTGGATCGGGTGATGATTTGATCACCTTTAGCTCCGTCTCGATTCTTCATCCGTCATCCACTGACACGGGATTGATTGATGGCGGTGACGGCACCGATGTGCTCGATCTGCGTAATGTGTCTCCAGCCTCGGCGAGATTGATCAGGAACGAAGACGCTTCTTTCTCGTTTGGAGTTTCAATAGGTACCCAGAAGTTTGCGGTAGCTGGTATCGAAACGATTTTGTTTGGAAGCGTCGATAACCATATAACGACTAGCTATGCTGGAAGTATCACAATCGATTCTGGGGCTGGCCACGACAATATTTCTGTGTCGCTTGACGATGGTGATATGCAAAACATCTACGGCGGAGCCGGAGACGATATTTACTGGATTAGCGGTTTGTTTGGTGGGGCAGGGGGCGGCGTACTTGACAGTGGTTCAGGATCGAACACACTAAAGACTAACATTAGTTTCATAGTTGATCTAGCTGCTGGTACAGCCGTATCGGGTGGTGCGAGCTTTACGGTAGCCAATTTCAACAGTGTTAAGGCTGCCGCTTGGAAGGGTTATTTGACTAGTGTTTATGGGGACTCTGGGAATAATTCCTTTTCTGTCAATGACTTGTTTAGTGATGGTTCTGTCGGCGTATATTTCGATGGTCGCGGCGGGAATGACATCCTAAGCGGTAGCGCAGGTAATGACACACTTATCGGGGGAGCAGGAGCAGACCTCCTTGCAGGCGGAGCAGGAATTGATTTAGCGTCCTATGTAACTTCTGTTGGAGGCATCACAGTTCGACTTGACGGAACAGGAAGTACGGGCGATGCGCTGGGGGATACCTTTGAAAGTATTGAAAACTTAACCGGGTCTGACCATGACGATATCTTAGTAGGTAGCTCGTTCGCGAATGCACTGGAAGGCGGCAGCGGCAACGACACATTGATCGGGGGCGCTGGCGCGGATGATCTGAATGGTGGGTTTGGGCTTGATACCGCCAGCTATGCCGCAGCACTTGGTAGGGTGAACCTGGATCTGCGCACGCGCGGCA